>CAKZJE010000024.1 GCA_936941155.1 uncultured Methylomonas sp. | reverse complement strand
AAACAGGCTTTTAAGCCTAAGGCGCGAAACGACTTCCTCGCTATCCTCCCGATGATCAATCGGGGATTCTGAGCTTATTAAAGTTCGGAATCAAGATATAAGAGGCGAATGAATTCGCCTCTACATTAACATCAAAAATCGGTAAGTTATTTTTAGCTAAGCTTTAAGACGCGGCAGATTGCAAATTCACAAAATATTTCTCGCGAATATAAAAAGCCACATTCACTAGCAAAATCAACACAGGTACTTCAATTAAAGGGCCAATCACTGCTGCAAAAGCTTGTCCTGAATTTACTCCAAACACTGCAATTGCCACCGCAATCGCTAATTCAAAATTATTGCCTGCGGCGGTAAAAGATAAGGTCGCACTCACTTTATAACCCGCACCTGCTTTGGCGGACATATAAAAGGTGATAAAAAACATCAATACAAAATAAATACACAACGGCACAGCCAACCGCACCACATCCATTGGCAGTTGCACAATGTATTCGCCTTTTAAAGAAAACATCACCAAAATAGTAAAGAGCAACGCAATTAAAGTTATCGGGCTGATTTTAGGAATGAAAACTTCTTCATACCATTGCTGACCTTTTTGCTTGAGCAACACAAAGCGCGTCAACATGCCGCCAAAAAAAGGAATTCCTAAGTAAATCAACACACTTTCTGCTACTTGCCACAAACTGACTTCGACTTTTAATCCTGACGCAATTCCCAGCCAATCGGGTAACAGCGTGACAAACAGATAGGCATAAAACGAAAAAAACAGCAGTTGAAAAATCGAATTAAACGCCACCAATCCCGCGCAATATTCAGTATCGCCTTCCGCCAAATCATTCCACACCAACACCATCGCAATGCACCGCGCCAAGCCGATGATAATTAAGCCGACCATGTAATCGGGATAATCTTTCAGGAAAATAACCGCTAACGCAAACATCAGCACGGGGCCAATAATCCAGTTTTGAATCAGCGATAGCACTAGCACTTTTTTATTTTTAAAAACTTCGCCTAATTTTTCGTATTTCACTTTTGCCAGTGGCGGATACATCATTAAAATCAAACCGATAGCTATCGGAATAGACGTTGTACCGACTTGAAACTCGGTTAATGTTTGACTAAAAGGCGGATAAAAATAGCCTAAGCCTACGCCACACGCCATTGCGGTAAAAATCCACAGCGTTAAAAAGCGTTCAATAAAACCTAAACGTTTGTGCTGGCTCATATTAGTCCTTTCTGCTGCCGATTTGATTTAAAAATACCGTTAATTCGGCATCGGTTAAATCTTCCAAAGGCAGTGCCAACATATCGCGAATCCGCAATTCCAAAGCACTGTAGGTTTCTTCAAAAGCGGTGATGATTTCCGCTTCTGTGCCTTCAACATGCGCAGGGTCTGGCAAGCCCCAATGTGCTCGCACCGCGCTGTTTAAATACGCAGGGCACACTTCGCCCGCCGCGTTATCACACACTGTTATCGCAAGATCAATTTCGTGGTTTGCAAATTCATCCCACGATTGGCTTTGATAACCTTCCGTTGGCAAACCGTGTCTTGCCAAGGTTGCTAAGGCATTGGTGTTGATTCTGCCAAGCGGATGACTGCCGGCAGAAAAAGCTTGGATTTTTCCTTTGCCTAAGTGATTGAATAATGCCTCGCCCAATACACTGCGGCATGAGTTGCCAGTGCATAACACTAAAACTTTTAACATGATGAATAATCTCTAAAAAAAGGAATGAATGGCTTATATCTTAACATACGGATAAGCATATATAACAAGCGGAAAAAAACTTAGCAGCTGTTTTTCTCAGCAGGATTATTGATGCTTTTTAATCGCGCGTAATCTTGTCGATAGATTTCGTTATCCATTGTGCCTTGCGCGGCAGCGGCTAACGCCGCAAATGCCCATGCAGGTAAATCGGGATTGATTTTGTAATACACCCATTGTCCAACACGTTGATCTTGCAGAATATTGTTATGGCGCAACGGGGCTAAATGGCGAGAAATTTTCGGCTGCGATAGCTCTAAAGCGGTGGTGAGTTCACACACGCAAAGTTCTTTTTCTTGTTTGTAAAGCAACATCAAACAGCGCAAGCGGGTTTCGTCGCTTAAGGCTTTAAAGTAATTTTCAGGAAGTAGCATTTTTTATTATAAATTATGAAAATAGCGTAATTAAAACAATTATTTAGCAGTTGATAAAACTTGCCAGTGTTGATTCACTAAACCTTGCAGCGGTTGATATTGGGTTTTATAAGACATTTTTTGGCAATGTTTAATCCAAAAACCTAAGTAGACAAAGTCTAAATCTAAACTTTTTGCGTGTTCAATTTGCCACAACACCGCATAAACGCCTAGGCTGAAACTGGAAAATTTGGGGTCAAAAAAAGTGTAAACCGCTGATAGCGCGTTTCCTAAAAAATCAACGACAGCAATCCCTGCTAATTCGCCTGCAATTGAAAACTCGATAAAGCGCGTTTCGCACCATGAGCTGCTGAGAAAATTAATGTAATCATCAACGCTGGAATTTGCCATGCTGCTGTCGGCGTGACGATGTTTTTGATAGCGCATATACATTTCATAATGAGCGGTTTCAAACACAGCGGGTTTCATCACGGCGGTGGTTTCTGCATTGGCTTGCCAACAGCGTTTTTGTTTGCGGTTGCTTTTAAAATCGTGAGCGGGAATGCGTACTGGCACACATTGTTGACAAGCACTGCATTGCGGTCGGTAAACTTCATCGCCACTGCGCCGAAAACCGTGTGCAATCAATTGTGAATAAATTGCGGTGGTTACATTAAAGGCCGGGCTTACAAAAGCCGATTGCGCTTGTTCACCGCTTAAATAATTGCAAGGATGCGGTGTTGAAATGAATAAAGGGATAGAAGCCATTTAGAGTTGCCACGCATGAGAATGTGGCGGAGTGTCGCAATATTTGTTTAACAAATCAATAAAACTCGCGCGGCTGATTTCAGTTGCACCTAAACTGGCTAAATGCGGCGTGTGAACTTGGCAGTCGATAACGCTGTAATTCCATTCGGTTAAATGCCGCACTAAATGTGCAAACGCAACTTTAGAAGCATCGGTTTTGGTGTGAAACATGGATTCGCCAAAAAAAACTTGCCCTAAGGCAACGCCGTACAATCCGCCGACTAATTCCCCTTCACTCCAAACTTCAGCAGAATGCGCAATGCCGAGTTGATGTAATTGCGTATAAGCGTCGATGATTCCTTTGGTAATCCAAGTGCCATTCGCGTAAGAGCGCGGTTTTGAACAGGCGGTAATCACTTGCAAAAAGGCTTTATCCATTGTGAAAGTGAATTTATCAGAGCGCATGGTTTTGCTTAAACTGCGAGAAATATAAATTTGATGGGGTAATAAAATTAAACGTGGATTAGGCGACCACCATAAAATCGGGTCTTGTGGATTAAACCAAGGAAAAATACCCTGGCGGTAGGCGTTAATAATTCGAGTTGGCGATAAACAACCGCCCACAGCTAATAATCCTTCTGGCTCTTGTAAGGCTTTGTGAACAGGAGGAAAAGCTTGTTCAGGTTGATAAGGGTTTAAAACAGTGAGTTTCACAAGATGAATGACAGAGTATTTGAGGATTGCAAGTCGCGCGGCTTGGCAACGCGAGCATCAGGTCACTGTCATTAAGTTAAGAGTTTATTCGTTATTTTTCAATAATATATTTGTAGGTTGGGTTAGCATTTTTTGCTTTAGCAAAAAAGCGTAACCCAACAAAGTGCGTTTATTTTATGCTGAATGTTGGGTTACGCTTATCTCACTACCGCTTGATAAGCCAACCCAACCTACATTTATTCATTTGATTTAGAATAGTTTTTTCTTAACTTAATGGCAGTGGAGTATCAGGTGGGGAGAAAAGCTTGCCCACCTGACAATAGCGAGAGGAATTACATTATTCGCCTGAACCTGAGAAAGCTTTTGGTAAACCGCGTGTTGCTTCTTCCGATTCTTGTTCTGCTACGGCACTTTTTTGCGCAGCAGGAGCGGCAGCGTGTTGTTTTTTACTTTTTTTATGCGAGCTGTGTTTTTTGCTTTTGACAGCTTTTTCAGGAGTAGGTGCAGAAGCTGCTTCTGGTGCAGGTGCAGCAGGAGCTGCTACTTGTGTAGGTTGTGCTGTTGGCGCAGTTGCAGCTTCAGGTGTAGCCGCAGGAGCAGTAGCCGCAGGTGTGGCTTCAGTCGCAGGAGCTGCTGGCGTTGCTTCAGATGCTGGAGTAGCTGCTGGTGCTTGTTCTGCTGGAGCAGCCGCTGGATCTGTTTCTGCTGCGGCATAACCTGCAAAAGTAGTAAGAATTACTAAGCTTAAGCTGTGTAATAAGTTTGTTTTTTTCATCATAATCTCCTAAAGAGTTAAAGTTAATTTAGTAAAAATGAGGCTGTTTGTTCAATCAGATATACATATTAGTACGAATTTGTTTTCAGTACACTGTTAAGAAACTTGTTTTTAACTATCCAATTGAAAAGTAATCTTCTTTTTGTGAATACAGACAATATTTCAGGCATAAAACCTTCCTGGTTTTAGATTTCTGGAAGCTTTGGACAATAAAACTTTTGTTTAACAACGTAAATTATCTAAAAAACGCTTATTCAAGCTGTTGTGTAAACGATTTATATAACTAATTAAAACAAAGCGTTAAATTTTTGCCAAATATTGATACCACAACGGAATAGTGAGCAAACTCAGCAAGGTACTTAACGTGACTGTCATTGCATAAAGCCCACTATCTAAGCGATAGCGATCACACAACACAATGCCAAACATCATCGACGGCATTGCCATTTCTAAAATGCTCGCGGTCAAAAAATCGCCACGCATCCCTAATTGCCATGCCACAAGCAAAGCAAATAATGGCATTAGCACTAATTTAATCACAATCACTGGCAACACTTTCGGGATGTTGCGCCAGTGGATGCTCTGCCATTGCAATCCCATGCCCAGAGATAATAGCATCAAAGGCACAACGGCGGCTGAAAGCGTCGATAAAATTGCGTTGACTCCTTCTGGCATGGCAATGTGATTAAAATTAAAACTCAAGGCAATCATCGCCGCCCAAATAGGCGGGGTTTTGCATAACGATAACCAAAGCGGGTCGGTTTTTTCGATGGAATCGCCATAATGTTGAGCGAGTGAAACTCCTAACGTAAAAACCCAAGGTTCAAAGCCAAATAAATCAAATTGAATGACGATGGAACGTCCAAATTCACCAAAAGTTTTTTCCAGTACGGGTAAACCTAAAAAAGTTACATTTGGAAAAATCGCTAAAATCAACGCGCCGGTTTGTACATTCACAACGCGAAAACTCCGCAATATCAACCAAAGAATGCTGGAGGAAATTAAAATTCCCGCGCTGCAAACTATTGCAATTTCAAACGCTTGGCTGCCAATTTTTGCTTTCCATAACGCAGACAACACTAAGGCTGGCAAGAGTAAATAATAAACCAGCTGTGTTAATACAAACCGAGTTTGCTCTGCGGTTAATCCGGCAGGTTTTAAAATACGCCATAACGAGCCTAACAGTAACAAGACTGTCATTTGTACAAGAGTTGCTGTCATTTTTAAACGCTAAAAATGTTCTATTTAAGCATGAGGCATTCAGATAGCGAAAAAATTTTCAGCCAATACAACAGAAAGTACGCGCTATTTTGCGGATGTTTTGCATAGTTTTAAACTTAAAATGCGTGCTTTCCTCATTAATTGACATACTTAGCTAAAATAAGCATATCTAGGTATAATTTTTATCAGGATAGACCTTTAGAACATTCGTTGAAAACATCATCAAACTTAACAGAACAGGGGAATAAAAATGAAATTGATAAAATTTGTGGCATTGGCATTAACAACGACTTCACTCACATTTATCGGCTGTGCCAGCACCGAAACACCAGCACCTCAAGCCAATGTTGCCGCAGCAGTACCTCAAACCGCACAGTTACTGGGCACTAAATGGCATTATGCGGATGAACAATGGCAATATGATATTGAGTTTACTCCTAACGGCGTGTTGCGCACTACTCATCCGAATGACAAAACCAAAGATAATGATTCTTGGGAGCAAAATGGTGTGAATGTGAATTTTTATTTTAACGATAAATTTTCAACCTACACAGGCAGATTGTGGAGCGGTGTTTTAATGTCTGGAACAGCGGTTAATAAAAAAGGCACAACGTGGAGCTGGAAAGCAACCCGTGCCAATTAAACACGGTTTCTTGAATCGTAACACCACGCAATAACGATATAATGGTTGGTTTTTTAAGTGTTAAACGGAGATTGTGTTAATGGCGTGGTTGTTTTTATTTGCCGCAGGAACGGTTGAAATTGTGTTTGCATTAAGTCTTAAATATAACCAAGGCTTTTCCAAATTGTTGCCCAGTTTGGTGACAATGGTTGCAGGTTGCGGAAGCTTTTATCTCTTAACTTTAGCGATTAGAACTTTACCCATCGGCACAGCTTATGCTGTGTGGACAGGGATGGGCGCGGTGGGGGTTGCTGTTGTTGGGATTGTGTTATTTAAAGAATCTACCGATTGGGTGAGATTGGTGTCGATTTGCTTTATTGTGGTCGGCATTGTAGGGCTTAAATTGAGCCACATAGACTGATGTTACATTTAATTTTTTCTGCGCCTTTAGAAACAGCCATTTTGCAACGGATTGGCAAAAATGATGCCATTTTATTTTTAGAAAATGCCGTGCTGTGTTTACTTAAAAATAGCAAATATCAAACAGTTATTAGCGAGTTACTGGCAGATTGCCGCGTGTTTGTATTAAAGCAAGATATAGAAACACGCGGTATTCACCCTGATGAACTGATGCCAAATCTGACGGTGATTGAATATGCGGACTGGGTTGATTTAACCGTGCAACACCCAAAGGTTCAATCATGGTTTTAATGGTAAATGATGTGGACATCGCGGTGAATGACGAAGGTTTTTTACGTTCATTGCATGATTGGAATGAAGACGTTGCTATCGCGATTGCAGCTTTACATCGTTTGGAATTAACGCCCGCGCATTGGGAGATTATTTTGTTTATGCGTGAGTATTACCAATCGTTTAAACATTTGCCGAATGCGCGGGTTTTTACCAAAGCGATTGCGCATCAATTCGGTGTAGAGAAAGGCAATAGCCGTTATTTACATCAATTGTTTCCAGACGGGCCTCTTAAATACACTTGTAAAATTGCCGGCTTACCGAAACCGCCAACTTGTTTATAAAAAACGGATGTATTAAATTATTTTTTACAAAACTTGTTTGTCCGTATTTATAAAAATTCAGCATATTGCTGGAGTGCAAAACATGTTTTGCACTCCAGTTTCAGTTGCTATTTTAAAGACTCTTAGTGTCATCGTAAGAAAACAGACTACGGCTGAAATTTCTAAGACGACTGGTCGTCTTGAATTTTTTTTGCTGAATTTATATTCTTGTAGGAACGATTTTAAATTGCCCAAGGTGAATGAATTCGCTCCTGCATTATTTTTAGCGAAGTTGTGATTTCTACAGGCGCGTTGTTTGTTGGGGAATAAACGAAATAGAATCAATGATTTTGTGTAATTCAGCGGCGCAAAAATTAAACTTTTCACTGGCGGCGGTTGCCACAAAATTGAAATAGCGGTTTTCGCGGTCATAAACTTGATAAATGATGCGTTGTTGTTTTTGCGACTGTTTTTTTTCGGTGATTTCCCAACCGCGCGTCAAAATTGCAATTCTTTCTTTGTCTTTGCCTTTTTCTTTCACTTTCTCTTTAATCCAAGTATCGCGCCGTTTGACTGCGGATAATTTGTTTAATCGCAAATCATGGTAAGCATTTGCCAAAAAAGTAGTGGCGGCAAATTCTGCGGAAAATGTTGCAGACATTGGAGTAATGTTAAATTGAAAACTGCATGAGTTGCTGATAGGAATTTGCATAAACAAACTGTTATCAGAGCTTGGATTTCCGCTTTGTTTTTCCCAGCCGACAGGAATCGCAAACCAAAAGTGATAGGCTTTGTTTTTATAAATGGTTTCTTGCACAGGATTGACGGCGATCGGTGCTGGTGTTTTTTCTGCAAAACTTGGCAAGCTAATCAAGAGTAATAATGCAGCAGATGTATTGAAAAAAACGATTTTAGTCATAATTGAGTCCTCACAAGCTATTCCTGATAATTGGTGGGTTAATGGTATCAGCATAGTTTACAAAACTATAAAAAACTCCACTCGGAAAAACGCGCCGCTTGTCCTTGATAAACGCCGTGCGAATCAGTCAAATTCCAAACAATTGCATTGCGAATTTGAAAGCGTTTGCCATTTTTTGAAATTCTTACGCCTTCATAATTGTTAATAAAGCCTTGGCGGGTGACTTGCGCTAATAACCTATCGCGCTCGGCTTGATTCACAGGTTCGGCAGATAAGCGAGAGGGCAGGTTAAGCAATTCTTGCCAGTTTAATTCAAACAGCTCTAAACCTTTGGCATTGGCGTAATTAAAAATCGGGTCGCTCGCGGTATTGTGCGATAGCAACACAAAAGGCGCGTGAAACAGATGCTCTGCAAAACTAATGTCGTCAGTGCCGGCGGCAAGCAATGGATAACCTAATAATTTTTGAAAGCTGCTATTCATTAAGCAAGCGTGTTCAAGCAAATAATGGTTATTTATTGAAGGAAAATCGTGAGTTTGCATAAGATTTTTGAAAAGACAAAGAATGACAATTTTGAAGTAGTTTTTGCCAACATGCAAAAAAAGATAGCTTAATCCATAATAAAAGAGTATAATGCTTGCTGTTGGTTTAAGGAACTAAGCAACAGTGCCCAGGTAGCTCAGTCGGTAGAGCAGAGGACTGAAAATCCTCGTGTCGACAGTTCGATTCTGTCCCTGGGCACCATCAAATTCAAAGAATATCAAAGGCTTGCATGATTTTATCTGCAAGCCTTTTTTATTGCCTAAAAAAGCCTACTGATTCGGTCAATAATAAAATCCCTAAGTCCGTTCGAGATGAGCTTGTCAAACCACCTCATCCATTCAGAAAAACATAGTTTTTTAAAATGGTTAGATGCTATGTAAATGTGTAGAGACGCAAAATATTGCGTCTCTACGGTTCAACAAAAAACTACGTTTCTTAAATTAGATGAGGTTTATCTCCTAAAAGTGTTTAAAGAAACACTTCAAACGGCTCTACGATAACTTCTTCCCCTATGCGCACGCCGTTACATTCTTGCGCTAGCACAATATAACAATTAGCACGGCTCATGCTGCTGAGAATATGAGAGCCTTGTTGTCCCGCAGATTCAACGACAAACTCATTCTGTTCATTTTGCTTGAAAATGCCGCGTTGATATTCCAATCGTCCCGCTGATTTTTTCAAGTTGCTTTCACAAACTGCTTTCAGGCGCAATGGTTTTTGCATAGCAGCTCCGCTTAATTGCATCAACGCGGGTTTGACTATTTTTTCAAAAGTTGCCATCACCGCGATCGGATTACCGGGCAATCCAAAAAAGGTACATTTTCCAATTCTGCCAAATGCCAATGGTTTACCGGGTTTCATCGCAATTTTCCAAAAATTCACTTCGCCACATTCGGTTAAAATCTGCTGAATATAATCTGCATCGCCGACTGAAGCTCCGCCGGTAGTCACAATCACATCCATGTTTTCTGCGGCGATGACCAATGATTGCTCAACTAAACGTTTATCATCAGCAAGCACGCCCATATCAAACACTTCAAAACAAGCATCGTTTAATAAGCCATTTAAAATATAGCGATTACTATCGTAAATTTGTCCAGGCTCTAGTTTTTGACCTAAGGGTACTAATTCATCGCCGGTAGAAAAAATAGCAATTTTCACTTTAGAATGCACTGCAATTTCACTGATACCTGCGGCTGCGAGCAAGCCTAAATCCGCTGCATGTAATTTTTTTGCCGCATCCAACAATAAGCTGTGCTGTTTTACATCCTCACCGATTTCCCGCACATTTTGAAACGGGCGACAATTTGCCGGAAACGTAATCACACTTTCTGCCGCACTCACTTGTTCCTGCATAATTATGCTGTCTGCTGCATCAGGCACAACCGCACCTGTAAAAATACGCACACATTCCCCCGCGTGTAGCTTGCCAGTAAAAGGTCTTCCCGCCCAAGACGTTCCGGCTAAAGTTAAAGTAAATGATTGATTAGATTGAATATCTGCACTTGAAAACGCATAGCCATCCATTGCCGAGTTGCGGTCTGACGGTAAATCAATTGCGGCAATCACAGGGGCAGAAAGAATGCGTCCTAGCGCGTTTTGCAAAGCGATTTTTTCGCTGTTTTTTAAGGCGGACAAACTTGCTTTAATTTGCGCTAATGCGGCATCTACGGTTAATAAGCCGGAAGCCGTTAAGCTACACACATCGCTCATATCATTCTCCTTAAAAAATCCCTTTGAATAAATTGCGCGATAAGTGGCGGATTATTTAAATCGAGCTTCACTAATCGTGTCGGTAAGTCGAGATTGCTATCACTGGCAACCGCAATAATGTCTGGGTCGTTTGGGTACAAAAAAGGATTGTTTAATTCAGCACGATGCAATTCCATTTTTGGAAAGGCTTCCGCTTTAAAACCTTCTACCAAAATTAAATCGACATTTGCTGCAAAAGCATTTATTTGCTCGGCAAGGCGCGGTTCTTTCGGTTCTGCAAATTCAGTGATAATCGCGCTTCTGTGGGAAGAAACCAGCATGACAGGGCTTGCACCAGCGGCTCTTAAACGAAAACTATCTTTACCCGGCTGATCAATTTCAAAATTATGATGGCTGTGTTTGATTAATCCGACGCGCAAACCGTATTGCTTTAACAGCGGAATAAGCTGGGTCAAAAGAGTTGTTTTGCCAGTTCCGCTTGCGGCAGCAAATCCTAATAAAGGCACGGGTATGTTTTGCATCAGTTTGGGCAATCAGCTAAAAAGCCAGCATTTTAAGGTATTATTAGCGCGATGTAATTGGTTAGTATTTGGGAGATTGCCTTGATTCGGATTTATTTAATTTTAGGGCTGATATTGATAGGCGTTTTTTTGTTAAATCCTAAGCAGAAAAATAGACTGCAAAACTTTGCTAAACAGATAAAAAAATCCGCAGCGTGGCTGGTGATTGGCGTTTTAGTGTTGTTGATTTTAACAGGAAAATTAAACGCGCTTTTCGCGCTCTGCGGTGTTGTATTGGTGACTTTGGTAAGAGCATTGCCGATAGTTTTAAGGTATTTTGCAGCAATAGAGCCGTTATGGAGCTTATTTAATCAGCGGCAAAAAACGCAACAGCAGCACGACACCTCTTTTAGCAAAGCGGCAATGGATAAAGCAGAGGCTTATGAGGTCTTGGGATTAGCTCAGGGCGCGAGTGAGGCTGAAATTGTGCAAGCACATCGTCGATTAATGCAAAAAATACATCCTGATCGTGGCGGTTCTGATTACTTAGCCGCTAAAATCAACCGCGCCAAAGCGGTTTTATTAGAAAAATAGATTTTACTTTCAATGATTTTATAGTTTTCATGCTGATTTTTTTTCAAAAAATGCCAACAGCTCTGCTGGTTTTACTGTTTTTGCCGCTAGTCGCTAAAGCTTACGATAGTGCAGCACCTGCTAAATTCTATGATGGCTTGCCTGTTGCAGTGGCGGCAGTTGAGCCGCAAAAAAACAATCAATATTACGTTGTTAAAGAAAAAGAGTCTTTATCCGTTATTGCGGCACGTTATGGATATAACTATATCAAGTTGGCGCAATGGAATGACATTCCCCCCCCTTACAGTGTTAGTGCCGGACAAAATTTGAAATTGTTTGATGAGAAGAAAATAGCACAAAAGAAAACGATTTCTGTACCGGAAAAACCTGCTGAAACACCCAAAAAAGACTTGCAAAAAACGCCCCCGATAGCAAAATCCAAAACTGAAACAGCGAAAAAACCGCCGCTTTCCGAGAAAATATTAGAGAATAATAATAATAAGTTAGATTCAGAACCTCATGTTCCACTTGATAGTTATGTGGTGGCAAAAAATGAATCTTTGTTCTCGATTGCATTGCGTTTTGGGGTCTCTGTTGAGGAACTTGCTGCCTGGAATAACCTCACCTCACCCGACCAAGTATTTGCTGGACAAAAACTAAAATTTTTCAAGGATAAACAAAAAGATAGGCATTTAAATTTAACTCAAAAACAATCAAAAATAGCCGAAAATAAAGAAGAATTTTCAGAAAAAACTTCAATAATTTCAATTAATAACAAAAGCATGTTAAAGTTCTACTGTCACTGGCCAGCGCGTGGGAAAGTCATAAAAAACTTTGCACAAACCGATGGCAGAGGAATTGAGATTGGCGGAAAACTAGGACAAGCAGTGAAAGCGGCGGCAACCGGCAAAGTTGTTGCTGTGAGTTCTGGAATTTACGGGCATGGCAGTTTTATTGTGATTCAGCACAATCAACAGTTCTTAAGTTCTTACGCTAATAACAGACGTTCTTTAGTCAGGAATGGTCAAAAAGTCAAACAAGATCAAGTGATTGCAGAAATGGGACGGGTGGGGCGTAATCTGCCGTCATTAGAATTTGAAATTAGAAGAAATGGCATTTTGGTTGATCCACTTGGGTATTTACCAAAAAAAGAAGAATAATCAAAACATATTCGGGTGTGTTGGAGGTTAAAAAATGAATGAAGAATTAGTTGAGTCAGTAAGAAATGATATTTCTATGGTTTTTTCGGAAGACAGCTCCTTTGACATACCAGCTTTGGATGAAGAGGATAGTGATTTAGTTGATGAAACTAAGCTGAGTGATTTAGCAAGCATAGAAATACAAGACGACAGTAGTTTTGATGCGACGCGGATTTATTTAAACCAATTGGCTAAGTCAAAATTATTAACCGCAGATCAAGAAAAGTTTTATGGCAAGCTTGCGCTAAAAGGCGATGCGGAAGCGCGAAAAATAATGATAGAAAGCAATCTGCGCTTGGTGGTGAAAATTTCCCGTCGTTATCTTAATCGCGGTTTGCCGTTGCTAGATTTGGTTGAAGAAGGCAATTTAGGTTTGATTCGTGCTGTCGAAAAATTTGAACCGGATCGCGGCTTCCGTTTTTCAACTTATGCAACTTGGTGGATTAGACAAACTATCGAACGAGCTATTATGAATCAAACACGCACTATTAGATTACCTATTCATATTGTGAAAGAAATGAATGTTTATCTGAAAGCTCAGCGTTATTTAACTCAAAAACTCGATCATGAACCGAGTGCCAAAGAAATTGCTGACTATGTAAATAAGCCAGTTAAAACAGTAGAAAAAATTCTTAAGTTAAATGAGCGCGTGACTTCAGTGGATGTGGCTTATAGCGAAGATTTTGATAAATCAATGCTGGAGTCTATTTCTGATGATGAAAGAAAATCTGCACCAGAGTCTTTGCAAGAAGACAGTATTAGAGAAAATATAACCCATTGGATTCAACAACTCTCTGAAAAACAACGCGAAGTTATCTGTCGTCGTTATGGATTATGTGGTTATGAAAATGGTACTTTAGAAGATGTTGCCAGCGAATTAGGGGTGACTCGTGAGAGAGTTAGACAAATTCAAATGGATGGTCTGAAAAGATTAAAAGAAATTTTAGAGTTTGGTGGTTATTCCTTTGAATCAATTTTTCATTAATTTTTGTTTACACGCTTTTTCTATCAATAAATAATGAGAGCACGCTTTGCCAAGTTTGTTCTCATTACTTTTTTGGCTTGATTTTGACAAAATAAAGCCGTCCTGCCTTGCCAAATACGCAGAATATATCTGCAACCGCATTTTGGCCATCTGCGATACAATGCACGCTTCTAAAAACTATCGCATCATCAAACGTTACCATCCGCTTTAATGGCTTTAAAATACAAGCCAGACTTTTTATTCAATTATGTTTATTCACACTGAAACTTATGGCTCTGGTGAGCCACTGCTATTAATTCATGGCTGGGCAATGCACACGGGGATTTGGCGCGTTTTTGCCAAACAGTTAGCACACTATTATCAAGTCATTTGCGTAGATTTGCCCGGACATGGGCACAGTGAAAAAATCCCGTCGTTTACCTTGGAAAACATCAGTCTTCATTTAGAAAAAGTTTTGCCTGCTGCTTCTGCTTGCACATTAGTAGGCTGGTCGTTAGGAGGCGTTGTCGCATTGGATTTGGCAAACCGCTTTCCTGAGCGCGTGAAAAGCCTTGTGATGATTGGCAGCAATCCTTGTTTTGTGAAAACACCAACGTGGTCTGGTATTAAACAGCCTGTGTTAGATAAGTTTGCGACTGATTTAACAGCTGATTGCAGAGGAACGTTATTGCGATTTTTATCTTTACAAGTCAATGGTTTGCAAGATTACAAAATAGTGTTTAAAGAGTTAAAAGAGGCTTTGCATGCTTGCGAAGTTCCTGAGACTGACGTTTTGCAAGGTGGTTTAGCGATTTTGGAACAGCAAGATTTGCGTCCACAGTTAGCGCGAGTAGCATGTCCTGTGCAAGCCATTTTAGGCGGATATGACACGTTAGTGCCTGTGGCAGTAGCTGAACAATTGTTGGATTTAAAACCTAATCTTAATTTAAATGTGATTGAAAAAGCCGCGCATGTGCCATTTTTGTCGCATCCTGAGTTATTAATTAGCTTGTTAAGAGATTTTCTGGAGACTTCAGATGGAGTTTAACAGGCAGTTGGATAAAGCTAAGGTGAAAGGCTCGTTTGCACAAGCGGCTACAACTTACGATAGCGTTGCAGATTTACAAAGAAGGGTAGGGCAGGGATTATTGACGCAGATTATTCAGCATGATTTAGCAGGCGTTGTATTAGATATTGGTTGTGGTACAGGTTTTTTGACGGCGCAATTAACGCAGATAGCAAAAATTGAGCAAGTAATTGGTTTGGATATTGCCCTGCCAATGTTGCAAGCTACGCAGCAAAAATGTAAAACAGAAAATCTGTTGCTGTTGTGTGCGGATGCAGAACGATTGCCTTTTGCAGCGCAAACAGTAAACCATATTGTTTCGAATGTCGCTTTGCAGTGGTGTGAAAATTTAACCAATGTTTTTGCAGATTTTAAACGAGTTTTAAAACCCGAAGGGCAGTTGTTGTTTTCAACCTTTGGTGAACATACTTTGCAGGAACTCAAAACCGCTTGGGCAAAAGTGGATAGTTATACGCATGTAAATGATTTTTATAATGAAAACGAAATTGCTGGCTTTTTGCAGCAAGCCGGTTTTAAGCAAATTGCAATGCAATCAGATTGTTATCTTTCGGAATATGAATCAGTATTTTCGTTAATGCACGAGCTTAAAGCGATTGGGGCACATAATGTTAGCAGTGGACGGAGAAAAAGCATGACTGGCAAAGCCAAACTAGAAAAAATGATTGCTGAATATGAGGTGTTGCGCAGTGATGATTTGATTCCTGCAACATTTGAAGTAATTACTGTTAGTGCGCGAGTTTAAAATGGAACAAGGTTTTTTTATTACTGGCACAGATACGAGTGTAGGCAAAACGTGGGCAACCGTTACATTAATGCGCTATTTTCAAGCACAAGGTAAAACCGTTGTTGGCATGAAACCCGTTGCTTCAGGTTGCGAGTGGATTGATGGGCGATTGCGTAATGAAGATGCGTTAATGTTACAAAAGAATGCTTCTGTGATGCTAGATTATGGGTTAGTGAATCCGTATGCTTATGTTCAGCCTGTCTCTCCTCACCTTGCTTGTGAAGATAATTCGGTTGAGCTGAATAAAGTTGTCGCAGTTTTTAATCAGATAAAACAAACAGCAGATATTGTTTTAGTCGAAGGGGTAGGTGGATGGTTAGTTCCCCTGAATCATCAAGGCGATGATGTGCAAGCTATGGCAAAAGCTTTGAATTTACCTGTGATTTTAGTCGTTGCGATACGATTGGGCTGCATTAATCATGCGAGATTGACTTATCAGACTATTAAAAACTCTGGATTAACTTGTGCAGGTTGGTTAGCGACGCATGTTGATGCGCAGATGCTAAAACAAAATGAAAATATTGAAACGTTACAACAATTGATAAATGTGCCATTATTGGGCGTTCTGCCTTATTCTGAAAAAGCCGATTTTGACTTGTTTATAAAAACCATTGATTTTATATGAGATATAAAACATAATTATTGTGTAGTATTTTATAATAATCATAACGCACTGAGGAGTTTAAAATTATGGCTTTAATAACTTGGACTGCTGGACAATATGGCACTAATGTTGCTTTTGCAGATGAAGAGCATCAAACATTATTTGCTAAACTTAATAAATTGTATGATTTGGCGACTGGTGGAGCGGCGCGTTCTGAAGTTGGGGCGCAATTGGATGATTTGATTTCTTATGTAGTCGATCATTTTGCTCACGAAGAAAAAGAAATGCAGGCAAAAGGTTTTGCAAACTTTGGTGCTCATAAAGCAGAACATGATGCTTTAGTTGGTATTTGTGCAGGATTACAAGCAAAGTTTCATGCAGGTGAGGCAGAAATTACCGACGATGTAGGACAAATGGTAAAAGGTTGGCTAGATAGCCATATTCCAACATTTGATATGGCTTATGCAGATGCACTGAATAGCTAGTCGCTATTTTTAGTAGTATCACCCGCAAAAATAGGTCTGTGAGATGAAAGTTTCACAGACCTTTTTTTATGCCATACGCTAAAGCTAACTAGCTTACAAGCGCGTCATAGGTTAAAATCACATGGTTAATTTGTGATAATTAGATGTAATAATGAAAAACAGACAATGAATTGTCTGCTTTGATTACACAAACGATATAACGCATACAAAAGTTTATAACTATAACAGGAGGCTGCTCCGTGAAGAAAACAAAGCAACTGTTCGCGTGTCTGAGCTTAATGACCTTGGGTCTTGGGACGGCGCAAGCGGACTATACCCTTAATTTGATGAAGGGCGTTACCAAAGTCAGTAACGATATTTACGATCTGCATATGCTGATTTTATGGATTTGTGTATTCATAGGTCTTGGTGTGTTCAGCGTTATGTTTTATTCGATTTACCATCATCGTAAGTCAAAAGGACATCAAGCGGCACAATTTCATGAAAACACAACCGTTGAAATTATTTGGACTATTATCCCAACATTAATTTTAATTGGCATGGCAATTCCAGCAACTAAAACACTGATTGAATTGGATCAAGTGCAAGACTCAGATATGTCTATTAAAGTCACAGGACATCAATGGTTTTGGGAATATGACTATTTGGACAATGGCATTAATTTAATCAGCAGATTAGATGAGGCAAGCAATAAAGCGCGTCAACCAAATTCTGGAATAGATCCGCGCAATGTTCCTCATTATTTGCTGAATGTTGATGAGCCTTTACATATTCCAACTAAAAAGAAAATTCGCTTTTTGTTTACCTCTAAAGATGTTGTTCACTCATGGTGGGTTCCGGATTTAGGTTGGAAAAAAGACACTAACCCAGGATTTATCAATGATGCGTGGACTTATGTTGATAAACCAGGTACTTATCGTGGTCAATGTACAGAGCTGTGCGGTAAAGATCATGGATTTATGCCTATTGTAGTGATTGCAGAAGATCAAGCTGACTATGACAAATGGGTTAATTCCAAGTTAAACCCTGTAGAGACTGCGACAAAAGCAAACTGGACAAAAGATGAGCTTATTGCTGAAGGTGCAAAAGTTTATGAGAAAAACTGTTCAACTTGCCATTTAGCAGATGGTGCTGGCATAAAAGGTACGTTCCCTGCTATTACTGCAAGCAAAGTTGTGACAGGTGATATTCAGGCGCAAACTCAGTTGATACTGAACGGTAAAGGAATGATGCCTGCATTTGCTAATTTGTTAAAAGCAGAGCAGTTAGCACAAGTTATTACCTATACTCGGAATGGATTAGGCAATAAAGTCGGTGATGAAATACAACCTGCTGCAATAGCTGAAATGTTACCTAAAAAAGCAGGTGCTAAAGCTGAAGCTAAAACAGAGGAAAAAGTTGTCGAAACCAAAGAAAAAAGTGTTGCTACACTTGAGAAAAAACCTGAAAAGTCAGCAAAGAAAGGAGCTGAAAAAGTAGAACATTCTGCTGAGATGGCTGTTACTGATTTGGTTGCACATGGAAAGTCTGTGTATGAGAAAAATTGTTCTTCTTGTCATGGTGCTGACGGTGCTGGTATGCCTGGTTTATTCCCCGCGCTGAAAGCAAGTCCTGTTGTCACTGGCGACATTAAAAAACAAGTTGAGTTGATGACAGCTGGTAAAGGTATGATGCCTGGATTTGGCACAACGTTAAGTGCTGATGATTTTGCCGCTGTAGTAACTTATACTCGGAATGACTTGGGTAACTCAGTAGGTGATTCACTTCAACCTTCAGCAGTTAAATCTCTGCAATCGGCAAAGAAATGATGAATAAGTCGTTTACTTTACTTATTAATCGACTCTTTTTTACAAATTTAAATGAGGTATCTGTATGTCTGCTGTAGTAGCTGAACATGATCATCATGACGAACATCACGATCATGGGCCCGCTAAGGGGCTCGTAAGGTGGCTGATAACCACTAATCACAAGGATATAGGCACACTGTATTTACTGTTTGCGTTGGCAATGTTTTTTGTTGGTGGGTTAATGGCATTGGTGATTCGTGCTGAACTCTTTGAACCAGGAATGCAGTTTGTTAATCCGACGTTTTTTAACTCAATGACCACCATGCACGCACTGGTTATGGTATTCGGTGCGGTTATGCCTGCCTTCGTAGGGCTTGCTAACTGGCAAATTCCATTGATGATTGGCGCACCAGATATGGCGTTGCCACGACTCAATAACATGAGTTTTTGGATGTTAGTAGCAGGGGTTTTGTTACTAGCAAGTACATTGTTTATGGAAGGTGGAGCACCTGCGTGTGGGTGGACATTTTATCCACCTTTGGTATTGCGCGATTGTGGTCATGCTTTGCCTTTTGCAGTTTTCTCTGTACACATGCTAGGGGTTTCTTCAATTATGGGCGCGATTAATATTATTGCGACTATTTTGAATATGCGTGCTCCAAAAATGACTTTAATGAAAATGCCATTGTTCGTATGGACTTGGTTAATCACAGCATTTTTGTTAATTGCGATTATGCCGGTGTTTGCTGGTGCAGTAACAATGCTGTTGACTGATAAGTTTTTTGCTACCAGCTTTTTTGACGCAGCAGGCGGCGGTGACCCAGTTCTGTATCAACATATTTTCTGGTTTTTCGGTCATCCTGAAGTTTATGTAATGATTCTGCCAACCTTTGGTGTGGCATCAACCATTATTCCTGTGTTTGCGCGTAAACCATTATTTGGTTATAGCTCAATGGTTTATGCAACTGCATCTATTGCATTTTTGTCATTTATCGTTTGGGCACATCACATGTTTACTGTGGGTATGCCAATTGCAGGTGAATTATATTTTATGTATGCCACCATGTTGATTGCGATTCCAACCGGTGTGAAAGTGTTTAACTGGACAGCAACAATGTGGAAAGGCGCGATGACGTTTGAAACCCCAATGTTGTTTTCAATCTGCTTTGTGGTGTTATTCACAATGGGTGGGTTGACAGGTTTAATGATGTCTGTTGCTCCAACTGACTTCCAATACCATGATACTTATTTTATTGTGGCGCATTTCCATTACACCTTAGTTCCTGCATCCGTTTTCATCTTAATGGCGGCAGGCTATTTTTGGTTACCTAAATGGACTGGTAATATGTATGACGAAAGACTGGCGCGATTCCACTTTTGGATGTCAGCTATTTCTGTCAACATTTTGTTTTTCCCACAGCACTTTTTAGGGTTAGCAGGTATGCCACGTCGTATTCCAGATTATGCAGTGCAATTTGCTGATTGGAATATGGTATCAAGCATTGGTGCGTTCATTTTTGGATTTAGTCAATTAATCTTCCTTTACATCGTGATTAAAACTATCAACGGTGGCACAGGTGAAAAAGTGACGGATGAAGTTTGGGAAGATGCAAGCAAACACAGCTTGGAATGGACTCTGCCATCTCCTGTACCTTATCACACATGGGCGACTCCACCTGAAGAAGTACCTAGTGAGCATTTCTAAGTGATTCACATTTAAATGTTCTATGTAGTGAAACTCTGAAGATACTTTGCTCTTAAATAAGGGCAAAGTATCAGGTAAATGAAATGACTATAAAACAAAAAAATATTCTAACGGCTGTATTGTTAGCTATGGTGGCGGTGAGCATTTACGTTTTTGCTGTGATGCAGGCAATCACACAATGATAGATAGTTCAGGACAAAAAAATACCCGTTTAGTATGGATATTAGCATTTGTGGGTATTGCTATGTTCGGTTTTGGTTATGCGTTAGTGCCTTTATATAATGTGCTATGTGATATAACTGGAATCAACGGAAAAACGAATGCACAGGCTGTTAAAGAAGTTGTTTATCAAGTTGATAAAAGCAGGGAAGTCAAAGTAGAGTTTTTAACAACACTGAATGAATCGACACCTTTGTTGTTTTGGACGCAAGCAACAACTATGAAAGTTTACCCGGGTCAGTACTACACAGTAAATTTTTATGCCAAAAATAAAACTGAGAAAACGCTAGTGGTTAGGGCTATTGATAGCGTTAGCCCAGGTCTTACGAAAGATTACTTTAAAAAAACCGTGTGTTTTTGTTTTTCACAGCAAACCTTTAAGCCGCATGAACTTAAAACAATGCCCGTTCGTTTTGTGGTAAGTCCAGATTTACCTAAACAATATAAAACAATTACACTGTCATATACTTTTTTTGATAATACTGAACTTTCAGTAAAAAAATAACGAGAGGGGGACAAAAATGTCTACAAACGCACACGATGCCTATTATATTCCACATAAGGCAGTCTGGCCGATTATAGGAACTGCTGGATTAGGAACAATGCTGGCAGGCTTTGCAAATTATTTAAACGGTTCTGCGGCAGGCTCTACCTTTATGATTGCAGGCTTGATGATATTCATTTCTATGTTAGTAGGATGGTTTACGCTACAAGCAAATGAAAGTGAATCAGGCATGTATAATCATGGCGTAGGAATTTCTTACCGCATGGGTATGATGTGGTTTATCTTTTCAGAAATTATGTTTTTTGCAGTATTTTTTGGCACATTGTGGTACACCCGTAATTTGTCAATGGACTGGTTGGGCGGTATCGGTGACGGCCCTGGTCGCTCAACTCACGATGCGCTATGGGCAAATTATGAGGCAAAATGGCCTACCAATGGCCCTGGCAAAGTTGGCGGCAAAGAAGGTGAATTTGAATCAATGGGGGCTTTTGGGTTGCCATTTGTGAACACCTTATTACTGTTAAGCAGTGGTGTAACATGTACTTGGGCGCATCATGGCTTGTTGGCAAAAAACCGCGACCAGTTAATTAAAGGCTTAATGGCCACTGTTAGCTTAGGCTTTTTATTCGTGGCTTGCCAAGCAATTGAATACCATGAAGCTTATTCTGAAATGGGATTGACTTTAGGCACTGGTATTTATGGCTCTACTTTTTTCATGCTGACAGGATTTCATGGTCTGCATGTTTGTATCGGAGCGATTATTTTATCTGTGGTGTTATTTCGTAGCTGGAAAGGTCACTTTACCCCTGAAAACCATTTTGCTTTTGAAGCAGCAGCTTGGTACTGGCATTTTGTTGACGTAGTATGGTTAGGATTGTTTATTTTTGTTTACTTGATGTAAACCGAAACTAAAACGCTGATAAAAAGCGCGGTCTCAATAGGTCGCGCTTTTTTTTTGTCAGCAGTTAAGGAGCTGCTGGAATAGATTTTTTAACTTAAGGCGATGGAGAAACTTCTTTACTAGGTTGATTTTGCAAATGGTGTATTCTTGCTCCAATACCTTCCGGTTTAATCAAACCAGTGGCGTAGGCAATAAAAATTAGAATAAAAAGCACCACAGAAAGTCCAATCCGAAAAGTCAACGCTTTCGCTGTTTTTTCCGATTGCTCTTGATTGCCATGCTTAACCAGATGATAAAGTGCTGAGCCAAGGCTGATAATAATTAAGATAAAGGCAATAACAACAACGCTTTTTATAATCATGGTAAGTGTGAATAGAAAGTAAGAATGAGTTATTCTCTGTTATTTAATAAGCTGTGCCAATAGGTTGAGACAAAAAACATGAAAGTAACTCTGGGAAGGATAGTATTTAACTGTTCACTTTTTTTGATAGCGACATATTTGCTATTGCTGTGCTTGTTGGTAAACCTCGGTTTTTGGCAGCTCCATCGCGCCGATGAAAAACGTGTTCTGATAGAGAAACAAGCAGAAAGTATGCAGGCGGCTCGTTTAGACTTAGCTGCGATAACAGCCGATAATGCTGAAACACTCCGATATAGGAAAGTCTTTGTGAGTGGGCGTTATGATACACAGCATCAATTTTTACTGGATAATCAAATTGTTAAGGGGAAAGCAGGTTATTTTGTCCTGACTCCTTTTATTTTGAGCGATGCAAAAAAGGCCGTGTTAATTAATCGTGGTTGGATTGCGGCAAATCCAGATCGACATATTTTGCCAAATGTAGAAATGAAAAGTTTACCCACAACACTTCATGGCAGAATTAATTATTTTCCTAGTGTTGGAATAAAATTAGCAGGGGCTGGAGTTCCAACGCAGACATCGCCCCCAATAATACAAATAGTTGACGCACAAATATTGACTAAAAAGCTAGGTTATCCGATATTTGCGTTTTTAGTAGAGCTGGATGCTGATCAGGCTGAAGGCTACACACGGCAATGGATGACCACGACACTGATGACTCCACAACAACATTTTGGATATGCTATGCAGTGGTTTGGATTAGCAATTGCATTAAGTATTTTATTTTTTTGGTATAGCAGTAAAAAAACAAACAGATGACGAATCAACAACGACAAAATCGTAGAACTATCATTATGCTTTTTGGAATGACGCTTATTCCATTTTGCATCGCTTGGTATTTTTCACATATAGCACCTGCAAAAACCACTAATAATGGTGAGTTAGTAGTTCCAGTGGTCGCAACAGAGAAAACTGACTTTATCGGTTTTGATAAATTTTCCACAGATAATATGAAAGAGTTATCAGGACACTGGTTAGTAGTCAATATTGTTCCTGCTCAAGATTGCAAACAAGTGTGTATGGATGCAATTCATAAAAGCAAACAATTGCATTTAATGCTCAATAAAGATTTAACGCGCGTGCGGCGTGTGGTGATATTACTGAATCAGAACGACCCGCAAACTGTCGCGACTTGGTGGAAAGACGATACACGTTTGTTAAAGCTGAAAGTGAGTGAAACGCTGGCTGCCAAAATTAAACAAATTAGAAAAAATGCTGTTCCCGAAGGAATGCTGTTTTTAATCGATCCGTTAGGTAATATTATGATGCGATATGAACCGGGCTTTGATCCTTATAAAGTGGAAAAAGACCTTAAAAAACTGCTGAATGTTTCACAAATCGGGTAACTGTAATGATTAGAAAAACAACACTTGTAATGCTGCTGATAGCGTTATTTTCTTTAACACTTACCTCGACCGCTCAGCTAGGCGATTTAAAAGCATTATCATGGATACCGATAGCACAAATGGCTGGTGCGGCGGTTTTGGCGGTGCTTGCCATTATTCTTTCAGCAATAGGCTGGAAAGAGCCGCAAAAACGTGCCGTGATCTTAAGCACGAATTTGATAACGTTGATATTGCTGGCAGCGCAAAGTTTTTTTCTGGATGCGGCAATGCCGATTCAAGCAACTGTGCAAATTCTGTGTAGCTTCTTTGTGTTTTGGATGATTTTTAGACTGTATTTAGTCACAAATCCGCAGTTGCTATTAAATAATGTTAAAGCTTCGCCGCCAACCTATTTAACGGTGTTTGCAACACTGGTTTTATTTTTGCAAATAGCCTTAGGAAGTTGGGTTAGCACGAATGGCGCGGGGCTGGTTTGTACGGATTTTCCACTATGCAAACCACAAATGCTGCAACAAGCGGATTATCAAGCCGGTTTAGATTTGCTCAATGGCTTGGTGAATAATTACGCTGGCAAACTATCATTCAACGCGCGAGTTGCTGTGCATTGGCTGCATAGACTCGGCGGTGTGGCAAGCTTTGTGGTATTAAGTTTGCTGATGTTGAGTGCCACCTCAGAGCAATATGTCAGACCGATACGCAAAGCTGGCTTAGCGTTAAGCGCGTTATTACTGGTGCAAATCAGCTTAGGTATTTTCACCATTAAATTGTCATCACCATTGTGGTTAGATATTGCCCATAGCGTGATGGCTGCGTTTTTAATGCTACCGTTGATTGCGATTAGCTTTTATAGCAAACATGGTTTTGCAGACCTAGAACAGATTGCGAATGAAACAGCAGAGCCGTTAGAAAAGGTTGCTAAATCCGCTGAAAAAACCATCGGCGATCCCAATTATGCGCGGTTGACATCGCAATTAGGCAAGACACGCAGCGGCTTAGGCGGTATTTTAGCGGCGTTACCATTTGGCAAAAAAGCGATTGATGAGGATTTGCTTGAAGAAATTGAAGCGAATTTATTAATGGCGGATATTGGCATTGAAGCAACCACAGAAATCATTGATAAACTCACTGACAATTTGGATAAACAGCAATTAAATAATGCGGATGCGTTGTTTTCAGCGTTAAAACAAGATTTATTGGAGATGTTGTTGCCAGTCAGCCAAACTTTGCAGATTCCAAAGCAAGATGCACCGTTTGTTATTTTGGTGGTCGGGATTAATGGTGTAGGAAAAACTACCACGATTGGTAAATTAGCCAAAAAATTGCAAAATCAAGGGCATAGTGTGATGCTAGCAGCTGGCGATACTTTCAGAGCCGCAGCGGTTGAGCAATTGCAAGTGTGGGGAGAACGCAATAATATCCACGTTGTTGCCCAACATACGGGCGCGGATTCTGCCTCGGTGATTTTTGATGCGTTTCAATCGGCAAAAGCAAAAGGAATTGACGTGTTAATCGCCGATACCGCAGGACGTTTGCATACCAAATCGCATTTGATGGAAGAGCTGAAAAAAATCAAACGGATTATTGGTAAAGTCGATGAAGCTGCGCCACATGAAGTGTTATTGGTTTTAGATGCGGGAACGGGGCAAAATGCGTTGTCGCAAGCGAAATTGTTTAATGAAACCGTTCAATTAACTGGGCTTGCCCTGACAAAATTGGATGGCACGGCAAAAGGCGGGATTATTTTTGCTTTGGCAAAACAAATGGGCGTACCGATTCGCTATATTGGGGTAGGGGAGGGGATTGATGATTTGCAAGATTTTCACGCGCAAAACTTTGTCGATGCCTTGTTTGCAAAAGATGAGTCATAAATCATGTTGGTATTTGAACAAGTCAGTAAACGCTATCCCGATGCAGGAGATGTGCTGAGTGATGTCAGTTTTCATATAGAACGCGGTGAAATTGCGTTTTTGACTGGGCATTCTGGTGCAGGAAAAAGCACGATACTTAAGCTTACCTCGGTTGTGGAGCATTGCACTCGTGGGCATATTGTTTTGGACGATCAAAATTTGAATCGGATTGCCGAACATGAAATTCCCTATATTCGCCGCAAGCTAGGGCTGATTTTTCAAGATTATAGATTATTACAAGATAGAACCGTTTTCGATAATATCGCATTGCCTTTGGTGATTTCAGGTTATGGACATCAGGAAATTGCAAGGCGAGTGCGGGCTTCATTGGATAAAGTCGGATTGTTAGGCAAAGAAAAAAAATATCCTTTGGCGTTATCAGCAGGTGAGCAGCAACGTGTGGCGATTGCCAGAGCGGTTGTGAATAAACCCGGTTTGATTTTAGCCGATGAGCCAACCGGCAGTTTAGATCCCGAATTAGCCGCAGAAGTGATGCACTTATTTGAACAGTTTCAACAAGTTGGTGTCACAGTGCTGATTGCGACACATGACATCAGTTTGATTATGCAAATGGGGCATCGGGTTTTAAAATTGGATCATGGTCGATTAATAGCGAGTTGATGATGAATACAGAGCGGGATAAACGTTTTCAAAATAGAGCAAAGCTCAGAGCAAAAGAACGCGAAAAACCAAAGCCTAATACACCCCAGACAAAAAAATCGGGCGGCGATTTTCAAGACAAACTTCATGCGTATTTTGCGTTACATGCTCACGCTTTATTTTCCAGTTTGGGGCGGATGTTAAAAACGCCGTTTACGTCAACGATGACTGTGATGGTTTTGGCGATTGCGATTGCCTTGGCAAGTGGTTTTTATGTGTTATTGGCAAATGTTGAACAATTAACCGACAACTTAGAAGGCAGCAATCAAATTTCGTTGTTTTTAAAGCAGCAAGTGGATGATGCCGATGGACGAAAGTTAGCCGATAAAATTCAACAAAATCCGCAAGTTAAATCGGTTAAGTTGTTGACTAAAGAAAATTCCTTGGCTGAGTTTAGAGAATTTAGTGGTTTTGGTGATGCAATTAAGGCGTTAGATGACAATCCCCTGCCGACAGTGCTGGAAGTATTGCCAAAAAATTCGCTAGATAGTGGCGAGGATTTGCAAAAATTAGTTGATGAACTAAAACAGTTTTCTGAAGTGGATGTTGCGCAATTGGATATGCAATGGGTGCGCAAGTTACAGTCAATTATTGAGTTAGCGCGTAGCAGTATGTGGTTATTAAGCTGTATTTTAAGTATTGCGGTGTTGTTTATTATGGGCAATACGATTCGTTTAGAGTTGGAAGGGCGGCGCGAAGAAGTGCTGATTTCCAAATTAGTGGGCGCAACACACTCGTTTATTCAACGCCCGTATTTATATACAGGTTTTTGGTTTGGTTTTTTTGCAGGTACTGTTGCTTGGGTGATGGTGACTACGATGATGTTGTTTTTAAGAAAACCGATAGAGAACTTATCCATGTTGTATCAAAAAACCTATAGTGTGGTTTTTTTAGGTTTTTTTGAGAGTTTCGCGCTGTTGTTTTTTTCTGCATTATTAGGCGTTGTGGGTGCGTGGATTGTGTTGCGTTATCAATTGCGGCAAATGAAGTTGGAGTGATTTGCGCTTTGATATTTTTAACACGCTAAGCTGAGTAGAGCGAATAGCAAAACCCAGCAAGCAGGGTAATTTATAAGCTGGTGGTGAGTTGGTTTAGGTTTGATAAATTCCGAGAAAACTCTGGAAAATTTTTAAGATGACTGATCGTCTTGGAAATTTCATTAAAATAGAAAGTGATACAGTAAATGAATATGACCATTCAAACGCAATCAACGTACTGCATATCCTTTTGCTTAAGGGCATCATGGAGAAAAAAATAAATTTTAGACTTTTAAAGCAAGCACTTAGTAAAACTTACGTTTTTAATCTAGCAGCATCCGTGCCAACGTTGGGTTTTCCTGATTTTTTATCCTATCAACAGCATCACACTCCGCAATATAAATCTGCAACTCACTCAACAACTGCTGTTGCTGTTCTTGATGTGAAATAATCAGCTGCTTAACTTCAAGTTCTATTGCAGCCAAAGCTAAATCCAAACCTTTATACAATCCACGCAGCGCGGCTTTTTCCAGTGACGGCTGCATTTTTTTGGTCACAAAATAAGGCAACAACCAACTTACCAACACCAACACGGCACTATGCGTTAAAAAATCCACACCTAAATAAGCCTTTGTGCTGATATAACTTTGATAATAGCCATGAAAAACCTGATATGCCACCCAACCCAGCGCGAGCAGCGGCAACAGCACTTCACACAATGCCGCCAGCTTTAAAAAACCACGTTGCATTGAGTTTCCAGGTTGAATTAATGCTTGCCGACAACCCAGTTCGCAGGTTTGATGCAGTTTTTTAGCCACTGTTTGTCGCACAGCTAACAACTTTTCTCGCAACGGCGCGGCAGGAATTTGCCATTGCTCTGCTGTCAAAATCAATTCATCCAAGCTGTCATTAAAACGACTTTGCGCCCATTCGTCCCACAAAAACAGCGGCTGATTTTTTACCATCACATCAACATTGCTCCGCGCATAACGATTCGCAAATTGCTGCAACGCCCACGCGAAACCTTGTTTGAATAATTTTTCCTGTTCCTGCCAGCTTTTTTGCCAATGATTCAATAGGTTTTGAAACTGCGGCAGATGATTTAATCGCGCTTCGCATTGTTGCAATTGTTGTTTTAATTGGAGTTTTTTCACCTGTGCATTATGCAATTCCAATTGCTGCACGCCGTGTTGATTCGCTAACGAAGCAATCGTGGTAAGTAAGTGTGCAAATTCGTCATCAGCGTCATCTTCAGTGCAAATGGTGCGAAAAA
Organism: uncultured Methylomonas sp.; assembly: GCA_936941155.1. Taxonomy (GTDB): domain Bacteria; phylum Pseudomonadota; class Gammaproteobacteria; order Methylococcales; family Methylomonadaceae; genus CAIQWF01. The sequence goes on along the minus strand of CAKZJE010000024.1, from coordinate 11,014 downwards.
TCAGCGGTTGTTTAAAACCGGCTTTGCCTAATTGCTGTTTAAAATCTTCATATTGTGCTAACTGTCCTTTATCCCATTGATTTAAAACAAATAACCAACCATGCCGCGCTCCTTCGGATAGCAATAATTGCCACGCTTTGTGGTCGCGATACCGTTCTGGGCTGACCACATAAATCAGCACGTCAATATGCGGCAACCATTGCAACACCAAGTTTTTATTGGTTTGCTCGGTGCTGTCAAAATCGGGCATATCTATCCAAACCAGCTGTTTTTTATCTTCATCGTGGTGCTGAGCAATTTTGATTTTTTGCAACGGTAAGTTTTCAGGCAATTGCGCAATTGCAACGGCTTGATGATGATATAAAGTCACTTCGCGCGAAGTCGGACGCTCAATTCCCGCTTTTGCAATCGCTTGTCCTGCAAGTCGATTTAATAAACTGCTTTTGCCAACTCCTGTGCCGCCCATAAAAGCTACAATCAATGGGCGCGTGAGACCTTCCAGATTTTTAAAACCTGTCTGGTCTGTGCCAAATAACGATTGCGGACTGCGTGAGTCGGTTGCCAGCAGCGGCGCAACTTCGCTTGCATCAAGCCATTGATTCGTAACGGCTTGTTGCGCCCACTCTTTCACTTGCGCGGCTAATTCAGAATAAATGTAGGCCATAGCGTTTTTCTGCGCGAGGTTGTTGTTGCGCGGTTTGTAATTGCGCTGGAGAAATTGCAAAGCGGTTCTGCTGTATCATTAATTCAGGCAGCTTGAAAAATGCTTGCTGCATAATTTGCGTAAATAATTGTTTTTTCACGGTTAAAAGTTGCTGCTGTTTTAATTCGGCTTCCACTTTATTCATATAACTACCAACAGCACTTTCGGTCAACAACGAAGTAATCGACAGCATTGCTGGCGTGAGAAATAAATCAGAAACACCAATTCCGCCGGTGTGAATCACCAACGCCATCAATACCGCATCGGTTGTGACGCGCGTGGCTCTAATGGTGTTGAGCAGCAGCGGTTGTTGTTGCAATTTGTGATATAACTTTTGCGCACTGTTTTGCACATCTTGTTGAAAATTCAGGTGATATTCGATTGCCGCTTGATTGAAGTCTTGCAAAATCTGTCTGCGTTGCTCTCGTAATAGCCGATACAAACTTTGCCACCAGAGTTGCTGTTCGCGGTCGGTGGCATTTTTTTCCAGCAATTGTTCAGCAATTTGAATCAGCAAATGTTCTCCGATTTGATTTAATAAACTCAATTCTTGCGTGGCATACATTTCTGGCGGTTTGGTTTTGCCCATTTGCGCAACTTGACGCATTGGCCACGTTAAAGCGCGGCGAATTTTGCTTAAAACCTTCGCAAATCCGGGGACTTCTAACAGCACTAATAATTCAATAATAGTCTTTTGAAAAGTATCATAATGACGCGGATGATTTAAATAATCGCGTTGATATTCACTCATCGCCTGCTCAATGCAGCTATCCACCAAAGCGTGCCAATCTTGTTCCGCTTGATGTTCTGCCAAAATCGGCTCTATCCAGTGTTGCCAATGTTGATTGACGAACGCTTGTTGCAATTGTCCATGTTTGCGGTGATCCACAAGACGCGCTAACTTAAAAAATACGTCACTGTATTGCGCTGACCATTGCGGAATTCCGGTTTCTTTTTCATACAACAATGGCACAACGGTTGGAAAAGCGTCCTTTCTGGCAGCAGCCCATTTTTCTTTCAGCGATTGCAAAATGGTTTCTTCATTTCCCACGCTTAGTTTATTCAGACATATCAACGTAGGCTGCTTGAAAGCTTCAATCGTACTCATCATTTCCCAAACCGATTGGTCAGCATATTTTTCTTTGCTCACCACCAACACCACAATATCAGCCAATGCAATGGTTCTAATCACACCTTCTTTGTAATCGTCGGAATCAATCGAGTCAAAATCGGGCGTATCCCAAAACACGCAAGGCGGCAAGAGTGGGGAAGGTTGTGAACTTTCTGCCAAAGCATAACAATCGTAACGGTGTTTGCTTAATTGTTCGGGGATTAATTGTTGATAGCGTCCAAAATAATTTTGCAAATTTTGACAGGCGGCTAAGGAAACTTCGACGCAAAAACCTTGCGGATGCACGGTATATCCAGCTAAGGGGCTGACACCAGCAATATCGGATTCTAATAAAACATTGGTAACAGAGCTTTTTCCAGTTTGCGTAGGGCCAATAATGGCGATTTGTAACGGCGGTTTGGAGCGGGCTTCTAGCAATTGTCCTTTGCGGATAAATGCCTCAGTGAAAATTAATTGCTCAATGCGCTGACGAAAAGTTGCCGCCAACGCGCTATTATCATTAGTCTGTAGTAGAACTGCTTGATAACGTTGTCTTAATAGGGTAACAAATTCGAGCATAAAGAAATGTCTTAGGTTTATAATGCGTCCGTATTTTACTTTGTTTAAACGTTTTTCGTATTAATAAAAAGTTAAAACAATAGGGCTTTAATCACACAGAGGATAGTTTAATGAAAAAAATTTATATTATAAGCGCGTTAATCATTGGTACTAGCTTACTCGGTTGTAACAATAGTGAAGAGGTAAACGGTCGCACGGTTCGCTCTGCGAATAAATCGGCTATTTATATCAAAAGGCATTTACCTGTTGAACAACAAGTTGAATTTGAAGTGGCTTATGGCACTGTCCACTCTACTATTAAAGATGATAAAGAATTTCTTAAAAAAGTGGATGGTAAAAAACCTGAGGATGTTATCGCGATGGCAAAAGAAATTTTCCAACAGCGTAAAAATGCAGGTATCAAAGAATATCAGCAATATACAAATTGGGATCAAATGATTGCTAAGTTTGAGCAAGAGCGCATTGACCAAACTCGTCATAAAAAACCAGATCCTAGAGATAAAGCAAACAATGTTATGTATAAACTGTAAGATATTTTCTCTGCGTGAGACTAAAAAATCATTAAGCTTTTTATAGGTGTAGAGACGCAAGGTTTTGCGTCTCTACAGCAAAAATATTATCCCGCTACAACAACAATTCTTCGCCAATCGGAATAAAACGATCGGCAGCATTGATTAAAGCCACCGCCGTTAAATTAGGCACTCCATACACTTCTGCTTCCGCGCCGTACTGCGTTTTCGCTTTTTGCAATAGCAAGTCAAAATCGCCATCACCTGACACTAGCACAATAATATCGGCTTGTTGAGCGTATTCAATAGCATCTAAAGTAATTCCAACATCCCAATCACCTTTTGCCGTGCCATCGCTGCGTTGAATATATGGTTTTAGTTTTACGGTAAAACCGATGTCACGCAAAATCTGCTGAAAACTCTCTTGTTTTAAATCGCCTTTGCCAATAGCGTAAGCAAACGCAGCAACGACAGTTCTGTTTGCAGTAACTTTTGTCCAAAACGCATGATAATTAAAATGCCTGTGATAGCTTTGGCGTGTAGTGTAATAAATGTTTTGTACATCTACAAAAATAGCGACTTTTTTCATCCGTTATTTTATAAATGAACAACAATAGTCAGACGCTGTTTTCACTTTCATAGTGAATGCTGAATTAGCTGGGACATCAAATGATTCGCCACCTTTTATAGTTTGCCACGCATCGGTATTTGGCAATAATAGTTCTAACTCACCTGCCATAATTTCCATAATCTCAGCATCACCGGTATTAAATGTATATTCACCGGGTAACATAAAGCCTAAGGTTTTTTTGCTGCCATCCGCAAACACAATGCTACGGCTGCTCACATTGCCATCAAAATAAACGTTTGCTTTTTTGACTATTGAAACATTCTCAAATGTTGACATTTCCTATCCTATTTCTAAACGTAAAAAAAGGCGCAATCATAGCAGATTACGGTTTTATATGTGTTTTTGTCATGCTTGTTTTGCAATTTAAAAAGTTGCAAAGTACCGCGCTAATTGGCTTATGTACAATAGCCTACCTGCAAGTTGCAACGCAGGCTATTGCGTGAGGGCATAAAGAAAATTATTTTTTTTATGAAGAGATCAAATTACAGAAAAAAATCACTGGCATCTAATGTGGTTACGCCTTGAACAATGATTTTAAAATCATAATATAACGCAACGTTAGTTGAGCTTACTGCTCCAGTGGTGCTGCTGGTGTCACCAATAATCACGGCATTGCCATCCACAACATCATAGCGCAGTTGCCCAACACCTGCTGCTCCACCTGTTAAAGGCTTCAATGGATCATTTCCAAGAAAGGAGAAAGTTTTTTCCAAGGTTATAGTATCTGCAAGCAAGGCTCTTAAATTAATGCGATCACCTTCAGCGCGTTGAAAATCTGTAATCACATCAACGCCTTTAGCAGATGTGCCTACATCACTGCTATCTGTAATCGCAGTAAACATAAATATATCGGCATCTAAGCCTCCTTTTAAAGTATCTAAGCCGCTTCCGCCATTCAAAACATCAGCTCCAGCTAAACCAATCAACTCATCATTTCCATCACTGCCTGTAAGAACATTTGCATCTGCATTGCCAATCAGTTTGTCATTAAACTTTGTGCCTATAACATTTTCAACATTAACTAGCGTGTCATACCCTGAGCCATTCGGAGCTTGTTTTGTGGTAATGCCTAAATCAATATTGACACCGCGTAAGTGTGTTTCATACGAAACAGTGTCAGAGCCTGAACCACCGTAGACAGAATTGCTCGCTGTGCTCAACACAACAGTGTCATCAAAATTGCTACCTGCAAAAATTTCAATATTTAATAACAAGTCTTTGCCAGAAATTGTGCCGTTATCAGTTGCTGTGGTGGTTGCTGCAAGTACCGCTTTAATACCTCCTGTAGCGTTAGCGTATGAAACTCGATCAATGCCAGATAGCCCGTTGATAATATTGCTTTTTGGACTGGCAGTAAAAATATCGTTGTAAGAACTGCCGATCACATTATCAAATCCAATCAATGTATCTGAACCAGAACCTCTTAAAAGCTGTGGAGTGGTAATATTCAAATCAATTGTGACACCTTGATTGATCGTGCCAAATTCATAAGAAACCGTATCAGAGCTTGTAGCTGATGAATTAACCCCACCATTCAAAATATTATTGCCCGGATTAGCATAAATAATGTTTCCAAGAGCATTACCCATGCCATTGATGTCGTTTGAGCCTAATAAATATAACTTTTCCACATCGTTTAGATTAGCCAGTGAATAACTAATGCCTTCTGCATAAACAGAATCAGTGCCTTCATTTGGTTTTTCAAAAATAGTGTCGTTATCGGCTGCAACAATATAAATGTCATCGCCTTTTCCGCCTAACAAATCATCTGCACCAGCACCGCCATCGAGCACATTGGCTAAATCATTGCCCGTTAAAGTATTCGGTAAATCATTGCCTGTTGCATTGATTGCAGCAGTGCCTGTCAAGGTTAGATTTTCAACGTTCAAAGGAAGCCGATAATCCACACTAGATAAAACCGTGTCATTTCCACTCAAGGCAGAATTTGTTTCTTCAACAATATCGCCGCCATCGACAACATAAGTATCGTTACCATCGCCACCGAATAAGTAGTCAGATCCTTGTTTTCCGTCAAGTTTGTTATCGCCAGTGTTACCGTAAAGCTTATCGTTATATTTGCTGCCTGTTAGGTTTTCGATACCACTTAAGGTATCTGTGCCGCTGCCCCCTGTATTTTGCGCTGTTGTGATGGCTAATGAAACTTGCACACCAATTAACGCTGTTGGAAAATCTGTTAACAGCTCATAAGAAACAGTGTCTATGCCAGTCAAACCACTGATAATATTGTTGCCGGGGTTTAAATAAAACAAATTGTCCATGCCATTGCCAGTAGCATTTAAGTTATTTGCCCCTAATAACTGTATTTGTTCAACATTTGTGGGCAAAGTGTAACTAAGCCATGATTTTACCAAATCAATTTGTGGAGCTAGTGTTGTAGGCACGATGGTGCTTTCTATCACAACATCATCTGCGGAGTTAATATAATAAATATCATTTCCGTCACCACCTTTTAGAGTATCTGCTCCGTACACGCCGTCCAAAATATTAGTGGCGGCATTTCCTATGATAATATTATCGTCATCGTTACCCGTGCCATTAATCGCTGCCGTGCCTGTTAAGGTTAAGTTTTCAAAAAAACCTTCTAAGCTCCAAGTGACACTGGATTGAACGGTGTCTATACCATCTCCAGTTAAACCTTCGTATGTTATATCCGAGGCAGAATCAACGATGTAAAGATCATTGCCTTTGCCTCCATCAAGAAAATCATTGCCCGAACCGCCGTTTAAAGTATCAGCTCCGTCTCCCGCTGTGATCGTATCGTTGCCCGCGCTGCCGTCTAAACTATTGCTACCTGCATTGCCTTTTAAAATATTATTCAGCGTATTGCCTGTGCCATTCAGAGTTGCAGTTCCTTGCAACTCTAGGTTTTCAACATTCGCGCCTAAGGTAAAACTTGCCGATGCAATCACTGTGTCAACGCCATCGAGAGCATTGTTTTCAACTACTTGATCGCCTGTATTATCGACAATATATTGATCATTACCCGCCCCACCTCTTAAATAATCTTTACCTATGCCGCCATCAAGTGTGTCATTGCCACCTAATCCATCTAAAAAATCACGAACTCCACCGCCTGTGAGTAGATTTGCACTATTATCGTTGAGAGTAGTTGCCTGTGTGTCTCCCACTAAATATTTGCTACCACTTGCAAACGTTAAATTAGTCGCCGTAAGCTGCTTAAGCGACATATTCGGCAAAATAATGGTTTTATTTACGCTGTTTACAGGAACAGTTACACTAAGATTGACACCACTTTCAGCAATCGCAAGCAATAGTGCATCAATGGAAACATCATCAAAGTTAAGAACATCGCTTGAAGCGTTAAAAGTAGTAATGGTTGTGGAGGTACTAAATTTATAGATAGTCATAATTTTTTCTCTTAACGTAAAACACTATTTAAAGTTATGAAATATAACGGTTGCTGCTAACTTAACAGATGTTATCTTAAAAAACACCCCCACTCATTACATTAGGTTTTTTAATACAATGATAAAGCCTTGTTTTGCCTCATGTCCCAAGCAAATCGCAAAAACGTTAGGATATTTTGAATGCAAATAATGTGGTATCTATTGCAAAAAAAATCTCCTTTGAATTCACGTTATAGGATGGAGCATTCACTTCTCGGCTGATGTGGCGCAAAAACAAGTCAGTGTTGTCGACACCATCTTCTAAAATTTACAAAACGACCGGTCGTCTTTAAAAATTTTGCCTAACTTACCGCTAAATCGCTTTAGTCGTTATGATTAGCGTTTTCTGTATAAAAATGTTATGCAGACATTTAATTGTCCACAAAAAGCACGAAAAACACGAAAATCAGGCTGTTAAAATCTGGAGGGATTCTCTACAAGGCAATTTGTTCGTGCTTTTTGTGTTTTTCGTGGAAAAAATGAGTCTTATGCCTAACATCCGTTATCAGATAAGACTTCCCAATCTATACCTAACTATGACATTTATGGTTTACACCATTGCTAAATGCTTAAACATAAGTTTTCCAATTTTAAAATACCGTAAGGGCGAATCAATTCGCCCTTACAAGTAGCGAATACATTTTTTGCAATCATTTAATCGTATTTACAAAAACTACTTGAAATAATTTACAGCAAAAATTGCTAAGACGACTAGTCGTCTTGAAAATTTCACGGCATTAAAACACATAACAGAACAAAGCTATCTTACGATTTATTAACTATTCAACGCATTCTTGTTTTATTGATATTTAAACATCTTGCGATACTCAAAATGCCCGCAATTCCTATCAAAATAGAACGAGAGCGCGTAATCAATTTCCTCATAAGTTATAAATTAACGTAAAATAGGCGTTCTATTTTGAGAGCTGACAGAAAGCAAAAGACTTGCATTTTGTGTTGCTAAAATAGCGCGTTATTCATAGCCATTATCGTTAATGATTAGAATGTGAGAATGAAACATGAGTGATTTTCCCGAAAATTTATACTATGCACAAACGCATGAATGGGCAACACTAGAAGACAATCAGCACGTCCGCATAGGAATTACTGATTTTGCGCAAGCGGAGTTAGGCGACTTGGTTTTTATTGAATTACCTGAAGTCGGCCGAAAACTCACCGTAGGCGAACAATGTGTGGTAGTAGAATCGGTTAAAACAGCTTCAGATTTATTTGCGCCCGTTGCAGGAGTTATTGTTGAAATCAATGACAAAGTCTGTGACGAGCCAGAATTGGTCAATGATGCCCCTTACGAAAACTGGTTGTTTTGCATCAAAGCAGATAATGTGAAAGAACTGGAAAATTTAATGTCAGCAAGTGCTTACCAGCAAATGATTCATAACTAAAGGAAATCAAACATGGCAGGGCAAAACGAAAAAGGATTAAAACGTATTATTAATGCGTGCTTTTTTTCCATTGCTGGATTCAAAGCAGTTTGGCAACATGAGGAAGCCTTCAGACAAGAAGTTGTATTATTTATTATCACCACCCCCATCGCTTTATGGCTGGGGCACACTACATCAGACAAACTCTTATTAATCGGCAGCGTCGTTTTAGTGATGCTGGTTGAATTGCTCAACAGTGCAGTTGAAGCGGTTGTTGATAGAGTCGGCTTTGAACATCACGAATTATCAGGTCGCGCCAAAGATATAGGCTCGGCAGCAGTTTCGTTATCATTGGCTTGGGCGGCAGTCGTCTGGGTCTCATTATTACTATAAGAGGAATACAATGAGCGCATTAATATGTGGTTCTATGGCTTATGACACTATTATGGTGTTCCATGATAAATTTAAAAATCATATTCTGCCTGAGAAAGTCCACATTCTAAACGTTTGTTTTTTAGTCCCAGCCATGCGCAGAGAATACGGCGGTTGTGCTGGAAATATTGCTTATAACATGAAGTTGCTGGGTGAATCTCCTAGCATTATGGCAACGGTAGGACATGATTTTGAACCCTACTCACAATGGTTGTGCTTAACAGGATTGTCCAGCCACTATATTAAAGTGGTTGATGACAGTTACACCGGACAAGCCTATATCACAACCGATGAAGACGACAATCAAATCACCGCGTTTCATCCGGGAGCTATGAACTCATCCCATCTTAATTCTGTGCCAGTGGATGCAGATATTAGCATTGGCATTGTTGCGCCCGATGGCAAAGAAGGCATGATGCAACATGCGGCAGAATTTGCAGAATTAAAAATTCCGTTTATTTTTGATCCCGGTCAAGGAATGCCGATGTTTAACAGCGAAGAATTGCTGAAGTTTATGGAACAGGCAACATGGGCAATTTTCAATGATTATGAATCGGAATTGATGCAAAAATACACCGGCTTGTCTTTGGAGCAACTTGCAGAAATGGTCGAGGCATTAATCATTACGCGCGGCGATAAAGGCTCTGACATTCACACCGGCGGACGCTGTTTGCAAATTCCTTCTGCCAAACCGAAAAGCATTTCAGACCCAACCGGCTGCGGCGATGCTTATCGTGCTGGTTTGTTATACGGCTTGATGAATGATTACAGCTGGGAAGAAGCTGGACGGATTGCATCATTGATGGGCGCAATCAAAATCGAACATCATGGCACACAAAATCATACTTTTAGCATGGAAGAGTTTAAAGCTCGTTACTACGAAAATTTTGGAACATCATTTTGAGCCTCAGTAACACGCAAAAATTATTGGATTTAATGACGCGCCTACGCCATCCACAAGACGGATGCGCGTGGGACTTAAAGCAAGACTTTATCAGCTTAATCCCTTACACGATTGAAGAAGCGTATGAAGTTGCCGATGCAGCTGAACGTGAAGACATGGATGATTTACGCGCAGAGCTAGGCGATTTATTGTTGCAAGTGGTGTTTTATTCGCAAATGGCAAAAGAAAAAAATCTCTTTGATTTTGAAGAAGTTGCCGCAGGCATTTGTGAAAAACTGATTGTGCGTCATCCTCATGTGTTTGATGGCGCAGTCTTTAATACGGATGAAGAACGCAAACAAGCATGGGAATCCGCGAAAGAGCAAGAACGCGCGGCAAAAAACAAAGCTGCTGAACCTGAAAGCATTTTATCAGGGATTGCGGTGAATTTACCGGCGTTAGTACAATGTGAAAAAATTCAAGACCGCGCCGCCAGTCATGGTTTTGATTGGAAAGAAACCGAGCCTGTGTTTGATAAAGTCATGGAAGAACTGGATGAAGTCAGAGAAGCATGGCAATCGGGCGATCAAGCGCATATTCAAGAAGAAATCGGTGATTTATTATTAGTCGCGGTCAATTTGGCACGGCATTTAAAAGTGAATCCTGAAATCGCATTGAAAGAAAGTAATAAAAAATTCTCACGCCGCTTTAATTATATTGAACAACAAGTAGCAGCTTCTGGTCGCTCTATGCGAGATTGTGAACTGGAAGAATTGGATGATTTTTGGCATGAAGCCAAGCGCGTTTTAAAAAAATAACTCACAACTTCACGACTACCAGTCCTTAAAAAACTGGCAGTCGTAATACCCTAACTTAATTTTCCTTCTATGTCTGTCCCTTATTGGCGACTGTCCAACTTTTACTTTTTCTACTTTGCCACCTTAGGCAGCTTTCTTCCTTACTGGAATCTCTTTCTGAAACAGCAAAGTTTTAACGCCGCACAAATTGGCGAACTTTCCGCGCTGATGATGGCAACTAAAGTCATTTCACCGAATGTCTGGGGCGCAATTGCAGACCGCACCGGCAAACGCCTGCAAATCATTCGCTTTGCCGCTTTTTTTACCACGTTTTTATTTGCCGGATTTTTCTTTAAATCAGGTTTTCTCTGGTTTGCAGTGATGACGGTGGGCTACAGCTTTTTTTGGAATGCGTCGTTACCGCAATTTGAAGCCGCCACTTTATTTCATCTGCAATCCGAGCCGCATCGCTACAGTCGCATTCGAGACTGTGAAAGTATCCTTCTTCAACAAGTTATAATAACAACATAAGTAGAAAGCACCACTCACACATGAACTC
>CAKZJE010000023.1 GCA_936941155.1 uncultured Methylomonas sp. | reverse complement strand
TGGAAAAATATTTAATTCCCCTTCCCCCACTTCCAGAACAACAACGCCTAGCAAAACTTTTAACCGAAAAACTAGCGATTGTTGAACAAGCCAAACAAAAAATAACCGCCCAACTGCAAGCCGCGCAGGATTTAACCGCCGCTTATTTACGCGAAGTCTTTGAAAGTGAAGAGGCGAAAGGGTGGGAATGGATTAAGTTTGAAGAAATTGCAGATTTTAAAAATGGGATTAATTTTAATGCTTCTCAAAAAGGTAGCGGCTTATTAACAATTGATGTTTTTAATATGTATTCAAATTCGATTTATATTGAAAACAATGAGGAGTTTTACAGAATAAGCGGCAAAATAAATGAAGAGTATTTATTAAACGATAACGATATATTATTTGTTCGTTCATCAGTAAAAAAAGAAGGCGTAGGCTGGACTACTTTGTTTAAAACACATTCTGAAAATGTAACTTTTTGCGGTTTTATTATTAGAGCAAGAATGAAAATAGAATGCTATCAAGAATTTATCGTGTTCTATTTTCGTAGTCAATTAGCAAGACAAGAAATAATAGGAAAAGCAGGAAGTTCTACGATTACGAATATAAGCCAAGAAAATTTAAAAAGCTGTCTTATTCCATTGCCACCAGTTGATAAACAACAAGAAATAGCCATCTATTTAACTGAAAAATTCAAAACCGTTGAGCAGTTAAAAGCCACGTTACAAAGCCAACTCGAAAGCATCAATCAACTACCCGCCGCGCTGTTAAAACAGGCTTTTAGCGGGCAGTTATGATAAAAAACTCATCTTCAGAACAACGCGAAGTTTTAAACGAAATTAATGGTAAAAGCTTAATGGCAGTCAAGAAAACAATAGAGAAAGACAACAAAAAACACAACTCGCAACAATCCGTTAATCAAGCCATTAAATCCATTTGCGATATTATGCGCCGCGCCAATTGTCAGGGCGCAATGCAATATGTGCCGGAATTAACCTGGATATTGTTCTTGCGCATTCTCGATGAAATGGAAACCAAAGAAGCCGAAAATGCCGAAATGCAAGGGATTGAATACCGCCCGTCTTTAGAATCGCCTTATCGCTGGTTTGATTGGGCTGCTCCATTCGATGAAATGTATTTGAGAGAACATCCTGCGGAAGTTGTTCAAGGTTGGAAACGCTATCACCTAAGTAAAGGCACAGGTAATGACCCCTTGAAAATCTGGATTAATCGCGAGTTAATTCCTCATTTGAAAAATTTGGAAAACAAGCCTAACGCCAGTCAGCGACAAAAGGTGATTAGCGAAATCATGTCCGGCGTGGAAGCTACCCGCATTGATACCGATGATAACCTGAAGGGGATTTTTGACAAAGTTCACAGCTTAAGCGGCGAAACCGTTGACGATCAGCATGTATTTACCCTTTCGCAAGTTTATGAAGGCTTGTTGCTCAGTATGGGCGAAAAAGGCAATGACGGTGGGCAGTTTTTCACCCCGCGTGAAGTCATCCGCATGATGATAAAAGTCGTTAATCCACAAATCGGGCAAACGGTTTATGACCCATGTTGCGGCACGGGCGGATTTTTAGCGCAAGCAATGGAATTCATGGCGGAAAAAGACGAGAAAGGCAATTATTTTTTAAATAAAAGCAGTCAGGAAATAGATACTCTTAAATGTGAATTAAGAGCTAAATAGTAACCAGTTCACGGATTAAAATATTGAGAAAGACATCACTCCTCTCAATAAAAAAAACAATCCTATGAACTGGCAAGAGCAATTAATAACAATATATTTGTATGTCTGCAAGCATTATCAATCCGATTTGTGGACATGCTGCCAACGCTTCTCTAATCACGCCGATTTAAGCTTTACCGATGAAGAAGTCATAACAATCTATCTATTTGGAATCATTGATAAAAAGAAAGAAATCAAAACAAGCTATGAGTATGCAGATCGACATTTACGCGACTGGTTTCCCAAATTGCCCAGTTATACGGCTTATGTTCAGCGATTGAATAAGGTTGCCGATGTTTTCAAACCGCTACTGGAAATCATCATGCAAGAACAAGAACAGGAGCATCAAGGTCAACTGTGGCTGATTGATTCTTTTCCGGTTGCGATTGCCAAACAAGGACACCGCTTTAAAGCCCGTGTTGCCAAAGGGATCGCCAACAGTGGCTATTGCGCGACTAAAAAACTTTATTTTTACGGCGTGCGTGTTCATGTGGTAGGGCTCAGAGAGCCTGGCACATTGCCTTGTCCAGAATATATTACTTTATCCGCTGCAAGCGATAATGACGGCAAAATTTTTGACCAAATTCGCCCTCAATTACACAGTAATGATCTTTATGGCGACAAGGCTTATCAGCGTCCTGATGCTTTGGAAGTGCAAGAAAAACAAAATTTAACAGTTTTGACTCCGGTCAAAAAAGAAAAAGGGCAAGAGTATTTGGATGTCGATGATCAATGGTTTTCTACCGCCGTTTCTCGTGTCAGACAGCCAATTGAATCACTGTTTGCTTGGATTGAAGCGAAAACAGGTATCGAATGCGCCAGCAAAGTGCGCTCCATTAACGGTTTAATGGTGCATGTGTTCGGTAAACTGGCTGCTGCTCTGTTTTTTTGGAATTATTTACGAGCTAGCTCTTAATTCACATTTAAGCACAAAACTTTTTACGGGCGCGAAAAAGATAATCAGGTTTACCCGATTGCGTTAGCCAATTTAATTTTGCATCAAATTGACTCACCGCAGTTATGGCATGGCAATACCTTGGAAGGCGCAGCCACTTATGACGGGTTATTTAAAAATCCGCCTGCTGTGTTTGATGTGATTCTGACTAATCCCCCGTTTGGTGGCAAAGAAGGCAAAGGCGTTAAAGAAAAATACGGCACGGGTGCAACGCAAATTTGTTTCTTGCAGCATGTGCAGGAAAAATTAAAAGACGATGGCAAGTGCGCTATTGTCATGGATGAAGGCGTGTTATTCAGAACCAATGAATCTGGTTTTGTGGACACCAAACGCCGTTTATTAAACGATTGTAATTTGTGGTGTATCGTTAGTTTGCCGGGTGGCGTATTTACCAGCGCGGGCGCGGGTGTGAAAACCAATGTGTTATTTTTTACCGCAGGCACACCGACTAAAAAAATCTGGTATTACGACTTGTCGCAAATCAAAGTTGGTAAACGCACACCCTTTACGCTGGATTACTTTAACGAGTTCTTTGAATTATTGTCCAGCCTTGGTGATAGCCAAAGCAGTTGGACAATTGATTTTAAACAGCGCAAACAAGATGCTGAAGAACAAGCACAACCGCTTGACCAGTTAGCAGACGAAAAACGGCAACAAGTTAGCAAGCTGAAAGAGCAATTTAAAGAATTGCGCAAAGATAAAACGACCAATACCGCAACTAAAGAGCAGGAAATAGAAGCCAGTATCAGCGCGTTGGAAAAAGAAGCGAATGAGCTGAAAGCCAAAGCTAAAACCATTCGTGATGTGATTTATGATTTAAAAGCGGTGAATCCCAATATCAAAGAAATCATTGATAATCGCACCCCGACTGATTTAATTAATTTTATTGCCAGCCAAGGGCAGGAAGTCGCAAAGCTATTAAATCAACTGCAAAATCCTATTTAAACAACTTCCCAAACAAGCCGCCCGACTTTTCAGCAGGCGAAACCACACCTGCTTGACGCTCTAAAAGTAAAAACAGCCGATCCCTTTCTTTTGCCGCGCGTTCTTCTCGCTCTAGGGCTTGCTTTTCCCGCTCCTTAAAATCCTGTAAATCCCTTTCCATTCGTTCAATTTGCTGTTTTAACAAAGCAATGACATCATCATTAGGTTGTTTAATGTTTTCGTTTAACGGTTGTTTAATACCTGTTTCGCTAGGAATAGCACCAAACACCCGCAGACATTCAGATAATGCAATTTTTCCCTCACTATCCTTTGATAGCTTGCCGCTTTTTATGAATCTATAAACTTTCTGCACAGAAAAATTATAAAGCCGTGCAACCTCTGCCACCGTTAAAAGCTGTTTATCACTCATAATTTTGTCATTCACAACGTTAGCCACCGATTAAGCAAAGTTTAGCGGTGATGTTAAAAAATGCGAATCTTGAAAGATTGTAACCGCCAATCAAAAACGATTCTGTAAAGCACCGCTCTGTTATTGCTGAAAAGGCATGTATCGCAGGACGTGTTTTGCCTGTTTTTTCACTCAAAACCGCCCGCAAAATCACTCATAAAAACACAATTCAATAAAATCAACAAGTTAAGCGCGTATGTTACAAAAGGCTATTTTGTAACATGGCTTAGATACTCTATTATAGAAAAAATATTATATAAATTATCAAATATGCGCTACACTATGCCTAACTTAAAACAATAACTAAAAAGGCAAACAAAATGATAGGAACTCGACCTTTAACCCGTGACCAAGTGAAAAGCGTTTTAAATGCCACCACTGACAAAAGAGAACACGCCTTAATGACTTTAGGCTTTTGCACGGGCTACCGTATCAGCGAGTTATTAAGCATCACGGTTGCGGATGTGATTAGCAAAAGCGGTAAAGTGTTGGATTACTTGACCGTTCGCCATACAAAAAATGGCAGTAGCAGAACGGTAAAACTTAACAGTGATGCACAAAAGGCGGTTAAAGCCTTAGCCAATCAAGTGTTAAACAATCCTAAAGCGGATAGAAGTACACCGCTGTTTTTAAGTGGTAAATTGGCAAAAGGCAATTTGTTAAAAGCGATTAGCAGACAACACGCCCACCGGTTATTAAAAGCGATATTTGAACAAGCTGAAATTTATGGCAATGTGGCTACTCATTCATTGCGTAAAACTTATGCCTCAATGATGTATCAAGCGTTAGGCGGTAAAATCGAAAAATTACAGGTGGCATTAGGACACAAAAGCATTAGCAGTACGATCGCCTACCTTTCTTTTAATCATGCGGATATTGATGACGCAAACATGGGGATTGTTTTATGAGTGATAAATTATTTAATTCTGGACGTGGTGGCAAACGTGATGGCGCGGGGCGACCTAAAAAAGCGGATGATGACAAAGCAAAACATAAGCTGATATTGCTTAACCAGAACTTGATTGATGCGTGTATGGTGGCTACCAATACCAACCGACCTAATACAGCGGTTAAAAAGTTCATTGAAAGGCAATTAGAGTTATTAAAAAAGCCTAAAGATGATTAACTGTTACATAAAATCAAGGCGGGCATTATGGAAACAAAACAACACGGCGGGCAACGTGCTAATTCAGGACGCAAGCCGATACCCGAACCCTTAAAAAAGAAAACAAGCGTTATTCGTATTGATGCTGAATTATTGCCGTTAGTTGAAAAACTAAAGCAGGGATTGCCTGTTACACAAAATCAAGTTTGGAAACAGACCAGCGCGTTAAGTGAAGATGATCTGAAAGAAGAAGCTAATCTGAAAGAAGAAGCTAATTGCATTGAACGCTTGATGACCGATAAAGCGCAGTTATCCGCACAAGTTCAGCAACTTGAAAAACAGTTACAAAAAATCAAGACTGATAATGACACGGTAACAAGCTACCAGGAAGAAATTGAGGCATTAAAAGCAGAACTGGCAACGGCAAAAGCCAATAATGACAAATTACCAAGTAACACCGGCGCGTTATTGGCTGAACTTGCGGAGCTGAAAAGGAAAAATGCCTT
>CAKZJE010000022.1 GCA_936941155.1 uncultured Methylomonas sp. | reverse complement strand
ACCAAAGAAATAAAGGGAATTAACACTTCTTCCGGCGTTAAACCGCCATGTGTTAATAAAGCGTTAGGCGTTAAGCGTAAGCGGGATTTTGGTACGGCGTAATCGTTGATTTTTACAAAACCGTCAGGTAAATCGACTGCCGTGTTAAGTTTAAACACCCGCTCTTTAATTTCGCCTAACGATGCGCCTGCATACAGATTTTGTGTGACCGTCATGCCGTGATCAGCGGTGATAAAAAACACTACTTCTTTATTTAGATAAGCAACATCTCTACGGCGTTCATCAATAAAACGTTTTAGCTGTTTTACTATCGGTCTAATATCTTCGCGATGTTTGCCAAAGTTGACACAATCATGCAAACGATCATCCAGTCGATTTTCAAAATAAACCATTAGTTGAGTATGTTTGTTGATGTGTTCATCCTGATTTTCATCAGCACTGACCCAGCTTTTCAAAACTTTCAGCGATTGAGGTGCATTCAAATAATCCTGATAGCGACTCTGCAAACAACTTTCCTGATTACCAGAGAGTGACTGCGCAGTTTGTCCGGTTAAAACCGCCATTTTTCCTACTACGGTTAATGTCGGTAATGGCGCAAACAATATATCTTGCTGCAAGATTAAATGATTCAAGTTAGTTAGTTCTTCCAGCACAATATCCTGATTCAGTGCCGATAACGCATCAACCATAATAATCACGACCACATAAGCTTGTTCCAAATAGCGACAGACTTGTGTAGATACAAACCGCCAATCGTGTTCGGAGCGGCAAATTCGGGCTGGCTGGGCTAACAGCCATTCGGTAAAGCTTAAATTTATGGCTTCAGTCGGCGTGTTTTTATCTAAAAAAGCTTGTCGGCAATAATCAAAATAGCTGGCACTCCAACTGATAACCTCATCAACACTGGCAGTGGCATCTAATAAAGCACAGTCAGGCTGTTGTAATTTTTTTAGCAGCTCTTGGCTTTGTGGACTGCTGAATTTCTGTAATTTATCCAGTAAAGCCGGAGTAATTAGCACGCGATTGCCCGCAATCAAACTTTCCAAACTTATTAAGAGTAACGACCAGTCTTGTAAAGCTTCACACATACTTTCTGGGGAAAGCTCACCTTTAACAATCTTTCGCTCTAATGTAAGTAAGGCGGCATTAAACTTTTCAGGTAAATTTAAAGCTTCTTGTTCAGATAAATCTAAGATTGGCAAAGCTTGTAACAAGCTTGAGTCTAAAACTTTAGCGGGTAAAGCTTGATTCAGTGTGTAGTTTTTATTTAAAACTCGTAATTGTTCCAAATGTTGTTGATAAGCCAGCGT
Source organism: uncultured Methylomonas sp. (assembly GCA_936941155.1). GTDB lineage: Bacteria > Pseudomonadota > Gammaproteobacteria > Methylococcales > Methylomonadaceae > CAIQWF01. The sequence continues at coordinate 25,128 of CAKZJE010000022.1, read as the reverse complement.
GGTCAAAAACTCACGGATAGAACCTGACTTTAATAAAGTGGCAATAAATAAGCGTGCGACTTCTTCAGGTATTGCCAAACCTAGGATCAAATGCTGTCGTAAGCGTGCTTGCAGTAGTGGAACATTCAACAGGAGCAGAAAGCTATCTGTTTGTTGGATTAATGCAGCGATAAAGCTTTCAAAATCGGCAGCTAATAAATTTGCATCACAGGCAATTAATAATTTCTCTTCCAACGTATTTGCTTGCTCGGTAGAGTAATTTTTTTGCAGTAAATCCGCTGCAATAATCTGTTCGTCTGTCAGCCAATGGGGGATTTCACAGCGCAGTTTTTGGGCGAGTAATTTTTGCGGAATTAGGCGTTGTGTGGCTAATACGCCATCCATACCCTCATAATCTCTGAAACGTCTTAACAACGCAGGGCTATTAAGTCGCACTCTTAACAAACTTTCCGCATGATTGCTTAAATGGCGTTTAATTTCTGTTCTGGCTGCCAGAATATCTGCGTCAGTCGCTTCTACCACCCGCGCAGCTTGATTGTCTATGCCAAAACAATCCAAAATTAATTGCACTGGCATGATTAATCCTGATAGTTAGATAAGAGACTTTGCAATATTTCCCGAATTTTGGGATTAGGAAGCCCAGTTTGTTGAATTTTCATCCGTAATGTATTAATAAATTCTACTGTGGAGAATTCGCGAACCTCTGGCGATATTACTAGCTGAGGTGTTGGTGAAATTGGAAGAGGTGGTGGTGGCAAGCGTGGATGATAATTAATCAGGGCTTTTAGTTCGGCTTTGCATTCACCGATTTCTATATCGCTGCATTGACTGCTCGTTTTTTGCAAAATGAGTTGACTGAATTCATCAGCATCAATCCTTGCAATATCAGGCGATCTTTCCAGCAATAACGCCAATTGTTTGGCTTGATGATTGGCATGTTGATGATTTAAGCGTTCGAGCAACTCTGTTTTATCGGTTTCATTTTTTGGAGACAAGTGTTCCCAAGCTTTTTGAATTTCATATTTTTTATTATTGGCAACTCTTGAAAAATCATCTAATAAACTTTTTATTAAAGGAAATGCTAATTCTGGAATATCAACATGAGATTTATTTTCTAACTCAAAAAGTTTCAATAAAAAATCCGCTAAATCTTGAGTGCTTTTAGCAACTTCTCTTAAAAATCGAATTAAATCTTTACTGCTATGATCTAACTGAGAGGAATCTTTAACAGCTTCGGGTTGATTCTTAATAAATTCCCGCAATTTGGCAGCACAATCACTGCCAAATTCTTCGGGTGTTTCTTCTGGTTTTCTGCGCATATCAAAATACTGACCCACAGTATTTAACATAGCGTATTGTTTGTTGCCAAACTCGATTAAACGAATACTGAGTTTACTCTCTTGACTAAAGGCGTTATTCAAATTGCTGGAAAAATCTGTTTCTTTGCTACCGTACCAACGCAAACGTTTGACTTCATGGCGAATGGCGACCGCAGCAAAAATCGCTAAGGTACAGGCAGGAATGCCATAAGGCGGAGCGATGAGTTTTTCACGCAAGTCCTGAATTAAATAGGGCTTATCACGCTTTTTCAATAAAGTATCGTGAATCAAGCCTAAAACTTCTTTTATGCCATTGTCAGTTTCAATAACTTTTTTAATATCTAAGCCATTAGCCCGCTGAATAAAGATCTGATTTGCACCTAAAGTTCCGTCAATCAGTGATGCTGGTTGACTGGTATCTTTAGTTTCACCCAGTAAGTCGTTAGTTCGATAATCGAGATTATTATCAAACTCCAAAATTCGTTTCACAATATCCTGCACAACACTTCTACCCAAATAAGATTCATCCCGCAAACTATTCAGGTTCATGGCGCGTATCGGAATTTCTTTTGGATAAGTTGATTGAAGAGCCTCGGCAATTAATTCTCGCAACCCGTGCCAGCTTTGGCAGGCAAGCGGATCAAGACTACCCGCTGTTAAAATCTGGCTGTTCCCAGACTCTAAACCTGGTCGTCCATATAAAACTTGCAACACCGCCAATAATTGCTGGCGAGTTTTTTCCCATTTTGCCCCTAGTTGACGGCGTAATTCTTCACCGCTGGGATTTTCTTTTAACAAAGACTCTATCGCTAAATAACGGCACAGCAAGCTGCTTAATCTGAATTGTTTTCTTTCAATTTCAACAGCTTCCGCTAGAATCCCTGCTAACGGCAACCAAAAATAAGCAGTCGCATCGGGTAGTTCGGAAATGTGTTGTTTCGCCTGATTTGCCTCTTCTTCAGTATTGGCTAAGACTAAAAAAACTTGTGCACTGATTAACGGATTGTTGAATTTAAGTTGAGAAATTCTTGTAGGAGATAACAATTGGACTTGATAAGAACGGATAATGCCACATGCTGAAGGTTCTAAGTCGTGTATGCCAACAGGCGGCAGTAAGTCCGCTAACATCTCATCATGTTTGTTAAACAAGTCTTCGACACTCAGGTTGGCAAAGTTTGTTAATTTTCCATTAATCGCTTCTTCAATATTTACCCCAGAATCACCTGCTAAAGTCCATTGTTCGGTGACATCGTGTTTCCAGCACACATCGGCTTTTTTTAACCAAGCTAAATCCGTGCTTAAGTTTTGTGCTATTAGGCTATTTGGTTTAGCGTCATACAAGGCACTGGCTAAAAAAGTTTCAGTGGCTTGAAAGTTTCCCCCTAACAGCGGCGCAAGAAATAATAGTTTTACAATGGCTTGTTTAGAGCGAATTTGCTGTTCGGTTAAATCGCCGGTAATTTGGGTTAAAGCGCGTTGATACTGCTCACAATCGGCTGATTTTACTTCTTTCAATCTTTCCAAATAATAATCCACTAATTCTGGTAAGCGGATTAACTCATTACTGAACAAGCCTTGTTCGCTTAATTGCCGCGCTAATACGGTCTGAACGTAATCTCTGAAAAAGGTTAAAGCGGTGCTATTGGATTGCGCAACACTAAATTTTGGTAAATTAGATAATTCAAATAATCCTGCCGCTGTAATCGGGTGCAAGGGATAACACTCGTTAAGCACTTGATCTAAATGCGGACTCAAGGTTTTAAACAGCGGCAAAGAAGCGCAGTTATCAATAATTTGCCGCTGTGCGGGTTGTGCGTTGTCTAAATACTGTTTTCCTTGCGTTGTCCAGGTTTTCTGCATTCCCAGCAAATGATAACCTTCGCTTTCAGTGGCACTGAGTTCTATTTTGAATGGTTTAGCTTTATTAAAACGTCTGGAAATTTTACTTAGTTTTTCAATGATATTTTCATCTGTAGAACCCATCTTGGTTGCATATTCGGTAAAAGAATAATGCGTTAAGCCAATAAAGATTGTATGCCCATGTGTTGGTCTACAGACTGTTTCAACAAAGCTCTGTAAGTCATTTATTTCTTTACTACTGATTCGAGAGCTATCATCCATTAAATGTTCTAGTGCATTCCCAAACTCATCCCAGATCACCAAAATACCGGCAAAGTTATGCTTTTCAGCCAGGTTTTTTCCCGCTTCTGCATACGCTTTAATAAAATTATGCGCACCTTCCTGAGTCGGGTTGAACTTAGCCCCAAAACAGACGGCTTTATGCCATTCTTTAAAGACGGCTAATGCCGAAGACTGATGTTTTTCCAACGCTTTTAGCATATCGCTCGTGGCTAAATAATCGCTGTTACTCAGTTGCCAGTTTGATAAATCCGCATTTGCATATTCAGGTGAGTTAGCAACAATTTCTGCAAAACGCTGAATACACGCATCATATTCTGTGGTGGGTAAAATATCTTTTAGGTCTAGTTTTTTGCGTTTTAACGCTTCACACAACCCCTCCATCAGTTGATCGCCTAGCGTGGGAGCTTCACTACTGTAAAGTGAAACCAAAAGATAGGGTTTTGCGTCCTTATCATCGCCTGGTAGAAAAGTATTTTTTAAACGTTGGGCTAGTTCAGGCTCACCAAAATGCGATAAACGCTGAAAAAAACCATCAAACTCGGCACTGCCAGAACCGTCGCGTAATAACTGTGCAATCACCACGGCTAAATGACTTTTGCCTGAGCCGTAACTGCCAAACAAATTAATGGCTCGTTTTTCTGGATGAGTTTGTGCTTCTTTTTCCGGGGGTAATACGGCTTCTCGTAAATGTTTTAAAACTTTAACAACTGCTTTAGTTGGGGCAAAACTGGCTACTAATTTTTGATTAGCCAAGCTGTTTTCAACAACAATAACAGAACTCTCGCTAGGATTAATTTCAATAATATCGCTTAATAAGGTCATGGCAGTTCTAGGTTAAAGGATTTGTTTTTTGCTGGATGCCCATGCAGTTACAGGCTGTGAGTTTAGCGTGTGCGGTGACAACTGATGGGTGAGGCGTTTAAATTCATAGCTTTCATGGCTTATCACCACCACGTTATGAACCGATTCTTTGCCGCCTAACAGAGTCCAAAATACTTTTTTATCTTCATCAGACCAATGATTTAGCCAATTGAAAGGCTCACAAATTATCAGACCTGATAGCGCATTTTTAAACGTGGCATCTATAAAATGCTTGCGTCCACAATTGATAGGCGGAGGATGATTTAATTGTGGCTGTTCAGCATCCCAAATCTGATAATCGGGTAATAATTGACTTATCATCGTGGGGAGTTTTTCCACGATTGCCATGTCTTTGCTGGAAAAAACCAAATGCCGATAGCGCGTTTTTGCGGCGTGGTAAGTGGTTAAAAAAGATTGGATTTCATTAATCAGGGCTGTGTCATCCATAAGCTGTTTTTTAGTGTTAGTGCGGAGTGATTTTCCAGAATTAAAGCCAGGTGTCTTTGCCTTGTTGCAGGAGTAGCAGCAGGGTTTTTCTGGGGTCGCAGTCATCGGCAAAGGCGATGGAGTCTAAATTGACGGCTTCGTTAAAGCTGAAGTAGTTTTGCCATTGATGGCTTTGGTTCATGCGGCGCAGGTGGTGGCGTAGTTGTTCAGGTGAGCAGCACAGATAGTGGTGTAGTCCGATTTTGCTGAGTTCTGAGAAGTCGATGCCGCTGCGACTTTTGAAGTTGTGGAAGCGGCTCATGGCAAGGGCGTGAAGGATGATTTCGTCAGTGAGTTTGGGTGAGCCTAGACGAATTAAAATACCTTCTTCGCGATTTTTGCGGGTTTCAATCAAACCTAAATCAGCAAGTGGGCGGTCGCCTTCAAACATTTTTCTAACGCCACCTAGTAAAGACTCAATTGTTGATTCTTTGTAAGCTTCATCCTTATCATTTTTTAAGGAATTCAGTATCTTTTCAGAAAGCTGCTTATTGTTTATCCAATCTTTAGATAAAGAATCTAAATTAATAAAAAAACTCAAATAAGGTTCGCTACTGAATGAAAAACAAATTGCTAAATGAAAAGCCCACCAAGTTGAGGATTTCTCTAAATTAGGGTCATTTTCTAAAACAGCAAAGCCAAAATCGGTTAATTCATGTTCTTTTGTATTACGTCCATTTTTTATAAGTTGAGCAGCTAAAAGCCAACTTTTTATTGTTCCCAATCTGTTCGCACCTGCAATAAATTCATTTCTGGCACGGCGCATATTAGAACTAGAAAAAATTTCTCTATCGGTTCTAATTGTTTTAATTCCTTTAGCTACCCACCAGCGTGAAACAGGTTCGCCTTCATTGCTCATTAGTGCCATGCGCTTCTCTCTATTATTATTTTTCGATTCTAGTAGTTGTAAAAAATCAGCATGGATTGTTTTATCAAAATAAATATTAAGAATATTATTATAAATATCTGTTATCAAGCTTTTATTAAACAATAATTCTTGATAAATTTCTTCTAAAAATCCACCAGTGATATTTTTCTCAATTAACTCTGATTTAGATACATCGCCGGAAGATGAGCGTTTTAAATTAGAGCTGTTTGTAACTTCCCAAATATTATCATTTTCAAGTCTTCCAAACGCATAATGAAAATTTTGATAGTTTTCACTAGGCAATAGCTCTTTGAAAATAATCTGAAGTTCTGTATCTATCGTTTTAAATGAAATTAACCTTTCTTTTTCAAAGTAACACTCTTTCAATGCGAAAAGCAATAATACAGGTTTATATAGATTGCCTTTTTTTACATTGACTTTATCGAATAAGTTAATAACATCCATTTTATTTAAAACAAATTAAACAGCCTTCGTTATCATCATCTGAGTCATCATCCGAAAAAATATCCATTAAATTCTTTGGTTTTTTCTGTTTAGATTGACTTAATTCAAATTGAGTTTTTATTTCTTCTTTACGCAAAACCATATCTTCTAAATATTCGCCTTCTGTCCATGAATGATTGCGACCTAAGTTTTTATGATACGCTTCAAACTCTTTTGCTTTTTCAAATAAATCAGGATGTCTTTCAGATAATCCAATCCATTCTATTCTTCGCTGATAAAAGCAAAAATAACAACCGGAACGACTGCGCCATTCATAATATTTTGGCATTCCTAAACCCGATTCATCCAAAATATTTTTCACATCATCAATATTTAAACCATCTTCTTTAAATGGATAACACGCTGTTATATTGGGTTTTGTTGAAATATAACCCGTTCGATATTGTTCATCGGCACGAATAGCCACATAACTAATTACAGAATCATTGCCAACAAACTCTTCAAATGGTTTAAGTTTTAAATTAGTGGTACACCAGCGGGAGCGTGCAGTCGGCAAAAAATTACTATTTAATTTTAAATAATAAGCAAAATCCCGCCCTGCATTAATTCGAGTTATTTTTTTACCTAAATAATCTTCCATTAAATCCACAAACGCCAAGGTTTCCGGCAACTCCGCGCCCGTATCCGCAAAAAAATACTCCATCTCCGGCACTTTATCGCGCATATAAATCGCCAACGCCGCACTATCTTTGCCGCCTGAAATCCCTAATAAATGCCGAACTGGTTTTTGATTTGTCATTACACTCACAAAATTAATTAAGATTCTCTAAATCGGATTTATCAAGCCCTGTCACTTGCATGATTATTTCAGGCGACATATCCATAGCAAGCATTTTTTTAGCAACTTCTAAACTAGCTTCTTTTTGCCCTTGTTTAAATCCTTGTCTAAAATCCTCTTTAAATTTATCTTGAAAATCCTTATCTTTATCCATTAAATAATCTGAGTATTTTTCTAACGCTTCATTTATCGTAGCTTCTAATTCTACATCTGTCATTTCAAACTCCTAGGTAAATTAATTAATATTTTCCAAATCAGACTTACTAAGCTTAGTAATTTCGATTATTTTATCAATTGGAAAATTCATATTAAAAAGATGTTTAGCAACTTCCAAAAGCTCATGCTTTAATTTCTCTCTTTCCTGCTTTATTCCTATTTCAATTCCTTTTTTTTCACCCATCACAAAACTAGGTAACTTTTCAATTTCAATTTCTAACATTTCAAACTCCTCTTGTATATCAAAATCAAAGTGACGATTACTCGCCAAAATTTCTAACATCCGAATGTATTCACGCAAACTTTTTTTATCATCTTGCGTCAACTCCATTAATCGGCAAATGATTTCATGCACCACTTCTTTCGTGTTGCTGTCTTTAAAATCACACAAAATCGCCATCACCAGCGCGTCCGGCGTGTTCTGCGCCATGAACATACGATAATCAATCTCGTGCATATCAATCACCGGATAACGATAATTTAACTGCGCAGTCGCAATGTTATCCCGCATGGTTAAAGCGTCTTTGCCAATATACAACAAATACTGAAAAACGTCTTCGTCAGGATAATTTAACCGAATATCGGTTAAATAACGCAACATTCTATCCGGCATGGTTTTTTGATTCTGATTTTGAATCCCCAAATGCAGAATAAACGCTTTGCCTTCTGAATCCACCACTCGCGCCACTAAATCCGCCCGCCGCTCTTCAACGCGCTGCTGCTCCGTTTCAATTAATTCCACCGATTCAAGCTGCAATTTAAAAATGTAGGTCGCCACATCCACTAAAATGCGCTTGAAAATACTTTTAGAAATAATATCTTTTTGTCCCATTTTTTAATCCTTCGCATTAATCACGATTTCTGCGGCAATGGCTAACAATAGCTTTCTATCAAAATGCTGCAAATTTTTCTCAATCACTTGTTTAGCTCGCGCTTTTAAATCGGCATCTATATAGGTTAATTTACCTAATTCTTTATGTTCTTCACTCACTAATTGCAATAAAAATGCTTTAGTATTACTTTCAGAATTGCCGACTTTTGCTTGATGCGCATGAATTTTATGCAATTGTTTTAATCGCTCGGCAAAAATCTTTAATTGATATTCGGCTTGCGTTTGATTTTCTAATCGCCATTTCGACGGCGGCACTTTTCCTAATAACGCAGCAATAGATTCTAGCCACTGCGTATCATTTTCTTGGCTATTTTGTAAGCGCGTGATAAACGCTTTTAATCCATCTTTATCATGGCTGTATTTTTCTAAACCTTGATAACGATTTTTAATTTCATTGCGTAACTTTGGCAACGTTTCAGCGTTTTCTATTTCCAAAACAGTTGTTAAGTGCTGCTGAAATTTTTGTAATAATTCAGGATAAGCTTGTTGCAGAATTTTTAATTGATCAAATAAAGAATTTAAAAAATCATCGGGATGTTGTTTTTCTGCTAATTCTTGTTCGGTAAACGGTTTAAATTCACACGCTATCGGCAATTGTTCAAACAATAATTGAATCGGACTTTGTGCTTTTGCAAACGAATTTCGTACAGCCAGTGCTTTATCGTTTAATGCTATGGTATAGGTTGTGTAATCCGGTAGCCTTTTAATAAATTGCGCTAAGGGTTTAACTATATCCACTAAACTGACATCATCTGTTGGAATAGATTTTTTATTAAACAGCTTTTCTAAATAGCTATTAAATAAATCTGCTTGAATATTGGTGCCAAACGATTCAAAACTAAATAATTCTGGGCGTTTAATCAGAATTTCAAAATTCTCCGCGCCTAATTGCGGACAAAAAACGCCTTCTTCATATAATGCCAAACGGCGTTGATTCACCAAATAATAAGCGATAAACAATAGCGGCAACACGCCCGCTTTAATTCCAAATGGCGGCTGGTTCAAATACGCATATAACTGATTTAAGCTCTGTTGCCCTTTTTCGGGTTTAATAAAATCATCAATCCCTTGCCAAACTAAATTTAACCGATATTCATTCGCTAACGGTGGATAAAACGACAGAATGCCATTTTCGGAGCGGCGATGAATACCTGTTTCTTTGAATAACGCCCGATAAATGGATTTTTCCGGTGGAAATTTGTCGGCAGGAAAATCTAAATCTTCAATGTGGCTTTTTTCTAACATCGCGCTCAATAATTTTTTCCCCGCGCCACTCGCTTGCGAAGACGGTTTATCGCGGTTAATCAATTCGTTTTTGATAATCGGCGATTTTGCATAAACGCTTTCTAAGATATTTGACAAAAGCTGTTGCAAATCACGGCGACTGTTTAAGATTTTCAATTCACCCTGATAAAACCAACGATCATTTTCAGGCTGTTCTAAAAACGCGCTCACTAAGTGTTCTTCTTGTTGTTGGCTGTAACTTAAACGGTCTTTTAATTCACGCTGCGCAACGGGGTCAGATTGCAAAAGCTGATTTTCGTGCTGAATTTTTTCTAACGCCAAACTTTCTGCCAGCACCGTTTTTAATCGCGCCGCTTGTTGATGCAGCACATAAATAGTGAGCGGATTTTTATCCGCATTTTTCAGGCTGTGAAACTTTGCGACTTCATCCTCATTTTCGGCTAAATAAAAAATAATCTGCGCCATGTTTTGCGCGGGCAGATGTTTTTTCTCACTGAAACTGTCGCTAAAAATCGGCTGAAAATAGCGCAAGGTGGCGTATTGAATCGAATATTTTCGTGCCACCACAGGCGATAGGCTTTTGCGCTGGTTCAAAATATCAGCCAACGACACAAAGCGAGCTTGTTGCTGAGTTTCAATCAGCGCGGTTTCCAAATCAAAATCGCTGCCTTGCCAGACCCGATATTCCAAACTGAACTTTTGATATTTCAGCACGGATTTTTTTTCTAAGTGTTCTAAAACCGCGTCGGTATTTTCCTGTTGTGGCAAACAAAGTTGCACTAATTCCGAGCAGGCTTTCAGTCCGCCTTGTGCGCCGATGATGTTGAATAAACCGATGCTTTTTAACAGTTGAATTTGATTTTCTGGCGCATCGCCTAAGCGTTCTAACGCGGTAATCACTTCTAACCATCGCCGATAAGTTAAATGGTCGCTAGTGGCAACGGGGCTGTTTTGAATGAAATAATCAAATAATTCGTGTGGATAAATCCAGTCACCAAAGTGTTTCAATTTCTGCAAACTGTATTTAAAACCGTGTGCTTCGCCGCTGCCTAAATAACTGAATAAGGTGCGTTCATTTTGGGCGATTTTTTGACATAACACGGGCAAAATCAGCAACGACAACGGATGCAGCGGATAACATTGTTTGAAAATAGCCTGCGCTGTGTCTAAGGTTAAGCCATTCGATAGCGCGTTTTGAGTTTTTAAAATTTCGGCAATTGCTTGTGTGTTGATTTCGATCTGTTCGCGCTGTTCAACCGATAACCCGCGATTATCAAAAGCTGCCGCCACCACGCGCAACGTTTGTTCCGTCGCCTCTAAAAACGAAAAACTCTCAAACCGTCCTTGTATTTTTGCCCATTCATTTTTTTGTTGTAAGCTTAAATTTTTCGCATATTGTTCAAAGGCTTGGTGCATCAACACGAATAACATCAGATTCACCTGATGACCTGCCGCTGCGAATTCAGCTAACTCTTGCAACAGGTGAATATCATTCGCGCCTTGATGTCGGGCTTCGTATTCTAAAAACTTTCCCAGCTCATCAATAATGATCAGAATGCCTTTGCATTTGTGTTTCTGTTTTTGATTCGCTAATTCTGTTTGCAACTGTTTTAGCAACGCCATAATGTCACTGACGCTATTCTCTTGTTGGCAAGCTTGCTCTAAGGTTTTAACAATAGGCGGATAATCCTTTGTAGAGCCTGACCAATAATTTTTGGCTGCACTGTGCAACGCGATTACGAAACGTTTGCTGAAAGATTCAGGACTGCCAGTTAGCAATACATTGCAGTAGCCTACTTTGCTTGTGTGCTGGGCGAACTTTTCTTGCAACGCAAAATTTGCTTTACCTAATAGCCTTTGTGCTAATTTGCGCTCGTCTTCATTTTCAACCGTATCGAATAAGTGGCTTAAAAATAACGCAAATGACGATTTTCCAGACCCGTAAGGCCCAACTAAAGACCAAGCTCTTACCGCATGACCGCTATGAAATGTATTAGCGACTTTTTCTAACACTTGCACCGCGCGGTTGGTGGGAATGTAGGCGTTTAAAATGGGATTGGAATTAGCATCGCGCTCTAAATTAATCGAGCGGGTATAGTAGGAATTAACCTGAATTAACGGTTGAGTCATGGCGCAATCACCGCGTCCTTGGGGTAATAATTTTCTAAAAAAAGTAGCGAGTCAATGTGTTGCTCTGTCAGGCGATACAATTGATTGATGCCTGCGGTTTCATCTATTTTGTAAAGCTGCGGATAGTGAGCCACCAACAATTCTAGTTTTGCCAGCAATGCGGATTCCGTCAGCCGAAATACTGCACCAAGGGTTATTTTTTGCTCTTTGCTATACATTAAATCGGCAATCGGCAATTGCGTCACATTCAGCGTGTTAAAAATTTCGTTTACAGCAAAGCCAATAATTGCAATCGGTAAACTTAGCTGTTGCGCGGCTAAAGAGCGATAGGATTTGGTTTGCGCTAGATAATGAATTAATTTTAACGATACTAAAGGTGAGTCTAACTGCTCATCCATACTGTTTTGTGGATGAATTTTAGTTTGCGCATACATTCTTAATAACAAAGGAATTTCTTGTTTTACCGTTCTTTCCGAGGGCTTGCTATCGAGTTTATCGGCAACAAATTCAGCTAACGCAAATTCTGCTTCTTCAGTGCTAAATTGCGCTTTATGAAAGCAGTTAAAAAACCAATACCACGCGGTAGCAGATTCAGCATTCGTGGCTAATAGCCAATGAAGCAGCCAAAGCGTGGCTTCATCTTCGAGATAAGGATCAAAACCTGTTTCAGAAAAAATAGCTGTACCGAGTGCAGTAGGGGCAACGCCTTTGTCTGTGCGGATTATCATTTGCGTGGCTGACAACCAATAGCGAATGGCATTGACCATATTTTTCCCGACACCTAATGCAACGGTGGCGGCATCATCGTTAAAAATATGCGGATTTTTTTCAACCGCTTGAAAGCCTTTGGTCAGCCAAGCATAACGCAAGGCAAAGGTTTCATGGCGACCAAACGAGACGTGTTTGGAATTAAAAGGTTTGAGCAGACTATCCATGTGTTTAGAATCTAGGAAAAGGTGATGTAAATAAAGAAAGGTTAAACCGTAAAGATGCAACTATTGCGTTTCTACAGGTTAAAATAATTATGATTTTCTCGCTTGTTGAAAATGGAATGGATTTTACTGATAGCTAACGTTTTTTAACAGTTTTTAGTTGCAAATTACCCAAGTATGCCAAAACAACAACCGCGCTTTTTCTTCCGTTGTTTCTTGCCATAAAACCTTTGCACCACATTCAACAAATAAGCGTTGCAAAAACTCAGGCTCAATCATTGAGTACAACTTGCCACGCTCGCGCTGGTTTTCTGCTTGTGTGCCGCGTACTGAAATAATCAACCGACCATCCGTTTCTAATAATGCTAACAAACGTTGGCAAGCAATAGGAATTTGCGTTTCTGGCAAGTGCATCAACACCGCTGAACAGAGAATATTTTGAAAACGCAACAGACCGATTTTTGCTAAATCTGGCAAGTCATCCTGCAAAAAATCAGCAGTTGGATAAAAGTTTTGTGCAAATTTCAGCATTTCCACCGAAGCATCAACACCTAAACTTGGAAATCCCTGTTGATTTAACCACTGCGTATCGCGTCCAATTCCACAACCGACATCCAGTGTTTTGCCGCCTTTGATAAAATACTGATGAATTAACTGATAAATCCGCTGTGGCTTTAAGCTGGAATGCAATTGCGCTATGCTTTCGGCTTCGCTGTTGTAAGCTCCTATCGTTTGCTCATCCATTGATTTATTAGGATAGTGGATTTTGATAGGTGACTTCTTTAAACCATTTTTCAATTTCTTCGTCGCTTAAATGTTCCCATGCTGTTACTTCCCATGTTTCATCAAGCAAAAAAATTTTCCACAACTCTGTATATTCTTCTTCTGTTTTATTCTCCCATAAATTAGGAGGCCACTCACCGCCTGAATAACTTAAAAGCATTCCTGGTATAGAATATATCACCCCATCAGGGACAACAGCTAAGAATTCACATCCCATGTCATCGGTAAATATCACTAGTGTAACAACTGGTGCAGCTTGTTTTAATTTTTGAATCATGTCTTCACGTTTCATAAGTATCCTATTTTGAAGTTATTGGAGTTGATGGGAGCTGATATTTAGAACTTATTTACAAAAAAGCGGTTTAGGTCGTTTTCGTGGCACTTGCCGCCCACTTTCTGTCATCACCATATCAATATATTCGCCTTTCGGCTGCGCACTGAAACTAACATGCAGCGGGCGATTTTCGCCATAAAAATACAAGCGATCAAACGGGGTATTTTCAGCAACCCAATCCGCCACTTCGCGCATATTTTCGTCTTCAATCAAAAAATCCACTGCCGCACCTAAACGCGGACAAATCAAATTATGTTTACTATTCAATTCATGCGCGGCATGTTGATCAAGTTTCGGCGCGACCCGCTTTTTAATCAACTTGCCTAATTCATGCGAACAAAAACCATAACTCAATTGAATCATGCCAAAATAATCAATCACTGGATTAAGAATCTGCGTAGATAATTCATACAAAGCGGTGTAACTGTCGGGTTGTTTCGGTAAATTAGCTAAACCGCTAGACTGCTGAGTTTCGCCACACTCTATCAACTGCCGATAAGTTAAATAGTGCCCACAAGATTCATCTAATTCTGGAATAGTTTGACTACGAACCAAACGAAAATCCTCAATCTGCCAACGGGCATTTTTTAAAGTTTGCTGAAATTCATCCGGCTTCAAACCGTAGCCGCTGAAATCAAATAACAACAAGGCTTGCAGTTGTTCATCAAACTGAAGTTGCTGCGCATAATTGGGAAATTCTTCATTGATATAACGCGATTTCAAATACAAATACGTCGGCTGAAAGGTTTCGCCATATTGGTACAAATCAAACGTTTGTTCGCGGAGATTAATTTTCACTCGCTCCAGCAAACGCGGTAACGGCTGATTGGCAAAATCATCGTAACGCATTAAGCTGAGTTTGCCCGACTGACTATGCACTTTAATCAAATCCGTTTGTTCAATATCGCCATAAAGCACCGTTGCACAGCCGATATAAATCCGCAGTAACGCAGGCAATTCTGACACCACGCTGGTATGAAGTTGCAAAGCATTCTCTTCATTCAAATAACCTAATCCCTGCTCGGCGGCTTGCTGGCAAAGCGCGGTTATCAACTCCGTTTTGCTGATTTGAAATAACAGCTTTTGCGCAGTGGCGAGCGCGTTTTGATAATCGCCAAAAAAGGCTTTGATGTCTTTTTGTAACGTGTTGTCCAGATGCTTGTAACTCTTGCGTTTAGAAAAAGTCTGCAAGGCAAAATAGGTTAATAAATCAGCCATTCGGCTTTGTCGGGCTTGCTCTAAAATCGCAGCGTCATATTCCTCAATCATCAACGCCAAGGCTTTATTCAGCGTGCCAAAAGCTTGGGTTAATTCGACTAATGGTGTGATTTCGGTTTTTTCAGGTAAACGCCCTAAAATTAAAGTTTGCTGCCACAGCGGTTCGAGTAAGTGTTTAAATTTTTCATAGCGGGATAATTTCGGTAATTTTGCCACCGTTGGGCGTTGCGATAACCGTAACACAGTGCGTTGACTGCGTTGCCGATTCAGCAAAAAGCGTTGTTCCGCATCACTGTCTTTAAACACAAAAAAGATACCTGGCGCAACCGGAATTGCATCGGTTGCTAAACTGTCGCTGATAAATTCTTTCAGCTCGGTTTGGGTGAAATATTTTTGAAACGTATTGCGCTGGGTAATCACACCATCATTAAACGCCTGACCTTTGAAAGCGTTTTGATTCAACAGCATTGCTGACACCACTAGCAATTGCTGCGTTAAGGCGTAAGCTCCTTGCAAAGCGGCAAGACGTTCGGCAGGGTTTTCGATGACATTAATCACAAAGCCTAAATTGACAATATCCGCTGCCTGTTTCGGTTGTTCTGGCGCGTAATGTGGATCCCAGCCTGAAACATGAATCGCGTTTGCGCTGAGATTGCGAATATCATCACCTTTGCCGCAACCGTAATCAAATACCGAAAACTCACCATTCAAAAAACCATGCCGAGCTAAACATTGCATCGGTGCGGATAAATTACTGCGCGACAAAGCGGTTAAATGTCTGGCAATAATCGCATTCGCGCTGGGTTGAAATTCTGTTGCTTCAATTTCAAGATTGCCGATAGGAATAAATTGATTATCCAACAGTTGAAATCCCTTTTCAGCAATCAGATTTTCCCAGGCTTGTTTAAAACCAATGTGAATCGTATCGTCAAATAAACCCAGTTGTTCAGCGGTAGTAGTGAGTTGTTGAAATTGAGGGATTCGCGGATGATTGGGACTTAAGAATAATTCTTTCCGATGCAGAATCGGTGGATTGATTGAAGTTTGATAACTGCGTTTTTCGACTCGTTGCGAGGTTAAATCTATTCGGTAACTGATAGCTAAAGCGGGAAAGGCATCGTCAAAAAACTGCGGATACCATAACAATGACAATAAATGGCTATTCGTATCGTACTTGACGATGTTGTAATCACTCTCGGCTTGTAAATTCGCTAAAATTTCTGCTTTGGCAATCTGTTGTTGTATTTCAACGGCTTGCAATGTTGTGATACTGCAATGCCAATAAACATGATTCAGAACTTTTTTGCCTAACATCTTCTATTCCAAAGCCAGTTGTCTTAAGCGCGTTACTTCTGCGCAAATTCGTTGTCCAGCTTGAATGATTTCTGCCTCAGTGGTGTAGCGTCCAAAACTCATCCGCACCGCGCCATATAATCTATCGCCCTCGATGCCCATTGCTCTGAGAACATGCGAGGCTTCCATCGCCCCCGTATTACAGGCTGAACCGGAAGCAATGGCGACCTCATCGCGCAACGCAATTATTAGGGCATCTGCACCCACATTCTCAAAACTAACATTGAGAATATTCGGCAGTTTTTGTTGTGGATTGCCGTTAAAGCAAACGCCGTCAAGCTGATGGAGTTGCGCAATCAGAATTTGTTCCAAGCGTTGACAATGTTGAAAATCAGCTGCCATTCGCTGATGGGCGATTTTAAAAGCGATCGCCATCGCCACAATTTGATGAGTGGGTAAAGTGCCTGGACGCAAACCGAATTCTTGCCCACCGCCATGCAAGAGCGGCGCAAGCGCGGTTTTTTTTCTATTCCGGACATATAAGCATCCTACGCCTTTCGCCCCATAAAATTTATGTGCTGATAGCGATAATAAATCAATCGGGGTTTTGCTTAAGTCAATCGGCAATTTTCCCGCACTTTGCGCTGCATCCACATGGAAGAATATTCCACGTTCTTGCAATGCTTGAGCGATAGTTTCAAGTTCTTGAATCACGCCAGTTTCATTATTAACGTGCATGAGAGAAACCAAAATAGTTTCATCGGTCAAAGCCTGTAACACATCCTGCAAACTAAAAACACCTTGCGCATCTGGTCGCAGAAAACTGACTGTAAATCCTTGCGATTCTAAATATTTGCAAGTGTCTAAAACCGATTTATGTTCACTGGCAGAGGTAACAATATGTTTACCGCGTTTTTGATGACTTAAAGCCATACCTTTAATCGCTAAATTATTGGATTCGGTTGCTCCTGAAGTAAAAACTAAATCGTTAGCTTTGCAATTTAAAATTTGCGCTATTTGAAAACGGGCTTGCTCCACTATTTTCTCAGCACGTTCACCAAAGCCATGTTGTAAAGAGGCAGGATTAGCAAACTCACCCTCAAGCGTTAAGCAGTGCAACATCGCTTCAACGGCTTGTTGAGCCATCGGAGTGGTGGCGGCGTAATCCAAATAGATGGGTTTAGTCATAGAGTCGCTACTTTTAGAGGGAGTCTTACTAAAAAGTGTATCTAGTAGATACACTTTCAGTCACTCAATACAAAAAACTGTATCTAATAGATACAGTTTTACTGATGTTACGCGTAAAAGTCATTTTCCACGAAAAACACAAAAAGCACGAACAAGCGGGGCTGTATTTGACTTTAGGAACGTGCATAAAACAACTTATGCTGGTTTATTTGTGTAGGTGCGGATTTATCCGCACTGTGAGAATGAATTCGCACCTACTAAAAAGTGTATCTAGTAGATACACTTTCAGTGACCCAACACAAAAAACTGTATCTACTAGATACAGTTTTAATCACTGCAAAATTTGTTAAAGTTGTATCTACTAGATACAGATTTGTATTAAACGCGAAAAAAATCATCTAAGATTTTTTTAAGTTCGGTGGTTTTTTCATCCGTCAAAACACCCGCTGAAATTTTCACTTCCAGCCCTTTTTCAGAAGATAAAAAATGCCCGATTTTCTTATCTTGCAGAAAAAAATGCTGTTTCTGAATATTTAACGTTGCAGTTTCAGCTTGCGTAGCTTGTGTAACCCGCGTAGCAATAAAACTGGCTATTTTGGTTTGATCTATTTGCGCTGCTTCTAATAACGCAATCGCTTCAGTCAATGCGGATAAAGCGATTTCCGACTGTTCAGCAGACATTTTATTCAACACCCGCTTAATATCAGCGGCGGCATTTCTGGATAAAAGCCTTGGATTCATTTCCAATTTTTCAAGCAGAAACAACGGCAAAGCCTCATAAGCGAAATAACGATACATATCTTCGCGCTGAAATCCTAACGCTTGCGCCAACCGGGTTCTGCTGGGAAACAAACTTTCAACCGTGCGAATAGATTTGGCAATTTCGTAATCGCTTAAATCTTGTCTACTAACGTTTTCCGCTATCGCCATCACCGCCATATCTTCATCAGTAGCAGTAAATAACACACACGGAATTTCGGTTTTGCTCAATAATTTAAAAGCCCGAAACCGCCGCTCTCCGGCAATAATTTGATACGCCATATCGCTTACTTTGCGTACCGCGATTGGTTGAATTAAACCTATTTCAGTAATGGAGGCAGCGAGTTCATTCAATTCAGCATCAGGAAAAATACTGCGCGGTTGATAAGGATTCGGCTGAATTTGCGCCAGTGGCAGAAAAATCGCGATTTGATTGGAAAAATCAGATTGGCTTTTAAATTGCGGTAAGGTGCTGTTTAGATTATTTTGAATCACGCCGGATTGCACTAAGCCGCTGACGGTAATTGGTTTTTTCATCGCCGCCCCTTAAATAACCTGAATGCCAGACAGTTTAATGCCGTATTCTTTCACCAGACTTTTGGCTAAATCAATAATCGCCCGTGCCGCGATAGAATTGGGTTCGCGTTCTAACACCGTGCCGCTGTTTTCTTCTTTAAACAATTCCACCTGCTTCATAAAACTCACCGCATGAGGAATCACGGTGTTATTCATTTTGTCAGCATAGCTGGAAATTAAAGTGGACAGCGCGTCTTTGCAAGGGCTGTAACTAGGATGATAGCCGTTAGCGACAATATGCACATCGAGATGAAAACCCATTGCGTGAAAGGCATCATTCAATTCATTCACATTGCTTGCCAAAATTTGCATCGCTTTCAGGGATTGTCCATCCAGCCAAACCACTGCCAAAATCTTTTGACACGCACACATCAGGGCATTAGTTAGCAGATTAGTTGATGGCGCGGAATCAATCAGAATCACATCATATTGGCTAAAGAAATCAACATTGGCATCGAGAAACTTTTTAAAGACAAATTCGCGATTCGTGATGCCCATCAGCCAAGAATCGGTATTCACTAAGGAAATATCAGCTGCAATCAAATCCAACATTTTGCCTTCGTACAAAGGTCTGACGGCTTCTGTTAGGCTGTAGTCCTCTTTGCGCGAAAATTTAAGCATCAGCTCGCCGATGTGAGTGATATTTTCCGTTGCCCAGTTGATCCCGAAAAGTCCGGTTAAGGATGCTTGCGGATCGCCATCTATCATTAACACGCGGTAGCCAAACATGGATAAAGCCGAGGCAATCCCGCCGCAAATCGTGGTTTTACCTGTACCACCTTTAGCCATGCGGCAATTAATAATCGGCGGTAATTTATCCTGCTGCGGTAATGCAGCTAAATCAACGCCTAAAAGTTTTAGCCGCGCATTCCTAATATCCAATGCTGAATAAATATTGTGATATTGCGTACCCTTTTTTTCAAACAAGGTGCGAAATTCAGAAGAACTACCTACAAAACCGACAAATTCTTTCGCCAGTTTTAATTTAACACCAAAGTTTCTCATAAAAGTAGATAAAGGAAAGAGTGAATATTTACAGTATTGCATAGATAAAATCTAAAAAAAACATTTTCACTCGATTTAAACAAAAATGTAGGTCAGAAAAATCTCATAGGAAAGAAGAGTTAGAAAAAAAGGAGCGTGTAACAACTTGCTATACTTTTTAACCTGAAACACGCTACATCATTCGGGCAGATATTCGATTTTTGTAGCTATGATGTGATACTCAGCAAATTTTTTCTGTAAGCGTTTTAATTGAAACTCAGGAATAACCCAGCACTTTCTTTCCACAAGCCACTGACCATCAAACATAAAAATGGTTTTTCTAAGCGGATAGGTATTTCCAGACAATTCATACCAAACAGTTTTTATAGGTTCTTTCATACTTGAATCTTCTCATGAACATGGGGAAAGTTGGGCAAAAAGCAACCTTTTAAAAAATAGACCACGTTTTTTGCCATCGCTTTCAGATTATCCACAAAACGCACTAGCCAAGCTAGACCTTTGACATTGCCCTTAACGCCCGCCTCTATAACATGCCCCCCCTTATAACCCATAGGTATCTACACAAGATAACTTGAGAGTTTTTATAACAAAATTATTGATAATAAAGAGATTTTGTAGGTTGGGTTAGCATTATTGAGCGAAGCGAGATAAGCGTAACCCAACATGCAACACTAAAATAAACGCACTTTGTTGGGTTACGCTCTTTTTTCTGACGAAAAAAGCAGCTAACCCAACCTACATATTTCGATATGCCATTGATATATAATAAATTTTTAAACTAAAGATGTGTAGATAGCTATGCTTATAACCCCAGCAATTCTCATTATGACAACTCATTTAAAATCAAATAGATAAGACAATGGGGTTTTTAATTTAGCCATTTTCAACCGCAATCAATGCTTAAATTATGTTTGCATTGATTAAGTTCTGAACAAAAAAGTCTCTTTATTCAAAAAATGAGTTATTTTGGCGAATATATTTTATTCTAAAAACTCACTTTAAAGGCTAAGATTAAAAAATAATTGTTTGTTTTTCAATTAGTTACTTAACAGAAGTTCATAATGAGAATTGCTGATAATGAGAATTGCTGTTGCTAACCAGGTGAGTTTATGCTTCAAGGACTTGAGATTCCTATCCCTGAATCTGTTTAGTTTGTAATTTCTGCCATAATGAGAATTGCTGGCTACAACCTGTTTTATTTTCCTGAACAGGATTTGTGTTTTATGATGGATTTATGAAACACGTTACGATTTATTCAGATTGCCGATTTAATTACACCACGCGAGAAGGTGGTTATTTCGCTGCGTTGGAATACAACGGCAATGTTAAGCGGATTTCCGGTGGAATTGCAGGCAGAAAAGAAACCGGCAATCGGGCGATTCTTTATGGCTTGATTGAGGCGGTGAAATTGTTGAAAGAGCCGTGCGAACTAACGATTTCAACCTGCACACCTGTGGGTTTTAAAAAAAGGGATGAAAGTGTGAATGGTGATTTGATTGCCATTTTGCTGAATGCGATGGATGAAAAAGGCTGTGTTTTTACGGAAAAATTGGTTTCCAAAGAAGAAGTTCGTCGCATAACCCTGTCGCATCGCGTCAGCCGTAAAAAAACCGCCCAAGTTTTTCCTTAAGGACGGCTTTGTTTTAAATCAAAAACTTTTCAGCAGGAAGTGTAAAAGGCGGATGACTATCAAGGTCTAACAAAGTGATTTCGCCATTGCGGTATTGGTAATGCAAAATATATTCAGAAGTCCAATCGCCAAAAGCATTCGATTCATCGTAATACGGAATGCCAATGTGATAATGGTATAAGCAATTATCTCTGGCATAAGTGACTTTTTTAAGAAAGTCAGAATCATTTTTATCAACATCAATAGAGGATTTATTTCTCCCCGCCAATCCTGAAAATCCCTTTGTTTTCAAATGTTCAACAAATTCAAAAATCTTTTTTTGGTCTTTAACCGGAAAATTATTAAATCGGTCAATGAATATCTGACCAAACAGAACAGTTAATCCTTTTTCGCTTGCTGTTGTTTCATCCATTTTTGAAATTCTTTGAAGTCAAGATTATTAGGTAATCTATAAACGGGGGCAGCAATCGCTTCTTGCATTTTTTTTAAATCGAAATTAAAGGGGCTACTGGTGTTTTCTTTTTGTTTTAATACGGCTGACATTTTTGTTTACCTCCAAAAAATAATTCAACGCTTTTTATGCGGCGCAATACGTTTCACTATTGCGCCTTACGAGTTACGAGTTACGAGTTACTATTGCGAATTACGAATTAGCCTTTAATAGTTCCATCAAAAATAAAAGCTTCAGCAACCGCAGCAAAACCATTCATAGTTTCTCTATTTTTTTGCGTTTTCATTTCGGCAATTTCATGGGCATCAGGTTCTGGCAAAATATGAATTAATAAAATATTGCCTTTGTTATCATCTACATAAACAAGAACGCGATTGCTTGTTTTTCTACTTTTAAAGCGAAATTTTTTATACCATGAATCAATCTGCTCTTGATTCATAACTGGAACTAAATGAACGTGTCGAAGAATATACTTTTCTCCATTGACAGTGGGAGCGATGTAAGCCGAATCTTTACCAAAAAGACTACTGCTATGCTCATCTTTTGATTTCCACAATTTAAATTCTTCACAAAACAATTGAATATCTAAGTTTTCGCGGTCAAATTTTGATTTAAGCGAGTTTGTGGTTTTGACGAGCATTTAAATTTATTCTTTACGCGCAAATTCAGCAAAAGCTTTATGAGCCTCATCAGCAGTAAATTCGTTGCTTTTATAAATACCAGAAAATAATTCTAATACCTCTGGTTTTTCTTTGGTTAATCTTTTTTTCTTGAATTTAAAATCAAATGAAAAAAAGCGAAAGGGCGAATTTTTGGCATCTAAATGTAACGTTTTCATTTATTATCCTCAAAAGTTGTTTTTGGTTCATGCGGCGCAATACGTTTTACTATTGCGCCTTACAAGTTACGAGTTGAGAAACGCCGCCAGGCAGTGCAGGGCATTCCACCACAAACCAGCCCTCTTCGGCTTGTTCTAAGGTGACAGGGGAAAGCATCGGTTTAGCCTTTTAAGAAAGAGGGCGGTTTTTGTTTGAGGCGGCGCAATACGTTTACTATTGCGCTTTTGTACATCTATAATCTTCACCAATCTCCAAAGCATTTATTATATGTCCATGGTCAATATCAAAAATATAAAATTGCTTTCCAGCATATCCGCCATATGAGTTTTTTGAGTTTATACACCCGTAAACTCTATATACTACTCTTTGCATTGTTGAGCCATCAAAAATTTTAATTTGAGTCATTGCTTTATATGGTGTTCCTATTTGGCTATATATTGCTGAAATTGGATCCTTTAAGTTATTATCCCCCCATTGCTTAATAAGTTGTTCAGCATTGTTCGGAGGTAAACCTATATTAGTTGTTGCTACCAATTCAAATTCAGCTTTACTTCTAACTAAAGCAGCTTCGCGATCAAAACACCCGCAGAGAGTCAGAGTAGCTAGTATTCCGACAATTTTATGATATGCAAGATGTGGATTATATGTAAAAGTCATGATAATTATAATTGTTTACCGATTTTAAAATGCAACTCTATTTTTCATTTAAATTAATGTTTTTTAATATGACATTACTTAAAAATTCCTTACAAAGCTTTCTGGGTTATAAATTCTCTCAAATTCATTTTTATCAAGTTTTTGGGCTGCTTCTATTAGTTCAGCTATTTTTTTGTCTACACTTTCTAGGTATTGCAAATACTGTTCATGCTCTATTCCATAAGTCAAAAGGCTGGGTAACTTTGGTTTATTTAAATGATATTTAATATGCCACAAAGCCACTGCTATATTTTTAAATTGACATATAACCTTACTTCCAAACTCTTTTCCGTTTTGTTCTGTTATCTCTTTAATGTCTTTACTTAATTTTTCATGTTCAAGAATATCAGAATTTATGCTTTTAATTAAGGTATGAATAAGTTGGTAGGATATTCTTTGTTGCCTATTTAACGAAAGCACAGCATCTTTATAATGGTTTTCAAAAATATAATTTGATAGCAACGCTGGAACACTATATTCAATTCCTTTCAAAGCATAAATTTGTAATTGTCTTGAGTAAAATAACAATGTTCTATCAAGCTCACTTTGAAGATCGCTAAGTTCTTCAAGTAAGCATTTCAAAAGATTTCTTTTAAAATACCATTTACTAATTAATTCTGTAATTTGCGCAAGTATCCATCCTGCAAACGCGCCTGATAATCCAATTAAAAGTTTTTCGTTCATTAGTATTTGATTAACAGTGTAGAAAAATGTAGTCATTATTTTCACGCATAAGTTTAACAAATTAAAGGTATCAATCACTGCCCCGTAAAACAAAACGGCTTAAAATCCTTCGCAAAACCTCAAAAACACTTCGCCTGAAACCCGCTAGGCGACTCTAAACTAAACGTTTCATCCTGAATCCGCGCCACATTAAACGTTAAAAGCAAGTTTTTTTGAAACGTTAATTAATGTACACAAACTAGCATCTTTTAATTCGGAATTGATTTTTTCCCATACCTCATTTTTTGATAAAGCCTCAAGAAATTCATGTCCTTTTGCAGTTAAACGCATTTTCATTTGAGTAACGCCACTAGGAGGAAGTCCATAGCGGTTATTATCTACCTTAACTATTTTTTCATCTTCAAGAAGATTGATATGGAAAAAAAGTTTTTTGTTTTTAGCTGATAAAACGAATGCTGGTGTGATTTCTTCATCTAAACCAGTATCCACATCTTCTAACTTATCGATACTAATATTTAATTCGTTTGAGTCAAAAGCTTCTAATAGCCTTTTTATATAAAGCGCATCTGTTTTCAATATAATCTCCTGAATAATAAAGTTTATGCGATGTATGGTTCGTGCTTTGTGCAATCCATCATGCACTCAAGCACTTTTTTTTTAAATTCGATGGTTGTTTTTAATGCCGCTCGAATTTGACCATCTTCCCTGTATAGTTTGATAACTTCTTGCTCATCATCACTTATCGTGTTTGGCTCTTCTTTGCCATTCAAAATGTAATCCGTCGAAACATTAAAAAATTTACTGAGTGCATTTAACATTTCAATTGAGGGTGCATTTTTGTCGACTTCTATTGCTGATAAAACAGCACTCGATGAATTAAGTATTTTAGCCAACTCCGTTTGTTTTATTCCTTTTCCCGTTCTCAGCATCTTAACTCTTTCGCCAATGCTCATTTTGCTCTCCTAAAAATAAATACTCAACTTAAATTTGCATTTTTTCAATTTATGACTGAAAATAACACAAAATCATTGCTTAAGTTTACAGATAAGTCGTTAGGTTAAGCAATGCAAAAATAATGTGAAATTTGGCAAGGTCTGGGCTTAACGGTCGCTTTGCCTCGGATAGCATTAGCGGATTGTGTGTCGGTAAGCATCTAAACTACTTTCGTATGTAGACGGCAGGCACAATCCGCGTGAAGTACACCCGTTACTGTGGGGATTTTGCAAAGCGGGGCGCAATGAGTGGTTGGTTTTTAGTGAAAATGGATTGGGCATTACA
>CAKZJE010000021.1 GCA_936941155.1 uncultured Methylomonas sp. | reverse complement strand
TTTTCTGTCTGAATCATGATTTTCAGGATTAAAGGATGAACAGGATGGAGCAAAAATCAAGAAAATCCTAAAATCCTAAAATCATGAAAATCATAATTCAGACATTTTCCCCAACAACCCCGCATAATTCCGCGCCACAATTTTTGTAGTGGGATGTTCCGCCCCTAAACTTTTTTCAAAAATCGCTAAAGCACGCTGATAAAGCGGTAAAGCCTCTTCATAACGCCCTTGATTTCTATACAATTCGGCTAAGTTGTTCAGGCTGGTGGCAACGTCTGGGTGATTTTCCCCTAACGTTTTTTCTCTTATCGCTAAAGAACGCTGATAAAGCGGTAAAGCCTCCTCAACTCGACCTTGACTGTAATACAATCCGGCTAAGTTGTTCAGGCTAGTGGCTAAGGCTGGGTGATTTTCCCCTAACGTTTTTTCCCAAATCGCTAAAGAACGCTGATACAGCGGTAAAGCCTCTTCATAACGCCCTTGACTTTTATACAATCCGGCTAAGTTGTTCAGGCTGGTGGCGGTAATGGGGTGCTCTTTCCCTAAGCTGTTTTCATGGTTTTCTAAAGCTTTTTTTCTATAAAGAAGAGCGTCATCATAATTTCCAATTGCCTCTAAAACTCCTGCCAAGTTTCCATAGCTCATGCCAGTATCAGGGTGATTTTCCCCTAACGTTTTTTGTCTTATTGCTAAAGAACGCTGATAAAGCGGTAAAGCATCTTCATAACGCCCTTGACTGTCATACAATGTGGCTAAGTTATTAAAATGCCTCGCCAACTCTGTAGATTCTGCTGGAAATATCTTTTTTGCCAACAGCACCAAACGCCCATACAGCAAAATCGCTTCCCGATAACATCCTTTCTGTTTAAAGTGGTCTGCTGCCTCTTCTAAATAGCGCATCATCGTTGTTTGATAACGCTCATCGCCTGCCAGTGCATTCATTGCCTGATACGAATAGCCTTCTGCTTCAATTCGATTTAGCAACAGTCTATTCAATGAAGCCAACGCATGATTTGCCTCAACTACCTCCAATTGATGGTGTGGTTTAGCGTGGTTAAAGCGAACATCCGTCTTTGTCATTGCTAACAAGCTGTTTTCCAATTTCACATAAGCGCAATTTGCCAAATGATGTTTCGCGGTAGTCACCAATTCGATTAAATGAATATCATGCTGATAATATGCGACTTGGGATAACGATTCCGTTGTGATTGCCAAATCTCGATAATGCAACCCGATTTGCGTCAAAACCTTTGCCCTATCTGCAACAGAAATGTGATTTTTTCCAATAATGGTTAAAAAGCTTTGCATAATTTGTTCGGCTTGTGACTTTTGCGCTAGCTCTTTTAACAACGCTTCGACTTTTGCTGTTTCAGCCAGATAAACTTCAACGGGAATCCCTTGCATGATGACATTGTTATTGCCTGTCTGAATCGCGCTTTTATCCGCATCGCCGTTAATTTCTACCGAGCGTTTTTTAAACCAATCTCTCAAGCCCATAGCTTAGTCATCCTTTGTATTCGCTTGGTCGTTATCGCCTGTCTGAATAATCGCCTTGTCAGCACTGCCGCCAATATGTACGGTGCGTGACTGAGACGGCTCTTTCTCTTCACTATTTTTGCGCCACCACCAAATTCCGCCCACAACAAACAATCCAATAATCGCCCACGCTTGAAATTGCGGCGGCAACATATTCAACAAAGTTTTCACATATTCAAAAATATCAGTTTTTTCTTCACTCATCACAGCCTCCTAAATCCTAACAAAACAATTGTGTATCATCTTAACGCATTCTTTTCGAGCTGAATAAAAAAATAAACGTCTAAAATTTTTCAAAACGACCAGTCGTCTTGAATTGTTCATCTGAAAAATAAGCACAAAAAAACCGCCCTTAAGTTTCCAAAAGGACGGTTTTATTTTGTTAGGATTGCTAAAACGTGCTTATTTCAACGCCAAATCAGGATTCTTAGCCGCAGAACTTCGTCCTGAAACTCTTTTAATAAAACTATCAAAATCATCCAGATAAGTGTAAACCACCGGAATCACCAACAAACTGAGAAACGTTGACGTAATCAAGCCACCAATCACCGCAATCGCCATCGGACTACGAAACGAAGAATCACCGCCGCCCATGCCTGTGGCAATCGGCAACATCCCCGCACCCATTGCAATACTGGTCATCACAATCGCACGGGCGCGTTTTCGACACGCATCCAACAGCGCGTCCAGCCGTGACAATCCATGATCGCGCCGCGCCATAATCACATATTCCACTAGCAGAATAGAATTTTTACTAGCAATCCCCATCAACATAATCAAGCCAATTAAAGACGGCATGGAAAAAGATTTGCCACTCACCAGCAACGCGACAAATCCACCACCAAACGATAGCGGCAACGCAGCTAAAATGGTAATCGGTTGCAAAAACTCCTTAAACAGCAGCACCAACACAATAAAAATACACAACACGCCGGTGAGCATGGCAAGCCCAAAACTACTGAACAATTCGCCCATCATTTCCGCATCACCGATATTCACTTGCTTAACACCTGCGGGCAGATTACGAATGCTGGGCAGTTTTTGCACCGCGCTCGACACATCGCCTAACGGCAAATTGGAAAGTTCTATTTCAAAATTAATATTGCGTGAGCGGTCATAACGCGCAATCACCGCAGGGCCGCTGGACAATTCCAGACTAGCGACTTGATTTAACATCACCGATTTTCCTTTGCTGGAAGGCACAGCTAATCGTTCTAAGATCGCCAGATTACTGCGCCCGTCAGCATTGAGTTTCACCACAATCGGAATTTGCCGTTGCGTCAGATTCAACTTCGGCAATGCCCAATCATAATCACCTAAAGTCGCAATCCGTAAGGTGTCAGCAATCGCAGTGGTGGTTACGCCCAAATCAGCGGCACGAGCAAAGTCGGTGCGCACGGCAATTTCAGGACGCACTAACGAAGCACTAGAGGCGATACTGCCTAAGCCTGAAATCGTGCGCAAATCATGTTCCAAGTTATGCGCCGCCGTGCTTAACGCTTGCGGGTCATCTCCACTGAGCACTAAAACGTATTTTTCACCCGTGCCGCCTAAACCGACTTTAGTGCGCACACCGGGTAATTTTTCCAACGCCAGACGAATATTGTGTTCAATCGCTTGTTTGCGCACCGGACGCTCATTGCGATTGGCTAGCGTAATGGTCAAGGTGGCTTTGCGCACTTCGCTACCTTGCGCACCCATAAAAGGATCGCTACCTGCCGCGCCGCCGCCAATGGTGGTATAAACCGATTTTACATAAGGCACTTTCGCCACCAGTTGCCGCGCGGCTTCGGCGGAAGCTTGGGTTTGTGTCATGGTTGCGCCGGGGGCTAATTCCACAAAAACTTGCGTTTGCGGGTTGTCATCCGGTGGAATAAATCCGGTTGGCAATAACGGAATCAACATTAACGAACCGACAAAAAACGCCGCCGCCGCTAACATGGTAATAAAACGATGTTTGATACACCATGCCGCCAGTTTCAAATAATTTTGCAGAATGCGTCCTTCTTTTTCTTGCAGATGACCGCTATCTTTTAACAAATACGCCGACATCATCGGGGTCAACATTCGCGCGACCAATAAAGAAGCCAAAATCGCCAGCACCGCCGTCCAGCCGAATTGCTTAAAAAAGCGTCCGGCAATCCCGCTCATAAAAGCGGTGGGCAAAAATACCGCCACCAATGCAAAGGTGGTGGCAACTACGGCAAGACCGATTTCATCCGCTGCTTCCATTGCCGCTTGATAAGGTTTTTTGCCCTGATGCAAATGGCGAACAATGTTTTCCACTTCCACAATTGCATCATCCACTAAAATTCCAATCACCAACGATAACGCTAATAGAGTGACCACATTCAGGGAAAAGCCAAAATATTGCATCCCCACAAAAGCGGGAATTACTGACAACGGCAATGCCACAGCGGAAATTAACGTCGCGCGCCAATCTTTTAAAAATAACAAAACCACTAACACCGCTAAAAAGCCGCCTTCGTACAGCATCACCATTGAGCCATCAAACTCTTCTTGCACGGGAGTGACAAAATTAAACGCTTCGGTGAGTTTTATATCGGGATTACTTAACAGCAATTCCGCTAAGGCTTGTTTCACCCCCGCGCCAACTTCCACATCACTCGCGCCGCGACTACGAGTCACCTCAAATCCGACCACTGTTTTGCCGTTCAGCATTGCTAAGGCGCGTGGTTCAGCAATTGTGTCTGTAATGGTTGCGACTTGATCGAGGCGAATCCGCCGCCCGTCTGCTAACGAAATCGGCAAAATCCGAATTTCATCCACCGAAGCGACATTCGCTAAGGTGCGCATCGGTTGTTCGCCACTACCTAAATTAGTGCGTCCGCCTGCACTTTCCAGTTGAATTTTGCGTAATTGTTGCGAAATTTCTGCTGCGGTCACGCCTAAGGCTTGCAATTTCACGGGGTCTAAAGCGATGGCAATTTCCCGACTCACGCCACCAACCCGCGTTACTGCACCCACGCCACGAACACTGAGGAGTTTTTTCGCCACCGTATCATCCACAAACCACGACAACGCCTCGTCATCACGTTGGGCGGAAGTGACGGTGAGAGCCAAAATCGGCGCACTGGCTAAATCCAATTTGGTGACAATCGGCTCACGCATATCGCCAGGCAAATCGGAGCGCACTTTGGAAACCGCCGAGCGCACATCGTCCAGAGCCTCTTGCACCGGTTTTTCCAAGCGAAATTCAGCGGTAATGGTGACGCTGCCATCTTGCGCTTTGGTGTGGATATGCTTTAACCCCTGCAACGTGGCGATAGCATTTTCAATTTTTCGCGCCACTTCGGTTTCCAATTGCGAAGGCGAAGCACCGGGCAAGGAAGCCGACACGGTAATCGTCGGCAAATCCAAATCCGGCATATTCTGCACTTTCATCGCGTCAAAACTGAGTAGCCCGCTAAAAGTGAGCATCACAAACAACATCACCGCAGGAATCGGGTTGCGGATACACCATGCTGAAACGTTCATTTCACCACCCGCACAGTATCGCCATCGCTTAAAAAGGATGCGCCGCTGGCAACTAATTTATCATCCGCTTTGATGCCGGACAGAATCTCAAAACTATCCGCCGTTCTGCGTCCGAGCTGCACTTTCACTTGCGTCACTTTTGCCACATCTGCTTTTTGCTGACTCAATTTGAACACATAACTAAAGCCTTCCCGCAGTGATAACACGGTTTGCGGGACTGTTAAAGCAGAAGAAATTCCCAGCTCAAATTCACCGCGAGCAAACATCCCCGCGCGTAAACCGTGTGCGGCGGCATCCGGTAAGTCCACATAAATCAACCCGTTACGACTTTTTTCATCTAAAGTTGGCGCAAGCGCACGAAGTTTGCCGTCAATTTCACCAACATTCGGCACGGCAACTTTTACCGTCATACCGATTTTGAGTTGCGCCATTTCCGCCGCCGTCACTTCACCGCGCCATTCCAAACGATTTTGTCGAATCAAGCGAAACAATTCCTGACCTTTTCCTGCCACCGCGCCTAATGTAGCAGTGCGAGAAGAGATAATCCCATCATCACTGGCAAGCACTTTCGTGTATTTCAAGCGCAAACTTTGTGAATCCAACTGCGCTTTCGCCGATTGCAATTTGGCTTGCGCCGTTTTTTCGCTAGTAAAGTATTGATTAATTTGTTGATTGCTCATTGCGCCAGAACCGGAAATTTGTTTCGCGCGTTCCGCATTGGCTTTCGCTTCGGCAACAGTCGCTTCCATTTCAGCGACAGCGGCGCGGCTTTGCGCAACGTCCGCTAACACGCTTTCTTCCGAAAAAACCGCTAACACCTCGCCTTTATTGAC
>CAKZJE010000020.1 GCA_936941155.1 uncultured Methylomonas sp. | reverse complement strand
TTTCGCTGCGATGTGAATGTGTCGGTGCGCCCAAAAGGTCAAGCGGAATTTGGCACACGCCGCGAAATTAAAAACCTGAATTCATTTCGCTTTATGCAGCAAGCGATTGATTTTGAAGTTGATTGGCAAATTGACCAAATTGAACAAGGCATAAAAATTCAGCAAGCGACCGTATTGTTTAATCCGAATACGGGCGAAACAAAATCCATGCGCAGCAAAGAAGAAGCTAATGATTACCGTTATTTTCCAGACCCTGATTTGTTGCCGGTTTTGATTGATGAAACTTTAAAAGCGCAAATTAAAGCAAACTTGCCAGAGTTACCGAATGCGAAAAAAATCAGATTTATTGAACAATATCAACTGGATAATGACACAGCGGTGATTTTAACGTCCTCACTGCAATTAGCAGATTATTACGAAAATGTGGTGCAAGAATCGGCGTGTGAAGCAAAACTTTGCGCCAATTGGATCGTCGGTGATTTATTAGGCGCGTTGAATAAAGCCAGTTTGGACATTACCCAATCACCGATTGAAGCGGTGCGCTTAGCGGGATTATTAAAACGGATTGCCGATAACACCATTTCAGGCAAAATCGCGAAGCAAATTTTTGAAACACTGTGGGAATCTAAGCAAACAACGGATGAAGTGATTGATGCACAAGGTTTGCGGCAAATCACCGACACGGGCGCGATTGCAGCAATTATTGATGAAATTATTGCCGCGAATCAAAAACAAGTGGAGCAATATCGCGGCGGCAATGAAAAAGTGTTTGGATTTTTTGTCGGGCAAGTGATGAAAGCCATGCAAGGCAAAGGCAATCCTGCCGAAGTGAATAAATTATTGAAAGAAAAACTCAGTTAAGCAACCGACCTGACAGGTTTTTGAAACCTGTCAGGTCTTAGCTCCCCCTGCTTTGTGTTGCAACCAGTTTTGCAAAAAATCTAAAAAGACACTGACTTTTGCCGATAAATATTTGCGATGGGGATAAACCGCATGTATTTCTAAAAGCGGATTGGTGTAATCCGCTAACACCACTTGCAAAGTGCCTTGCGTAATATGTTTGCCGACAATATATTCAGGCAACATGATTAATCCCAAGCCATTCACCGCCGCCGCTTTAATCGGATCAGCCGCATTTGCCTGCATTTGCCCTGCCACTTTAATCACTTTTTGCTCGCCATCGGCACTTTTAAAATGCCACATATCACGCGGCGACACCGCCCAATTCACCAAACAATTGTGATGAACTAGCTCTTCAGGGTGTTGAGGAATGCCATGTTTTGCAAAATAACTAGGAGCTCCACACACCACAGATGGCGAACTGCCTAATTTTCGGGCAATTAAGCTAGTGTCTTCGATAATGCCTAGATAAATCGCAATATCTAAACCCTCATCAATTAAATCAATTTGCCCGCTTTTTAAGGTTAAATCAACTGACAACTCAGGATAGAGTTTTAAAAACGCAGCTAAGGCTGGCGCAATATGCGTTACGCCAATCACAGGCGGCGCACTGATTTTTAAAACCCCGCGCGGCTCTGATTGTAAATGCGTAATCGCCTCTTCCATTTCATCAACATCGGATAACACTTGTTGACAACGCGCTAAATAAGAAGAGCCGACTTCCGTTAGGCTTAAGTTGCGGGTAGTGCGGTTAAAAAGCCGCGTGCCTAATTTATTTTCAAGCTCCATAACATGCTTTGTTACCATTGCTTTTGACATTCCTAAGTCTTTGGCCGCGTGAGAAAAACTCTCTAATTTTGCCACTCGCACAAAAACATTCATACTGGTTAGTTTATCCACTTGATAGCCTTTTCTTATCTGAATGTGCAAAAATAACTTGACTTTTATACTGTTTCTTAAATCGAAACAATGTGTTTAATAAATCCAATATTGTAAACTATTTCCAAAACTGTATAGTAGGCAGCGAGTCAAAGCATAATGATTTTTTATCACCTGCACGAACAAGTTTCAAATTTACTTATATAGGATTTAATATCATGAGCCAATTTAACAAAGACATCTTTATCGGGGTGATGTTTATTACCGGAATTTGGAGTTTTATCTCCGGTCAATTCATTATTTCCACAGTATTGTTTGGTGCTGCCGCTATTTATAGCAACATCGTTATCCGAGGTCGGTTAAACGAATAAGCTGCCCATATCTTGATTACCCCTTAGTGTGTTGTAACAAGCAAACTCTCCTCATACCTTTGCTTGAATCCTTAACCTCCTTCTATCTTAATCGGTATTGGGAGGTTTTTTTTGCCTTGAATTTAGCGTTATTTTTTAAAACTGTGAAAAATTATGCCGCATTAGTTTTTTGTAATTGTTATGGATGATGACGCAATAGAGATTAATGGTTGATGAAAATAACTTAGTATTGAGATAAGAAATCTAAAAATAATCCGCTGTGGTTGCCTTTGCGTAACATCAATTAATAAAGCGTAACGAAAATCTTGCGGCTGTTAATTTTTTCAAGATGCTGAAACTTATCTCTAAACGACTTTCGTAAATGCGATTCGTGTTTTGTCTGTTCAATCCTTTACATTCGGTATGTTAAAAACTTAGATAAACCCTGCAAATCCTGATTTCATCGTGATGGTCAACTACGAGTTTTCAAGCGCATGTGATAGACTAATCCCATTAAAAACTTTGTCTAAATATGGCAGAGTCTGCACTTTATTCTCAAAGCACCGCAAACAACACATCCATAAACCATGAAAAACATTTACTCTAAATCGCGCAAATTTTTTGTTAAAGAGCTTACTCAAACATCAGACTCAAGCAAAAAAGTAGGCTGTTTTGACCGGATTTCTGAAACAGGCACTTTTGAAGGCTGGGCTGTTGATAAAGAAAATCCTGACGATTTTGTGACTGTGTATGTTTTTATTGATGGCGTATTAACGACCAGTGCAGTTGCAGAGCTATATCGTGGTGATTTAATCAATGCAAAAGTTAAAGAAAATGGCAAAGCAGCTTTTTCTGTTGCGTTAGAAGTGAATAAAGAAAATCAAGCCATGCTAAAACCCAATGCAAAAGTTGATATTGCTTTTGATAAAGAAAATAAGCAGCAGTTAAAAGGTTCTGGAAAACCTTTAGGTGATTTGTTTACCAATAAAGTAATCGGAAATTTTGATAGAGTGTCAGAGCAAGGCACTATTGAGGGCTGGGCGGTTGATAAAGATAATCTGGCAGAGTTTGTAAAAGTTTATGTGTTTATTGATAACGTTTTAGTCAGCAGCGGAATTGCTGATGCTTTTAGAGCCGATTTAGCCGGAGCTAAGATTAAAGAAGATGGTAGGGCTGGTTTTTCGATTGTTCTTAAACTGAATAAAAATAATCAAACCCTCTTAAAGCCTGGGGCAAAAATTGATGTAGCGTTTGATGAGCTTAATCAAAAGCCTTTAAAAGAATCAGGCAAAAAACTGAGCAAAGATAATGTAAACGCGCTGCTTTCTGCTTGTTTAACTCATTCCATTCCAGTGATGTCGCAAGTTGCCTCAGTGATTGCTTTAGTGCGTTCTTGCAATGAAGCAGATCAGCTGTTAGATGATGCCAGAGCAACTTCAGCAACCGAGCTTCTTCAACAAAGTGAAGAGGACGAATTAGCCGAAGAAGATGGCTCTGATAATTTGCCTGAAAAAACAGAACAAGAAAAGGCAGATGAGTTTTTAGCTTTGTGTAAACATGCAGGTTTTGCAGTAGTGCGTACTGCTTATCAACTCTATCAATTGGAATGCTATGAGCAGTTATTGCACTTTTTAGCGCAAGTGACTAATCCTGAAGTATTACCTTTTTGTCAATTGGAATGCACGTTGTTTCGCGTGATTGTGTTAACGGAAAGTGATTTGCTCAGTGAACAAGCAATAACCTTGCTAGATACTGCTTTTTATGAGCGTGCTAACGATTCTGCTGCAAAACAACAAAGTGTGTATTTTTCGAGTTATGTCGATGCGGCAACCCTTGGCTTTTACACGCTGTTACAAACCAAAATAGCGCAGTTAGCGGCTAAATCAGATCAAAATAATCATTTACTAGGAAAAGTTGCTTTAGTGATGTCGTTTTGGCAACATAAACTTCATTCGAATCCGCATTTAGCCTTAAACTTTCTGACTTTATTACAGTCGTCAGCTCCTGAGCTTTTAATCACGATAGAATCACAACAACTACTAGCTCACTTGCGACGTGAGTTGGGTGACAGCTTAACTGCTTTAACCCATTGTTTAAATGCGATTAAGCAAAACACTGATTATTGGTGGGCATACCATGAAGCGGCGGTTATTTTAGGCGTGCTTTCCAATAATCATCGTTTACTTTTTAAAGATAATCTTTCCACCATAGAAGATTATTTTTATCGCGCTTTTTTGCTGAATCCTTATCAAAGTAAAAGTTTGCGAGAGTTTGAACAAGCCTTAAGCAAATATTTTTTCAATTCGCACGACCTTTCATGGCAATTGGCAGAAGCGGATTTTGTCACGGAAGCTTTAAACGAACGTGATACGGACTTACAAATATTAATTCGGATTATCAGTCGGATTTATGCAGGCAAATTTCATAGTTTGACTTACTCTGAAAATAATCCAGTCACACGTCAAAATAGTTTGGCAAATAAGGTTGTGTTTGTTGGTTCGCGTGGATTGTTTCAATGCTATTACTATCGGGTGCAGCAAAAACTTGAGCAAGCAGAACAACTCAATTTATCCATTGATTATCTTGATTTAACCGAACTCAATCAACGCAATTGGCAACGTATGTTAATGAACGTTGCGGTGCTTTATGTTTGCCGCATTCCTGCCACCATTAATGAAATTAAATTAATGTGTTATGCCAAAGGTTTAGGAATTACGATTGTTTATGATATTGATGATTTGATTTTTGATGCTAGTGCATTTCCTGCTGAGTTGGAAACCTATGCCGGAACGATTGACGAAAGAACGCATCTGCATTTAACGATGGATAATCCATTCTTTTTGAATGCGTTAAAACTTGCAGATGTATGTGTAGCTTCTACACAATCGTTAGCAATGGAAATTCGCAAACAAATTAAAGAGTCTGTTCCAATAAAAATTCACCCCAATGTTTTATCTTATGAACTGTATGCAGCAGCGCAAATTTACAAACCAGCTGCATTAAAAACACCTCAAGCACCCGTCACAGTGATTTATGGCAGTGCGACCAAGGCACATAAACAAAGCTTTTATGACGTATTTTTCCCTGCTATGTTGGAGGTGATGGCACAAAATAGCAAAGTGCAATTAGTATTGATTGGTTATTTTGATAATCTTTTTGATGGGGTTGCTAAAAAAATTAGCCAACGCATTTCTGTGTTAGCACCTACTTCAGACTTTATGGGATATATCAATCTAGTAAAAACGGCTGATATTAATATTGCTATACTGGAACAATCTCGATTAACTGATACAAAAAGTGAAATCAAATGGCTAGAAGCCGCAGCTTTTGGAATTCCATCCGTTGTAACGCCAACCCAAGCATATCGCGATGTGTTGACTGATGGCGAAAACGTATTGTTTGCAAGCACTCAGGAAGATTGGGAAAAACAATTGCTTTCTCTTCTGCAAGATGCCGATTTACGCAAATCAGTAGGTTTAGCTGCAAAAAAACTCGCGTTTGAAAAGTTTTCACCCCAAGTAGGCGAAAGTGTTTTAAAAGAAACTGTTTCTCCATTTTTAAGTCCTTTGTCGCTGAAAAAGACTAAAAAGCGCGTTCTTTTGGTGAATGTGTTCTTTTATCCGCAATCTGTGGGCGGGGCAACGCGCGTATTTGAAAACCAAGTGCGAGGCTTAATTGAGCGTTATCCTGATGAATATGAAGTATTTGTGCTCACCAGCGAGGCAGATCCAGACACAAGCAAACCTTATTATATGGAGCAATACTGGTTTGATAATGTATTGGTGACGCGCTTAAATATTCCACCCAGAAATTGGGTCGATCATGATGATGTGCATGTTTATGATTTTTGTGTGCAATTTTTCAAAGAATATCGTTTTGATATTATCCATATTCATTCTATTCAAGTATTAACTGCTTCATTAGTCGATGCAGCAATCACTTCAAAAATCCCCTATATTATTACGCTGCATGATGCGTGGTGGTTGTCAATTTATCAGTTTTTGGTCAATCCAGAAGGGCAGTTAGTTGATCATACTGAACCCCTTAGCGGCATTTCTGAGAATGAAACAGGTGTGGATTGGATTGTAAAACGTCATCGCAGACTGCAAAGGGTGTTATCTAAAGCGAATGCAGTTGTCGCTGTATCAAAAAAATTTGCTCAGCTTTATCAAGAAGCAGGCGTTCATAACGTACAAGTGCATGAAAACTATGTTGAGCCGTTTACCAATCTTGAGCCACGTCATCAACAAACCGATAAAATTGTATTGGGTTTTATTGGTGGCATGAGCACACACAAAGGTTATGACTTATTGAAAAAAGCTCTGCAAGAAGGGCATTTCCCTAATTTGCTATTGATTGTGATTAACCACAGTTTACACTCAGGTGAAGTGCACTACAGCAAATGGGGTGATACCGATGTTGAATTTCGCGCAAAAGAGAAACAATCTGAAGTGGCAAAACTGTATGCGCAGTTTGATGTGCTGCTCGCGCCTTCTATTTGGCCAGAAAGCTATGGTTTAGTAACACGCGAAGCATTGCAAGCTAATTTGTGGGTCATTGCCTCAGATCGTGGTGCAATAGGTGACTGTATTATCGAAGGTGTAAATGGTAATATTGTGAATGTAGAAGACCACTTAGGGTTGTTGACGGCATTGCAAAACTTACCTGCACAATTAGAACAGCGCAATAACAATGAAAATCTTTCAGCTGATTCTGATACATTCACAGGTGAAACGATGGACAGTCATTTGCAACAACTTGTCACAATGTATCAATCAGTTTTGGAAAATAATAATTAATTATGGAAAAAATCTCCTTGCCTTTTGTGTTTGGCATTGGCTCACAAAGAGCAGGATCTACTTTTGTATCTCACTTATTGAATGCAATTCCCAATGCCTATGTTCACCCCTTAAAAGAATTGCATTATTTTGACACTAAATACGAGATGCGTAGTTTGCATGTCTTAGAGTCTTTATCTAAATATCGGCTGGCAATTAACATTGAATCTCTGCTTCCTTATCCCGGACAGAGCGCATTGGAACTACTCACCGATCAAATCGTCAGTGATTCTAAATTCAGCAATGATCCAAGCTGTAAAAATCACGATTATGCTTATCATTTTCGTGCCGCTTTAACGCGCAGAAATGATATTGCTTACTTGTGTGAATCAACGCCTGAATACATGCTTTTGCCAACGGATGCGTTATTGGAAATAAAAAACACCATCCCAAACTGTAAAGCGGTTTTGGCGGTGCGAGACCCTGTGAAACGGTTTATTTCTGCATTTCGATTTCTTGCCGCGCACGAATCTTTTGCTAATGACGGGAATGAAGCACTTTCACAGCGGGCGATTGACATGTTAGATTCAGGAACAGATGGTTGGATAAACCAACAAGATCAATTTAATCAATACGTTCAAGCAATCACACGCTATGAGCAAGCGGGAATTCCCGTGTTTGTTGTTTTCACCGACACATTACAGACGAACTATTCTGAAGTTGTGAGTGATTTAGAAGAGTTTTTAGAAGTAAAGCTTGACGCGACAATAGTCAACAATCTATCAGGCAAAAAAATTAATGAAGTGCAATTTGATTTTCAGCCCTCACAAGAACTCTTGGCAAAACTATCAAAGCGTTACCAAACCCCCGAATACGACATGCCACCACAAATGTCGCGTAGATCAAAACTTTTGAAATACTTACCTGAAAGTTGGAAGTCTGTACTGCCGACTTAAAACCATGAAAACTATTAATTGTTTGAGAGGATAAATGAAACATCGATTTGTCATTGGAATTGGCTCGCAACGAGCAGGCTCAACCTTATTCCATCACTTGCTTGAAGAATCTACCCATATTTTCATGCACCCAGTCAAAGAACTGCATTATTTTGATACGTTGTATGGTTTTCGCGCAAAAGAAGGATTAAAAGACTATTCGTTACGGCAAATGGCTCGCGAAGTTGAAAAAATTGTGACAGCCAAAGACTTAAGCTTTTTACATGCAAAAAGATATAAATGCTATTTGCGTGCGAATAAAACATTAGGAATGCACCCTATTGAAAAAATTCACTATTTAGATTTATTTCGTCCTTGTTTAATGAATAACAAATTGCTGGGTGAAGTTACGCCTGAGTATATGCTGCTAGATGATGCTGCCATTATAAAAATGAAACAGGTGATTGGAGAAAACGCTGCGATTATTTTGATTTGCCGCAATCCTGTAAAACGGCTTTTGTCGGCGGTTAAATTAATGAATAGTTACAATAACTTAAGACTCAATAACGAAACAGCCGGAATATGGATAGAACGGATGATGACAGATAATAATAGCTG
Source organism: uncultured Methylomonas sp. (assembly GCA_936941155.1). Taxonomy (GTDB): domain Bacteria; phylum Pseudomonadota; class Gammaproteobacteria; order Methylococcales; family Methylomonadaceae; genus CAIQWF01. Next base: position 85,345 of record CAKZJE010000020.1, on the reverse strand, counting down.
GATGCTTGCGCAAGATAAATACAATGATTACCAGTCGGCTATTGAGCGTTATTCGCGCCACTTTCCTCATTTTATTGCCATCAGTTATGATCAAATGGTCACAGAGCCTACTCAAACCGCTGAAAAGCTTGCCAATGCGTTAAACATTCAAGTGAATAGTGAACGGTTTAAATTAGCCGCAGAGAAAATAGTTAATAACTTAGGTAGTGATTTTTCCGTTAGTGAAGATGTTGTTGAAAAAATAGCAGCTCGCTATCAGCAAAATCAACAATTTCTTGAGAATTTTTTTGGTTTCCCGCTCATAAAATAGTTTGTTAATGATAATTCTGCACACTTAAATCTTAAAAAGCTGTTTTTATATAAAAATGAGCCTTTAAAATATCGTTAATACTGATAAAAATATTTTTGGAAAGAATGTGAAAAAAATTAAGAAGCTATTAATCTGTGTGGGTGCACAAAAAGCAGGAACAACTTGGCTGCATGAAGTATTAGAAAAAGATACTAGGTTCAAAACACCTTTATTTTGTAAAGAAGTGCAATACTTTAACTACAAACATATCAATTCACCACTCATTAACCAATGGCGAGCCACTTGGTTTATTAAGCTCACTAAAAAAGCAGAGTTTCGAGAATCCTTAATTAATTACCTACAAGACAATCAAACACACAACAGCTTAATTCCCACTAAAAATAAAATACAGCTCAAACGAATTGGTTTTTGTCTAAAGCCATTAAATGACGAGTGGTATTGCGATTATATGGCAATAGGCCCTAAAAAACAGTGTGCTATTGATATATCACCAGAATATGCGGTGATTGGGCAAGCAGGTTTTGAAAATATGAAAGCCGTTACGGATAACTTAAAACTGGTTTTTATTTTAAGAGATCCCGTTGAACGCAGTTGGTCTGGCATGATTCAAGAATTAAAAAATAAATCAGATGCGACTGAAAAATTAAATAGGATGGCAAATGCGTCGGTTGAAACTTTAATTGGACGGGCAAAAACACCTAATATTGCAAATAGATCAAATTATTTAGCTACCTTTCAGGCGATAAAAGCAGCAGGACTGATGGATAAAGTTAAGGTTGTTTTTTATGATGATATTATTGCTAATCCAGAATTAGTGATTGAAAGTGTTTATCAGCATATAGAAATGACTAAACCTTTAGCTGAAAACACAATACTTGATAAGGTTATTCATAAATCACCCTCTATGAAAATGCCAAATGAGTTTATCACTCAAATGCGCGAAGTTTATGCTCCTATGCTGGCGCAAATTCATAGTGATTTTATTAGCTTGCCTGATGCGTGGAAAAAACGTTACGCAATATAATTTAAGGATAGAGACGATGTTAGAAACAGAACTTGAAACTGAAATACTGCAACATGCTTTAGTAACTCCTATAAAATTTATAAATAAGTTAGGACCTGTTGGTAGTATTTATGATAGCCAAGGTCAACCGCATTTAAAATCATTGCTCAAACGACGTTATGGACAGGTGCAATTTAAAGAAGAACAAATACAAATTGCAGAAAAAAATTATCATCCCGATGTAAAAACGGCAAAAGTGCGTGTCAAAAAAGCCGTTTATGGAGGGAGAATTGTTCATCATTATGGGCATTTTTTATTAGAAACACTTGCTAGAGCATGGGCTTTAAATAACTACCCCGAAGAAGATGTGTATTTCCATTTGTTTTCAATGGTAGAGCCGGGCTATTCATTTGCCGATCTTAAGTCGTGGCAACAGGAATTACTACGCGCCGCTGTAATAAATCCAGACCGCGTTCATTTGATTACCGAACTCACCTATTTTGATGAACTGATTATCCCGGATGCCGGTTATGTGATTGCTGATTATTGCCATCCTCAACAAGCGCAAGCACTGACTAAAATAGGACAGAGACTCAAACCCAAAGCAACTACAAGCAACTGGCGAAAAATTTGGTTAAGTCGTTCAGGTTTAAAAGAAGCTAGAATTGCCGGAGAACAGGATTTTGAAGCGGCTCTGCAACAAGAAGGTTTTGAAATTATTCATCCCGAACGGCTACCCGTTGGAGAACAAATTCAGCTGTTTGAAGGTGAAAATGTTATTGCAGGTTTTACCGGTTCTGCGTTTCATACGCTAATACTTGCAGAAAGCAAAGAATCTAAACTATTGCACTTTTCACGCATTAAAAATATTAGCCAAAATTATGCGACTTGTGTGCAAGCAAAAGGAATTGAGGCGGAGTATTATGATTTCTTTATAAAAAAAGGCAAACAAAAAAGCATTAGCGGTAATGTTTTACAAAATTTAGAAAAAGTATGGCAAGTTTTGCATCAACAAGGATTAGTTAAAGCGGAAATTTATCAAGATTCGGATTTAGAGTTGAAACTACAAGAATTAGATGAAGAAACTCAAAAAAATCATCAAAAAATAAAAAAAATTTCGCTTAAACAATCAAATAGTAAAAGTGCAAAAAAACTTTTTATTCATGTAGGACAACATAAAACAGGATCTAGTTTTATTCAATCTTGTTTAGCAAAAAATAGAACACTACTTGAGAATCAAGAGATTCAATATCCATTTTTTAAAACCATGGAAAATGCCGCCAATGGTTTTATTTCATCAGGTAATGGCAGATTAATTTTAGAAAATAAAACCGAATCGTGGGAAGTAAATGATGATTGTACTTCTTTATTATTCAGTGGCGAAAACTTATATATTAATTTAATTAATGGCAAACATTTAAATACTATCACCGAATTACAACAAAAATTTAATATTAAAGAAATTAGTATTTTGCTTTTTATTCGTGATCCTATTGAACATGCTAGTTCATTTTATCAACAAGAAATTAAACGAGGGGGCGCAACTTTTTCTATAGAAGAGTATTTTGAAAGCTATGATACTCCTCTTAGAATAGAAAACTTTTTAATGACGTTTTCTAAAATTAAAAATGTATCCCTTCATGTATTTAATTATTCTATTGTAAAAGATAAACTTACCAATATTGTAGAACAATGGCTTGGAATTTCAGAAAACTCATTATCCCCTCCTGAAGCGAGCAATATTAATCGCTCTTTAACATTTGCTGAACTTGAATTTCAACGTCATTTAAATGCTGTTATGACCAGATCTGCGATAGTTTCTGATCAGCTTTGCAATCAATTGCCGACTATTAAAGCCGATACTATTATTCCTTCTGTTGAAGTTCAATCGACTCTTTTAAATCGATTAAAACCTGTTATTGATAGAGTAAATACCCTGATTCCAGCCGATCAAGGTTATCGCTGTACTGTGTTACCCGAATCAAAAAACATAAACTCACCATTAGTTTTGAATACAGAGCAACTTAGAGTTATTGCAGAAAGCTTAGGGCGTACAATCAGTAGATTGAACGCCCGTAATGAAAAGTTACAAGTTACAGTGAAAAACCTGCAATCAAGATTAGGGATAAATGATGAAAATACAAAAGCTCAAGGTGAAAAATTAAATCTTGCAACCGAGAAACTTTAGCATGAAATCTATTCATCAAAATAAACGTCATAAGTATTTAGCAGCTGCTGTTTTTGGCTGTATTGCACTTTTTAGTGCCTCTTTATGCAGTGCAAATAAAGAGGCGGCACTTAAGCTTCCAGACACATTTCCGATTAGCATGACTTTTCATGCTTTTAATGGTGCTAAGTTTGGCAGTCCTGCCGGTAAGAAAGTATTTGAAGAACAAGCTCCCTACTCACTCATTCATGGGCCACGTCCAGATGAAGTTGTTGCTTTGCTTCATGCTCGTTGGCCTGAGAAAATTATTACACTGCAAGCTGCTTATGGGGGAGTTAACTCACCGCTATTCCCTAAAGTCTGGCCTGGGCATTTGCTTTATAAAACAGGTACATTACTTACTGAAGATATATCATCTACCGATATGTTTATTTCTGTAGCTAATAAAAATCAGATCGCAAAAAATAATGCTCAAATAGAAAAAACTACCCGTAAGATACCTTTTTCTGTGGTTATTTATGCCATTGACGAGTCTGGTAAGCCCGATTGGTCGCAAGCAGAACATGTTGTCATTGAATCGATGAATCAAAAGGGATTTGTTGTTAAACGTGGACAATGGGGAAGCAAACCGTTGTCGTTTAAAGCCGGAAAAGCAGTTGTTGCCTCGCACATGATGTTTTGGTCAGGACAATGGCAGCTTAATTTTAGTTTGCACAGTCCACGAGGTGGAGCTGATAATTTAACCGCAGCAGAATGGTTTGCAAGACAAATAGCTCAACGTGTTACAAATGCTAAAGCCGATGGTGTTGAATTTGATGTGGCACGTTGGATATTTGGTAATCCTGTCAACAATAGCATGGACATCAATAATGACCTCATTCCTGATTATGGATATATTGATGGTGTGAATAGTTTTGGTCTTGGTGGGCAAGTATTTTTTCGCGAATTACGCCGATTATTAGGTTCAAATAAAATCATTCAGGCAGATAGCAATAATGCTATTTCAGGTGTACGAGGTTGGAAATATCTAAATGGCGTACAATTAGAATCTTTTCCTTCAGCTAATGACTTTGATCGTTTCTCTCAATCCTTTTTACATTTGCAGATGTGGGTAAAAAACGCCGAAGCCCAACCGCAAATCAGTTACCCTTTCACGAAAACAGCTACCACAATATTTAGTCAAGATTATTTGCCTAATGGCAGCCCAACTGATTTTCGTTTTCGTGTTGGTTTTGCAGCTGCCTGTTTATTGGGAATGCCTCATCCATTTGCTGGTCTAAGTAGCATTGATTTTGATCCCGAAAATCCCTCTTTAAACAATAAGAAAAAAGAAAAAAAAGGCGTTTTTAATTGGGACGAATATCACGGTGGTGATTTAAATAACTGGCATTGGTTAGGAAAACCCGTTGCAGATGCTGTGCAAAATTTAACTGGCTTAAGTAAAACAGACAAGTTGGCAAAAGCAAACTGGCAATGGTCAGTTGCTAAAGAATTTACCGCAAAGCACAGTGACGCAAAAAATGAATTTTCAGCAACTGTAGAAACAATACCAGCTAGCGTTTTTCCGGCAACGCTACAAAATGGCGTAAGCCTTGCGCCTAAAAATGCGGAACAAATCGAAGTAGTGCCGGGGCATGAATACACCATAGAATTTGAAGCCAAAGGTGATGATGTTTGGCAGTACGCAGGACAATCTTTTGAGCGTGTACCGCGTATGCTGACTATCAATGGAGCGGTCAGCACCGAAAAAAATGCCCAACCACTTTCAGTCTTGGTTGATTCGCAGTGGCGAAGTTTTCGCATTAGTTTTGTTGCCGATGCCACACACTCAGTAACTCCGGTTTTTGGCGTTTCTGAACAAATCGGAACAACACAAATTCGCAATATCAAAATGTATGATGGCGGCGGCGAGCGGTGGATGCGTGAATTTGAAAACGGATTAGTGCTGCTTAATATGACAGGCAATCCTTGGACTGTTGAGCTGCCTGAAGATAAATATAAACGTCTGAAAGGAAAACAAGTACCTGAAATCAATTCAGGAGAAATGATTAAGCATCAAGTTGTGATTCCTGCTAACGATGCTCTATTTTTAACAAAAACTTCCGCCAGCATCAAACCAAAAATATAAATCACTGCATAAATTTCGGGCAGTATAGTTGGTGTATTTTCACTATTTAAGTTAGCTTTTTATGGATTACAAGGATGTATCCGGCAAGCAAAGTCTATTTTTTTTCTCTCTTTTTCCTCTTCAAATATAAAAGCGACTTTGCTTTTTAAGCCCGCTATCTGTATCTTTTTCTAAACACACACAGTAATTTTGATGATTTTTCTCATTTTTATAGCATTGTCTATAAAATAAAGTCATTTTAATTCAATTAGATAGGTTTTTCTTTGTTAAGTAATACAAAAAAGTAACTGATATGTGTAGTTTTCATCCCATCTTGATTGAAAGTGTTTTGCCTTTCACTGATTGCCATCAACTAACTAAAAAAATTGATTTTTAGCTAAATTTAAAATTTATTAAAATAATCGCTTGCATTATTATTCTTGGGCAGTATAATGCCCTAAAATTAAATAAATAAGGAGCATTTAACTATGCACTTTCGTGTTCGTAAAAATGTTATTCAACTGATTCGAACAACTTACAATGGCAATAAAAAGCGTGGTGAAACTGCGATTATTGGCACTGTGCCGTTAGCAAAGCCTGAATTGACTGACGAGTTACGCAGTCTTTTAACAACTGAAGAAATTGAAGGGTTTGAATATTGGCGGCACACTCAACACCGTAAAGAAGCGTTGCAAGAAGAATTAGCAGCGTTAACCTTAACGGAGACATTGCAAAAAGCGACCAAGTGGTTTGAGCGTGAAGGAGATTCACAAGTGGCTCATGCTACGGCAAGTGAGATTATTTCTAGCTGGCAAGCGTTGCGTAAAACATTGATTAAAAATCGTTTACTTGATTAAAGAAACGTTATTTTTTAGCACTACATTGGAGAAATATTATGAAAACAGCAGAAATTGTAAAAGCAATTAGAGAACAATCCCCTAAATTATTAGGAAAAATGCCCGATAAAAAAGTCGCTCAAATTATCAATGCGGCATTAAAACAGATTCAAGAAGAAGTCAGCACCGCAAGTGCTGGTCGCGTTGCTGTTCCTGGTTTAGGCGTGTTTGTGTTGAAAACCATTGAACGTGAGAAAGATGGTGTAAAACGTACTGTCGATCGTGTCTTTTTTAAAGTGCCGCCTCAAGGCAAGAAACAAGTCAAAGCAGCTGAATAAACAAGCATAAGCTGCTGATTAACTTGCGTTAAAACGATACAGGTTTCCAAGGTTTAAGGCTTTGGAGACCTGTTTTGCTTTTAGGGATTCACGAATTTAGAAAACACTGCTCAATCTAATAAAGTTACGTTCAGATAAATGACGAAAATTTTTCAAGACGACCGGTCGTTTTGTAAAATTCAGCAGTTTGAAAAGCTTTATAGCGGCGGGTGATTCGTTGGTTTTATATCTTTTTTCTTTCGATTGCAGATAATTTTCATCAATAAGTCATCTGTTTTGCGTAAAATGAAACTTTAAAAACTTCTCAGCGGGCAAAGATTGTGTTTGCCTGCGTTTGATGTAGACGATGGGCTTTCTTAAATCTTTGGGCGATTGACACTGTACGCGCTGTTTAATAAGTGTTTAAACAAAAGTTTTAAAGGATAGGTAGGTGCGAATTTATCCGAACAATGCACATTTTGAACACCTGCAAAACACACCAATACCTTAAAATTTATGTCTAACCACTTACAAAATAACGGTATTTGATAGTGACTTCTTTGTAAAAGGAACATTAAATGATGGATACAAAATTAGATATTCTCAAAATACAAGCATTATTGCCGCAGCGTTATCCGTTTTTATTAATTGATAGGGTGATTGCGTATGAAGCGGGCGTTAGTTTATCTGCCATAAAAAATGTGAGTTATAACGAGCCATTTTTTCAAGGGCAGTTTCCAAACAAGCCGGTGATGCCGGGGGTGTTGATTTTAGAAGCAATGGCACAAGCCTCTGGCGTGCTGGGTTTTGAAACCGCAGGTGGCAAGCCGAAAGACATGATGTGTTATTTGGTTGGGATTGATAAAGCCAAGTTTAAACAAATGGTTGTTCCGGGCGATCAGTTGATTATTAAAGTGTTGTTTTTAAAAAAGAAACATAACATTTGGATTTATGCTTGCGAGGCTTACGTTGATGGAAAGTTTGTGGCTGGGGCTGAAATTCGTTATGCAACGGTTGTTTTATAACCAGTTATTAAAGCTATTCAAAATACTCAAGCTGTTATTTTCTGAATCAGAACTTTCTGGATTGGAAAATCAGCGGATTCAACTAGCAAGAGCAACTCATTTTTAGTTGTCAAGTCCCGAAAAATCTTGCGTCTCTACGGTGATTTGAAAAATTATTTACTCCAACTGTAAACAAAATTTTTAAGACGACCAGTCGTTTTGAAAATTTTTGTAAAATCTAAAATCAGAAAACGCCAAAATTCAGGTACATAAATTCTATTTTTGAAACGTTTGTGCCGCCATTTTTCAGGCAAGATTATTTCAGTGTATCTTTAAACGGCGTTTTGCATTGCGAAAAAGTTGAAGGGGGTTCCTCGGTCGGCATGTTATTGCTTGAATGCAGCCACGACCAAAGCCGATACAAACACAGCAATAATAGAAAACTCAATGCGCCCAGAATAAATTCGCGTCCTTGTTTAAACAATTCCACTATCTGCGCAACCATTTTTGGATTGATTTCTTTGTACAATAAAAAGCAACCTAACAAAAACACAAACACACCAAAGCCGCGTTTTAAATTGCGGGTGCTGATTTTTCCTGAGAGTTGTGCGCCGATAAAACTTCCGACAATGGCGCAACTGGTGACTAATGCGGTCAACGGCAAATTAATTTCAAAATGACTCGCGTGTCCTGCCAAAGCCGCTACAGCTTGAATCGCGATAATAAATAAAGATGTGCCGATTGCTGCGTGCATCGGCAATCCTGCTAAATAATTGAGTGCGGGCACTAATAAAAATCCTCCGCCGACTCCGACTAAACCGGTAATTAAACCAACTAATAAGCCGTCAAACAAAATTGCCGCAACCGGCAAGTTTTCAGGGCATAACTTATCACCGACTTGGCGGGTAGGTTCTTGTTTTTTCCGAGTGCGCAGCATGGCAAATGAGGCGGCTAACATCACGCAGGCGAATAAAACCAATAAAATCGGGTCAGGAATAAAAGCTGCAATTCGCCCCCCCACAAACGCGCCGCCCATGCCGGCTAAGCCAAAAATAAGGCCAGTTTTCCAGCAAACACGCCCCGCTCGCGCATGATTGACAGCTGCAATCGAACTGGTAATGCACACCACGACGAGCGAGGTAATAATGGCAGATTTTGTGGATAAACCTGCTAAATAAACTAACACAGGCACGGTGAGAATAGAGCCGCCGCCACCGAGCAGTCCCAGCAAAATCCCGATGATAATCGCAAGCGCGGCTAACAAAATCATGCTTTACCCCTGTTGCAACTGACTTTGTTGCGGTTTGCCACAGGCTTGATTGGCAGGCAAAGCTTCATCAATATGTTTCGGATACGGCAACTGCAATTGCGACATTATTGCGATAAATTCGGCTTCAGTTTTGCCATTTCCTAAGCGCGGATTTAAGGCAATTTCTTGTTTAATGCTTGAAACCGTGATGCCATGATAATCGTGTCCTGGATAAACCAAGGTGTCGGCGGGCAAGGTGAAGAGTTTTTGCGTGATGCTGCGATACAGTGTGGCAGAGTCGCCTTGTTGAAAATCGGTGCGACCAGAGCCATTGATTAATAAAGCATCTCCGGTGAAAACGCGATCTGCCAACAGATAAGAAACACAGCCGCTAGTGTGTCCGGGCGTGTGCAAAACTTTGATTTCGATGCTGCCAATTTGTAAAAATACGCCGTCTGTCACCATCAAATCGGCACACATTGCTCCGGCATCACGATGCACCACGCTTTTGCTTCCTGCTTTTTCACGCAAAATACCCGCAGCAGTCACATGGTCAGCATGAACGTGCGTTTCTAAGGTGTAAATCAGCGTTAAGTTGAGTTCTTTTAACAGCGCGAGATAGCTATCAATCTGAGTTGCAACCGTATCAATTAAAATCGCTTTTCGGCTGGATTCGCAGCCTAGCAAATAAGTGTAAGTGCTTGTATCAGAATCAAATAATTGTTTGAAAATCATCAACCTTCTCCTTTGTGGTAATAAATATTAGAAAGTTCTAATATTTATTGTACGCTAGTTTTTCTTGCAAAGTAAAATGACAGAACTTGCTGTTTTTTTAAAACAAGGCTAACGCTTCTAAACATTTTTTAAAATGCACCGTGCCAGAACTGGGTTCTATGCGTAAATTCGGCAAGATAAAACCGTAATGCAATCCAGCCTTGTCTGCATCCACTAACCAACGACACATGCAGCTCAACCGCTGTTCGGTGTCATGTCCTGAAGCCGCGTCATAATCCAGCCATAATTCTGCAAAGGTTTCGCCGCTGTATTGTTTGCTAAATAAACCTAAACCTTTTGCAAACGCTTTCCAGTGAATGTGTCGAATCGAATCGCCACTTTGATATTCTTTTAAGCCATAAAACTCATCATTGCCGGTTTTTGCTGTGCCTTGCTGGTTTTGTGTGCCAGCCGATTCAGGAAAAATCACTGAATCTTTTAACGGTTTTGGATAAACCAAAGCTTTAAAATCAAACCGCAATACCGACCACGCGCGAAACAACCCTAACGGATAAGTGCAGGATAAAATAATTTTTTCACACGAATGCCAACCACGTTTTTGCGTAGGCGAATACAAGGTAATGCCTTGTTTTTGTTGTGGCTCTAGGCTAAACAGCACATCTTCTGTCAAATGCAATTGCAGATTAACGCGCTGTTGCGGGCTGGGATTATTCACATAAATATCAAAACCTGCGGATTCTCCTGCAAAAACGGAGGTTGCTTGTCCTTTATAAATCGTTAATCCAGACAGACTTTTAAAAGTATGCAAAATGGTGATAAAAAACACACTGCCTAATAAAAAACAGAGCAAATACGCAAGGTTGTTGTTGTAAACAAAGGCGATTAAGAGCAACAACAAAATCAACACCACAAAGCCCATGCCGCGCTGCGTGGGCAGAATAAAAATCCGTTTGTGAGTGAGATTAATAGGTTGGTCTGTGGCAGGTTCGCGGCGGAAAAATCGTTTCGCACGCCAACGTTTGAATAGACTTTCCATGATTTTTATGGAATCGCTACGTTGTTTAATAACGGCGCGACAATCGCAATTGAATTTGTTGTGCCTGAGCGGAGTCTGTGCCCTGCGACTGAAGGCAATACCGCTTGCACGTCTTCGGGTAGTACAGAATCACGTTGATCCATAAACGCCCACGCTTTGGCGGCGGTTAATAACGCTAATCCGGCACGCGGTGACAAGCCGCAACTGTATTCTGAGGATTCGCGGCTGTAATTGATTAACGCTTGTAAATAATCGAGCAACGCGGGCGAGACGTGAATTTCAGAAATAGCTTGTTGCATTGCCAACAACATATCGGGTGGCAATTGTGTTTGCAAATCGTTGATTAAACTATAGCGGCTTTGCCCTGTCAGCAATTCGCGCTCGGCTTGATGATTGGGATAACCTAATTCCACGCGCATCAAAAAACGGTCTAATTGTGATTCTGGCAGTGGAAATGTACCGATTTGGTGGCTGGGGTTTTGGGTTGCAATCACAAAAAACGGCTCAGGCAGTGCGTAAGTATGTCCTTCCACCGTTACTTGATGTTCTTCCATCGCTTCTAATAATGCACTTTGCGCTTTCGGTGTGGAGCGATTGATTTCATCTGCCAAAATCATTTGATTAAACAGCGGGCCGTAATGAAAGCTAAATTCTTGTTTGTTAATGTCGTAAATTGACGAACCAATAATATCAGCGGGTAAAATATCGCTAGTAAATTGAATCCGTTGATAATTCAGTCCTAACAACTTTGCCAGTGTGTGTGACAGCGTGGTTTTGCCAACGCCGGGAATATCTTCAATAAGCAGATGTCCTTTTGCAAGTAAACAACACATCGCTAACCGAATTTGCTGTTCTTTACCGAGAATAATTTGATTAGCGGAGTTTAGTAATTGCGTTAATGTGTTTTGCATAAGGCAGAAATGAGAATAGATTGCGATGAAATTTCAGCTGTATCGTTTTAAAGCCGGAGCTGCAAGCTTGCTTAATCCACATCAATTTGGTTAGGAGCTAAAAACCTTTTTGCATAACTCAAATAGACTTTGTGTTCAATAAAAGCGTTGTATAAATCGGGGTCTACATGTTGGTCGTCTTTCATTTTTTCCAAAATTGCCAACGCTTGTGACAATTTTTTTCCAGATTTATACGGTCTATCACTAGCAGTCAACGCCTCAAAAATATCCGCTATCGCCATCACTCGCGCCTGAATTGACATTTGTTCACGCGTTAAACCATTTGGATAACCTTTGCCGTCCATTTTTTCATGGTGTCCGCCTGCATATTCTGGTACACGGCGTAAATGTTTGGGAAAATTGATTTTATTCAGCATTGCAATGGTTGCGACAATATGATGATTGATAATTTGTCTTTCCGCAGCAGTCAATGTGCCACGTTCAATAATTAAATTCTCGACTTCATTTTTAGACAACGTAGGGAGTATTTCATCACCTAGTTGCCAACTGCCTTCAGCGATTGCAAAAATACGTTCTTTGTCTTCGGTTTTCATAAATTCGCCGCCAGTATTGCTGCGTTTAATAAAAGCGAAATCCTCTTCCTGTTGCTTAATTTCGGCTTGGTAATGCGCTGCAAACGTTTCACTTTCCGCAGGATTTGCCAGAGTTTGCTCAAGCATTTTAATTTTTGCATCACGTTTTAGCACTTCAAAACGAGTTTCGACTAAGTCTAAACGGTCAAAAATTGTTTCCAGTTTCGTGGCTTTATCCACCACATATTCAGGCGTGGTGATTTTGCCGCAATCATGCAACCAGCCTGCGATTTTTAACTCGTAGCGGTCTGCATCAGTCATGGTAAAATCTTTTAAATACCCTGTGTCTGTCTTATGCGCCGCCTCTGCCAACATCATGGTAAGCTCAGGAACGCGGCGACAATGCCCGCCGGTGTAAGGTGATTTATCGTCAATTGCGGTCGCGACAAGGTGAATCATGGATTCAAACATCATTTCTAAATCATCAATCAGATGTTGTTTGGTCAAAACGATAGCGGCTTGTGAGGCGAGTGCCTCTGTAAAACGATGCGCAACTTGATCAAAACCGATGCTTTGTCCTGTGGTTTCATCAATCGCATTAATTAGCTGCAATACGCCAATCGTGTCATTTTCATGGTTATTCAGCGGCACCGATAAAAATGATTTTGAGCGATAGTTATTTAGTTGATCGAATTTTTTGGGCCCTGAAAAGTCAAATTGTGAATTATCATAAACATCAACAATATTAACAGTGGTTTTTTTATGGTATGAATAACTGACGATATTCGCTAAATTAGGTGAGCCATCAGCGTTGTATAATGGAATTTCAGGCAGTTTTATCGGCTGATTTGACGTGCCACCTAGCCATAAATTTAACGAAGTAGAGTGCACCATTTCCATTCTAATACTGTTTTCTTGTATGCTATAGAGAGTGCCACCATCAGCCCCAGTGATTGATTTTGCGCCGAACAAAATCATCTCCAGTAATTGCTCTGTTTCCACTTTGGATGATAAAGCAATGCCAATTTCTATCAGTTTTTCAAGTTGGTTAATGATACGATGATTAGACATTAATAAACTCTTAGGTTGTATTAAATTTTAAGTTGAATTGTAACGATTCGGCTAAGTACATAAAAGGAAAAGTTTTATTCAGAGCTAAATAGCATGATAACGTTAGCCTGTTATTTAAGCTAAATAAACAGAGTAAAACCAGTCGCCACATAAAAGGCGCAAACAAATGAGATTTGTTGTGAAAGCTTATCAAGAAGTATACGCAGACTTAATTATGATGCTAGAAGAGCTGGAAGAGAGCTTAGAGGATATTTCCCGCGCGGCAAATTTGCCAGAAAATCAACCCAAAATACCACGCATGGAGGATAAATATCTTCGTCAAGTTTTGGATAGTGACTTATCACGTTAGCAACGGATTGTTTGAGAACTATTTTGTTTTTACCTGTTTGTTTTTATTGTTATTATTAAAAACATAATAGTTTCCGCCTTTTACAAAACGTACTTGAACATAGTTAGTTTACCTTCAATTTTCTGTAACAACGATAGGATTAAAAATGAGTAGCTTAACCCTGAGTAAAGCAAATCAAATTATTCAAATTGCGATTAAAACCGCACGAGGATTAAAGTTAGAGCCACTCACTGTAGTGGTGCTAGATGAAGCTGGGCATTTAAAAGCCATGCAAAGAGAAGACGGCGCGACCATGTTGCGGCAACAAATTGCTACTGCCAAAGCGTGGGGCGCGGTTAATATGGGGATTTCCTCACGGGCATTGGCAAGCGTTGCTGAACAACGCCCTGATTTTATGAATGCGCTGATTGGCGTGGCAGAAGGAAAAGTAATGCCTGTGATTGGTGGCGTACTGATTCGTGATGCGGATAATGTGATTATTGGCGCGGTCGGTGTCAGTGGCGATATTTCCGATCAAGATGAATTATGCGCCATTGCGGGGATTGAAGTGGCAGGCTTTAGAGCGGAAGTGTAAGTGTTAAAACAGGACTGCTAGTCTTTTCAAGGACTGGCAGTCCTAAAATCGTTAAGGTCTTAAATCGTTTGCAGAGGTTGTTGGAGCTTGTGCCGGCGGCGGTGCAACAGCAGGCGCGACAGGTTTGGGTGTGTCTTCTGGTTTATCTTTAGCGGCTGCGCCAGATTTAGCAACGGCAGGTTGCATTTTCAAAGCCTGTTCTTTTGCAAGAGCTATTTTTTTTGCTTTTGTGCCCTCGCCAAACATCACCGCTCCTATCATAAACATCACCATCATGATTCCTGCGATCATTAGACGCGTTGGGTTATCCATCCAAAGAAGAATCCACTTTGGCTTAATCATCCCAACAATCAAAATGATGATAGAGAGCAAAATTAAACTTATCCCGTGATATATAGTCATTATCCTTACCAATTAATCGTACATTTAAACAAATATACATTATCATTTAGATAGTTCGTTGTTTGCAACAAACAACGCTGATTTTTAACCAATTTACATTTTTATGTAAAGGAGTCTGTCATGGTATTAGCATGGGCATTGGTCGCTTTAGTGGTCATCGCTGTATTTTTAAGTGTGAAAGCAGTGCCGCAAGGTATGGAATATACTGTTGAACGCTTTGGAAAATACACCTATACCTTATCGCCCGGATTGGGCTTTATTATCCCAATTGCTTATCGAATTGGGCGCAAACTCAACATGATGGAAACGGTGACAGATGTTCCTTCACAAGAAATTATCACCAAAGATAACGCGATGGTCACGGTTGATGGTGTGGTGTTTTTTCAGATTATGGATGCTGCAAAAGCCGCTTATGAGGTCAGCAATCTGAATAATGCGATTTTAAATTTGGTAATGACGAATATTCGTACCGTAATGGGCTCAATGGATTTGGACGAATTGTTGTCTAAACGTGATGAAATCAACGCGCGATTGCTGAATGTGGTGGACGATGCAACCCATCCTTGGGGAATTAAAGTCACTCGGATTGAAATTAAAGACATTGCCCCGCCTAAAGATTTGGTGGAAGCAATGGGGCGACAAATGAAAGCAGAGCGTTTAAAACGAGCCGCGATTTTGGATGCAGAAGGCGCAAGAGCTTCAGAAATTTTACGCGCAGAAGGCGAAAAACAAGCCAAAATTTTAGAAGCCGAAGGGCGCAGAGAATCCGCTTTTAGAGATGCAGAAGCGCGGGAAAGATTGGCTCAGGCAGAGGCGATGGCAACTACGATGGTATCTGAGGCGATTGGTCGTGGCGATATTCAGGCAATTAACTATTTCGTGGCACAAAAATATATTGAAGCGTTAAAAGACATTGGTGCTTCAACCAATAGCAAAATGATTTTTATGCCATTGGAGTCATCCGGTGTGATTGGTGCTTTAGGTGGCATTGGCGAGCTTGCAAAAGAAGCGTTAAGTAAAAAAGGTTGAGAATAATGGGTATCGTGTTTGTATTTTGGTATTGGTGGGTGGTGGCTGCAATCTTGCTCGGCGTGGAAATGCTAACAGGCACTTTCTTTTTTCTGTGGATGGCGATTGCAGCGGCAGTCACAGGGCTTTTATCTTTCATCATGCCGGCATTAGATTTTAATATACAGCTCTTTATTTTTGCCGTGCTGGGTATTGTTTCGCTGATTGTTTGGAAACGCTATATGTTGAAGTCTTCGGTGGAGTCTGACCATCCGCATCTTAATCAACGTGGAGCGCAATATGTGGGAAAAAACTTTGTGTTGATTGAGGCAATAGAAAACGGACGCGGCAAAATTAAGGTGGCTGATTCGCCTTGGCGCGTGGAAAGTGACGAAGATTGTCCGTTAGGTGCAACAGTGAAAATTGTTGCGGTGAATGGCACGATGTTTAAAGTGGTTCGCGTAGCTTAAGTCTAAAAAACAACCGCCTTTGGTTTTTGCCGCCGGCGGTTTTTTTATAAGTTGCAAAAAGAGAGAAATTGCAGGTTTCCCCATGTTCATCTCACTCTACAAGCGGAGTTTGCAGCTTTATATGTTTCATGTAGTGTGAAAATAATGACCTCAAAATATTTTAATCCCTACACCGATTTCGGTTTTAAAAAACTGTTTGGCGAAGAAGCGAGTAAAGATTTATTACAAGATTTTTTAAATCAACTCTTGCCGCCGCATCATCAAATTGCCGAATTATCGTTTAAAAATCCTGAAAAAATAGCCAGCACACCAAAAGAACGCAAAGCGATTTATGATATTTATTGCAAAACCGCAAAAGGCGAGCAGTTTATTGTGGAAATGCAAAAAGCCAAGGTGAATTTTTTTAAAGACCGCGCGTTATTTTATTCAACTTTTCCAATTAAAGAGCAGGCAAAAAAAGGCGTGTGGAATTTTGAATTAAAGCCGGTTTATTTTATTGCGATTTTAAATTTTCAATACGATGAAAAAGAGGAAATGCAAAAGTTTTTACGAGCGGTTTGTTTAAAAGATCAAGATGGTGAGATTTTTTATGACAAATTGCATTTTAAGTTTTTGCAAATGCCGTTGTTTACTAAACAAGAGCATGAATTGGAATCGCATTTTGATAAATGGGTTTATTTTTTGAAAAACTTGGAAAATTTCGACCATATTCCAGCGATTTTAAATGAGCCAATTTTTCAGAAAGGATTTGAAATTGCGCAGCTTTCGCATTTAACTTCCAGACAATATGATGCGTATTTAAAAAGTTTGGTGGAATATTCAGAAGTTCAAAATGTGAACGACACAGCTTTTGGAGATGGATTTGAAAAAGGTGAATTAGCAAAAGCATTGAAAGTTGCTAAAGTATTAAAAGATAAAAATGTTTCATTGGATATTATTGTGATTTCAACTGGCTTAAGCGAGACAGAAATTGAAAAGCTGTAAAAAAGTAAAAAACTGGTTGGAATATTCAGAGCTTAAAAATGTGAGTGATACAGCTTTTGGGGATGGTGAAATGTCGGGAATAAGAAAAGTTGCTAAAGCATTAAAAAGCAAAAATTTGTCAATTGAGTTAATTATGGAAACTACTGGCTTAAGCGAGGCAGAAATTGAAAAATTGTAAAAAAAAGTTTCTCGTTCCCAAGCTTGAAATCAACGCATATAAGCTCGTGCATTTTATCGTGTTCAAATAAAACACCTCATTTTTGATACCAGCACGTTATTGGGCGATACTTGGTAAGCTTAAAGCTGAATAAATGACTAAACGCTTAGAACACGATTTCTACGATTTTAGGATTACCAAGATTAATCCTGTCAATCATTTAATCCGATAAATCCTGTTCAAAACAATACGAGGTTTTAAAATGACACGCGATGAAGTATTGGCAAAAATTGAAAAGGCAAAGCGGGAAAATGCGACAGATCTTTGGCTTAATAATAAGGGATTAACGGAATTACCGCCTGAAATTGGACAGCTTACCGCTTTAACAGGGCTTTTTTTACACAATAATCAACTGCAAAGCTTACCGCCTGAAATTGCCCAGCTTACCGCTTTAACAGGGCTTTATTTATCCGATAATCAACTGCAAAACTTACCGCCTGAAATTGGACAGCTTACCGCTTTAACAGGGCTTTATTTAAACAATAATCAACTGCAAAGCTTACCGCCTGAAATTGCCCAGCTTACCGCTTTAACCCACCTTTTTTTAGACAATAATCAACTGCAAAGCTTACCGCCTGAAATTGTCCAGCTTACCGCTTTAACAACGCTTTCTTTAGGAAATAATCAATTAAAAATACTAGTGGATGAAATAGAGAACTTAAAGTGTTTAACCGATTTATCGCTATACAGTAACCAATTAGAGAATATCTCATTTGATATTAGTAAGTTTGAATTATTAAGTTATATAGACTTAACTAATAATAATTTAAAACAAATTCCAAAAGAAATTTCACAAATTAAATTTTTAAAAGCACTCTATCTAAGAGATAACCAATTGTCACAATTTCCAGTTGATGTTGGACAATTAAAAAGTTTATTAATAGTCGATTTGCGAGGAAATCCTAATACTTATTTAGAAAAAAGTCATTTAATTAGACAGGGAGAAGGAGTTTATTTGCCAATTCATGCACCTCAACTAGCAGAAGAATTATTGCAACAAGATGGATGGAAAATTTTTAATTATTTAAGAGTTATATTACGACAAGAAAATCGCCCGTTAAATGAAGCGAAATTAATTTTAGTCGGAGAAGGTGCGGTAGGAAAAACCTCCTTAGTCAAACGTTTAATTTCCGATGATTTTGATGAAAAAGAAATTAAAACCGAAGGCATTAATCGTAATTTATGGCGTTTAGAATTAGGCGAAATAGAAATTAAATATCAAGGAAAATATAAAGATATAGTCCGCGTCAATGTCTGGGATTTCGGCGGTCAAGAAATCATGCACGCCACCCACCAATTCTTCTTAACCAAACGCAGCGTTTATATTTTGGTCTTAGACGCAAGACGTGGCGAACAAGAAAGCCGTTTAGAATATTGGTTAAAACTGGTTCACAGCTTCGGCAGCAATTCGCCTATTATTGTCGCCATCAATAAAAGTGATGAACATGCTTTAGATTTAAACCAGCCATTTTTAAAAAACAAATATCCATCCATTCAAGACTTTTGCACTATCTCCTGCAAAACAGGCATCGGAATTAACGAATTAAAAGACATTATCACCACGCAAATTGCCAACTTAAAAGATGTCAAAACGCCCTTGCCACAAACTTGGTTTGAATTAAAAGGCGCATTGGAAACGTTAAGCGATAATTACATCAATTACGCCCGTTATGAACAACTGTGCAACGAGTATAAAATCACCGACCCCGACAGCCAAAAAACCTTATTAAGCTTATTGCACGATTTAGGCATTGTATTAAGTTTTCAAGATGATGATAGATTTGACCGCTTAAAAGAAACCAATGTGTTAAATCCGGCGTGGGTCACAGACGGCGTATATAAAATCATCAATAACAACGCCTTGTTTCAAACTCAGGGAAAATTAAAACTAGCCGATTTAGGCGATATATTAGATAAACAAAACTATCCGACTAAAAAAGAGCATCAGTTTATTTTAGATATGATGCAAAAATTTGAATTGTGTTTTCCTTTTGATGATGAAAAACATTGCTATTTAATTCCTGAATTACTGCAAAAATCCGAGCCGGATTTGAATTGGAATAACGAAAACAGTTTAGCTTTTCAATACCATTATGACGTATTGCCGCATAGCGTAATTTCGCGCTTTATTGTGCGCATGAGTCAATATATTTCTAAACAAACCTATTGGCGCACGGGCGTAGTTTTGACGTATCAAAACGACAACAATAAAGCCTTAATCAAAGCCGATATTGAAGATAGGAAAATCTATATTTCAGTGAATGGCAATAGCAATACTAGACGTGAATTTTTAGCGATAATCCGGCGTGATTTTGAACATATTCACAAAACGATTAAAGGCTTAAAAATTGAAAATAAATTGGTTTATAAAAATGTGCCATTAGATTATGAGCGTTTTTTAATGCTAGAACAAAAAGGCATTAAAGAAGATTTAGTAGAGAGTTTAGGCGAAATGGTGAACGTCGCCGAATGTTTGGGGCATTATCGGGAGAAAAATATGATGAATAACAATACTATAGATTCGGTAAGTCATGTTGTAGTGGCTCAGCCAATTTTCAAAGCCATTATTATTGTAACGGGGATTTTATCGGGATTAGCGATTATTGGCGGCATTGTAGGAATTATCTGGAATGCACTATCACCGACTACGCTTGATTTGTTGGGTTTTAAAGTCAGCACTGGGCATGTGGGAGTTGCATTTACCGCTTTAGGATTAATCATTATGTACTTTGTTTTTAAGAAAGTTTTACAAGGAGTTCAAAATTTATCTGCTTTGCCAAAAGATTAAACCTTGATAAAACCCATGATATAACAAGTGCAATTATGTCGTATTTTGTTTCTACAATCGTCAATCTCAATGTTGAAATTATTAAAACGACATTGAGCGGCATTTCAAAATATCCATCCAGCCTGCTGATTTATTTCTTTCCATGCGAGCTATTTTTTAAGCTTTTCCAATGATAAAACTTACAAAAATTTCAAAGACGACCAGTCGTCTTAAAAAATTTTCGGGCAAGAAAAATATACTTGTTATGGCTACTTTCCCGCCCGCACTAAGCGCAGATAATTTTTACCTTGCTTAAAATCCCAATCAGGATAGCCATAATCAAAATGAATACTCCATGCAAAGTTTTCACGATTCACAATTGACGAAGAAGTCCAATAACTTGCTTCGGTATTAGGAAAAAAACTGATGTTAATTGAAGGCGAATAACAGTGCCGCTCCACAATTGAGAGCAGCTCCTGGTCATTTGGCACGCGCCAATCTGTAAAACCTGCAAAACCGCTTACATTCAGTTTTTTCGCATGTTCTATTGCATCTTGCCAATTATAAGACGTGGGATTACCTACCTCACAACCTACGCCGCTTAAGCCTTCGCTGCATTGTTTCCAAATCAATCCGGTTTTATTGTCTTTGATTGTTCCATTGTTTTGCGCTGCAAAGCGAGTGCTGTCATCCTCTTCATGTGGAATAGGATGACAGGTTTGCGCAATCACGCTGCGGCTAGTTATCGCAATGAACAGTAGAAAAATGATGTTGAAATAAAAAAGCATCGCTATCTCCCAAATAAAAAATAACAAAAAAGATAATTACACCATACAAGCAAAAAAACCGCAAACAATCCATTTCGTTGAGATTTAGCTATTTAAGAAAAATAACACGCTGAAAAAAGTAAATTCCCCCTAAAATAGTTCACTAGAAAATTTATTGCCTGAGGGATTTTATGCGACACTCTTTTTTCAGTTTTTTATGTGCAGGATTAATCTGTTCTTTTGCGGTCTCTGCACAAACCGTTTCAGTGCGCTCTGGGAATATTTTTTTTAAACCCGACACAGGCGCAGAGCGACAATTAACCCACAGTGGATACGACAGTGAACCCGCGCTTTCTGCTGATGGCAAGTGGATCGCGTTTGTGCGAGAAATTTCCGGCAAGCCCGATAAAATAAACCCTGCCGCAATTGCAAGCCCTGAGTACGCCAACGAGTTATGGCGTGTGGCAACGAATGGAAAATCCGCCAACCGCTTAGTGAGCTATGGCGCATTCAGTGGCAAAAGTGGCGCGATTTCAGCGATTCATCACCCGCAGTTTTTTCCAGACAATCGCCGGATTGTGTTTACCGCAGCATGGGCAGTGGTGGAAGGCAGTGTGCATATTGTTGATTTACAAACTAAAAAGCTGCAATTTGTGTCTGCGGGAAATTCAGCAGAAGTTGTAACAGCGGGAAGATATAAAAATCATTTAGTGGTACAACGGCATAAATATTTTTTACCCGGTGGCAGTTATGACTGGTATTGGTTGTTAGACTTAAATGGCAAAGAAATTGACGCAATTGGCGAAGAGGATAATTTAAAGCTGTTTCGGGAAATGTGGATTGATGAATAAAAAACGCTAGCGGCGCAAACAATGCTAACTTGCTGGTTGCGATAACTGCTTGATAAACCAGCGTAATACTTTGCCTTTATTATGACTTTTCCAGGCAATATGCAAACTTTCGGTGGCAATGGTTTCTGCAACCGGCAAGGCAATTAACGAACCTTGCGCTAATTCTTGCTGAATCCGATGCGCAGGCAAAAAACCAACTCCTAACCCTAAACACTGTGCCTTTATTTTTTCTGCCATTGTTCCAACACTCAACACCGGACGCTTGCTAAATACCCGATGCGTTTGCGGAGCTTGCTGTTTGGCAGAATCACGTACCACAATAAACCGATGTTGTTCAATCAGTTGTCGTGATAAGGGGGCTTCTGCTTTGGTCAATTCATGGCTTGGCGCAACCACAAACAGCCATTCAATCTCCCTCATTTTTTGATATTTAATGCCGCTACTCGGTGACGCATCCACGCCAATCACCAAATCCGCGCGATTGCTGGTTAACGCCTCATGTGTGCCGCCTAACACTTCTTCATACAAATTGATTTCAATATCCGGCAAAATCGCATAAAACTCGGCAAGCAGCGGATAAATAAAATCAAACGTCAAAATGGAATCTATCGCAATCGTAAACACAGGCTCCCAGCCGCTGTGAGTTTTTTTCGTCGCAATCGCTAAACGCTCGGTGGCTTGCAAAATTTCCCGTCCTTGTTCCAATAAAACCTTTCCCGCTGGCGTTAACACTGCTCTGCGCCCTTCTTTTTGAAACAACACCACATCCAAATCTTGCTCCAATTTCTGCATGGTGTAAGAAATAGCAGAAGGTACGCGAAACAACGTATTCGCAGCGGCGGCAAAACTGCCTTTTTTATCAATCGCATCCAGCACTTCTAGCGCGTCCAACGTAATAGGGTATTTCATCTGAGTGATTCCGATTAATTCATCAAAAAATTTGAAGCAATTGAGCAAAATCTATCGCTTTTTATTCTGTTATGCTTATCTATAATAGCTGCAAGGTTTGAAATTATTAAACATTTAAGAGGTTGTACCGCATGAAAACGCAAACTCGACAACTTGCCACGATTATCAATGGACAAAATACTTCCGACGGCGCGGGGGTAAAACTGAAACGGATTATCAGCCCTACGCCTAAAAACAGTTTTGATCCGTTTATTTTGCTGGATGAATTTGGCTCGGATGAGCCGACCGATTATCTTGGTGGTTTTCCAGACCATCCGCATCGAGGTTTTGAAACCGTCACTTATATGCTGGCGGGGGCAATGCGGCATCACGACCATCTCGGCAATGAAGGACATCTTCGCGCGGGCGATGTGCAATGGATGACGGCAGCGCGTGGGATTATTCATTCCGAAATGCCGGAACAGGAAAACGGCTTGCTGCGCGGCTTTCAACTTTGGTTGAACTTGCCTGCGAAAGAAAAAATGAAATCGCCACATTATCAAGATATTGCCGCTGCTGATATTCCACACATTGCCTTAGAAAAGGGCGGTTATCTGAAAGTGATTGCGGGAACTTATATAAACGAATCAGAAACGATTGCCGGAGCGGTGCAAGGCGTGACTACGCAACCGTTGTATTTGGATGTTTTTTTAAGTGCGCAGCAACAACTTTCTATTCCCGTTAGCACAGACCACACGGTGATTGTGTATGTTTATGAAGGCGAATTGAGCATTGACGCACAGGAAAATGTGTTAACCGCCGGACAATTGGGGCATTTAGTGAACGGAGATACTCTGCAATTAGCCACGCAACAACAGGCGGCAAAGTTTTTAGTGTTAGCGGCATTGCCTTTAAAAGAGCCGATGGTGCAATCCGGGCCTTTTGTGATGAATAGCGTGGCAGAAATTGAACAGGCGTTTCGCGATTATCGCAATGGCGTATTAACGATATAGAAAATGACTTCCAGTCCTTGAAGGACTGGAAGTCATGGTTGTAAAGCTTTTTTATGCACTTAACTTATTTAATTTTTCAAGGAAACAAATATGAAAACCAAACTTATCGCTTTATTAATAATGGCAACAGCAAGCAGCTTTTCAACCTCCGCAACGGCTGCTGATTCTTATACCATAGATTCTCGCCACACCTTTCCAAGCTTTGAAATCAGCCACTTAGGATTTTCCATACAGCGCGGACGTTTTAATCACACCACAGGCAAAGTCACGCTGGATGCAAAAGCGGCAACCGGCGGCAGTATTGACGTGACGATTGACACAGCGTCTATCAGCACGGGTTTAGCAGAATTGGAAGATCATTTACGCAGCAAAGATTTTTTTGATGCGGCTCGCTATCCACAAACCAAATTTGTTTCCAGCAAATTAACCTTTAATAAAGACCAATTGGCAAGTGTAGACGGCAATTTGACGCTGCACGGGGTGACTAAACCTGTGCATTTAACCGTAGATCATTTCCATTGCGGTTTTAATCCGATTGCGTTGAAAAATGAGTGCGGCGTGAATGCTTACACGGTGATTAAGCGTTCTGAATTTGGCGTGGATAAATATGTGCCAGCCATTGGTGATGACGTTAAAATCGTGATTCAAGTTGAAGCGACAAAAGACTAATTTTTTCAGAAACTTATACGACTGGCAGTCCTTTAAGGACTGCCAGTCGTAAACTTTAGGAGAACACCATGCAACAAAAACCTGCCACCACTTCTGTGAAAGTTCACGACATTATTGAAAACCGCTGGAGTCCACGCGCGTTTGATGCGACAAAATCGGTCAGCCACACCGATTTAATTGCCTTATTAGAAGCTGCGCGTTGGGCTTCGTCTTGTTTTAACGACCAACCTTGGCGATTTGTCGTCTGCGATAAAAGTACTGATGCTGCGAGCTGGGAAAAAGCCTTTGCAATTTTGGCTGAGAAAAATAAATTGTGGGCGAAAAACGCGCCCGTATTGATGCTTGCGGTGGCGATGAATAACTTTAACCACAATGGCAGCGCGAATCGTTGGGCAGGTTATGACACTGGCGCGGCAGCAGCGAGTTTGACTTTGCAAGCGACCGCTTTAGGTTTAGTCGTGCATCAAATGGGCGGTTTTGATGCGGAAAAATCGCGCACGGTTTTTAATCTGCCAGAAGATTGCACACCGATGGCGATGTTGGCGGTGGGTTATCAAGCGGCGGCGGATGTTTTGGATGAAGATTTTCAGAAAATGGAATTAGGGGCGCGTGCTCGTGCGGCATTGCCAGAGCGGTTTTTTGCTGGTGTTTGGGGAAAATCGGTTGAATAAGTGGTTTTAGAAAGTGCGGTATTGTCTGAATCAAGATTTTCAGGATTAAAGGATTTGCAGGAGAGTGTTTTTAAAAACTTTATCCTGTTAATCCTGACATCTTGAAAATCGTGATTCAGACAAGTAAATGCAGTTATTTTTATAAAATAGAATGCGGAAACTTTTTAAGACGACTGGTCGTCTTGAGAGTTTTTAATTAGGTGTAGAGTTTTGATAAATCGCAACTCTACGTTAAATTAAAACCACAGTGTCTTTTGTTTTCGTTCTTAGATATTAAAATTTGAAGGTTTTAAACCTAGCAAACTGGCAACTGCTAGTAATACAGTTCTTTCTTCATTCTCGATTTTTCCATTCGCCTTTGCAATCGCAATCATGCAAACAAAAACATCTTCACATTGACTTTTTTCATCTGTGATTTCAGCAATTTCATCAAATATTTTCTTTTTCCCAAAATCGAAGTCTGTGTCCAGCAAGTCGGTAAAATGTTGAATTGTATCCATGATTTCTGAAGGTTTGAATCCAGATAACGCTTCATTTGCTGAAAGAAGCTTTTGCATTTTTTCAATTTCAGAAGGATCAATTGTTCCATCAGCGGCGGCTACTAATAAACAACCTCCTACGATGGCTCTCATTAGTTTTTTATTTTCAAACTTTTTAACTGAGTTAAGTATTTTTCCAAATAAGCTCATTGCAACCACTCCTCTGTTTTGATGGATAGCACACAGATTATGTGCTAAGGCGGATGACACTAACTTAATATGTCTCCACTTCCACACTATAACATCAAACATCATGGTAAACTCAAATATATCCATTTATATCGTGAGGGAATATCTGATAATGAATTCAAAAGTCGGTCGCTGCGATTAGCCATTTTGAGATTTATAGATTTTTTTGTATGAAAACTTTTTAAGACGATTGGTCGTCTTGAAAAATTTTGTAAAAGTTTCGATTGGAAAACGCAACAATTCCTTCTACAAATTGTCTGAATCTTGATTTTCAAAATTAAATTTTTTCAGAACAGTATTTTCAAAAACTTTATCCTAAAATCCTGAAAATCTTGATTCAGACAACAGACAATTATTTTTTTACCGCCACTTTAAACTTCTTAACCTGCTCATTTAATTGCTGAAAAAGTTGCGGATTAGGATTTTTGCCATAACGCAAACGGATATAGGAATCTGTAATCGCTTGAATTTGTTCATGGTATTGCGGCAAACTTTCACAGGCGCGGCTGGCAAAATCACGCGCCCCTTCATTGTTTTGTCTGATAATTTGCGCTTTGCTGAGCTTTTGGCAAAATTTTTCATAAACCAACACCACTTTATCGACTTTTTTGCGAGTGTTTTTTAATAAAAACCAAGCTAACACCAACGTGATACAGGTAATCATCACTAACAAACTGTTAAACATCGCTTTGAGACCTTTCACGCCCAGCGAAGATAAAAATTTGCTCTGATTGCTGCTGTCATAGTTAATAACCCAGCGTTGCCAGTTGTAATCCACGCTTTGCCAGGTGGCGCGAATTTCTTTGAACAATGAAAAAACCTTGTCGTCGGTTTGCACGGGCGTAAAATTAATCGCTTGATCTTCCACTTGTTGCTCCACATTCACGCCACGCTCCACGCGCTCAGGAGCAACCGCTGTCGTTGGGTCAAAACGCACCCAGCCTTTGCCGTCAATCCACACTTCCGCCCACGCATGAGCATCGGCTTGCCGCACTTCTAAAAAACCACCGATTTTGTTGATTTCGCCCCCTTGATAACCGCCAATCACTCGCGCGGGAATATGTGCCACGCGCATTAAATACACAAAGGCAGTGGCGTAATGGCTGCAAAATCCATAACGGGTTTTAAATAAAAAAGTTTCGATAGGATGATCTTCCATCAACGGCGGTTGCAGGGTGTAGTGAAACTCTTCATCTTTAAAATATTTTAATAACGCTTGAATAAACACTTCAGGTGCTTGGTCAAAACCATGCAGTTTTTTCACCAACGCCGTGATTTCAGGAGTAGGTTCAGCAGGCAATTGCGTGTTGTCGTGAAATTCAAACTTGGTGATGTAACCTGTGTTGTATTCAGGATAAGAAGTGATTTGATATTCGGCGCGAGCATTCGGTGGTTGATGGCTAATCAGCTGATAATCGGCGTTTTGCGCCAGCGTTTGCGGATAATCTACTGGCATATCCAACGCAAAAACCCATTGTTGATTTTGCGGCTCCATCAGCAACTGGTATTGAAACGCTTTGCCACTAAAGTGCAAGGTATCAAGATAAGTATTGGTGTTGAAATCGCTCACATGCGTCCAGCGTTTGCCGTCAGTGTAAGAATAAATCGGCCCGCGCCAATACAATTGCTGTTGTGGTGGCATTTTGTCTTTAAATTTCACTCGAAACACTAACTCAGTTGATAAACCTAAATCACTGATTGAGCCGGGTTCAAGCGTATCACTTAAGCCTAATTTAGCTTTGGTGTCATTTTTAAAGAGCATCCAACGCGGAGCTTCAATACGCGGAAAAAGCACAAACAACACTGCCGCAATCGGTAAAGCTTGGGCAATGATGATGGCGGATTTTTTTAATGCCACCCACGTTTGTGGTTTTTCGCTATTGATAGTGACCAACGTTGCCAGCAACACACAACACACCAGCAGAATATAAATTGCCATGATGATGCTTTGTTCATACAAGAACAGCGAACAGGCGACAATAAAAGCTAAATAGGTGATTAAATATAAATCGCGCTGGGTTTTTATCTCCAACAATTTCAATCCCAACGCAATTACAAACAGGCTTGTGCCAGAATCCCTGCCTAACACGCTGTGATGCTGGCTGAACATCACAAATAAGCTGCTTAAGGTGAGCAGAAAAATAATAATTTTGTGCGGCAGCCAAGTTTTTTTCCAAATCGCGATAAATCGCCAGCCGAGCGAAATTGCGAAAAAAGAAAAAATCGGCAGTGGAATGTTATAAACATGCGGCAGAGTAATTAACCCTACAGAGCTGAGCAGAAAGATAAGGACGCGATTGTTAATTTCTATGGGCATGGTGATTTAAGAAATGTGTTGGAGAAATTCAATAATAACTTAAATGTAGCGTTAAATCGTGGACTATAGCCAACGTACAATAAAATGATAACGTTCGTGGTGAGCTTGTCGAACCACAATCAGCCCTTCGACAAGCTCAGGGCGAACGGTTTTATAATCAATTTAAAGTGCGTTAGCTATAAACAGCGTGGTGTCTGAAAAAAAGTGAAGTTGTGCAACATAAATTTTCAAGGATTTATCTTAGCGTGGAGTTGCGATTAATCGCTGCTCTATGGAGCTTTTATTTTGGCGTGTAGAGACGCAAAATATTGCGTCTCTACCCCATTTCAAACTAAATAAAGAGTGAATTCATTATTTTCTTCCAAGAAAAATTCAAAAATAATATGAAAAAACAAGAGGTTGATTCATTTGAGAACGATTATGTTGAAACAATTGACGATGTGGCGATAGCCGATTTAGTTCGCGCCTACGGTTCGCCGCTGTTTGTGATTTCTGAAAAACGCTTGCGTGAGAATATTGGGCAATTAACACAGGCTTTTGCAGCGCGTTATCAACCTGTGATTCATGCGTGGTCGTATAAAACCAATTATTTGAATGCCGTTTGCGCCACGTTGCATCAAGAAGGCTCGTGGGCGGAAGTGGTTTCTGAGTTTGAATACGAAAAAGCTCGCGCTTTAGGCGTGCCAGCAGAACGAATTTTATTTAATTCTCCAGCCAAAAAACGCGCGATTTTAGAACGCTGCGTGCAAGAAGGAGCGCGGATTCATTTGGATAATTTTGATGAACTGACCTTGCTGGATGCCATTGCAACCGAATTGAACATTCCCACACCAGTCACTTTGCGGCTGAATTTTTCTACCGGCTATACTGAGGATTGGAGTCGCTTCGGTTTTAATTTGGACAACGGCGCGGCTCTTGACGCAGCCGTGCAAATTGGTAAAAGTTCACATCTGCGATTATGCGGTTTGCATAGCCATATTGGTACATTTGTATTTGAGCCGAAAGCCTATCAAGTGCAAGTGGAAAAAATGTGTGCGTTTATGGCATTGATTGAACAGCACACGCCTGCGCGGATTGAAAGTTTAGATATTGGCGGCGGCTTTGCATCACAAGCAGCGCATCAAGGCGTGGCGCGATTAGCAGAGCAAGAAATTCCTCGTTTTGCGGACTATGCCGAGGCGATTTGCACAACGCTTTTAAAAATCGCGGCGCAACGCGAAGCACAAGGAAAGCCGCGTTTAAGCTTGATTTTGGAAACAGGTCGCGCGGTTGTGGATGATGCGCAAGTGCTAATCAGTTCGGTGGTGGCGCGAAAACGGTTGCCGGATGGTCGTGCGTCTTACAGCATGGATGCGGGCGTGAATTTATTATTGCCGGTGTTTGGACATCATCATCGGATTCAAACGACGCGGTTTTTAGAAGGTATTGCTGAAGAAACCGTGTTGTATGGCGGGTTGTGTATGAATACCGATGTAATTAAACCCAGTATTCAAATGCCGCCCTTGCAGATTGGCGAGCCGTTAGTCATCAGCCCAGCAGGTGCGTATAACACCACGCAATGGATGCAGTTTATTGATTATCGTCCGAAGGTGTTGATGGTGCATGACAATCGGCAAGTGTCAGTGCTGCGTAGAGCGGAAAATCTCAATGATATAAATGATTTAGAGTTTTTGCCTACGCATTTGGCAGAAATAAATCTGACAGGTGTTTGAAGCCTGTCAGGTTTGTTTTAAGGAGATACTTTAATTAACCAGCCGCCATTGCCTTTGCAATTGCTGGGGCTTTCGGCAGTGATGCTGATTCTGGCCGTTGTGCCTTTCACATCAGCAGGCAATGTGCCTGTCACTTCATAGCCTTGACCTTTCGGGCTGATTTTAATTTCTATCGGTTGTTTTTTGATGCTGACCTCAATGCTTTTCGGGTCAGTTGCAGAAGAAGCTAAAAAAGAAAACGTGGATTGCGGAGCGGCATCACTTTTATCAGCGGGCACAAACTCACTGAAATGCGGCTTAGTGCAGGCTTTGGTGCTACTGCTGCTGCCATAGCCAAATGCGTGTGTGGAAATTAAGCCTAAAGCGACTAGAGAAAATAAGCGGACGTATTTCATAACAAAACTCCTAAACAGAATGAATGCGAAAACAGGCTGTAAAAACTGGAGCGCGACAAAAATGTCTGCACTCCGAAACATAGCGTGTGTTAAAAGGTAATGCGGGTTATTTGCCTAAAACCAGATCTCTGCCAGATTCTGCCACTTGCAACACTTCACTGGCTAAGGAATCTTCTATGTTTAATTGTTTCAGTGCCAACGATAATTCTTCCATCAGTGCATCATAATTGGCATCATCCGGCATAAATTTCAACAGATGACTATGGCTATCACACACATATTTAGTGCTAGGTTGGTTTTGCGCAATGATGTAACTAAAAAAGTCCCAATCTGAACCAGAAACAAGGCTTTTCGAGGTTTTTCGGGCAAATGCGGTCAGAAAAAACGAATTAAGAATTTCAGTCATTTCTTCTTCAGAGTGCGTTGTGCCGCCTAATAAAGCAATGATGAGTTTTTTTAACTCGGCAATTTGTTCTTCTTGTCCTGTGCTATTAAAAAAACGATTCAGTCGATAATCATCTTGCATGTTTTCATAAAACTTATCGACGATGGTGCTGATAGCGGCTGCACCGCCTAAGCGTTGAAATAAAGTGGGATTAATGTTGCTCATGTTACTTCCTCGTTTGCATTATTGTTGTTGTGAGGCTGTCAATTTAAGCGAAAACAGATAACAGTTTTTTATCAAAGCCTATTATCTGTTCGTACTCTGCCTGAAATCGGCAGCTGATTGCTTGTGTAAAGTGGAGCGGTAAAGCATAAATCCATTCGTTGATACTTTCCTTCTGGCATTAAGCCGTTTTTGGAACTTTTTTCAAAACACTTTTACTCATCACTTCCATAAACAAATCGGCGTTTTCGTAGTTGTGGTTTTTGATAAAACCAACCACAGACATCACTAAGCGTTTGTTGTCTGAAATTTCTTGATGTGAGCGTCCACAGCCTTCGCAATGAGTGCCTTCATAAGTGCATTGATCTTGACACGGGGTAAACTTCATAGATTCTCCTGGTAGTTGCGGGTAATTTAAGTTTTTTTGCTTGTAGTTGCTTAGGAAATCACACAGATAAAACAGCAGTTGTTTATACAAATAATGCCTTATTTCTAAATATCAACCTGACAAAGTGCAAATTTTCCTAAGTCTATAATAAGTTTCTGCGTTGCGGGAATAAATTTTTAACCCTTTAAAAAGTCTGGGAAATTTAATGATTGTCTATTTTAGAAAACGCTAATATACTAAGTGCATCTATCTTCACACTTAGTAATTAGAATAAAAAAAACTAACTCTTTTAATATCTTATGAGGACATACACATGGCTAGAATCGTAATTTTAGGCGCGGGAATTGGCGGCGTTCCTATGGCTTATGAAATGAAAGAAATCGTGGGCAAAGCTCATCAAGTCACTGTTATTTCTGACTCAGCAACTTTTCACTTTGTGCCATCAAATCCTTGGGTTCCAGTCGGTTGGCGTAAACCTGAAGATTTGAAAGTGGAACTTGCGCCGGTGATGGCAAAAAAAGGCATTGAATTTATTCAAAAAGCTGCACAAAAAATTGATCCACCTGCGAATAAAGTGCATCTTGCTGACGGCACAAGCGTTGATTATGACTTTTTAATTGTCGCAACAGGGCCGCGTTTAGCCTTTGATGAAATTGAAGGTTTGGGGCCTGATGGTTTCACCGAATCCGTTTGCCATGTTGACCATGCGGCAGTTGCAGCAAAAGATTGGGACAAATTCATGGAAAACCCTGGCCCTATCGTGGTCGGTGCGGTGCAAGGCGCGTCGTGTTATGGGCCTGCGTATGAATATTTAATGATTTTGGAAACAGAATTGCGCAATCGCAAAATACGCGACAAAGTGCCGATGACGTTTGTAACCGCTGAGCCGTATATCGGACATTTAGGTTTAGGCGGCGTGGGCGACACAAAAGGGATGTTAGAAAGTGCATTGCGTGATAAAAGCGTTAAATGGATTACGAATGCGAAAGTCGACAAAGTTGAAGCAGGCATGATGTTTGTGACTGAAGTGGATGACGACGGTAAAGATAAGAAAAAACATGAATTGCCTTTTAAACATTCCATGATGTTGCCAGCTTTCACGGGGGTGGATGCGGTGCGTCATGTGGATGTGGCCGGCTTGGTGAATCCACGCGGCTTTGTGATTGTCGATCAACATCAACGCAACCCAACGTTTAAAAATATTTATGCGGTGGGGGTTTGTATTGCCATTCCACCTGTGGAAAAAACGCCGTTACCGGTTGGCGCACCGAAAACTGGTTATATGATTGAGTCAATGGTGACAGCAACAGCACACAATATCGCGCTGGAACTGGAAGGCAAAGAACCTTGTGAAAACGCAACTTGGAATGCGTTATGTTTGGCAGATTTTGGCGATAGTGGTGTGGCATTTTTGGCAAAACCACAAATTCCACCGCGCAACGTCACTTGGTCATCATCAGGTCGTTGGGTGCATGTTGCGAAAATCGTGTTTGAAAAATATTTTATTCGCAAAGTTCGCAAAGGCATCAGTGAGCCTTTTTATGAAAAAGCCATTTTGAAAATGCTCGGCGTGGTGCGGTTGAAATAGGAGATTTGCCATGACAATAGATCGCATTGTGTTTGCAGTTGCAGGCAGTTTCATTCTACTCAGTTTAGCACTTGCCCATTTTCACTCACCAAACTGGTTATGGTTTACCACGTTTGTCGGGGCAAATTTATTTCAATCGGCTTTTACGGGGTTTTGCCCGCTGGCTTTGATTTTGAAAAAATTTGGCGTTCAATCCGGCTGCGCGTTTTAACATCTCTCTGTGCCAAGACCTGTCAGGTTTTTAAAACCTGACAGGTCTTAAAAAACTCCTGCTATTTAAACTTCATTCTGTACTCACGCTAATTTCACAAATAAGTTATCGCGAAATTTTTTAAGACGACTGGTCATCTTGAAAAATTTTCAAGAATATTGAAGGAATTGGCATTCACTTCGATAACTTTTAGACCTTAAAAAAATCGGATAAATCTTTCCGCAATCATTAAACCAATCTCTAACAATAGATCTTCTTTTATTGCTGAAAATCCCCTCGCCCTAGATGCTGCAAAGCCTTCAATTGATAAAAAACTGCCTCTTTACCTTGTAACTTTCGCTTTTAAGCCTAGTCTTAGTCATTTAATCTCACAAGCGGAATTGATGTACCATTACAATAGGAAAGATTAGAGATGATTAGTTTAGAACTAAAACGCTTGACCCATTTGCTCAATGATATTCAAGACCCAAACTTGGAAAAGCCCGAAATGGCAACCGATTTTGATGTCGTGTTATTGATGTGTGATTTAATCAGTTTAATTCGTTGCCAAATTGCCAAAACAATTCGTTTAGAAGTACAAGCATCACAACCTTTTATCGTGCATTTACCTGAAAACACCTTGCGACAGGCGGTATTAAATTTAGTTTTAAACGCCGCACAAGCTTTAGAACAGAAAGCAGGCGGACGTATTTGTATTTATGTTGATAAAGTTGAATTAGGATTATCAATTCAAGTGCTTGATAATGGGAAAGGTTTTTCCAATGAGCTATTAAAAAACGGTATTTCATCCTTACAGACTTCCGCTGAAACTGGCAGCGATTTAGGCTTAGCGATGACAGAAAAATTTGTACACTACTTAGGTGGTACAATAAAAATCAGCAATCAACCACCTTACGGCGCGTCTGTTAGCATTTTATTGCCAGATGAATGTGTCATATCATCCATAGAACCAGATACTAGTTATGATGAGCTTAAAAATAGCTAAA
The DNA here is from genome assembly GCA_936941155.1 of uncultured Methylomonas sp. Classification (GTDB taxonomy): domain Bacteria; phylum Pseudomonadota; class Gammaproteobacteria; order Methylococcales; family Methylomonadaceae; genus CAIQWF01. The sequence goes on along the minus strand of CAKZJE010000020.1, from coordinate 51,465 downwards.
AAAAATTCAAAAACACTGGCTGGGATTGTGTTTGCCTGTTGCTGTGTTTGTTATTCGGTTTCAGCGGCGGCTTATAATTCCTTTGCGATATTAGAACACATGCCGAATGCGAGTTTGGCAATTGCAGGCGACCCATTGCACAGTGTGCGTGAAGATAAACCGATGGTGCCTGCATCTACGTTGAAAGTTTTTACTGCGTTATTAGCGTTTAAAACCTGGTCACCGGATCATCGTTTTGAGACTGATTTTTATGTGGATGAAAAAAATATTTTGTGGGTCAAAGGCTTAGGTGATCCTTTTATTTCTTCAGAAGAAATGGGCTACATTGCCCGAAATCTGCGAGACCGAGGTTTGTGTTATGTTGCAGGCGTGGTGGTGGACGATCATTATTTTGCTTCCAATATTAAAATAGATGGAAATTCAAACACTATCAATACTTACGACGCTCCAGTCGGCGCGTTAGCAGTGAACTTTAATACGCTGTCAATTATTAGAAATAAATCAGCAACTTACAGTGGAGAAGCGCACACGCCTCTAACGCCGTTGATGCAGATACACGGCAAACGATTCCCCACTGGGCATTATCAAATCAGTTTAGGCAGACAACAGGACAGCGGGCGTTATTTTGCGGAGGTTTTAAGAGCAAAATTGCAGCAGCAAGGCGTTAAAACATCGAAATTAATTGCCACAGGACATCTGCACACATTAAAAACTCCTTTTTATCGTCATCAAAATAGCCATACCTTAAGCCAAGTAGTTGCAGAAATGTTGGAGCATTCCAATAATTTCACCGCGAACCAATTGTTTTTAATGATGGGCGCGGAACGCTATGGCGCACCGGCTACGATTAGTAAATCGCAACAAGCGGCAGCGGAAAAAATCAGGCTGTTGTTTGGATGGAATCAACGGATTTTTTACGAAGGCTCAGGACTATCGTATAAAAATCAATTATCTGCGCATCAGCTTTTGCAAGTTTTACAAGAATTTGCACCTTATAAAGATTTATTGAACTCACAAGGTGGCAATATTTTAGCGAAAACCGGTACTTTAACGGGCGTAAGTAGTTACGCAGGGTATTTGCGTAAAGCGCAACATTGGGTGCCCTTCGCGTTGTTTATTAATCAACCTGTGCAAGGCAATTTTAGAAAAGAATTAGCCGAAGAATTGCTTAGTTTAAGATCCTAATCAATCATCGTAGGGTGGGCACGCTTTTTTGCCCACCTTTTTCATCTGTTAGATTTGTTAGAGGGCATAACAACGTGCCCGCCCTACAGTAAAGACTGTCATGTCATCAAAGTTAAACCCAGAACAACTCGCCGCCGTTAAAACCACCGATGTGCCATTATTAGTCCTTGCCGGAGCGGGCAGTGGCAAAACGCGGGTGATTACCGAAAAAATTGCTTATTTAGTTAAACACGGCGTGGCAGCGCGTAATATTGCCGCGCTGACGTTCACCAATAAAGCCGCGCGTGAAATGAAATCGCGAGTCGAAAAACTATTAGACGGGCAAGAAAGTCGCGGGCTGCGTGTTTCCACTTTTCATTCTTTAGGGCTGGAAATTTTACGCAAAGAACACAAAATTTTAGGCTACAAAGCCGGCATCACTTTATTTGATGAATCAGACAAACGAAATTTGCTGAAAAGTTTAATTTCGCACAGCGTAAACGATTACGATATTGATGAAGTGGATTTTTATAACACGCAAATTGGACAATGGAAAAATGCCTTTGTCACGTCGGAACAAGCCCTGAGCAGCGCGACCAAAGAACAATACAGCGCGGCAGTGTTATATGGCTATTACAATCGCCAGTTAAAAGCCTATAACGCGGCGGATTTTGATGATTTAATTCTGCTACCCGTGCAAGTGTTTCAACAATCGCCAGAAACTTTGCAAAAATGGCAAAATCGGATTCGTTATTTATTGGTGGATGAATATCAAGATACCAACGTCACGCAATATCACTTATTGCGGCTGTTAGTCGGCAGTTTAGGCAAATTTACGGTGGTCGGTGATGATGACCAGTCCATTTATGCGTGGCGCGGCGCGAGTGCAGAAAATTTATCGCAATTGCAACGCGATTACCCGCGTTTGCAAGTGATTAAACTAGAACAAAATTATCGCTCGATGGGGCGAATTTTAAAAGTTGCTAATCACTTAATCGCCAATAATCCGCATGTGTATGAAAAAAAATTATGGAGCAGTTTAGGTTACGGCGACCCGTTGCGGGTGTTAATGCACAAAGACGAATTGACCGAGGCGCAACAGATTGTTTCAGAATTAATTCACCACAAATTTAAACACGGCAATCGTTACAGCGATTATGCGATTTTGTATCGCGGCAATCATCAATCGCGCTTGTTTGAAAGTTGTTTGCGGGAAAACAATATTCCGTATTTTATCAGTGGCAGCACTTCGTTTTTTTCTTATAGCGAAATCAAGGACGTACTCGGTTATTTGCGTTTGTTTGTGAATAATGATGATGACGCGGCATTTTTGCGCGTGGTGAATACCCCGCGTCGTGAAATTGGCCCTACAACTTTGGAAACACTGGGCGCGTATGCGAATGAACGGCATATCAGTTTGTTTTCAGCCTGTTTTGAAATGGGCTTGACGCAAAAATTGCCCGAAAAAGCCGTGCAACGATTAAAGCGGTTTTGTGAATGGACGGTGGATACAGCGGATAAAATCGAGCGCGGTGATAGTTTTGCGGTGATTGATCATGCGATTGCGCAAATCGGTTATGAACAATGGTTGAAAGAAAATGCGAAAACTCCCGATGCGGCAAAACGGCAATTGAAAAACGTCACGGATTTGGTGGAGTGGTTAAAACGCATTGGCAAAAACGAAGGCGGTGAGCCGGACGCGCCGCTTTCAGAAGTGGTTTCAAAAGTAATGCTGATGGATATTTTGGAACGCAATGAAGAAGCGGAAGCGGGCGATCAGGTGAGTTTAATGACGTTACATGCCGCAAAAGGGTTGGAATTTCCGCATGTGTTTTTGATTGGTATGGAAGAAAATTTATTGCCGCATCAAAACAGCATTGAAAGCGATAATATTGAAGAAGAGCGGCGGTTGGCTTATGTGGGCATTACACGAGCGCAGCGCAGTTGCACGTTTAGTTATTGCACACATCGCAAACGGTATGGCGATATTTCTGAGACTGAACCAAGTCGGTTTTTAAACGAGCTGCCAGAAGAAGAATTAGAATGGGCTGCTAAAAAACCTTTAGACCCTGAAGTTTCAAGAAAAAAAGGACAAGAGTTTTTTGCTGCTCAAAAAGCACAACGTGAACGTGAGAGAGAAAATAAACAAAAGATTTCCTAACAATGTTGTCGTAACTTTTGCCGTAATCAGTTAAAATGCCCAGCTTACCTTACGCGCCCGTAGCTCAGTTGGATAGAGTACTGCCCTCCGAAGGCAGTGGTCGGACGTTCGAATCGTCTCGGGCGCGCCATTAAGTCAATACGTTAAGCCATTTAACAAGATTAGACTTTCAGATTGTGCCAAAAGCACTTCCCTCAAATGCGCATATCGCATCACTATCGTTAAATTGTCAGTCGCCTAACTTGTTTAAAATCTGAATTGGCGTACTATCCTGAATTAGCAATCATTTTTTCCCAAGATAAATTTTAAGTGCTGTTTTTTCAGCTTAATTGGAAATGATTGTTATATTTGTTGCAAAAAAATCAGGTAAAAAAATGATAATATTTCAATGAGTTATCTGAAAAGTAACTTAAGCAGTATGGGTTAAGTCGAATGAACTTAAAAATAGGAAGGAAAAAAACATGACTGATACATCAGAATTACAAACGTGCCCTAAGTGCAAACAGGAAGTTTCACGGCAAGCAAATCAATGTCTTGAATGCGGAGAACCTTTAAATCCGCGTAAAACATACAAAGAGGCCTACGGCGGCATGGGACTGGGGTTGTTTGACATGATTCCTGTGGTGCGCGACTTGCCTTATGCGATGCGCTATGTACTTATGGCGATTAGCTTTATTTTTCTATTCGCGTTTCTGTTTTTATAGAAAACGACAGAATCTCATTTGTAACATAAACCTCATCTAATTTGAGAAACGTAGTTTTTTGTTTAACCGTAGAGACGCAATATTTTGCGTCTCTACACGTTTACATAGCATCTAACCATTTTAAAAAACTATAGCTAACGTACAATAAAATGATAACGTTCGTGGTGGGCTTGTCGAACCACAATCAGCCCTTCGACAAGCTCAGGGCGAACGGTTTTATAATCAATTTAAAGTGCGTTAGCTATATGTGTTTCTGAATGGATGCGGTTTAGAAATAAAAAAGGGAGCTGATGCTCCCTTTTTTTTCTTTGGCAGATGATTAGCTGGCAATCATTCGTAGCCTAAGATTTTAAAAAAATCATCAATTTCGCGTTCAGCTTTTTTTGGAGCAACGGGTTTGTTAATAACAGGTTTGCTGGCGACAGGCTTGAATTCATGTTTTGGAGGTTGCGAGACGATGTTTGTGTAAGGCGTTTGTGGAAAGCGATCTACAGAAAATTGCTGTTCCATAGTATCTTGGTGTCGATAAGTATTTTTTTGAGGGGAACTTTTCACTAAGTCAAAATACTTTGCTTTTTCTACATCCCAACGACTGAAATGAATATCTGGATTTTTATGATGATTTTGACTGGAATTATCGACAGTTAAGCCAAAGTTAATCACTTTTTCACGTTCCCATTCACTAAGATAGGTTAAATCGCCATCGTCTTCTGGTGGTTTTGGGAAAAAAATATTCAAAAACTGTTTGATAGCAAGAGCTGGAAAAGAACCAAAAGAATACATGGCAGCATTAAAATGCCGTTGTTTCTCAGTTAAACGCTGGTTGAGCATTCATAAATTCCTCTGTGCTATAAAACTACTTTGCTACTCAGCTAAAAAAACATGAGGCAAAGACCAATAAGCGGGATTTTTTATTTTAGTTATCATCGCTTGTGATGAAAGAGTATAGATGAAATCTGCGAAAAAACGTGTTGATGGATGGATAATTAGATTAAATCTGTGAAAAAACGTGTTGATGGATGGATAATTAGATGAAATAAAGCGGGATTTTTTCGATCGGGGGCAAAGAAAGAGTTGACCTGTAAGCCGGGTTTTGTTGTAAACAGTCATTCATCTAGGCCGTAAGTCACCCGACGGCTCAAGCAATCTACCCGGAAACAGCGCGGGTCACGCATTGTGTTTCCCTATTTGATCTTGCTCCAAGTGGGGTTTTCCCTGCCACAACTGTTGCCAGTTGCGCGGTGCGCTCTTACCGCACCATTTCACCCTTACCGAATCCTCCTAACCCCCTTTAAAAAAGGGGGAAGGGGGATTTAGGCGGTATATTTTCTGTGGCACTTTCCGTAGGCTCGCGCCTCCCAGGTGTTACCTGGCACTTTACCCTATGGAGCCCGGACTTTCCTCCCTTCTATCTTTAAAAAAGATAAAACAGCGACTGTTCGGTCAACTCTTAGAGAAACATTGTACAGGTTTTTCACTGGGATAGCGATTTGGGGTGAGTTAGACCTTCCAGGTTTTTAAAACCTGGAAGGTCTGGTGAGATTAACGATCCGCGCAGAATCCAATCGTGTCGAGACTTGTTCCAGCCGGCATAACCTCATTCCACGCTGCACCGCGCATTAACACGCTGCTGCCCACTTGAGTATAAACCGCGTTCCACATTGAATTAATTTTGCCTTCTGTTGCAAAATTGACTTTCCAAATTTCAGCAACAGAACCGCTATTTTGCAAATGAATTAACGCACAATAGCCTGTAGTCCAGCTGCTTGTAATTTCAACACTCTTAACTTTCACACCACTGGCAGGATTGGCTTCACTATTATCGGCTTTAGAACTGCAACCTAAATCAATTAAATCAATAAAGCCATCGTTGTCATTATCAATCCCATCGGTACAAGCAGTGACAGGAGTAGGGGCGTTAGCTTCATCACCATCCAACACAGACAAACACCCCGGATCATTTGGATAGTCAACTAAGCCATCATTATCATTATCCAATCCATCAGAACATACGGATTTTTTACGCCATAAGGTCAACAACAAATCAACTTTATCATTCCAAGGTGTTGTCCAATCATTTTGCAAAATCCCGCCAGTATCACCGCTATTTGGATTCCATGACCAATAAAAACTATTGGTGATTTTTTTATTCAACATATATTTTACAAACGCATTTTGCCAAACTTTATCTTTTGCATTGCCGCCGTGACCATATTTTCCACCAAACTCACCAATTGCCACAGCGTAACCGGCTGTTACAAATTGACCAAAATGCGCATTCCAAATCGCTGGCATATTATTTGGAAAAGTTGCGGCATTAAAATACGTTTGCATAGAAACATCAGGCCCATACACATGCGGACTTAATACCAATTTATTTGCAGGAATATTCAAAGGCGTGCATTTGAGCGGTTCTAAATTGCCGCCCCACCAATGTGCAATTTTGCCACTACAGGCATTGCTTTCTTGAATCCCTTCAACAAAAACCAATAAATTAGGATTGGCAGCCAGCACCGCAGCGGAAGCGCGTTCAGCCGCTTTATTCCAATCGGTGAGAGGATTATTTGCACCCCATGTTGCCATACCATGGGGTTCATTTTTTAAATCAATTCCTAAAAATTTTGGTAAGGCTTTATAACGATTTGCCATATACACTAAATCGTTAATCCAATTCGCCTCTGTATAAACGCTAGTTGTCCATAATTCTGAAATCGCGCTGCAATCAGGGCTATGATGATCGAGCAGAATATAAAATCCTTGTTTATTAAACTCATTCATCACCAAATCAAGAATTTCTAGCGAATTTTTACCGACTAAATCTGGATTTTGTCCATAGTTAATACTCGAAACCGAAGCACCATAAAGCGAGGCAGGACAAACTGGAATGCGCACCGCATTAAAACCTAAGTTTTTCATTTGCCCAATCATGCTTTTCCAAGGACGCGCCCACAAGCCGTGCACAACATGATCGCCTGTTTCAAAACCAAACCAATTAACTCCTCGCAGAACAACGACTTGATTTAATTTATTATTTATTTTGCCATTGTTGACGGTAAACGAAAGGCTCGGCAGGCTATAAACCATTAGAATTAAAAAAAGATAACGCCTAAATAGTTTGCACATAATAATTCTCCTTAAGAATGAAATTGTTTTCAATAAATGATGATAAGTTAAGTTATTGATTTATATTGTTTTAATGTGTATGTGTTTGTTATGAAACAAACGGATGGATTGATAATGGCACAAACCGCAAAGCATAGAAAGAACAAAAAATAGGTTTTTTAAATTACTCTATCAAGATCACAATCCGGTTAAAAACAAAGTTTTTTAAATCACGCAATATTTGAATAGAGTTATTATTTTTCAAAGAGTTATGATAATGAACCGTAAGTTGTTCTGATTATCCAATGAATTATTTATCGCAAGTTTTGCCGAGGCAGAAAAATGTAAGATAAGTTTGAGTGCAAATAACTTGCTTTGAAGATTTTGAATTGCCGCTTTCCCTGTTTTTAAAGTGTTTTTTTAAGAATAGATTTGCTAAACTCTTTATGCGTGTTAGATGAAGATAAACTTTCCACTGGCAAATAACCTTTGTATTGCACGCACACTTCGCATTTGCACAACTGAATCTGTGAAATGCACTTAAAAATTAATAATTTGTTTTGTATGAGGACTTTTTTATGAAAAAACTTACTTTATCAGCAATTTTAGGTGTTGCTGCGTTGTCTGTGATGAGTCAAAGTGCAATGGCTAAATGCTCTGACATTTCTCGTTCTACGCTTGAGACAGCAGTGACTGCTGCAAAAGGTCTGGTGACTGGTGGTTATAGTTTGCCTATGTGGGTGACGTTTGTTGATGAAACAGGTATGGTTTGTGATGTTGTGACAAGTGGCGTTTCTGGAGCTTCAGCAGGTAACAATGAATGGTTAGGCAGCCGTGTAATTTCTGCACAAAAAGCAAACACTGCCAATGCGTTTAGTTTAGATGGTTATGCAATTTCAACTGCAAACTTATACAGTGCAGTACAACCTGGCGGCAGCTTGTATGGTTTGCAATTTAGCAATCCAGTTGCACCAGTTAAAGCGTATGCAGGCGCACCTTCAGCTTATGGCACTCCAACAGATCCAATGAAAGGCAAACGTGTTGGCGGTGTGAATGTGTTTGGTGGCGGCTTAGCGGTTTATTTGGCTGGTAAAAAAGTAGGTGCGATTGGTGTTTCTGGTGATACTTCTTGCCGCGATCATGCGTTTGCATGGCAAGTGCGTACTGCATTGGCAGGACATCCTGGCGGCTCAGGTATTACTACAGTGAATATGGATGCAAGCGGCGCGGCACAAACGCCTTTAGCAACAGGTCTGAAAGGCGATGAGATGATTCTGAATGCAACCACAACAACCACTCCTTATTGGGATGCGTGGTCACAACCCACTTGCCCTAACTCTTTACCAGCAGCAACCCTTGATAACGGCACACTGTTAAACTAAATAAAACATTTATTGTTTTTGCGTTAAGAAAGCGGAGCTTCATGCTCCGCTTTTTATTTGTGTAAGTGCGGATAAGTTGAGTTGGAGCGAAATTTTTCAAGACGACTGGTCGTTTTTAAAGTTTCAGAGCGTTTTAACAATGATCAGCATCCGTTTATAATTCTTGTTAGTCATTGAAAATAAAGTTCAGTACATCATAAAATCTAAAGAACATAGGTTTTGCATAACATTGCAAGCAAAGCTTGCACTCCACAAAATCACCAAATTTTTATTGAGCTAGATATGAAAAAAATAGTGCGCCGCATCGGTTTGTTATTGCTGCTAATTGGCTTGATTGCTGGCATTGTGAAAGCGGTTTTGGTTTATGGAAATTTTGAACCCATCAAAGCATTGCTTAGCAAAGCAACTCCTGCAAAAGCTCCAGCCGTGCAAGTGAAAATGCCTGATTTTCGTGAGCTTGCCATGCAGCAAGGTGGCACTTTAGAGCCGACTGAAGCGCAACTGAAAGAAGAAAAAGCAATAGAAAACTCGCAAGTGGCAACCGCAGGACAATGGTTGGCAAGCGCAAATGCTCAACAGCGGCATGATGGCGCGGAACAATTGTCAGCCTATCCGACCGCAGAAGCGGAAAAACTGTTACTCAACGCATTAAGTGGCGACGCTGATCCTGAGGTGCGCAGCACTGCGGCGGAAAGTTTGTCAGCTTTTGAGCCTTTAAGCACAGCAGCAATTGCAGGGTTATTTGCCGCAATGGATGATAGCAATCAAAACGTGCAGTTTAACGCGCTTTCGACGCTGCAAAATCAGATTGCTAACGAAGAGAGTAATTCAAAACGTTATCAAATGATTATGCGTGGCTTAAAGAAAAAGCTTAAATCAACACATTTATCCGAAGAAATGCGCAATACCGTGCGTGGTTTTATTGACGATCAACAGCTGTCATAAAATGGGAATGAATAAAACTGTGTTATTTAACCTGATAAATTTGCGTTAAATAACACAGTTTAAATAAATAGTGCGGATTTTTTTTTGGAAAACTGAGTCGTTATAAGCCTTCGCGAATCGTGGCGTATTTAGTGCTTATGCTTTTAGATATTTTTTATCTCTCGTGTATTTTCTGTGCGCCGATATGACTTATCGAAGAGTCATCATCGTGAGCCACATAACAAAAAAATCAACATAATGAATCAGCGCATAACAATTTTACTTAGCACTCTGTTTTTTTTCCTATCAATTCAAACTTCAATCGCCACTGAAACAACGGGGCGTGTTGCGCCAGCGTGTGAAGGAAGCTCCATTCCTGATGCAAAAAACTATAATTTGCAGCAATTTAAAGGCAAAGTGGTTTATGTGGATTTTTGGGCATCGTGGTGTGCGCCTTGCGTGCAATCTTTTCCGTTTATGAATAGCTTAGAACACGAGTTTAAAGACAAAGACTTTAAAGTGTTGGCAGTGAATATGGATGAAAGTGCGGTGGATGCGCAAAATTTTCTCAAAGAGCATTCGGCAAAATTTACGGTGCTGAATGGTTCAGATCAACGTTGTGCAAAAGCGTTTGATGTCAAAGCCATGCCTTCTTCTTATTTAATCGACCGCAATGGCGTGATTCGCCATGAGCATTTAGGTTTTCGCGCTGGAGAAACGGGGCAGTTGCAACAGTTTATAAAACAATTGTTGTCAGAGTCTCCAGCAAGTCACTAGAGATATGGAATGAATAAAGCTAACCGATTGTTTATATTGTGGATATTCACTGCATCTGTTTCAGGTTGTGCCGAGGTTGCGCCTTGGGAGCGTGGCAATTTGGCTAAACCGCAGATGGCTTTAGACCCTACGCCGATGCAAACAGGTTTTCGCAGTCATATTTATGGTAGTCGTGAAGCTGCGAGTGGTGGAGATGCGGGCAGTGGAGGCGGTTGTGGCTGCTATTAAAAACAAATCAAACAGTTTACAAGCGTTAACAGCGGCGGCTTTGCTGTTGCCGGGTTTATTGCAATCGCCACAAGCGGCTGCGGAAGAAAATGAAGTGGATTTTCAATACGGACATTATCAAGAAGGCTATAGAAATTTGTATGGCGCACAAAGCAAATTTGATCCGATTGAAGTGGATAGTTTGCATGGCAGCGCGAAAATCACTTTAGCCGATAGAATTAAACTGAGTTTAAATTACAGCGAAGATACTTGGTCGGGAGCAACGCCGATTACTACCGCGCCTTTGGTTTTTGATGCGAATCGCGCCATTTTAAAAACCACTGGCAGAGGCAAAAATGCTGTCACCACTGTGGTTGGGGCATCGCCTTACGTTCAGTCAGGGCAGTTGTTTGTTGATAGAAATTTTAATCCGATTAATTACAATTTGTTTGGTACAACTAAAAAACAAATGTATGGCGCAGTGAATAAGCAAGTCGTTCATACCATGTCTACGGCATCGCCAGAAACTCGCCAGCAAGGTGATTTTAAACTCGGTTACGAATGGGATGAAATGGCGTTAAATGTCGGTGGTGGCATTTCTGTGGAACGGGATTATGAATCGCGCTTTGTCAATTTAGGTAGTCGTTGGGATTTTAATCAAAAACAAACCAGCTTGAATCTCGGTTTAAGCTACACCAACAGCAGCACTTTCGCGATACTCGATCACTTTGTCACGCCATATATAGAGCACAACGCATTTTTTAAGAATTACGTTGATATTAATCCTGATAGCGGCAAAAACAAGTTGTCAGGTCAAAAAGAAGATTGGGCAACGCAGCTGAGTTTTAGTCAGGTTTTGAATAAAAGTGCCTTAATAGAGTTCGGTGCAGGCTACACACGCAGCACGGGCTATATGTCCAATCCTTATAAACTGGTGGAAATCTTTTTTGTTGATCCTAAACAAAAAACAGTTGCTCTGGGTTTGCCTAAAAACGTGTTAGCGGCTGGAGCTCCTCATGCGTTTCTGGAACAGCGTCCTGAAGAGCGCAATCAATGGAATCTGAATACGCATTATGCGCAACATATTGATTTGCTAGATGCCGCCTTGCATTTTGATTATCGTTTTTATCACGATGACTGGGGCATTAACTCGCATACTTTTGAATTGGATTGGGGACAGCCGATTGGCAATAGTTGGATGGTTACGCCGCGAGTTCGCTATTACACGCAGGATAGTGCGGATTTTTATACCCCGTATCTGATTTCGCAGCAGGCTTATAACAAGATTATTTACAATAAAAAAGGCGTGCCGATTAAGTCAATTCCATACGATCCGAACCAATTGCCCAGTTATTTTTCCAGCGACCAACGTTTATCAGGTTATGGTGCGTTAAGCAGCGGCATCACAGTGAGTAAAAAGTTTGCGAAAGGGCTGACGCTGGAAGCGGGATTTGAATATTACACCCACAAAGGCGCATTAAAGCTAGGCGGTGGCGGTGAAGGGAGTTATGCCGATTTTAATTACTACACAGTCAATGCCGCATTGAAAGTTGATTTATCCACGCTTGCCAATATTCGCATAGCCGACCACAGTGAACACGCAGGACATGCAGGACACTCTGCGCATAGTCATCATGGCGGTCACGCGCCAGCGGGGGTGATGTTTGACCACATGCTCAGTCAAGCTGACGATATTATGATTGGTTATCGTTATATGTACGGTTTTCAATCAGGAAATATGCAGCATGGTGCTGATTTTGTGGATGATTTAACTGTCAGAAATAATGGCTGTGGTCAAAAGCGCAGTGAATATTGTTTGGTCAGAGCCACTGATCACACTATGCAAATGCACATGTTGGATATTATGTACGCGCCGACCGATTGGCTTAATCTGATGCTGATGCCGCAGTTTATGACAATGGATATGAATTTTCGCGCGATTCCGCGTGTGCGGATCAGAATTCCAACGCTTGATAATGAATTGGCGCAAGCTGTCAACCATCACATCAGCCATGAACACGCCACAGGCGGGATTGGTGATACGGGCATGTATGCTTTGGTTAAGTTGTTTGATAATGGAGAACATCATCTTCATGCAGGCATTGGTTTTAGTGCCCCAACCGGCAATGTTGGGATTAAATACAGACCGATTCATCATGGCGCGGGTGGAGATGATTTAGGTTTTGTCCATTACGGTATGCAATTAGGTAGCGGCACATGGGACTTTAAACCAAGCGTGACGTACACCGGACACCTTGACGACTGGTCGTGGGGCGCACAATTAAGCGGCACGAAACGGCTTGAAAAACAAAACAAATCCGGTTTCGCCTTAGGCAATATTTTTCAAAGCACAGTGTGGGGCAGTTATAACATTTTCGATTGGCTTTCCACCTCCGTGCGCGGCGTGTACACCACACAAGGTTCGATTCGTGGTGAATATAATGAAGTGCACGACAAATCCAGCTCCTTTGATTATCCGGCAAACTACGGCGGACAATATTGGGATGTTGGTTTTGGTGTGAATGCAACCGTGACGGGCGGTAGTTTTGAGGGCAATCATTTGGCATTTGAATGGCTGCAACCCGTTTCAGACAAAGTGAATGGCTTCCAACTGGAGCGGCAAGGCGCGTTATCACTGGCGTGGGGATATGCGTTTTAAGATGAATCTAATGAAAATAACGCATTACGTTTTTTTGTGTAGTTCACTGCTTCTCAATGGCTGCGCAACACCACCCGCGCCACCTTTCACACAACATTGGCAATTACCGTCTGATACTGCAATTGCTGGCGTAGAAAATTTTACCAAAGTATCAGCAAAACTTTGGCGCGGTTCGCAACCGACCGCAGAAGGTTTTCGCAATTTAGAAAAAGCAGGCGTGAAAACGGTAATTGATTTACGCGATACGCATGATGATTACGACGACTTTGCTAAATTAGGCGGCACACAGCTGCACTATTTACGCATCCCGATGCACGCTTGGAATCCTGATACCGCACAGCTGATTGTGTTGATGAAAGAGTTAGAGAGAGATTTTCAAAACACTAACAACTCACCCGTGTTTATTCATTGTGCAGAAGGGCGCGACCGCACCGGATACAGCGTTGCAACGTATCGGATGGTGTTTGAAGATTGGTCTCCCAAAGATGCCATCGCAGAAATGTTTGATTTTCGCTTTAACACAATTTGGTTTCAAAACCCTGATTTTCTTAACACAATGGATATTCAGAAACTCAGAGAGCTGATGAAACGAGCTCCCTAATCTCACCGAAAAGTCGCTTGAAACAACGTTCACTTAAATTTTTCCGCTATGAATTCAAAGCGATGGGAACATCTTGCGACATTCAATTCTATGCAAAAAATTCTACTGTTGCGCAACAAATCGCCAATACGGTGATTCGGGATGTGCGCCGCTTAGAAGCTATTTATTCACGTTATCGCAGTGACAGTTTTTTATCAGAAATGAATCGCGTTGCTGCGGTTGGCGGTGCAATTGAAGTCGACAACGAAACAGCGGGATTGCTTCATTATGCTGCCACTTGTTATCAAGAAAGTGACGGTTTATTCGATATAACGTCAGGAATTTTGCGCCGCGCGTGGTCTTTTAAAGAAAATATTTTGCCTGATGAACAGACCTTACATGCTTTGCTTGGCAAAGTGGGTTGGGAAAAAGTCGATTGGACTGCACCGCGCTTAACTTTTTTAACCGCAGGCATGGAAATCGACTTTGGTGGCGTGGTGAAAGAATACGCGGTTGATCGCGCTGCCGCGCTTTGCCAGCAAGCAGGAATTCGACACGGCATTATTAATTTAGGCGGCGACATAAAAATTATCGGTGCTCGCGCAGACGGCAGCGCGTGGCGGATTGGCATTCAACATCCGCGTCGCGCTGGAGAAATGCTCACTACCTTAAATTTAACAGAAGGCGCACTTGCCAGCAGCGGTGATTATGAACGCTGTATTGTGCTTGATGGTGTGCGTTACAGTCATATCTTAAATCCAAAAACAGGCTGGCCAATCAAACACTTAGCTTCGGTGAGCGTGGTGGGCGATTTTTGTGTTGTTGCCGGTAGTGCTTCCACCATTGCCATGTTAAAAGAAGCCGAAGGCGCGGCGTGGCTGGCGCAATTAGGTTTGCCGCATTTGTGGGTGGATGTGCAGGGCGAGATGGGTTGTAGCGGAATTCAGATATAAAAACCTTCCAGGTCTTAAAGACCTGGAAGGTTTAGGCGATAAAATTTTTGATTAATCACTTAAAACTATCAGAAACTGATTTTAAAAATAAATTTTTACTTATTGGAATAACACGATGCTTGATAACTCTTTAAATGTTTTCGGACGCGCTGGGCTGTATATCACTATTTTTCTCACCGGTGCTTCAGTGATGGTGATAGAACTGCTAGGCACACGCATGATTGCGCCTTTTTACGGAGCGAGTTTATATGTGTGGTCGTCTTTGATTTCAGTGACGATGATTGCGCTGGCAACTGGCTATTTTATTGGTGGTCGCTGGGCGGACAACGCACAACGCACCGGACTTTCGTTGATTATCGCGCTGGCAGCATTGTTTACCTTGTTGATTCCTTGGGTAACGCGCTCGATATTATTGGCAACCGATCCATTAGGCTTGCGCATGGGGGCTTTTGTTAGTGCGTTAGTCTTGTTTTCGCCCAGTTTAACCATGTTAGGCATGGTCAGTCCGTTTGCCATCAAACTTGCAACCTCGCGCTTAGAAGGAATTGGTTCAAGTTCCGGTTCAATTTACGCCGTTAGCACGGTTGGCAGCGTGATTGGCACGTTGTTATTAGGATTCTTTTTGTTCCCGATGTTAGGTTCGCGGCAAATTTTAATCGGCTTAGGTGTTTGTTTATTCGCGCTCTCCATCATGGTTGGGATTTATGAGAAAAAACAATTTGCGCTGACCGCAGCCATTTTGCCCTGTGTATTTTTAAGCATTGTTGGACTTGCGCTTGTGCCAAAAATTGTAAGTGCGGGGCATATTTCAACCGGCAATAGTGGGTTTGAAATTATTTCTGAGCACGAAAGCCTATACGGCAGGGTGCGCGTGATGGATCAAAAAACGCATGATTTGCGCATTCTCACTTCAGATGCTTCCACAATTGGCGCGGCAAGTATCAGCAATGGCGAAAGCAGATTAACGTATCAAGATATTGTCGGTTTGATTCCAGCGTTACGCGGCAATATGAATCGAGTTTTAATCGTGGGATTAGGTGCGGGGCACATGGCGAATGTGTTGCATCGTCAATACGGTCTTAAAGTGGATACTTTAGAAATTGACCCAGCAGTTGCGAATGCTGCAAGCAATTATTTTGGCTTTCAATCATCAGGGCAGAATATTGTCGGTGATGCACGCTATGAAATTCGGCATTTATCTGGCGGATATGACTTAATTATTCACGATTGTTTTACCGGCGGCACTGAGCCTGCGCATTTATTAACCGTGGAAGCCTTAACGCAATTGCGCAGTTTATTAAGTAAAAACGGCATTTTGGCACTGAATTTTGTGGCGTTTTCACAAGGCTACAATGCTGGATTAGCGTCGGTGGCTAAAACGCTGGGCGAAGTTTTTGCGGAGCAAACTGTGTTTATTTCTGAGCCGGGCAAAGATTTTAATGATTTTATTTTCTTAGCCAGCAATAAAGCGATTGATATAAACAGCAATACGCTTAACGCAGAGCAAGTGAATTGGTTGCAAACGCGCAAATTCAATGTTGATAAAACACAAGGTTTAGTTTTAACGGATAATTTTAATCCACTGGAGCATTTGCAAGTTCATAAAGCAGAATATTATCGTCGCTTTTTAGTCGATTGGTTGGGGGCGGATTTGTTGATACGCTAGTTGATAAAGATTGTTACGCAAAAATAACGTGTAAGTCATTGCGTTTACATTTTCAGGGATAAAAAAACGTTCAGGTCTTCGAGACCTGAAGAGGCTGTGAAAGTATTCAAAAAACATCAAAATGTTATTTTTAAATTATTGATTTATCTATGATCCTGGAGTGCAAAACCTAGGTTTTGCACTCCAAAATGACAATACTTTCACAGCCTCTGAAAGGTTTGGGTGATAAACATATTCTGCTAATTGTCTTAATGCTGCGAAATTTTTCAAGACGACCAGTCGTCTTAAAAATTTTTCGATAATTTATTTCTAAAGTCAGGTGGCTGTCATTCACTTAAACTTCATCTAATTTGAGAAACGTAGTTTTTTGTTGAACCGTAGAGACGCAATATTTTGCGTCTCTACACGTTTACATTGCATCTAACCATTTTAAAAAACTATGTGTTTCTGAATGGATGCGGTTTAAGTAATTATTAAGGAGGCAATAGCATTGAAAACAGCCAAGGAACATCTGGCAACTGTAGGTGCGAATTCATTCGCACTGTGCGGATAAATCCGCACCTACATTAAATATTTGCATAAGTTGTTTCATGCTCGTTTCCTAAAGCGTGTTACTCCGGCGGCTACGCTGATAAATTCCAAGTGTGTCAAATAACATAGTTTTTTGACGTGCAAAAAAAAGCCCACGTTAAACATTCAACGTGGGAAGCATCAGAGAGATAAAGGGAAAACGAAAAGAGAGTAGGGGAGGGATAAGCAGATAAATATTTTTTTATTGGTTCTGCATAGGAATAATGCTAGTGCCAGTGTGTTGGTTGTCAGATGTTTCGCAGTGGTATTGAAACGAATAATTTTCTACGCCAGCTTTGGTTTTATCAACGGATACAGAATAAGTGCCATTGCCACCTTTGACTAACACTTTTGGACTATAAGTCGCATCGCCATCAATGGCATCTGTTGTGTTGACTGCCAAACGACCTTTAGTGACTTGCGCACTCACAACAGGAGCCGCAACAGGTAATGCGTCGATGACTTGAAAAGCCAGATAAGCAGCAGCACCATTGCCATCATCAAAACAAGAAATGGCGTAATAATCAGTCGCGCCAGCCGCTTTTCCTAACGCGCCGGTTTGGTCATGTGCAAAAGCCGCATGGGTAGTGAAAAACAATGCAGCGGCAATAAAGATTGATTGTGATGTAGTTTTTTTCATTAGAACTCCTTTTTTTAAAATTAACACATACCGAAAGCAGTATATTAAGCTTTTATTATATAACAAAGATGAAAATCGCTTGATTCTTATCTGTTTATGTTGAGTTCAAAATAAAGCTTTTGATATTTTTCCTGATATATCAAAGGACTGCTTAGAAAAAAGTACGCCTTCATAACGAAGGCGCACTTAATGGTGATCTAACTAAAAAAGTAAACAGTTAAAACTGTTTATGACTATTGATAAGCTTAGAAAAAGCCTGGGATAGTCAAGTTAGCGTCAATATCAGCACCAGATGGTTGAACTACTACGTCATAGCTTTCGCCGTTGCAGCTTGCTGGTAATGGGTTTTTAACTAAATCGCGGCGTACAGTGATTTTTGGCCAAAAGCTTGTGCCATTGCCTTGTTCAGACAAAGTTGCATCAGTCATACCCATTGTTGTACGGCTGTTTGGCATCACTTCATGGTTAGGTCCCATCATGCTGTATTTTACACTGCCTGTGTCTGTGCCAATCCAAACGTCTTTACGATCAACCGCTGTTTTGCTAGTAAGACCTTTCATACACCAGTTAGTTACAGCCACACGCACGATTAAATTAGCCGCGCAAGAAGTTGTTTTGAAAGTAGGAACTGCCATTTTGAATGCAGAAAGACCTGTTGTGCTGATGATGCTTTCAGTTAATGCTTGTGTTTTAGCTGTGTTAAAAACGCTATAACCTCTAACTGCACCTACAGCATCTAATTTTGGTTGTACACTGTTACCAAATAAGTTAGGGCTAACTAGACCTAAACTTAATCCTGTTAAACCAGCACCTGCAACAGCACCGTTGATGTCGTCAGTTAAATCATTAGCACTAGTTACAGGTAATGAAGATGCTGCACCTGTTAATACAGTACCGTCAACGCCTTTTACGCCTGTTGCAATTGTGCCTGTTTTGTAACGATAAATTTTAACATCAGCTGCATTCGGTGAGTTTGGGAACAATGCTGCCATTGCAATCACGTTTTTGCGAACAGTACCTGTTGTACCTTCAGCAATTGCGTTGGTTGCACAACCATGAGTGATTGTGAATGCGTTGTAAGCTGATGCACTTGGAGCAACCACGCCTGTTGTTACGTTTACGCTTACGCCTGTGTTACCTTGACCTTCAACAAAACCTGAGTCTCTAATGCCAGTATGAGCAGAAGCAACTTGAGCAGCTCCGCATAATGCTGTAACGATTGTGCATAAAGCGATTTTTTTAAATCTTGTATCTAACATGAATTTCCCCAAATTAAAAATTAATAGAATGACTTACAACAAAGGATTAATAATCACACTTAAAAAGCAACCATGAGCTAGGTAACTTGTTATGTATAAATGCAGGTGTTGTGCCAATTCGTGCTTTTAAAGTTAAATTTTATGTAGGATTTTGATTTATAAAGATTAATTTTTGGAAAATAGTTGCGCCAAAATAATCGAAAATTGAGTAGTCACAAAGATTTAAAAAAACTATGTTATATAACTCAGCATGGTGTGTGATATGACCTATTTTTTAAAATTACGCTAAAAAATTCGCTTTTCTATCCCGAATTTATAAAAAAATCTTTTTTGGAGAGAATTTAATTTAACAGGCGATAATTAAAATTTTTAAGTTAAAATAACTTAACTTTCGCAAACTGAGAGTCAATCTCTTAGGTCTTTTTTAGTGTTTCTTAGCAACTTTTCCTCATGATTTTAATGCCAACACTCCCTTGCCGCCGTTCAATAGTCATTAGTGCAGCCCTTTTTATTTCCGTGTTGACCCCTGTTTCTGCTTATGCTTTTAGCGCAGAAGATTGCAAAAAACAAAAAGGGGTCACGTTAAATTTTGTGAATGTAGAAATTAGAGAGGTTATCACCAGCATCAGTGACTGTATCGGCAAAAACATTTTGATTGATACGCGCGTCAACGGCAAAGTAACGATTCTTTCTAAAACCCCGTTGCGAAAAGAGTCTATTTACGATGTCTTTTTAGATGTTTTGCGGGCTCACAATTATGTAGCCCTTGAACAAGGCGATGTTATTAAAATTATTCCGCTAGAAGAAGCGAAGCAAAATCCAACCTCCAGCTCTCATGCCGTTCCGGGTGGTGCTGAGCAAATCACGCGGATTGTAAAAATCAAAAATATTTCTGCCGCGCAGTTAGTTCCAGTTTTACGCCCGTTAATGCCAAGAGAGGCATATTTGCAAGCGTATATGGACACGAATACGTTGGTTTTGTCCGATAGTGAAAAAAATATTCAGCGATTGCTGCGCATAATTGATTCTATGGATAAACCAAATCCAGATCGTGATGAAATTGTGCCGTTGTATCAAGCGAATGCGGATGAAGTGTTGCGAATTTTGCGCGAAACGCAGCCGAAAAAAACCGAAACCAGCGGTACAGTGACTGCGGATAAGCGCAGCAATAGTATTATCATCAGTGGCAATAAAGCTGAGCGTGAGCGTTTTGCTAGAGTTATCAAGCGTTTGGATACACCTATCGCCAATCATGCGGCGCATCATGTGGTGGCGTTGAAATACGCAAAAGCGACCGATTTAGCTCCGATTTTGGATAAAGTGATTAATAATAAATCAGGTGCAGTGGCTTCTGGCTCTTCTGCGCCGAGTGGTGCTGTGCCGGGTTCTAATCCTGCTGGACAAGTAACGGCAGCTTATGTTGGTGGCACGAGCACAGGCTCAACCAGTATTATTGCAGATGAGTCAACTAACTCGTTGATTATTTCAGCAGATTTTCAAAGCTATCAGGCTATTCAAGAAATTCTGAAACAATTGGATATTCCGCGTAAGCAAGTGATGATTGAAGCGATTATTGCGGAAATTTCAACTGATAATACCCAAAGATTAGGCGTTGAATGGGGTGTGGCAACCAATAATGGCGCAGGTGTTGCCAACAGACCAACGAAAAATGCAGGCTTGTTAGGAACAGTTGGTGCGTTAGCCAATAGTGATTTAACAAAAGCTCTTCTTACAGGGGGATTTTCTGCACTTATCAGTAAAGGCGATATTAGTGTTATGTTGAACGCGATTAAAAATGACGCAAATACTAACATTTTATCTGCGCCACAAATTTTGACTTTGGATAACAAGGAAGCCGAAATGGTGGTAGGTGAAAACGTGCCGTTTGTAACCGGTTCTTATACACAACCAACAGGTGGAGCGGCAACGAATCCTTTTACTACCGTGCAACGTCAAGATGTCGGTTTGATTTTAAAAGTAAAACCTCAAATTAATCAAGGCGGTATGATTACCTTAGAAATTTCGCAAGAAACCTCTGCCGTTAAAGATACAACCAGTACAGCAGGTATTACCACGACTAAACGCTCCATCAAATCCAATGTTTCAGTTGCAGATGGCAATATGTTGGTGTTAGGCGGATTAATGAATAATCAAATGGATGATGGGCTTGATTCTGTTCCTGTGTTAGGTGACATTCCTTTGCTAGGCTGGCTGTTTAAAACCCAAAAAACAACAAGCACTAAACGGACTTTGATGGTGTTTATTAGACCTACCATTATTGATTCAGAAGATACGAATAATCCTTCTACACAAAAAGCATTATCGAAAGTGGAACAAGAACAGAAATTATTCAATCAAAAAGATATGCTTTTAACTCCAGACTATAAAAGTTACCAAATTACTCCCCAAGTTGAACCTGTTCCAGAACTTGATGCAACTCCCAAAGCTGCCCAATAAGTTTTATGCTGCCATTTTATTTTTCCAAAACCCAAGGCGTGCTCTATTACCGCCATGATGAGCACGATCCACAACTGTGGATACACGACCAAACTGCTTTAGAGGCAATTAGCGAAGCGCGGCGGCAAATCAATCATCCGGTGAAAATTGTGGTGGTCAGCCAAGATGATTTTAATGCGCAATTGCAAAAAATTTATCAAAGCGGCTCATCCAGCACTATGCAGGAAATGGAAGAAATTGATGATGAGCAACTGGCACAACTGTCGGAATTAGTGCCAGAAACGGAAGATTTAATGGATAGCGCGGATGACGCGCCGATTATTCGTTTGATTAATGCCACTTTGACCGAAGCGATTAAAGAAAAAGCCTCCGATATTCACATTGAACCGTTTGAAGAACGGCTGCGAATTCGTTTTCGTGTTGATGGCATGTTGCGAGAAGTCTTAACTTTGCAAAAAGCCTTAGCTTCCTTAGTTGTTTCGCGGGTGAAAGTGATGGCAAAACTGGATATTGCTGAAAAACGCTTGCCGCAAGACGGTCGAATTTCATTAAAAATTGCCGGACATGCGATTGATTTACGGGTTTCCACTTTACCGAGTGGACATGGCGAGCGCGTGGTGATTCGCTTGTTAGATAAACAAGCTGGACAAATGGATTTGCTGAAAATGGGAATGCCCGTGCGTGACGAACAGCGGTTTGCCGAATTACTCAAATTTCCACACGGGATTATTTTGGTCACAGGGCCAACCGGTTCAGGAAAAACCACCACGCTGTATGCGGGTTTGTCGATGTTGAATCAAAACACCCGCAGCATTATGACGGTGGAAGACCCGATTGAATATCACCTCGACGGCATTAGCCAAACGGCGGTGAATGCGAAAATTGAAATGAGTTTCGCCCGTGGTTTACGCGCGATTTTGCGGCAAGACCCCGACATTGTGATGATTGGGGAAATTCGCGATGGCGAAACGGCGCAAATCGCGGTGCAAGCCAGTTTAACCGGACATTTGGTGTTATCCACGTTGCACACCAACAGCGCGATTGGGGCGATTACCCGTCTCACCGACATGGGCGTTGAGCCGTTTTTATTAACCTCCAGTTTGCTTGGTGTGTTGGCGCAGCGGTTGGTGCGAAAACTTTGCCCGAAATGTCGCCAGCCTTACGAAGCGGATCATGCCGAAGCGCAGTTGATGGGCGTGGATATTTCTAAACAGCCGTTGATTCTTTATCATCCGAAAGGTTGCGCTGCTTGTTATCATGGCGGTTATCAAGGGCGAATGGGGATTTATGAGTTAATTCAAATAGATAATGAATTTCGGGATGCGATTTATAATCAGGCGACGACGTTGGAATTAGAGGCGTTGGCGCGAAAACAGACGATTTCGATTCGGGATAATGGTTTTGAGCAGGTTAGACAAGGCTTGACCAGTTTGGATGAAGTGTTGCGGGTGACTCGCGAAGGATAAAGCGAATTACAAATATAAATGATTGGAGAATTACAAAATGACTGTATTTGCATTTACTGGCGTTACCGACCATGAAGCTAAAAAATTGGTTTATGAATCTATCAAAGCCGGAAAGTCACGATTTGGTTGGTCTCAAAAAGATGAGCATAATTTAAAAGGAAAAGTCTGGTCTGAGTGGCACTCCAAACAGTTATTTTTGCTTGAAATAAAAAAGGGGGATTGGATTGTACACATCAATACACCTTCTTGGGGAAAATGCGTAGCTATACAAGTTAGTGATGAATATGCTTTTGATGAGGGATTAATGTGTGAATGGGGAACAGATTTTAGGCATTTTATTCCAGTTGATGTAAATACCATTATTGAATTTAATAGAAGAGATAAAAACATTCTCCCTAGTGTCAACCTTAATCCAAGGCAGCGTTACCATCGAATTTACGCTGTTAATGACTTTCTCCAGTCTATAGATAATTTAAAAAATAATTCGGTAAATTTACAACATGGCGAAACTAAGGAAGTTTTCCACTTAAGAGAAAAAACAAACAAATATCTTAAAGAAATAACCTCTCTTCTTCACACGACACACAAAGGCAAAGACTTAGAACGTTTTTTTGTTGAAGTCTTTAGAAAAATACCAGATGTTGTTAATGTCAAAGCTAATGGTTTTGGATGGAAAACAGATAATGGTGCAGATTTAATTGTTACAACAAGATCATCGATTGGGGTCATAGATTTTGAGAATATAATTGTTGTTCAAATTAAATCATTCGGTGGTGAGCTTTATGATTTAACAGCGGTTGAACAAGTTAAAACAGGAATAGAGACATATAAAGCATCTGCCGGAATGATAATAACAACAGCAGAAAGAACTGAGCAGTTAGAAAATAAAATTCAAGAATCTTCAGATAAAATTGATTGCCCAATTTATTTGTTAGCAGGTGAAGATGTAGCAAAGTTTGTATTAAAAAATGCAAGTGATTTAGTGTTTAGATTAGATATATAAAGTCAAATCATGAGCAGAAAACTAATTAGCTTCGACTGGGCAATCAAAAAAATCCTCCGCAGCAAAGCCAACTTCGGTATTTTAGAAGGCTTTTTAAGCGAATTACTGTTTACCGATATAACGATTCTTGAAGTCTTGGAAAGCGAAAGCAATCAGGAATTAGAAAACAGCAAATCCAATCGCGTAGATATAAAAGTCACCGACAGCGAAAAACGCATTCTGATTATTGAAATTCAATATTCCCGCGAACTCGATTATTTACAACGGATTTTATTTGCCAGCAGCAAAGTGATTAGCGAACATTTACCGAAAGGCGCGGCGTATTCAGAAGTCAGCAAAGTCATTTCCATTAATATTCTGTATTTCGACTTTGGCAAAGGCGATGATTATATTTATCACGGCACGACGCATTTTATTGGCTTGCATAATAATAGTGAATTGCAACTCAGCACGGAACAAAAACGCTTGTATAAATCCGAAAAAATCGCCGATATTTATCCCGAATATTATTTAATTGAAATTCGCAATTTTAATGACATTGCCAAAGATACATTAGATGAATGGATTTATTTTCTAAAAAACGAAATCGTTGAAGAAGGCTTTACTGCAAAAGGTTTAAAACAAGCGCAAGAAACGCTTGATGTTTTGAAAATGAATGAACCAGAGCGCGTTGCGTATGAATTGCATCAAAAAGAACTTCATCACGAAGCGAGTTTATACGAATCAACTTTTGTTTTAGGCAAGCTTGAAGGCATAGATGAAGGGATTGAAAAAGGCATCGAAAAAGGCATCGAAAAAGGAATTTTGCTGACCGCTAAAAACATGAAACAACTCGGCATAGACATCAATATGATTGCACAAGCAACGGGATTGCCGATAGCACAATTAACTGATTTATAAATAGAAAGTATCTTTGTGAGGATTCATGCCAGCCTTTAGTTACAGTGCTTTAGACAAACAGGACAACGTTAAAAAAGGAATTTTGGAAAGCGACAACGCCAAACAAGCGCGACAACAATTGCGCAATCAGGGTTTGAAACCGCTGGAAGTTAATCCGGTCAACGTCAAAAACAACAGCAAACAAACCAGCCAAAAAACACTGTTTGCGCCGACTATGAGCGCGTCCGATTTGTCATTATTGACACGCCAACTTGCCACGTTAGTACGCGCCGCGTTGCCATTGGAAGAATCGTTGCAAGCAGTGGCGCAACAAAGCGAAAGTCCAAAAATCCAAATGATTTTAATGGCGGTGCGCTCCGATATTTTATCCGGCAAACCATTAGCGCAGGCTTTAGAGGCCTTTCCGCGCATTTTCAAAAAAGACTATATCGCCACCGTTTCCGCAGGCGAACAATCTGGTGATTTAGCGATGGTGTTTGAACGTCTCGCCGACCATGTGGAGCGCGACCAAGAGTTGAGACAAAAAATCCTCGGCGCGTTGTTGTATCCGTTGATTTTGTCGATTGTCGCCACCAGTGTGGTGGTGGGATTGTTAGTTTACGTTGTGCCGCAAATCATCAAAGTTTTCGACAGCATGAATCAGGAATTACCTGCTTTGACGCGCGGCTTGATTCAAGTGAGTAATGTGCTGCAAAGCTATGGGATATTCATTCTTATCGGACTGTTTTTACTCAACGGTGGTGTGTATGCCGCGTTGCAAAATCCGCTCATTAAAAAACAATGGCATAGTTTTTTGTTGAAAATGCCGCTCATTTCACCATTATTACGAACGTTGAATAGTGCGCGATTTTGTCGAACTTTAGGCACTTTGTTAATGAGTGGTGTGCCAATGCTCAATGCGCTGACAATTGCGGCGAAAGTTGTTACCAATATCCCAATGCACAATACAGTTTTACAAGCTATTCAACAAGTTAGGGAAGGCAGTAGTTTATCGAAAGCACTGAGGAAAGGTTATGGTTTTACGCCATTGACGATTCATTTAATCGCTAGCGGTGAGTCTAGTGGCAAACTGGATGTGATGCTGGAGAAAGCTTCCGAAACCCAAGAACGCGAGTTGAAAGGCTGGATTAACAATTTTCTGGTTTTATTAGAGCCGTTATTATTATTAGTGATGGGCGGAGTTGTATTAACCATTGTGTTAGCGATTATGCTGCCTATTTTTAACCTGAATCAGCTTGCGGGGTGAGTGTGTAAAGAAGTTTTAAGCCGTTTTGTTTTACGCGGCAGTGATTTATGCTTTGTTCTAATCATGCCAAACTGAGTTTAAAAGCGAGATTCATCAGTTACGAAATAAAAAGAGGAAATCATCATGCAAGTATTAGTCAACATTCCCGACACATTACCTCCAGCCATTGTTCAGCAACAGATTAAAGAGTTTGAAGAAAAATTAATAAAACAAGCCAAAGAATCTGAAAAAATTCCCAATCAAACCACAAAAGCTGCCATGTTAGAGGTTCGTGCTAAAAAGAATTTGGAAAATATCACGCTTGAACAATTACAACAAAGCTGTCATGCGCAATGAAAACACTTTCACGCCATAAAACTTTTATCAAAGATATGCGGACTGTGCGTTTAACGGAGACTCAGGCGACCAAACTTTTTCTTTATGTTGCCAAATTGTTAAATGATGAGCCTTTACCGCCGGAAGCGAAAGACCATGTTTTGCAAGGCGAATGGAGCGATTTTAGGGAGTTGCATCTCGGTGGTGATGTGTTGCTGATTTACCAAACGGATGAAAAATATATTTTTTAACTCGATTGGGTAGCCATGCCCAACTTTTTAAAAGCATGTAGTTTGCTATAAGCATTTTTCGGTGTGTAGCGTAAGGGTTTTTAAGCCGTTTTGTTTGACGGGGCTGTGATTTATACTTTGCTGTGGTCATTTCCAAACTGAGATTGGGAACGAGATAACGTTCACTCAGCCTGATGAGGGGAATCTACTATCCAATGGAGTTCAAGATGAAAAAACTAATTGACCAAGATGCTTATTTACTGATCGGCTTAATTGCTGTGCTCATTCAAATAGTCAGCCATGCTTTATTTGAAGTCAATGCCGAGAGTAGTTTACGCATAAAAACTATTATCCTGACCATCATTGAAAAAGAGCCCATTACGACTCTCAACACCATCAACGAATATAAAGCGCGTCTGTTATGGTTGGGTAGCTCTTTATTGTCAATTGCAGCTTATGTTATTGCCTTGGTGTGGAGCATTGCAACTGTTTATCGTTGTTGTCAATCTCAATATTTATACAAAATAATGGGTCTTGGCGTAACAATTGGCTCATTGAACTTGTGGTCCATCCTCACGGCAGATTATCACAGTGCTATGTTCAATAATGTTTTTAGCACTACTTTCGAAGCCTTGAAAGTATCGCCACTGATTGGTGAATTATTATTGGGAAAAGTTTTTGTCATCATTGCGATAATCAATGTCTTAGCAGCGATTACCCCTGTGGTTATTCTGATGGCAATTTGCAGTGTCATAACATTGCCATCGGCAAGCGATGAGCGCAACCTGACATTTTTTGTTGAGCGCATCAAACGTCTTGAACAGGGCATCATTATTGGCTCAATGATTATGCTGTTTGGCATTATCCACATGACGGCATGGACGCAATGGCCTATCGCTATACTGGATGAGACTGTACTCAAAAAATCCATCCTTGCCACTTTTGTTGCTACTTGCCAATATTGGGGAGTAGCGTTCAGTTTATTGTTGTTTTCTCTGTATGCCTGTACGTTGATTTATTGGCGTAGCCAAGTGCGTCTGGTATTACGTCACGCACATCCGGATATTGATGCCTCGCAATGGTTGCAAGAAAATGGCTTCAATCTATCATGGCAAAAACACATATCCCAGATAGCAGCCATGCTAACTCCAATGCTGGCAGGCTTATCTAGTAATGGTATGAATCTGCTATCTTTGCATTAACGTGTAGTGTGAATCCAATCAAAAAGATTTTAAAGCTCGGTAGCTCGGTAGGGCGCAATAGTGAAACGTATTGCGCCGCATGAAAAATGTATAAGCTGTTTTACACACCCAACACTTTAAAACCACAACCTTAAATTAACTGCCTTAAAATGTGCCTATGGACTTTGAAATTATTGGCAAAATCAGACAACCTGAAACTTTTGCACGCGGCTTGGGTATCAGAGAATTACCCAGACTTCGTAAAACTCATGGTCTTGGCAACTGGCGAAAGCGCAAAGGCTACGCTACCGTGCGTTTGAACGATGGCTCGCTTCGTGAAGCAGAAATCCACTGGTACGAAGCATCAGGCATCGGTAAACGCGAGTTTAAAATAAAATGCTATTTGGACAAACAACTATGAACACACACGAATTTGCTGTCTGCGTTGATAACCGTAATTATGAAGTTTCGCTAGAAGTGCGCAAACTCTACGAAGTGCTTTTCGATGCAGATGCCGAAAAACATGGTCAAATCCGCGTTATTGACGAATCCGGCGATGATTATCTTTATCCTGCTACGCTATTTGACCGTATTGCGCTGCCCGATACTGTTATGAATCGTGTTTTTTATGCACATGCCAATTAAAGTTTCTAAGGCACAATAGTGAAACGTATTGCGCTCTATGAACGTTGTAGAAACTGTTTTGCACACTTAACACCTTTCTCATTAATAACAGCAAGAGGTTTCTAATGGAAGTTATTATTCTCAACATCTATAACGACACCGTTAAAAATGAGATTCTTGGATTCTTAAAAAATTCAAACCTCAAGAAGCTGAAATACAGCTTACAGCGGCAATGCCTGTGAAAAACCCAGTCACCGCACACCCTTTTTTCGGGATGTCGAAAGACACGGAAGAAACGGTTGAAGAAACGATGGCGCGGTTAAGGGGAGCGCGTTACTAATGCTTTTCGATACTGATGTGCTGATTTTTGTGGAAGAATACAGTTTATCTCACAGTGTTCGTGCAGGTGATGCCATTATTGCCGCAACTGCGATTGAAAATAATCTCAGCTTAATCACGGCAAACTATAAGCATTTCAAACCCATAAAAGAGCTTTCTTTGTGTGTCTTTAAGCCCGAAGAAAAATAACTCGTAATGCTCAATTTACGATTTAAATTGAATTTTTTGAAGAGAGATTCATTTCCAGATACAAAACAAATTTTTAATCCATTTTTATGAGGAATTTATGAACAAAAAAATACAGCAAGGTTTTACCTTAATCGAAATCATGATTGTGGTGGTGATTTTAGGGATTTTGGGCGCGGTTGTTGTGCCGCAATTGATGGACAAACCGGATAAAGCCCGCGTTGTGAAAGCCAAACAAGATATTATGGCAATAGAGTCGGCATTGGATTTGTATAAATTGGACAAATTTAGTTATCCAACTACCGAGCAAGGTTTGGAAGCATTGCAACCTAAATACATTAAACAAGTGAATAAAGATCCTTGGGATAAACCGTATTATTATTTAAGCCCAGGTGAACACGGCGCAATTGATATTTATACGTTTGGCGCGGATGGTAAAAAAGGCGGAGAAGGGATGGATGCGGATATTGGTAACTGGGCGATAGAGGAAGAAAAAGCGCAGCCATAACGTAAAAGTCTCATTAAAACACTTTTTTTCAAAATACTTAGAAGGCGTTTTAACCTGTAGAGACGCAACTATTGCGTCTCTACGTTTAGAAAACTACTCTAAGCCCAGCTTCTTTAAACGATAACGCAAAGACCGAAACGTTAATCCTAATTGTTTCGCAGTCGCCGTTTTATTCCAGCGGTTCTCTTCCAAAGCATCACAAATTGCTTGTTTTTCAATATCTTCTAAAAAGTTTTCCAGCGAAACTTGTGATGGATCATACTCGCCCGATTGCGCTAAGTTTGAAGAATTATTACTCGCCGGTAAATTTAAGTCTTCTTTTGTAATCACAGAACCATCATATAACGCTAAAGCACGTTCTAGGATGTTTTCTAATTCCCTCACATTGCCTGGAAAGCGATATTGTTTTAAGGCGGTAATTGCCGTTGCGGCTAATCCCGGTTGTTTAAGATTGTTGGCTTTCGCCAGTTTTGCTAACAGATGTTGCGCCAACTGCGGAATATCTTCTACGCGACTGCGCAGCGGCGGTACAACCAACTCAATTACGTTGATGCGATAATAAAGGTCTTGACGAAAATCCCCAGCATTGATCATGGTGGCAAGGTCTTTGTGGGTTGCGCTCAACAAGCGTACATCAACGGGAATTTCTTGTTGCGTTCCAACTGCGCGCACTTTTTTTTCTTGAATGGCGCGTAATAGTTTAACTTGCAATGAAGAAGGCAAATCAGCCACTTCATCTAAAAACAAAGTTCCGCCATCTGCTGCTTGAAACAAACCTTGTTTATCTGTCACAGCTCCTGTAAAGCTACCTTTTTTATGTCCAAAAAACTCACTTTCCATTAATTCATGCGGAATCGCGCCGCAGTTGACGGCAATAAAGGGCTTATCGTTGCGAGGCCCTTGTTGGTGAATGAGTTTTGCCACTAATTCTTTGCCCGCCCCTGATTCGCCTTTAATATGAATCGGAGCTTGACTGCGACTGAGTTTTTCAATTTTTTCGCGCAGTTCAACCATAGACTCAGAATTGCCTAGCAATGTTGTCGCTGAAGTGGAATCAGAAGGTTTATTGGATAAGTTGATAGGGGGGTGAGTAGATAGCTTTAATGCGCTTGAAATGAGTTGTCGTAATGCGACTAAATCAATTGGCTTAGAAATAAAATCAAACGCGCCTTTTTTCATGGCTTTAATTGCGGTATCCATGCTGCCATGTGCTGAAATCATAGCCACTGGCAAATTAGGCTGATGTTTTTGAATATAATCAAGCACTTCTAAGCCGTCACCGTCAGGTAAGCGCAAATCAGTTAAACAAAGGTCGAAAATTTGATTTTCTAACAACAGCTTTGCGGAACTCACATCGGCAGCACTATAGGTCTCGATTCCCATTCGAGCGAGCGTAATTTCTAATAATTCACGAATATCAGGTTCGTCATCAATAATGAGGGTGAGTGGTTGTTTCATAGCTCAATTTTAGTTTGTTCTGCGTTAGATAAGCTCAGTTTAAAGCAGCTTTGTTCTGTAGGTGTGAATTCATAGCTTAATTTAGCTTGATTCAGTTCAGCCAGCTCGCGTGAAATATAAAGTCCTAAACCGGTGCCACTACTGGAGGTTGTAAAAAAAGGCTCAAATAAATGTTTGAGAGTTTCAGCACTTAGCTTATCACCATGATCTAGCACTGCAATACAAGGGTTAGAGTGATTACGACTAATCTGCAACAAAATCCTGCCTTTATCAACTGCGCCATACTTTAAAGCATTTAAACACAAGTTATCCAGAATTTGCTTTAAGTGTCCGGGGTCTATTAAAGCATAAAGCAAGGTATCATTAAAAGACAGTTCAAAATCGTTTTTATCTAAACCTTGTTCAACAATAAAAGCCTCCAGATAATCCGGTAGCCATTGATCTAAAAAAATTTTTTCTCGATTCGACGGTTGCCGTTTCGAGGATTGTAGGATGTCGTTGATAATTTTATTCATTCGGCTGCAATGCTTTTGAATGATTTCCGTTAAACGCAGATCTTGTGTGCTCAGGTTAGGGCTTTCCGATAGCAGCTGTCCTGCGTGGCTGACTGCACTGAGAGGATTGCGAATTTCATGAGCAATACTCGCGGTTAAACGACCTAACGAGGCAAGAACGCCTTGCTGCAAACGTTGATTATGTAATGCACTATCTTCTAAAACCAGCATATAAAACGTTTCATGTTGAGTCGGTAGCAAGGTAAAACGTAATTCTAGGTTGGTTTTGCCTGGTGATTGCAAGGTCATAAATTCTTGCGGTTGCTTTTCCAACCAGAGTAAAAATAATTTGCTAAGTTCCTCAGAAACCTCAATAAGTTGATTCGGTAAGGAAGCTTGCTCTAGCAATTCTAATGCAGCCTCGTTAGCCATATAAACTTGCTGTTGTTTATTAGTGATAAGAATCCCTGATTGCAAATGTTGAATAATGTATTGATTGAGAGCTTCTAGCGTGGAAATAGTCTGCTTTTGTTGCGTTGTTAATAAGTCTGATTCTTCTGAGCGTTTTGCCAAAATATAAGACAACAAAGCAATGGTGAAAAAAGACGCACCTAACATCCCTACACTGGGGTAAGACGTAATAGAGCTGCTGTTTGTGCTGATGCTATAAGCTTGTTCCGCTAAAATAGCAATGCTGGCAAGAGCTGCAAACACCATTGAACAGCGTCCGCCTATCAATAACCCCGATGAGGCGATTGAGGCGGCTAACAAAATCCCCATACCGCTTTCAATGCCGCCACAAGCGTGCATCAACAAAGTGACTGCAACGGTGTCGATAAAAATGACACTTTGCGCCTGTAACGGATAGCTAATTCTGCGCCAAAACGAACAAAATCCCGAAATAATTGCAAACACCAGATATGTTTTGCTGGTCATAGCATAGAGCTGTATCGAGTGGTGTTCTATGATGGTAAACGAAAAGCGACTATACAGCAAAATCACAAAAAGACTTGCTAAAACAAAGCGATAAAGAAAAAAAACTTTCAAAAGCAACCAAGCTTGGTTACTTGGAATGCCATAGTTTTTAGAAAACGGACAAGGATAAATAGTATCAGGTTGATTAGGTGGCATAGGGCAAGAGTAAAATAGTTTTTGGCGTAGGGGAGATTATAAAATGAAATTTAATTTTTATCCTGAGGCAAGATGTAGATTTTAAAAAAACCTACCGTTCACGCTACATAGCTTGTTCATAGAATGTGTTAGCATTAGTATGACACAACTCATAAACATCTTTTTTAGACATTTTATGACTTGAATTTACCCCTTAAGCTAAGCAAACTTTGTTGCAATTATAAAAAATTTAAAACTTTACACACGGAACTTAGATGAACATTCACGAATATCAGGCAAAACAATTATTTCAGGCGGTGGGGATTCCTGTTCCTGAAGGACGCATTGCCGAATCAACAGCACAGGCAATCGCGGCAACAGAATTTTTGGGTGGTCAAGCGTGGGTGGTGAAAGCCCAAGTTCATGCAGGTGGACGCGGTAAAGTGGGTGGTGTGAAATTATTAAATTCCGTTGTGGACGTTGCAGAATTTACTGAAAAATTGTTAAACACGCATTTAGTGACGCAACAAACTGGCAGCGAAGGCTTGCCGATAAATTCAGTTTGGGTGGAAAAACCTTCTGCAATTAAACGTGAATTTTATTTAAGTTTATTAGTTGACCGCGCGACAGAACGCTTAATTTTTATCGCCTCACAAGCGGGCGGTATGGATATTGAAGAAGTGGCAAAAACTGCACCGGAAAAAATTGTCAGTGTCACCGTGCATCCTGCCGCTGGTTTGCAAGGCTATCATTGCCGCGAAGTAGGTTTTGCTTTAGGTTTACAACCTGAACAATTCAAAGTGTTAGAAAAAATCATGCACGGTTTGTATCAACTTTTTTTAAGCAAAGATGCCAGTCAAATTGAAATTAATCCGTTGATTGAAACGCAATCCGGTGAATTAATCGCTTTGGATGCAAAAATTAACTTTGATGACAATGCAGTCACTCTTCATCCTGATATTTTGGCTTTTAGAGATGAAAGCCAAGAAGATGCCAAAGAAAACGCGGCGAAAAAGTTTGATTTGAACTATATCACGTTGGACGGCAATATCGCCTGCATGGTGAATGGCGCGGGTTTGGCAATGGCAACGATGGATTTGATTAAACTCAACGGCGGCACGCCTGCAAACTTTTTGGATGTGGGCGGCGGTACGAATGTGGAAAAAGTCACCGCAGCGTTTAAGTTGATTTTAGCTGATCACAAAGTGAAAGCGGTGTTGGTGAATATTTTCGGCGGGATTGTGAAATGTGATGTGATTGCGCAGGGAATTTTGGCAGCTGTGGAACAAGTGCATGTCACTGTGCCGGTAGTGGTGCGTTTAGAAGGCACAAATGCACAGGCAGGACGGGATTTATTACGGCAATCAGGCATGGCGATTGTTGCCGCAGATGATTTAGCCTCAGCAGCGGCGCAGGTCGTGAAATTAGCGGAGCAAGCAGCATGAGTATTTTAATCAACAAAGACACCAAGGTGATTTGCCAAGGTTTCACTGGCAAACAAGGCACATTTCATTCTGAGCAAGCGTTGGCTTATGGCACACAATTAGTCGGTGGCGTGACTCCGCAACGCGGCGGGCAAGTCCATTGTGGTTTGCCAGTGTTTAATACCGTGTTAGATGCCGTGAAAGAAACCGGCGCAACAGCAACCATGATTTATGTGCCGCCATTTTATGCCGCAGATGCGATTTTGGAAGCGGTGGATGCGGGCATTAAGTTGATTGTCTGCATTACCGAAGGGATTCCTGTTTTGCAAATGTTGCGGGTGAAAGCCATGATGCAAGGTTCGGACGCGCTATTGATTGGCCCAAATTGTCCGGGCATTATCACGCCGGAAGAATGCAAAATCGGCATTATGCCCGGCTATATTCATCAAAAAGGCTCGATTGGCATAGTCTCGCGTTCAGGAACTTTAACCTATGAAGCGGTGGCGCAAACCACTGCGCAAGGTTTGGGGCAAAGCACTTGCGTGGGAATTGGCGGTGATCCCATTCATGGCATGACGTTTACCGATGTGTTGCGTCGTTTGCAAGCAGATGATGAAACGAAAGGCATTGTGATGGTCGGTGAAATTGGTGGCAGTGAAGAGGAAGAGGCGGCGGACTATATTAAAGCGCATGTGACTAAACCTGTGGTGTCTTATATTGCCGGACATACCGCGCCGAGCGGTAAACGGATGGGTCATGCGGGGGCGATTGTTACCGGTGGCAAAGGTACGGCGGCGGGGAAAGTGGCAGCGTTGCAAGCGGCAGGTGTGAATGTGGTGAATTCACCAACTTTGATTGGTGTGGCGATGAAGGCGTGTTTTTAATTGCTCTGAACGTTATTTAAAACGAGGAAGGCATCAATGGCATTCATGTTAATGGAACCCACTAACCAAACTTTTCAAGAACTGATTGGCAATGGTGTGAAATACCAAGTTCCTAGATTTCAACGCGATTATGCTTGGGATAGAGAGCAGTGGGAAGACTTGTGGTCTGATATTGAAACCATTAATGAAGAACAATATCACTACATGGGCTATATTGTTCTGCAACGCAAAAGCCAGCATGACTTTGAAGTGATTGATGGACAGCAAAGATTAATTACACTTTCTCTTGTAATACTTGCGGCAATGAAAAAGATTCAACTGCTTATTAATAAGGCAGAAGAACCTGATGAAAATAAAGAGCGGTTGCGCGTTTTTATAGAACGTTATATTGGTTCTAAAAACCCTATTTCATTAAAAGTAGATAGTAAACTTTCATTGAATAGAAATAACAGCTCCAACTTTAAAACTATTTGTTCAACGTTAGAGCCTCCTAATAAACGAGGGCAAACTAAAACGAATAAACAAATTAATGATTGTTTTAAGTTTTTTGCCGCTAAACAATTTGGGAATAATGGAGAGGAAATAGCCGAGTTTATTGAACGTGTTTCTTCAGGGATGATTTTCACCAAAATTGTGGTTCAGGATGATTTAAACGCTTACAAGGTTTTTGAAACGTTAAATGCACGAGGCGTACAACTTTCCACACCTGATTTACTGAAAAACTATATCTTTTCAGTAGTCACAAAAAATAATGATGTTTCAGAAGATCAGTTAAACGAACTGGATGAAAGCTGGTCTGAAATTGTTTCTCAATTAGGGGAGAGTAACTTTACGGACTTTATCCGCTATCATCACAATTTTCAAACCACGTTAGTCACTAAAAAAGAGTTGTTTTCATCGGTGCGGAAAATCGCTAATACCCCCGAAAAAGCCTATCAATATCTACACTCTTTAAGCCGATACGCGCCTGTTTATGCCTCACTTCTAAACCCACAGGATGAATGGTGGGGGCATCAAGATGTTGTTTATAGAGGAGTGAAAAAATATTTGGAAGGCTTTGAGCTGTTTAATATAAAACAACCATTCACTATTTTAATGGCGGCGTTTTATCAATTTTCACCCGAAGAGTTTGTCACGCTTTGTCGCTATATTTATATTTTGGCGATTAGATACAATGTGATTTGCCATGAATCGCCAAATGAGCAAGAGTCCGCCTACAATCAATTAGCCATAAAAATTCATAACCAAGAATTTAAACGCGCCAGCCATATTAAAAACAGTGAAGTTTTCAAAAAACTCTATCCCAGTGACGAATCATTTTTCAATGCTTTTGAATTTCATAAAATGCCCAGTAGACGCTCTGCCAAAAAAATTCGCTTTTTGCTGGCAGAAATAGAAACTTATTTGGGACATAACACCGATGCTAACAAAACCACTCTCGAACATGTTTGCCCTTATAATCCTGAAGGTGATTGGGATAGCTATTTTGGGGCTGGTGTAAATGACATCCAAGATCGTTTAGGGAATGTGGTGTTGCTTGAAAAAGATGAATTGAGTAGAGCCAATTTTGAAGATAAAAAAATCGCGTATTTAGCAGCACATTATCCATTAGCGCAAAAAGTGGCTTCGTATGATGAATGGAATTTGCGGAATTTAAACGATTATCAAGCGTGGCTTTCACAACAAGCGGTAGAAACGTGGAAAGTTTCTTATTCATAACAAACCGCGTTGCCGCTTAAGCTTTCTAAACTTTTTTTCTGGAGACAATAATGCAACTCACGCCATCCTTATTACCTGAATTGATTTCTGCTATTTCACAAGTGATTGATAACAATGCAGAAGAAGTCACATTGCTCGATCAAGCGATTGGAGACGGCGACCATGTGATTAATATGCAGCGTGGTTTACAAGCTCTCAACGCACAAGCAGCACAATTAACCGAATTAGACTGGGCAGCGGCATGGCAAAAAATCGGCATGACAGTGATGTCAACCGTAGGCGGCGCGTCAGGATCGCTTTATGGCACATTGTTTGTCAGCATGAGCAAAGCCGCACGCGAAAAAACAGTTGATTTTTCAGTTTTTGCTACCGCATTTGGGCAAGGTGTGGAATCGGTAAAACAACGCGGAAAATCTGACGCAGGTGAAAAAACCATGCTGGATGTTTTGATTCCCGTTGCCAATGCTTTAACGCAAGCCGCCGCTGATGCAGTGCCACTTTCTGAAGTTTTTCAAACACTTCCCGATGTTGCGATTGCGGGCATGGAATCCACGCGCGATATGTTAGCCACCAAAGGACGCGCTTCTTTCTTAGAAGAGCGCAGTCGCGGCTGTATTGATGCTGGCGCGAAAACTGCCCAATTGATGATTTGCACTATCGTTGCATTGTTAGCAGAACAATTAAAAACCGAATAATCGCGCTAATTGAGCGCAACAACCCACCGAGGAAATACGATGTCGCTTAGCGAAACCAACTTTTTAGGAATAGACCACCACAGTGTGATTTCTTCCGATATTAACAAATCCAAATTTTTCTTTTTAGAAGTGATGGGCTTAGAAATAGCTCCTGGTCGCCCACCACTGCCGTTTGATGGCGCGTGGTTTAAAATTGGAGGCAACAGTGGGCAAACGCTACATTGTTTATGTTTGCCAAATCCAGACCCCGTAGACAATCGCCCCGAACACGGCGGAGTTGACAGGCATGTTGCGGTGCGAATTGCCGACCTTGAGCCGTTAATTGAACGGTTAGAACATCATGGTGTAACTTACACCCGCAGCAAATCAGGACGACGTGCGATTTTTTTCCGCGACCCCGATGGCAATGCCATTGAAGTGATTGAAGCGATTGAAACGTTTGTCGATTAATTAGTTTGTTGTCAGAATCAGGATTTTCAGGATTCAAAGATTAACCGGATGATGCTTTATGCCGAATCGTTATTCGTATTGCTAATCAAGTTAATCCTAAAATCTTGTCAATCTTGATTCAGACAATGAGTGCATATTAATCACATTGTTTTTTCCAAAGTCGCTACACCTCCCAAAAACACTCCCGCATGAAATCTTATCCGATGAATCACAAAACGCTACCGCCCAAACTGGGTTTGATTTTCGCCTCCTTATCGCTCTCCGCCTGTGTCGTGGGCACGGATTACGTTGCACCCGCTGCCACTGTGCCGCAACATTGGCAAAATAGTTCAGAAAATCAACAAGCTTTGAATCCAGAAGTTTTAGCAACATGGTGGAAAAGTTTTAATGACCCACTGTTATCGCAATTAGTGGAACGCGGGATTAAAGGCAATTTTGATTTGAAAAAAGCCTTAGCGCGAATCAATGAAGCGCGGGCGCAGCGTAGCATTGCAAAATCTGATTTTTTCCCAAGGATTAATTCCAGCGGTTCAACAGGCGAAAATTATAACGGCACAAGCGATCAGCGCAACGGACATTATGGTTTAGGTTTAGATGCGACATGGGAAATTGATATTTTCGGCAGAATTGCCCGTTCTGTGGAAAGCTCGCAAGCGGCAATGGAAGCGACAGAAGCCGGTTATCAGGATGTGATGGTGAGTTTGGTTGCAGAAATCGGCTTAAATTATGTGCAAATGCGCACTTCGCAAGCGCGGCTGAGTGTGGCGGAGCGCAATATGCAGACGCAAGAAAAGCTGCATAATTTAACGCTGTGGCGGTGGCAGGCGGGTTTGGGAACAAAGCTAGAAGTCGAACAAGCCTTAAGCAGCGTTGAACAATTGCGGGCGCAAATTCCCAGTTTGAAAACCCAAATTGCACAAAATCAACATCAATTAGCTTTGTTGTTAGGCGTTGCGCCAGCCAGTTTAAATGCTGAGCTAAACAAAGTGCTGCCGATTCCTAATCCTGCGTTGAAAATTGCGGTCGGCGTGCCAGCGGATGTATTGCGGCAGCGTCCAGACATTCGCCAAGCGGAGCGCGAATTAGCCGCGCAAACGGCACAAATTGGCGTGGCGACAGCGGCGATGTATCCCAAATTAGCTTTAAGTGGCTCAATTGGTTTGGATGCGATAAAAGCGAGTAATTTTTTCACCGCCGCCGGTTTGGTGGATAGTTTGTTAGGAAAATTAACCTTTCCAATTTTCAACGCTGGAGCGATTCGACAAAATATTGCTGTGCAAAATGCGAAACAGGAACAAGCACTTGCAACATACGAGGCAACGGTTTTAACTGCCTTGAAAGATGTAGAAAACGCGCTGGTGGGTGTGGCGCAAGAGCAGCAGCGTTTAGACGATTTAAATCGTGCCTTGCAAGCGGCGCAGCGGGCAATGGATTTGGCGCAAAATCAATATGTGTCGGGCTTGATTGATTTTCAGAATGTGCAGCAAACGCAACGCACGTTGTTATCTGTTCAAGATCAATATGCGAGCAGTCAGGGGCAGGTGACGAGTTATATGATTAGTTTGTATAAAGCGTTGGGCGGTGGTTGGAAAAGTTTGAGTTAAAGATTTGCGCAATCATCATTTCTGTAGTGGCGAATGAATTCGCATCTACATCAATATTCAAAAATCGGGAGTTATTTTTAGCTAAACTGCTTTTAGCTATATTACGAACTACAAACGCGAAAATTTTCTAAGACGACCGGTCGGTTTTAAAAATTTCACAGAATTGGGAAAAAATTACAGAATCAATTTATCGCTGAATCCAAACCTTCCAGGTCTTTGAGACCTGGAAGGTTTAAATATATCAACGCTTTACGTCGCTACCCCTGCTTTTCTATACTCAGCTTGCCCCACAACAACAACTTATCCCACAAGTCATGGATTTTAATAGGCTTGCTCAAATAATCATTCATTCCCGCCGCCAAACACCGCTCGCGATCTGCATGAGTTGCATTCGCGGTCATTGCTAAAATAGGCAGATTAGCAAATTGCGGCAATTTACGAATTTCAAGCGTTGCCGTCACGCCGTCCATCACAGGCATTTGCATATCCATTAACACTATATCATAATGATTTTCTTGAACTTTCTGCAATGCAATCGCGCCATTTTCCGCTATATCAACCTGCATTTTTGCTTCTTTTAGCAACTCCACCGCTACTTCTTGATTAAATTCATCATCTTCCACCAATAAAATACGGATGCCAGAAATCGTCTCCAGTCGTGTCGCAAGAGATGTTGCTGGATTAACGACAATTTTTTTCGGTATGTTATTGCCACCTAACAGATGAATTACCGCGCTAAACAACAAAGACGGGCTAATCGGTTTAATCAGCACTTCTTCAATGCCTGCCTCTTTTGCTTCAATAATTAGCTCATCGCGTCCAAAACCACTCACAATCGCAAGATGTGGCGGCTGTGCCAAATTTAACTGTGCAATATTTTTTGCCACATGAATTCCGCTCATTTCAGGCATTTGCCAATCGAGCAACACAATATCATAAGGATCGTTTTGTTCTACAGCCGCAGCCACTTCTTTAATTGCCGCTGTGCCTGAAGTGACAGAATGCGATTTAAATGTCATATTGTTTAACAGCACACAAATCAGTTTGGCATTCAACAAGTCGTCATCAACCACCAAAGCTTTGCGCCCGCGTAAATTAGGCGGGGGTAGTAAATGCGCTTTTTTAGTTTCATTTTTATTCAGCTGGGCGGTAAACCAAAAAGTAGAGCCTTTGCCGTATTCACTTTTTACACCGACTTTGCCACCCATTAATTCTGCTAGTTTTTTTGAAATTGCCAAACCTAAACCCGTGCCGCCGTATTTGCGGGTGGTGGAATTGTCGGCTTGTTGAAAACTTTGAAACAACAAACCGAGTTGTTCCTTAGTGAGTCCAATCCCGGTATCGTGCACGGCAAAATACAAATCAATATGATGTTTATGGTTATGTTTAAGCTGCACTTCAATTTCAATTTGCCCTTTTTCAGTGAATTTAATGGCGTTATTGGCATAGTTAATTAAGATTTGCCGCAGCCGCATCGCGTCGCCAATTAAATAATTGGGAATAGCTGGGTCAACTTTAAACAGCATGTCCAATGATTTAGCGGTGATTTTTTCTTGCACCAATGAAGCAACGCTGTCTAATAGCGAGCTTAAATCAAATTCGATTTGTTCAATTTCAAATTTGCCGGCTTCAATTTTAGAAAAATCCAAAATATCGTTGAGAATTTCTAGCAAATGTTGGCTGGAAATCTCAATTTTGCGCATAAAGTTTTGTTGCCGCCGATCCAGTTCCGTGTTCAGCATCAGATGCGACATGCCAATAATTGCATTCATCGGGGTGCGAATTTCATGGCTCATATTTGCCAGAAAATCCGATTTCATGCGCGTGGCTTGTTCTGCCATTTCTTTGGCTTTCAACAAGGTTTCTGCCGCTTCGTGTTGGACAGAAATATCCTCAATAATCACAGCCAGCCCACGATCACGGTCTTTGAGATCTAATAATTGCCCTGATAGTCGTGCCCAAAATAAACTGCCATCTTTACGCACCAATTGTTTTTCAAAAAAAACCAATTTTCCTACCATCACTTGAGGATAATACAAGGTTTTAACATTTTCATAGTCTGCATGGCTGGCGTACCAAAGCTGTGTGGATTGACCTTGCAAAGCACCGTGTTCATATCCAAAAATTTCATCCAGTTTTTGATTGCATCGGAATATCACCCTCTCTTTTAATAATGCCACACCAAAACAGGCGGAGTTGAAAATGGCTTGTAGCTCTGCGTTGGCAACCCGCAAGGTTTCCTCCGCTTGCAGTTTTAATTTTAATTGCTGTGCCAGCATCGCCTCGTAGGTTTTGCGCTCGGTGATGTCAAGATGCGTACCAACCGCACGGATGGGGATAGCATTCTTATCTTTTTCAACCACGCGCCCACGACTCATAATCCAACGGTAGCTGTTATCTTTGCAGCGCATTTGAAACACTATTTCATACTGCCCTACGGTATTTACCAAGTGGAAAATTTTGGCAAGCACTTCATCGCGTTCATCTGGATGGAGTAAATCTGCAAATTGCGATGTCACATTTGAACCAAGCTCGGTGTTAGCATAGCCAAGCATTTTGTGATACCTGTCATTGCAATAGCTTTCTCCAGTGGCAATATTCCAATCCCATAAACCATCAGTGGAGGCTTCCATTGCATAGCGTAAGCGTTCTTCCGTAATCGCAAGCTCTTGAGTTTTGGCAGAAAGCTCAACGGTGCGTAGTGCAACTTTTGATTCTAACTGCATATTGAGAT
Organism: uncultured Methylomonas sp.; assembly: GCA_936941155.1. Lineage (GTDB taxonomy): Bacteria > Pseudomonadota > Gammaproteobacteria > Methylococcales > Methylomonadaceae > CAIQWF01. The sequence goes on along the minus strand of CAKZJE010000020.1, from coordinate 9,690 downwards.
TCAGAATTTCTTGCTCAATTTGTTTTTGTGCAGAAATATCGCGCACGGTTGCTTCTAATATCGCGCGTCCATCTAAATCAACGCGCGACAAAAACACATCGGCAAAAAACAACTCGCCATTTAATTTGCAATGTTGCCATTCAAATTGATGAAAACCTTCTAACAAGGCTTTGCTGATATATTCATTCGCGGCAATGCGTGATTCTCGCCCGTCCGGTTGATAACGTGGTGAAAAATCAGCTGGGTGATATTTGAGAAACTCTTCTTTGCTGGCAACGCCAAATAACTTTAAAGTGCTAGCATTGCAATCTAAAAAACCCGCCAAACAAGACAGCATCAGGCTTTCTTGCGAATTTTCAAACAGTGCTCGGAAACGATACTCACTGCTTTGCAAGGCTTTCAGCATGGTTTGCCTATCGGAAATATCGCGCCACAGGCAATAAATAGCGGTTTTCCCATTCCATTGAATATTCGCAAGGGTTACTTCCACAGGAAATTCCGCGCCGTCTTGTCGCTTATGCACCCATTCAAAACGATGTACATTTTGATCATGCAGTTTATCCATCATGCGATTAGATTTTAGGCAAGACTTTTCACCATCGGGTTGATATTCAGGGGAAAATTCACTCGGATGAATGTGCATCAGCTCAGGCTTGCTGTTTAAGCCAATGGCGGTGAGGGCGGCTGCATTAGCTTCAATAAAATGCTGGTCTTGAATAATCCAAACCGGATCGGGCATTTGCTCAAACAGCACATGAAATCGGTCTTCGCTCTCATGGAGCTTGGTTTGCGTGTGATAAATTTTTTGATATTGCACTTTTTCACGACGCATCCAATACAAGCAACCGGCAATGACTAACAAAATCGCGCTTGAAACAATACTGATGATGGTCAACAGCATTTGTTTAAGCCCTTCATCAAAAGCTTCGGATTTATCCATGATGGCAACAACAAACCAATGCGTATCAGGAACAGCCCTGCCTACACCCACTGCTTCTATATGATGATAATTCACCCCTTCCAGCAAACCGGATTTACCCAACGCCACTTGCACAGCAGGATATTGAGTTTCTGTTAATGATTTGCGCAAATGCAGTGCTGCATCAAGTTTGTGGCGCAAATTATTGAGATACAAAATCTCATTGCCTTCTTTGCGCACTAAAAAAACTTCGCCGCTGCGCGTGAGAATTGGCCAATATTGCAGGATTGGATAGAAGCTTTGTTGCAAATCTACGGTTAAAAAAGCCACTGCTACCAGTTTTGCATTTTTATCTGTATTGAGAAACAGCGGAGCAACCACGCTTACATGTGGAAAAGGGTTGGTTTCATCAGAATGGATTTCACTTAAAATGGGTTGCCGCTTAGCAATTGCATATTGCATATTGCATATTCAACCTATCGTAAGCATTTAACTTATCTTTGCTGCCTCGGATGCTTAAGACAATTTCACCGTTTGGATTGACCAGCATGGTGTCGTAATAGTCATAGCGACGGTAGATGCTGTGAAAGCGTTGCAAAACGTGCTTTGATGAGGTTTCATCAGATTGAGTGAGCCAGCGATCAATCATTGCAATTAAAAATGGATTGTCTGTTAAAACACCGCCATCACCGACTCTTTCTTTGCGCCACAGGTCAATTTGCCGGCTTTTTAACACTGTAATGGTGGTGAGTTCAGACTCCACTTGCTGATGTAATTCTTTGACTTCAGTTTGATAAAAAAACAACACTCCCCAAGCCAGCACAATAAACACCGTTAAGAGCATCAGTTCAACAAGTTTTCTACGGATAGAGGAGACAAGTAGCATAAGTGATATTTAGATAAAGAAATTTACTAAAAGAGTAGCGATACAAGGCAATGTGCAACCAGGCATGGTAAACCAATATCAGGATGGTAACAAGGCAGAACGATGTGTATTACTAGGGCTGCGCAAGCTTAATTTTTCTGTCATAAAATTGAGCACTGAAAATTTTAAGATTCACAGCTTAGTGCGTTCCGTTTGCGTGGTGCTGAAATGGTATACTAAAAAAATCGTAGCACTCAGGCAGATGATTAAGTAAATACAAAAAGTTCCTAGAGTTACGACTGCCAGTCCTTAAAGGACTAGCAGTCGTTTTCTACCGCAAAATTTATGCCAATTGCTTATTTCATTGTTTCAAATCAGAATTTTTACATATTGACGTAGGGGCGAATTTATTCGCCCTAGGCGATTAAAATCGCCCCTACTTTAAAACAAATTCACTGAGTTGTTGCCCTTTCTTCTTTCACGTTTTTAATCAGATATTTATGCCAAAAACTATCAAACTTTCTTTGTTATTCTTTATTGTCGCGCTGCTGTTTGGTTGCCAAAAACCTAAAAAAGAAACCGAACTCACAGGCGACACGCAAGGCACAACCTATCACATTAAATTGGTATTAGACGGCTTGCCCGTCACGGCGCAACAAGCGCAAACCATTATTTCTAAAACCTTGGCTGACATTGATTTAAAACTGTCCAATTATCGCGATGATTCTGAAATTGCGCATGTAAATGCTGTGGAAACAACCGATTGGCAGCCTGTTTCTGCGGAAATTGCGCAATTGGTGAGTATTTCGCACTCCGTTTATCAAAAGTCTAACGGCTGTTATGATTTAACTGTGAAGCCGCTATTCGATTTATGGGGATTTACGAAGCATGAAAACCGCGTGCCTAGCCCCGCTGAAATTGCCGCGCTGTTGCCGCATATTGGTATGTCGTTGTTAGAAGTGGATACCAAAAATAATCGGATTCGGAAAAAAGACCCAAAACTTAAAATCGACCTGTCTTCGATTGCGCAAGGTTATAGCGTGGAAGTGTTGGCGAAAAAAATGGAAGCGTTAGGGATTCAGAATTATATGGTGGAAATCGGCGGCGAAATGATGGTGAAAGGTCGCAAAGCGGATGGCGGAGATTGGCGCGTGGGGATTGTTGCGCCTACGCCGTTGACAATGGATGTGCAAAAAATTATTGATATTAAACAACAAGCCGGTTCTGCGGTGATGACGGCGGGAACGTATCGGAATTTTTTTGAGGAAAAAGGGCATTCCTATTCGCATATTTTGAATCCCAAAACCGGCAGTCCGGTGACGCATCATTTGCTTTCTGTCACGGTGATGCACGAAAGTCCAACGTGGGCGGATGCGTGGGATACTGCGTTATTGTGTGTGGGCGAGCAAGAAGCCGCGCGAATTGCCGAGGCGGAAAAATTGAAAGTGCTGTTGGTTTATAACAAAGCCGGCAAATTGACGGAGTATATGAGCAAAGCTTTTACAGCGGCGCAGTGATTTTGTTTAAAAAAAACCTTTCAGGTCTTAAAGACCTGAAAGGTTTGGCAAGCGTAGAAACACAAAATTTTTCTAAGACGACCAGTCGTTTTTAAAAATTTCGGAAAAGTTTGTTTAGAAGTTGGCTAAAAATAGGATGTAGGTGCGGATTTATCCGCACTGGGCGATTAAAATCGCCCCTACCTCAGTTCATTTATTCCAATGATTGAATTGCCTTCAACGCAACATCTAAGGCTTTTTTCAACTCATACAACAACAAAGACATCGGCGGCACTTCCGATTTTGATAAGGCTTTTTCAATCGCAGAAGCTGCTGCTTCAACCTCTGTAGCAGTCAAATTTGAGGCAACGCCTTTCAGTGTATGCGCAAACAGTTTTACATCTTCATAACGCTCTTCTGCCAACCATTTCTGCATTTTGGGAATGGTATCGGCATATTCCAACGTAAACATCCGAAACAGTTTTCGCAGCAAACGCGGATTTTTATTCACTCGAAATAACGCTGTTTCTATATCAAACGGCGGCAGAAAATCAGGCAAAGCTTCGTCTGAAAGCGTTGCACCAAGAGGCTTTACATCGGGCATGGCTTGATATTCTTGTTCTGGTTGTTGCGGTTCATTGGCTAACCAGTGCATTAAAACCGCTGCCAACTTATTTGGCATAATCGGTTTTGTCAGATGATCATTCATGCCAGCCGCCAAACTGTTTTCTTTATCGCCCGTCATCGCGTTAGCAGTCATCGCAATAATCGGTAATTTTTCAAAATGTTTATCCGCACGAATCAATCGCGCCGCTGTTAATCCATCCATTTCCGGCATTTGAATATCCATCAGCACCAAATCAAACGCCTGAGCGAATACGCTTTCCACCGCAATTCGCCCGTTTTTCGCCAATTCCACCACAATGCCTAAATCGCGGAGTAATTCCGTTGCCAATTCACTGTTAATTTCATTATCTTCCACTAATAAAATTTTGCGCCCTTGCAAACACGCCAATTTATCGGCGGGAGCATCCATGTTTTTCATGGTTGTGGAAGGCAACAGCGATTGCGCGGGGGTATTTGCAATTTTAAGCAACACCGTAAAACTAAATGTGCTGCCTTGCTGCAATTCACTGTCCGCCCAAATTTGCCCATTCATCATTTCCGCTAATTGTTTGCAGATATAAAGCCCCAAGCCAGTTCCGCCATATTTGCGCGTGGTGCTGCTGTCTGCTTGCGTAAATGGCATGAATAAGCCTGCAATTTGCTCAGTACTCATGCCAATGCCTGTATCTTGCACTGAAAAACGTAGCCGCACTTTATCGGCATAAATTTCTTCAGGTAGCACTGAGACAATAATTTTGCCGTGCTCCGTAAACTTCACGGCATTGCTGACTAAATTAATCAAAATTTGCCCCAAGCGCAGCGCGTCACCGTTGACCCAAGTCGGGGTGTTTTCATCCATCAGCTTTTGTACTGCAATCTGTTTTTGCTCGGTTTTTTTCACATGGATAATATCAATCACATAATCTAATAACTGCGGCAGCGAAAAGGGCAGGTCTTCTAACTGTAATTTACCTGCTTCAATTTTAGAAAAGTCCAGAATGTCATTAATAATGCTGAGTAAGGATTGTGCCGCATAATTAATTTTGTCTAAATAATTGCGTTGTATCGGGGTAATGTCAGTGCGTTGAATTAAGTGCGCCATGCCAATAATCGCATTCATGGGCGTGCGGATTTCATGGCTCATATTCGCAAGAAATTCACTTTTGGCTTGGCTGGCGGCAATTGCGATTTCTTTAGCTTGATAAAGCTCTGTTTCAATACGTTTACGCTCGGTTATATCGGTTGTTACCGTCACCACGCCTTCACCGCTAGACAGCGGCACTGCACTCACGCTTGTCCAAACCAGCTCGCCTGATTCTTTCATCACGCCCATTTCAATATTCCTGACAATTTGCTGTTCTTTTACGGCACGAATACACGGGAATTCTTCTAAAGGCATAAGCGTGTTATCAGAACGCAAACAAATCCGATTTTTATGTTGTCGTTCTTGCAAGTTATAGTCTTTAGGCAATTCCATCATGTTGGCAAGGGCAAGATTAAACTCTGTCACATGATGTTCAGAATCTAACAGCGAGACACCGACTGGCAAAATATCAAACAATCCGCGCCATTTTTCTTCACTTTGCCGCAGAGTTTCCTCTGCTTGTTTGCGTTCTATCGCAATACTCACCAAACGCGCACATTGTTCTATCAAATTAAGATCATTCGCTGTGGGCGTGTGCCTGTTTTGGTGATAAATGGCAAACGTGCCTAGCACTTGATTGGACACTGAAAAAATAGGTTGCGACCAGCATGATCCTAATCCTGCTTTTGCTGCCAGTTCTTTATAGGGAGTCCAAAAAGGATGGGTTGCAATGTCCGAAACCACCACGCGTTCTTTGACAAAAGCCGCAGTTCCGCAGCTGCCAACACCAAAACCTATTGCAATGCCATCAATTGCCTCGTTATAAAAGTTAGGAAGGCTGGGTGCAGCTCCGCTATTTAGTCGCTTGCCTGTGCTGTCGATGAGTAAAATGCTGCACAACATCGCCGGATTAATTTTTTCAATGCCCAGTACAATGTTTGTCAAAATACTCGGCAAATCATTATCTCTGACTAATAATTCCAAAATATGATTACGGAATTGCTCGTATTGGTCTGCCAATTTACGCTCTGTAATCTCCAGCATCATGCCGATAAAATAATCGGGCTGTCCTTCGGCATCGCGCACACAATGGACTAACAAATTCACATAGACCAAATGCCCCGCTTTATGTACATAGCGTTTTTCCATTTGATAAGAATCAATTTCTCCGCGTATCGCTTGTTCCAGATAAGCTTGATTGAGAGCCAGATCATCAGGATGCGTGATGCTTTCCCAACTAATTTGCTGCATTTCTGCTTGCGAATATCCCACCATGTCGCAAAAACGCTGATTAACATGAATGGTTTTTTTGGTGTGGTTTGCCGTCAACATGCCAATAAAGGGCTGATGAAAATATTGCAATAACTCATCGTGACTGCGGCGCAATTCTTCTTCCATGCTTTTGCGCTCATTAATATTTTCTATCAAGGTTAGATAATAATGGGGCGAGCCGTCTGCGTGACGAATTAAGCGCACATAAAGTCCTGTCCAAATAAATTGTTTATCTTTGCGGATGTAGCGTTTTTCAATTCTAAAATCCGATAACTCGCCGCCTAATAATCTTTTCTGTAGCTCGGCTCGTTGCTCTTGATCTTCTGAGGCTGTTATTTCTGCAACTGTTTTCGTCAGCAACTCTTCCTGTGAATAACCCAAAATATCGCAATAGGCTTGGTTTACCATCAGGTACTGTTGGTCAGGCGCAATGGTTGCAACCCCCAGCGGCGCGTTTTCAAAAATATTGCGAAATAATTCCTCACTTTTATGTAACGCTTTTTGAATTTTCTTGCGGCGTTTTATCTCATGTTGCAACTGCACATTCCAAAGCAAAATTATACAAAACAAAGCAAACGCGGCTGTGCCATATTGAATCAGAGTTTCAATTTTCACACTGGGATCAATTTGCATATTCAGCCAGCGGCGTTCAATCGTTTCTTTTTCTTGCTCAGATAAATGACTTAACGCTTTAGTCAAAATACTGGCTAATAAAGGACTGGCTTTAATAGCCGCCATCCTATGCTGACTTTTGTAGCCGGTATCGCCTGAAAACAGCAGATGAGTCAGTCCTTCTTTTCTAATCGTATAATTTGCGGCAATCGCATCACCCACATAAGCATCGACCTTGCCTTTATTCACCATCATCAAGGCTTCATGGCGACCTTTTACAGGAATTACTTCGATTTGCGGATGATTGCTTAAGATTAACTCCTGCATAAAATAGCCCATCTCCACCGCCACTCGTTTGCCATGCAGATAATTTAAGCTACCAATAAAGCCTTGTCTTTCGTGATTTACAATAATGGCTGGCGATTCCATATAAGGTTCTGTGAAATTTAAATAGCGAGATCGTTCTGGGGTTTTATTTGCAGCCGATAACATATCTAATTGTTCTGCTTTTGCCATGCTCAAAATTTGCGCCCACGATTTGTTTTTCACCACCTCAAAGCGCACACCTAATTGCCGTTCTAGTAAATGAAGATAATCAATACTCACCCCTAAATATTCGCCATTGTTGTCTTGCCATTCATAAGGTGCAAAATCAGGATCTGAACCCACATAAACCACAGGGTGTTTCCGCAACCATGTTTGTTCTTCCAGACTAAAATCGGATAAATTTTGCCCTCTGGTATCGGCATAAATAAAGCCTTTTAAACGCTCAGTGGAACGCACTAAGTCGAGTTGTAGATATGTGTCTGCAATCCGTTCAAAACGTTTGATGCTGGTGCTGCCTATCGGAATCAACTTTGGCAACACCATTTTTTCTGTTTCAGCGGCTTCAAAACGTAAATGTTGCAAGGTTAAGCGGTGTTCTGGATTGTATTTTTTTAAGATAAGTTGAATCAGTTCTTCAGGATTTTTCAGGGCGTAATCCCAACCTTTTAAGGAGGCGCGTAAAAAACGTTCTGTTCGTTGAGGATGTGCGAGGATTTGCTGTTCTGTGGTGAATAAATTATCGCCTAAAAAATCTACGCCATAATTGCGCGGGTCAATGATGTTAATTTCAACTTTTTTGTGCCGAAAATAATCAAGCTGATCTGACAGATAACCTTCGATAGCATCGACTTTGCCAGTTATCAAATCGTCTGGATTAAAAGAGTTGTCAATATGAATGATTTCGGAGGGGCTGATGCCCGCTTCATAAAGCATTGCACTGAGCGGCGCACGGTCAAACACATCATCCATCACCTTTTTGCCTTTTAACTCATAAGGACTGACGATGCCGGAACTTTTTAAAGTGTAATAAACCAAGGGGTTATGTTGAAAAATCGAGGCTAACACCACTAAGGGTTTGCCATTTAATCTTTCCTGTAATAATCCTGTATCTGCCACGCCATATTCTGACTCACCTTTAAGCACTTGTTCCAAATTATTAACGTACACAATCCGTTGTTTAATCTCAACATCCAAGCCTTCTTCTGCATAAAAACCTTTTTCTTTTGCCGCGTAATAGCCTGCAAACTGAAACGCATGTAACCATTTGAGTTGCAAAGAAACTTTTTCAAGCTTGCGTGGTGGAGTTTGTGCCTGCACGCTTGCAGAACAGACAATTGAGGCTAGTAATAGGAGGGAACAAAAAAAAGCGATGCGGCTAAATTCAATGTTTTTTAGCCATTGATGCGTACTCATAAAAACTCGGTGCACAGGCATGATGATTAAGTAAATAACGTTAAATATCATTAGATTGTAACTAGGTTTTAAAATGCGACAAAACGAGTAAAAACTCATTGATAAATCAAGTCTAACACCAAAAACTGACAGACTAAAAAACTATCACACCTTTTTTGCGCAAGCTTTCCAGTGTCGTATTAAATTTTTCAGTGATTTGTGCGGCATGGGGATATTTTTTCGACACCAGTAAATGCAGGGGGGCAGTTAAAAGAGCTCTTTCAACCACCGCAAATTGTGCAGCGTCATGTGGATATAATTTTTGAATCAAAGCATTCCCAACTAATTCATCGGTAGCAACTAAATCAACGCGATTAAAATACAGTTTGGTAATGCTTTGCTCATCGGAGGTAACGTATTCAACATTCAGTTTGTTTTCTTTAAACAAATCTTCATACCAATAGCCGGTTACGCCACTGATACGATAACCGCGTAATTCTGCCAATGTAGAATAGCTAATGCCTTTGGGGAAAGCTTTTTTGTTGTAAAAAAATACATTTTTCGAAGTCATAATAGCGTTGGAATAATCAAAAACTTTATGCCGTTCTTCTGTGTAGGTGTAAGGAATTCCGGCATAAGCATCGCCATTTTTCACTAAGATTTCCACCCGTTTCCAAGGTGCAAAAACAAGTTCTGTGGTCATGCCCATTTCTTTAAAAACAGTGGTGACAATTTCAGTAAACAGACCATGTTCTGGACTTTTTTCTGAAATATAAGGTTGCCATTCGGCAGTGGCTATGATGATTTTTTCAGATTTCGCGCTGACAGGTGTTTGATAAGTCAACAAAATTGCAGATAAGATAATCACGAATAAATTTGGCATTCCTTTCTCCTTCTAACACTGTTGTTTAGGTGCGAGCACCTTTTTTTTAAAGCGTTGTTTTATAGCAATTCATTGTTTGGTCGATATTTAGAGCAGAAGAACAGGTTTTTACGACTTCCAGTCTTTTGAGGCATAGCTATCTACACATCGTTTGTTTAAAAATATTTATATATCAATGGGATATTGAAATATGTAGGTTGGGTTAGCTGCTTTTTTCGTCAGAAAAAAGAGCGT
>CAKZJE010000019.1 GCA_936941155.1 uncultured Methylomonas sp. | reverse complement strand
GAGTTGGACAAAGCCGTTGAGATGTATCAAAAATCCTTAGCGATTACCGAAAGCTTAGGCAATAAAGAAAAAATGGCGGCTGTGTACGGCAACTTAGGGCTTGCCTATGCAAAAAAAGGCAACAAAGCCGAAGCCAAACGTTATTATCAAAAATCCATTGAGTTGTTTAAATACATTGGCAGTCCGAATGCACAAAAAGCGCAAGGATTATTAGATGCGTTGTAACAGGAAATTAAGCGGCGTGGGCTTTGGTGCTGTTTCTTGTTCCCTCTTTTCATGCGGCTCAATACGTTTTACTATTGCGCTTTACGAATTACTTGTAATTGTGGTGCGTGTGGTTGTGGCTATAGAAAACATTAAAATCACAGAAAACTTTAACTAAATTTAAAAAATTAAATCATGGAAATACCAATAATTAGCACTTTCGGATTTCTCAAAAATATTTGGTATAAGTTTCATAAGCCAAATAAACACGATATTGAATTGTATGACAAGTATAAAAAGTTACTTATTGAAAATGGCTCGATAAGATTTTACAAAAATCATGAATTTCAAAGTTCATTTAAAAATGAATATTGGACACCATTGTCTAACTATATAGATTTTTGGAATTCTATTGAATATGAATTTGTAGACAAAAAATTAAATGATGCCCACAAAAATGTGTATTCGGCTGCTTTTTTACTTGGACAAACAATAGCAGAGTGTACTTTTTTTATTGGTGAAGGTAATTATATGAGATGTGTAAGGCATGATGAAATACAAGGGGAAACTCCAAATGATATTAAGGAGAATGCCAAAAATATTAATGAATTAGCTAAAAAATTTATTGAGTATCATGAACTTTTTGTCAAACTTGCACATTCAAAACTTTATAACTCGTAAAATGGGTAGAGTGATAACGAAACCCATCAAATTGTAAAAAAAACACATACTCTGAATTTTTATGACAGAATAAAATCTTGTTCTAGTTCAGAATTTTACGCCGCAAGAGAACAAACAAAAAAGCCGCTGATTTTTCAACGGCTTTTTTTAAAACTCATTGTAATTTACCTTTTGCTGCAAAATTACTTCCTCTGTCAATCCTGTTACTTTAGCAATCGTTTTTATATCAATGCCTTCTGCTAACATAACTTCAGCGGTTTTAAGCTGCACTAATAACTTACCTTGTTCAATTCCTGTCTCAATTCCTTTTTCAATTCCTATGCTAATTCCTTTTTTAATCCCTTCTTTTTTTGCTGTATCCATAGCATTAATAAAATCCCGATGAGGTTTTAACGCCATTGCCCGCGCATATTCACTTTCATAATTCATTGCTGCTAATTCATTGAGCTTTAAAACCGCACTCTCATAAATATCATTGACATGGCTGTTATTAATTGAAGGATTTGATAAATTATTTGGCATTTTTTATCTCTTGCTATTATTTGTAAACAGTTATTGCAAAATCATTTCTTTTGTCAGTCCTGTGGCTTTAACAATAGATTCAATATCAAGCCCCATCGCTAACAAGTTTTTAGCGGTTACTAATTTTCCCTCTACTATGCCTTCTATTTTTCCTTCTATTTTTCCCTCCTCTCTGGCATCTTTTTTTGCTGTATCCATCACATTCACGAAATCCCGATAATATTTAAGACTCAATTCATAAGCATGGCGGTCTTCATGGCTCATATTTGCCAATTTAGCCAGATTAAACGCGCCTTCAATAATATCACCTTGAAATTCAAGCGGAACTTCATCAAACGTGACTAATTCGCGCAAAAAATACAACCACCATTCCAAATGATTAGCGAGTTCTGCCTCATTTTTTTTAAACTTCGCCATTTCAATATAAATGAAGTTGAGTTTTTTAAACATCACTTCTTTCGTATAAATATCGCTGATTTGTCCAAAATGGAGATAATTGTTATCGTTAAAACTGGCTAACGAAAAATCCAAAATGCCAATAAAATAAATCGGCGTAAGTTCAAAATTCCATTTACCTTTTTTCGCTTGGTCTTGAATTAAAAAACTCGCGTAATATGCCGCGCGATCTTGGAAATACTCTTGTTTAGCGCGTTGCAATTCCACAATAAATTCATTGTGTTTTTCATCGCAGCAGTAAATATCAAATACCGCGCGTCTGTCTTCTTCTACCACGCCGAGTTTTTCAATATTTTTAAATTCTAATGAAATAATTTTGTCTGTAATTGGCAATAAATCATTTAAAAAACTGATTAAAAAAGGTTTGCTTTCTTCACTGCCGAATAATTTTTTAAAGCCAAAATCGGTGAAGGGATTAATAAATGTGCCAAGCGATTTATCTGTCATTTTTATCTGTTTGTGGAATTTTTTATGGAAGGAGATTGATGCGTGAAAGCAAAAATGCACGGAAAATGCAACTGTTTAACTGAATGCGTAAAAGTCTTTCGCTATGGGTTACCAAACCGGAGTCCAAACTCACGAGTTTGGACTCCAAAATTTTTCCGAAACACTTATCTTTAATGACTTACCCAATACCTAATTGCAATAAAATCACTTTTTCAAGCGCACGCATTTCATCGGCGGTGAGTTTTGCTTCCCTATTTGATAACCGCCGCTTATCAACGGTCATTATTTGGTCAGCCATGGCTTTGCAGGGTTTGTTATCCAGCATGATTAAGGTTTCAGCAGGATAAATTTTATCGGTTTGTTGCGTGCTTAACGGAATTACCTGCAAACGATTTAAAACACGATTCGCTATATCGTTGCTGATAATAATGGCGGGGCGCGTTTTTTTAATTTCGCTGCCAATCGCGGGGTCAAAATTTACCCACCAAATTTCACCGCGCTGCATCACTCTCTCCAATCAATGAGTTACACCAGTCTAATGCTTGCGTTTCGCGCAACTCATCGTGTGCCATCGCTTCATAAGCCAATTCCATATCCGTTTTTTTCGGTAAAGATTCTTTAATTACAGAGGCTAATTCTGTTGGCACAATAAACCACATTGGCAATCCGCGGCTTTGTGGCGTTCCTACGCCAGTTTCATTGTCGCTGCCATTCCAACGCACACCTAAAGAGGGTTGACCATTCCAATTTAACTCCGCCACCGACCAAGAGCCGTTGTTGTGCAACACATTCAAATTAGCAACCGAACCTTTAGGACTTAAAACTGTTTCCGGTTTTATATACGCCATCATATCCCCCTTGATATTGTGATAAAAAAGAGGATTATGTCTTTTGCATGTATGTATGTAAAGTTTTAGATAACAGAGACTTTAATGCGCCTCATCCCAATTTTCACCAATGCCAATATCAACCACCAGCGGCACATCCAGTTGCAACGCCGCACACATGATTTCTCTGATATTATCGCTTGCCGCGCTTAAATAATCCTCGCGCACTTCAAACACTAACTCATCATGCACTTGCATCAGCATTTTCACGGGTAGCTGCGCGGATTCAATCCAAGCATCGGTTGCCAGCATCGCTAATTTAATAATATCCGCAGCTGTACCTTGCATCGGCGCGTTAATCGCTGTACGTTCAGCATATTGGCGCAAGGCATTGTTCCGCGAATTAATCTCCGGCAAATACAGCCGCCGCCCTAAAATTGTTTCCACAAAACCCTGCTGTTTCGCCAATTCGCGGGTGTTATCCATATACGCTTTCACGCCCGGATAACGTTCAAAATACAGGTTGATATAGGTTTGCGCTTCGCTGCGCCCGATGCCCAATTGCTGCGCTAAACCAAACGCCGACATGCCGTAAATCAAGCCGAAATTAATCGCTTTTGCCGAGCGGCGCAAATCAGTGGTGACGTGTTCCGGCGCAACTTCAAATACTTCTGCTGCGGTTGCGGTGTGAATATCTTGATTATTGGAAAACGCCGTGAGCAATCCCGCGTCCTGCGACAAATGCGCCATGATGCGTAGTTCAATTTGCGAATAATCGGCGGCAAGAATTTTCCAACCCTGCGGCGCAATAAAGGCTTGGCGAATTTTACGTCCTTCTGCGGTACGGATGGGAATGTTTTGTAAATTCGGTTCAGACGAAGAAAGTCGCCCTGTTGCTGCGACTGCTTGATGATACGAAGTATGCACACGCCCCGTTTTCGGATTGATTTGTTGCGGCAATTTATCCGTATAAGTGGATTTGAGTTTGCTAAGGCTTCGATGTTCTAAAATCAGTTTTGGCAACGGATATTCCAACGCCAATTCTTCTAAAACCGATTCATCAGTCGAAGGTTGACCTTTCGGGGTTTTTTTAAGAATGGGCAAGCCCATTTGCTCGTAAAAAATCGTTTGAATTTGTTTCGGCGAGGCTAGATTAAAGGCTTGTCCGGCCAAATCGTGCGCGTGTTGTTCGAGTGAGCAAATCTGACTGGAAAGTTCCATGCTTTGTTGTGCCAACATATCGCAATCAATCAACACGCCGTTTTGCTCCATCCGCAATAAAACAGGCAATAATGGAATTTCTAACTGATGGTAAATTTTATTTAAACACTCAAATTCTTGTAATTTAGCGAATAACGTTTCATGCAAACGCAAAGTGATGTCGGCATCTTCCGCCGCGTAAGGTGCGGCTTGTTCCAGCGCGACTTCGGAAAATAAAATCTGTTTTGCGCCTTTTCCAGCAACATCCTCGTAACTAATGGTGTCCACGCCTAAATAATATTTGGCTAAATCATCCATATTATGCCGAGTCGCAGTGCTGTTCAGAACGTAAGATTCGAGCATGGTATCGTGCAACATCCCGCGCATGGTGATGCCGTGATTGGCTAACACATGCGCGTCATATTTCAGATTTTGTCCGAGTTTTGGCTTCGTTTCATCTTCTAACAAGGGTTTGAATTGTTCTAACACCGCTTCCCGATTAAGTTGCTGCGGTGCGTTCACATAATCATGCGCTAAGGGCAAGTACGCCGCCGTGCCGATTTCCACCGCAAACGAAATACCAACAATTTGCGCTTCACTGTAATTTAAACTGGTCGTTTCAGTGTCAAATGCGAACAACGGCGCGGCGTGTAATTTTGCTAACCATTCATCCAATTGTTGTTGAGTGAGAATGGTTTGATAATCTTTGGTTATTTCTACAGTTGATTGGTTTTGCAAACCTGTCAGGTCTTCTTCTTGCGTAGGCTCGCTATTTAGACCTTCCAGGTTTTTAAAACCTGGAAGGTCTGGCTCAGTCTCCAATTGTTTTAACCAAGAATTAAAACCTAATTCGGCAACCATTTGTTTTAATTCGGCATGGTTCGGTTTCTGACTTTTCAAATCTTCCAACGAATACGGTAAATTCAAATCGGTTCTAATCGTAGTTAATTGCCGCGATAACGGCAGTTGTTCCAAACTGGCGCGTAGATTTTCACCGACTTTTCCGGTCACTTTATCGGCATTCGCTATCAAATTATCCAAACTTTCATATTGCGCTAACCATTTTGCCGCTGTTTTTGCACCGACTTTTGGCACACCTGGAATATTGTCGGAAGCGTCGCCCATCAGCGCGAGATAATCCACAATTTGCGCTGGTTTCACGCCGAATTTTTCAATCACGCCAGCAATATCCATTCGCGCTTTGCCCGTCATGCTATCTTCCAAAATAATCTGCTCGGTGACTAATTGCGCCATATCCTTATCACCCGTTGAAATGATGACTTCAAAACCTTGCGCTGCGGCTTGTTGTGCTAATGCGCCCAGCACGTCATCGGCTTCGACACCTGATTCGATAATTAACGGCAAACCCATTGCGCGAATAAGGTTGTGTAACGGCTCAATTTGCACCCGCAAATCATCCAACATCGGCGGACGATTGGCTTTATATTTAGGGTATAAATCATGGCGAAAGGTTTTGCCTTTTGCGTCAAAAACCACCGTGAAATACTCGGTTTGATAATCGGCAATGAGTTTGCGCAACATATTCGCTACGCCATAAATCGCATTGGTCGGCATTCCGGCTTTATTGCTTAACGATGGGACTGCGTGATACGCACGGAATAGAAAGGAAGAGCCATCAATTAAAATCAGGCGTTTAGATGAAGGATTGGACATGGTGATTTAAGTTTTGCGAGGAGAAAAAGCAGATTATAGCGAATGACTGCGGCGATTTTTTGAGCTATCGGTCGTAAAGGGTATCCATCAAATTAATAAACCAAAGCGGTCTAAACAGAGCGATATACAAACCTAGCATAGCAGTAATGGGAATAGGGCCTATTTCAAGGATTGTTAATAAGATCATCGTGACAATAATCAGTGTTCTGACGAAGAGGTTATGTGTTTTCATGGGGGAATTTAAGTTGAGGATCGTTTGATGATTTCGCTATCCAGATAAGCAGAGGCAATGACAATTTCAAATTCTGCAAGCAACATCGGTTTTGCGAAAAAATAGCCCTGACATAATCCACAGTTATGTAATTCTAAAAAAGCACGTTGCGCTTCGGTTTCCACACCTTCGGCAATCACCTCAATCCCCAAGTTATGTGACATCCCAATAATGGTTTGCACAATCACCGCATCGGAAGGTTTCACGCCGATATTGCGCACAAACGATTGATCTATTTTCAGCTGATCGAGTGGCAGTTGGGTTAAATATGCCAAAGAAGAATATCCTGTGCCAAAATCATCCATAGAAAACCGCACCCCAATTCCACGCAGTTCGTGCATTCTTTGAATAGTTTCAGTCACATTGTCTAATAACAAGCTTTCGGTAAGCTCCAGTTTCAACTTATCCGGTTGAATGCCACTTTCAACAATAATCTGTGAAACTTGCTCAACAAATTCGGGCTGGCGAAATTGTTTAGGGCTGACATTTACGGCTAATTGCAAATGCCGAGTATGCTCATTTTTTTCCCACAGTTTGATTTGAGCACACGCTGTTTTCAGCACCCAATGCCCAATTTCTAAAATCAAACCTGTTTCTTCGGCTAAAGGGATAAAATTAGCAGGAGGAATCATGCCGTGTTGCGGATGATGCCAGCGTAGCAGAACTTCTGCGCCAATCGCTGATCTATCGTGTGTGGATTGCAGTTGATAGTACAGCTCAAGTTGATTATTTGCTAAGGCGGAACGCAAATCCGCTTCCATTGTGACCCGCGCTGTGACTGTTGCCTGCATCTGTGGGTCAAAAAAACGCAGGGTATTGCGTCCTGAATTTTTGGCTTGATACATGGCAATATCAGCTTGTTTGATCAGTTCATCAATGCTTTTTTCGTGCCCGCTGAACAAAATTGCGCCAATACTGGGTGTGCAATGATAATCATAATTGCGCAATTGATAAGGGCGATTGAGCACTGCTAAAATTTTTTCTGCCACCACTTCGGTTTGTGCAACCGCCTCAAGCGTTTTCGTGCTAAGTCCTTCTAACATCACTACAAATTCATCGCCGCCAAAACGCGCCACCGTATCCGATTCACGCACACAGGAATCCAGACGATGGGCAACTTGTTGCAGCAATAAATCGCCCATATCATGCCCCAGCGTATCGTTGATGGATTTAAAGTTATCCATATCTATAAACAATAACGCGCCTTTTTTAAGATTGTAATGACTGCTGGCAAGCGCGGGTTTTAATCTATCTTGCAATAGCCGTCTATTAGGCAAATCTGTCAGTGGATCAAAAAAGGCAAGATATTTAATTTCTTCTTCTGCTAGTTTGCGGGAAGTTATATCATTGAAAATAGAGACAAATTGCGTAATTTCACCTTTCGAATTTTTAACTGCCGTAATGGTGACTTGCTTAGGATAGATAATGCCGTTTTTGCGTTTATCCCACATTTCACCACTCCATGAGCCGGATAAAACGCTTTGCCACATTTTTTCGTAAAAGGCTCGGTCATGTTGCCCTGATTTCAGAATTCTTGGATTTTTGCCGATCACTTCGTCTGCACTGTAGCCGGTAATTTTTTCAAATGCGCGATTCACCCGAATAATATTGGCGTTAGCATCGGTAATCATAATCGCTTCATGGGTTTCAAAGGTTGCAGCAGCAATCCGCAATTGATCTTCGGCGCGTTTACGTTCTGTAATATCGCGACCAATAATCACCAAAGCTTGTCTGTCGCCATTTTTATCAAAAACCGGCATTTTTCGCACTTCAAAATACAATTCCGAACCATCTTCTTGCACCACTGTTTCAGAAAACAAGGTAAGGCAGCCTGCTTCCCACGTTTTTTCGTCATCAATTAAACAGGTTTCATGGGCGGTGCGAAATTCGGGATGTAAATCTGCTAATTCCATTTCTGTTTTGCCGTGCCAAGGAATGGAATTCAGTTGAAATAATTGTTTGGCAAGCTCGTTGGTAATCAACCAGCGGCTATCGCCATCTTTTAAAAATATGGCATCAGGAATGGCTTCAATCAACGCATTCAAGCGTTTATTGTTTTTAGCTAACTCATCTTCACTTTGTTTTAACACGCTAATATCGGTTGCAACACCGCAAATGGCATAAATTTCCCCAGAGGGTTTGCGCAGTGGAAATTTTACACACACATAAGTACGCAGAACGCCGTGCGCATCATAAACCGATTCTTCTACACTAATTGCCTCTCCTGATGAGATAACTTGTTGATCGTTTTCGGAAAAAGTGTTGGCATCTTTTTCAGAAAACATCTGACAGTCAGTTTTCCCATTAAGATTCACATTAGAAATCCCGAATAACTCTTCAAACCTGCGATTGACAAAAATATACTCTCCTTTTAAATTTTTCATAAAAATCAAGGTATTGGTGTTATCCATAAACGTTTGCAAAATCTCTTCGTTTTCTTGCAAAGTATGTTTAGCCAAGGTGAGATCATTAATCGTGGATTGTAAGTTTGCATTGTCTTGCTGGGCTTCAGATAAGCGATTGAGAAAATCACACACCATGCCAACCACCAATGCAGCAACTAATACCGAAGTGACAAGTCCTGTTAATAGATAATCATAAGTGACAACACCTTTAAGTAAGATTTCCATGATGGCGGTGACGGTTTCAGCAAGCAGCACTGAAATAACAATTGCCAATAGCCACAATCGGAAGGTACTGATTTTTTCAAGTCCTGAGGAATAAACGGTGTTCATGCAAGTTCCTGATAAAAAAAGCTTTCTCTAACCCATTTAGTCATAACTTGGAAATAAGAAAAAATGGCATTGTCTGATGTGTAGTGGTGCATTTTTAATTTCCTTTAAGTTCAAGTTTAAATTCTGCAAGCGGGGCGAGTTGACCGAATAAATAGCCTTGGCAACGCGAACAACCGTGTTTTTCCAAGAATTTTTGCTGTTCTTGGTTTTCAACCCCTTTTGCAATCACTTCTATCCCTAAATTATTGCCCATGCCAATAATGGTTTGCACAATCATGGAGTCAGATGATGTGATGCCAATATTATTAATAAAAGTATGATCTATTTTGAGTTGGTCGAGTGGCAATTGCGTTAAACAGGCTAATGAGGAATAACCTGAACCAAAATCATCAATGGAAAATTTGATACCTTTTTCTCGCAAGGTATTCATAATATGAATGTTTAATTCCACATTATGCAGAATTAAACTTTCTGTGAGCTCTAAAGTCAATCTTGCAGGATTGATGGCGTTGCGACTGAGCGTTTCGCACAATTGTTCTACAAAATTGGCTTGGCGAAATTGTTTGGGGCTGATGTTGACGGCAACTTGTAACCCCGCTGTGGAGGGGTGTTTTGCCCAGTCTTTTATTTGTGCGCAAGCAGTTTCTAAAACCCATTGCCCAATCGGTAAGATTAAACCTGTTTCTTCAGCCAGAGATATAAAGTCTGCTGGCGTTAGCAAGCCTTGTTCTGGATGATGCCAGCGCAAAAAGACTTCAACGCCTATGATGGTATGATGGTGCTGGATTTGTGGCTGATAATATAGCTCGAACTGTTGTTCTGTAATCGCTAAGCGCAAATTGGCTTCCAGTGCGACTCGCGCGTTGATATTCACCTGCATTTGCGGGTCAAAAAAGCGCAGGGCATTGCGTCCTGAGGTTTTGGCTTGATACATGGCAATATCGGCTTGTTTGAGCAGTTCGTCGATTTCTTTTTCCAGTCCGTTAAAAAAAGTTGCGCCAATGCTGGGGGTGCTGTGATAAATGTGTTTAACCAGCTGATATGGTTTGTTGAGATTAGCTAAGATTTTATTGCCGATATTTTCGGTTTGCAGAGCCGCTTCTGGGTGTTGATGGCTTAAGCCTTCTAACATCACCACAAATTCATCGCCGCCTAATCGTGCCACCGTATCATGTTTGCGCACGCAGTCTTTTAGGCGTTGTGCCACTTGTTTTAGCAGCAAATCACCCATGTCATGCCCTAGACTGTCATTGAGGGTTTTAAAATTATCCATATCAATAAACAATACCGCGCCTTTTTTGCCACTACGGTGACTGACGTTTAATGCTTGTTTCAAACGCTCACGCAACAGGCGGCGATTGGGTAAATTGGTCAGAGGATCATAAAAAGCTAAGCGTTCAATTTCTTCCATCGCTTTTTTGCTTTCGGTGATGTCATTGAAAATCGCAATGTAATTGGTCAGCACGTTATTTTGATCGTTAACGGCGGTAATCGTCAAATGCTGTGGATAGACCTCGCCATTTTTGCGTTTATTCCAAATGTCGCCTTCCCAACTGCCGGCGTGGAGCACACATTCCCAAATTGCTGCATAAAATGCGTTGTTATGGCGGTTAGATTTTAAAAGATTGGGATTTTTTCCCACCGCCTCTGCTGCGGAGTATCCTGTGATATTGGTAAAAGCATGATTGACTCGCAAAATAACGTTATCAGCATCGGTGACAAACATGCCTTCATGCGATTCAAACACACTGGCGGCAATGCGCAGTTCATGCTCGGCACGTTTGCGTTTGGTGATGTCAATAAAAGTGGCAATCGCGCCCATCATTACGCCCTCAATAATAATTGGGCGAGACCAATATTCAACAGGAACCGATAAACCATCTTTGCGCCAAAACACTTCGTTAGAAATATGAATTTCTTGATTCTCGCGATACGCTGCATAAATTTTACATTCAGCAGCAGGATACGGTGTGCCGTCTGGACGTGAATGATGAATTAAACCATGAATATGTTTGCCGACAATTTCATCAGGGCTGTCGTAGCCTAAAATTTGCAAAAAGGATTGATTAACAAAGGTGCAATTGCCTTTTGTATCAATGCCATACGCTCCTTCTGCCAATGAATTGAGCAAAGAAAACATTTGTTGATGTGATTCTTTTAATGCCAATTCGGTTTGTTTGCGTTGGGTAATATCTTGTTTAACCGCGACAAAATGTGTGATTTTGCCTTTTTTATTGGCTAACGGCGTAATGGTCATTTCTTCATCATATAACGAACCATCTTTGCGGCGATTGGTTAGCTCGCCATGCCACACGCGGTTCGCAAGAATTGTTTCCCACAGGGCGTGATAATATTCTGGACTTTGTTTGCCTAACTCAAGCAGTTCTTGCGGATGATGAGAGTAAATCTCTTTGATATTAAACCCCGTCAATTCGCTAAAAGCTTGGTTTGCCCATTCAATTTTCCCTTTTATATCTGTGATGACAATGCCATTGGCGGCGGCATTTAATGCACTATCTTTTAATTGCAGTCCTTGTAACGCTGTTTTAATTTCTTCTACATAAGTGGTTAATGCCATACCAACCAGCGAAATAATCAAAGTAAAAAGCCAATAAGTGTAGAGATTGTATAGTTGAATATCGGCTGAAAAATAGCCCACTTCTAAATACGCACCCGCTAAGGCTTGAACAGCAATGATGTTTAACGTGAATGTAGTGGCGCGTACTCCTGCTCTGATGGCTACCCAACTGATAAATAAAAACATCACGAATCCTTTTGGCGGCACAATCAGAATTTCTTGTGGCCACCAGCCTAAGAAAATCATTTGCCCAACCACAAAGGTAATACTGACTAAAAAAAAGTTTTCCAGCGATTTTTTATACGAAAGTGTTTCGGAAGCGGGGTGACACCAAGCTAGGACAAGTGGTGTGATTAAGGCAACGCCTAAAGTATCGCCCATCCACCAACGCACCATGCTTTGAAAATAATGCTCTGTGGTAATAACGTCTGCCAGCAACAAAGACATCGCACCAATCATGCTGCCAACGACACTGCACGCGCCGCCTAAGATAATCAATTGCAAATAACTCGACAGATTGTCGAGTGATGAAAAGTTGTTATCGTGTTTTAGTAACCAAACACCACAAAAAGCCTCAATTCCATTAGCAAGAGTCATCCCTGCAATCGCCCAAACTGACTCGTGGGAGATAAAATTAAGCGTGAATGCGCCCAGCATAACTCCGACAATATATCGCTTGCCACCCACTAGCAAAGCTCCGAGTGCTAAACCACTTCCCGGCCACAGCACACTGACAATGCCATTGCTAATCAAATAATGATGAATGATATAACCGAATAAAAAATAAAGCGTAGCAATACCCAGTTGTTTCAAACAGCTGATGAGTATCATTAAAAAGGAGAGAGGGTTAGTAAACATTGCATTATATGCGGTTGTACTTTTGAGGAGGGCTGTGCGAAAGACGCTATTGTTTGCAACGGCTATCGTTTTTTACGCTAGCATACGTTTTTGATAAAAAGATGCAGAGAATATGCAGTAGTGTAGAGACGCTGTGTTGCAACGTCTCTACGTCTGACTTTTTAAATTGCTACACCATAGCTTGATGCCAAAGGTGCTAAGCCGCCTGCAAAACCTTGACCGACTGCTCTAAACTTCCAGTCCGCGCCATTGCGATAAATTTCCCCGAAAATCATCGCTGTTTCTGTGCTGGCATCTTCTGACAAGTCATAGCGAGCAATTTCTGTTGCATTGCCGTCGTTTACAACGCGCATATACGCATTGCTGACTTGACCAAAATTTTGATTACGCGCTGCTGCGTCGTGAATCGTAACGGCAACAATCAGTTTTTCAACTTCTGCTGGCACTTTTTGCAAGTCAACGCGAATGTTTTCATCATCGCCATCGCCCGCGCCAGTTAAATTGTCGCCTGCATGAACCACAGAACCACAAGGCGAGGTTTTGTTGTTATAAAAAATAAAACCGCCATCGCCTGCGACTTTGCCATCTGCTTTTAACATGAAAGCAACCGCATCCAAGTCAAACGCCGCGCCGTCTGTTGCGCGAGCATCCCAGCCTAAGCCAATTAAAATATTCGTTAAGCCGGGGGCTTCTTTGCTTAAATTTACATTTCCGCCTTTTGAAAGTGAAACAGCCATTTGCTTGCTCCTGTATGTATTGTTGTGAGTTTTGAAAAAATTTTTATGCGTGAGAAATATACAATATGACTCTGTTACGCAGTTTACTGTAGTTGTAAAAAAAAGCTACTTATCCACATATCTTAGCTACGAGAGTTAAAGTGCTTAGGAACGTGCATGTAATAATCTCAACAACGGTAGGTGCGAATTCATTCGCCCTGTGCGGATAAATCCGCACCTACATCAAATAGACCTGCATAAGTTGTTTCATACACTTTCCTGATAAACTTTGTAGCTGTTCCATTGTGTTTATAAGTATTTAGTGGCCACTGTTTGCAAGGTTTGTTCTAAGCGTTTATCTTCAGTTGAATCACCGATAGACGTAAATTTCCATGCGCCACTGTGCCGATAAAGTTTTCCCATGATCATGGATACTTTTCCTTTAAATGTAGCATCGTTAGCAATATCAAAGGTTGCCACTACGTTGTCCACTTTTGCTGGTGTGCCTTCGTAAATCCGAATGGAAGCATAAGGAATATTGGCAAAATCTTGCCCGCGAAATGAATTTAAAACAAACACAATTTGGTCGATAGAGCTTGGAACTTTTGTCAAATCAACGGTAATGACTTCATTATCGAGTCCGTCATCGCCACCTGTATCGCCCACTAAATCATCACCTGAATGGCGAATTGAGCCGCATTTGGAAACTTTTTGTCCAAAATACACAATATCAACTTTTTGTTTGTCAGCAGAAAAAAGTCCAACTGATGCGTCTAAATCAACGGCTTCGTGTTTTTTGCCGCCAAATAAACTTTTTTTCTCAATTGCGCCCCAATTCACCCCAACGCATAATTTTTCGATACCTTGTCCGCCTTTGTCTAGGCTGATGCGTTGCCCTTTTTGTAAACTAATTGCCATGGTTTTCTCCTTAAGATTAAATGTGAACGAGTCACTTTTTATAAACTCAATCACACAGGTTGAAATTTCATTTTAGTGTATTCAGTGGTTTTCCACTACTGTGTTATCACTCGCTTGTTCTAAAACTCAATAGCAAACTACAATTATTTGCATGATTACTATCCGCACTTTATCCTAAATGCTTCGCAAGCGATTATTTAACGAGTTATCAATATGGAAAAAACATCTCAACTCCCCAGTTTTAGTGAGGCGTTGCGTTTTTGGTTAAAACTAGGGTTTGTCAGTTTCGGGGGGCCTGCCGGACAAATTGCCATCATGCACCAAGAAATTGTGGATAACCGTCGTTGGATTAGCGAGCGGCGTTTTTTACATGCGTTGAATTTTTGCATGGTATTGCCCGGCCCTGAAGCACAGCAGCTTGCAACCTATATTGGCTGGTTAATGCACGGAGTACGCGGTGGAATCGCCGCAGGTGCATTATTTGTGCTGCCATCACTGTTCATTTTAATAGGTTTATCATGGATTTATATCGCTTTTGGACATGTGCCAATGGTTGCCGCTTTATTATATGGCATTAAACCGGCTGTCACAGCAATTGTGGCTCATGCGGCGTATCGGATTGGTTCGCGTGTGTTGAAGAAACCCGCATTGTGGGCAATTGCAATTTTGGCATTTGCAGCAATTTTTGCACTGAAAGCACCTTTTCCACTGATTGTATTAATAGCGGCACTGTTAGGCGTTATCGGTGGCAAGTTGATTCCTGCCCAATTTCAAGGTGCAAAATCAGCACATGGCAGCAGTGATGCAACCGATGAAATCAATGATGAAATTGTCGGCTTAGCGCATATTCAATTTCGTTGGTCGCGATTAATAACAATCACTGTGATTGGATTATCATTGTGGTTAGTGCCAATGTTAGTGTTATTTCAAAATTATGGCTGGACAGGAATGCCAACCCAAATTGGTTGGTTTTTCACCAAGGCGGCATTATTAACTTTAGGTGGAGCTTATGCAGTGCTGCCTTATATTTATCAAGGTGTGGTTGAGCACTATGCGTGGTTGTCACCTACACAATTGATTGATGGGCTAGCGTTAGGTGAATCAACGCCGGGGCCTTTAATTATGTTAGTGGCGTTTGTCGGATTCGTTGGAGCTTACCTGCAAGGTTTATTTGGTGCTGACTCATTATTTTGGGCTGGTGCATTTGGCGCAAGTTTGGCAACCTGGTTTACTTTTTTGCCGTCTTTTTTATTTATTTTTATCGGTGCGCCGTTAATTGAAATGACGCACAATGAATTAAAATTCACCGCACCACTGACTGCGATTACCGCTGCTGTGGTAGGCGTAATTATCAATTTGTTGTTATTTTTTGCCTATCATGTGTTTTGGAAAACAGGATTTTCTGGCACATTTGACTGGGCGGCGGCAGGAGTTTCGTTGTTAATGGCGGTGTTGCTGTTTCATTGCAAACGCACGGTGATTGAAGTGATTTTGCTAGCAATGACCATCGGTTTAGCCATTTATGGAATTAGCTATTTCACGCTATAAAAACTGCGGTGGATGACTTGGAAGAATGCCTCGCTACGAATTAGAATATAATCACGTTGTATCAACCAATGAAAAGTTGCAAGGACAACAATCATGCAAACTGTAACAACCATTAAAAATTTAGCTGCGGTGATTAAACATTGGAAGCGACTCGGCTTAAGTATTGCGTTAGTCCCGACAATGGGAAATTTACATGCCGGACATTTAAAGTTAGTTTCCGAGGCAAAAGCGAAAGCCGATAAAGTGGTTGTGAGCATTTTTGTAAATCCAACCCAATTTAGCATGGGCGAAGATTTTGACACTTATCCGCGCACCCATTCTCAAGATGCCGCCTTGTTAGCCGCGCTAGATGTTGACGTATTATTTTTGCCCGGTGTCACAGAAATTTATCCTAGCCCTATCCGCACCTTAGTTTCTGTTTCCGTTATTTCTGATTTGCATTGCGGCGTTTCACGTCCTAGGCATTTTGACGGCGTTGCCACCATCGTCTGTAAATTATTTAATATCGTGCAACCGGATATTGCTTTTTTTGGCGAAAAAGATTTTCAACAATTGGCGATTATTCGCACAATGGTTCGCGACTTAAATATTCCAGTCATCATTGTTTCTGTTCCCACTGTGCGAGAAGCCGACGGATTAGCCATGAGTTCGCGCAATAGTTATTTAACCCCAGAACAGCGTGAAATTGCCCCGAAACTTTATCAATCGTTGCGTGCAGCGCAGCAAGGCGTTTTGGCAGGCACTCATGCTTTTTCGCATATAGAACAACATGAACGGCAACTTTTACGCTTAGCCGGCTTTGCAGTGGAGTATTTTTCGATTTGCCGCGTAACAGATTTACTACCCGCTAATCCAAGCGATAATGACTTAGTGATTTTGGCGGCAGCTAAATTGGGAAAAACACGTCTAATTGATAATATTCAGTTTAAAATCAAAGCCCTTACAGTTGATAGCCCGTAGCAATTAAGGCATAATGCAGGGTCTATTGCTATTTATATTTTTTATTATGCAGACCACAATGCTTAAAGCAAAGTTGCACCGAGCAAGTGTGACTCATTCTGAATTAGGGTATGAAGGCTCTTGTGCGATTGACGGCAAGATTCTGGATTTTGCTGGAATTAGGGAATACGAGCAGATTCAAATCTACAACATCAACAACGGTGAGCGTTTTACCACTTATGCGATTCGTGCAGAAGACGGTTCAGGGATTTTTTCGATAAACGGTGCGGCAGCACGGCGTGCCTGCCCTGGGGATTTAATTATTGTCTGCACATACATTCTTGTTGATGAACAAGAACTTAGCGCGTATAAACCCACAATGGTTTATTTTAACAACAAGAATGAAATTACCCATTCTACAAACTCCATTCCTGTGCAAGCCGCTTCGTAAACTCTCCTGACATTTCAAACACATTAAAAGGACAGAAAGCCACGCGTTTTTTGTCCTTTTTGCTTTTAATCAGTCAGAAAAAACCGCGCTTACCATTGACTCAATAAAATCTGAATACTGATGTTGGGGCGAATTCATTCGCCCTAGATGATTAAAATTACCCCTACCGAAGTCATCATAAAACACATTCGCTTTGTTATTTTTTACACTGAAATTTTTCAATACGACCAGTCGTCTTGAAAAATTTCGCTGCAAAATCGGCAATTTAAAAATCAAAGCAACTTTTTAAAAACCTGAAAAAATCACATTCGCACCGCCAACCGCTTCGCTCCCCAAGTCCCTGCTTTTTCTGCAAAATTCCCAGCGCAGACTGTGCCACACCGCAAACACGCACCCGCCGCATTCAATCCCCATTCTGAAAGCTGATACCAATCGCGTCCTATCAACAACGCGCCGCAACCATGACAATAAGTGCTATCGGCGGCTT
Organism: uncultured Methylomonas sp.; assembly: GCA_936941155.1. GTDB lineage: Bacteria > Pseudomonadota > Gammaproteobacteria > Methylococcales > Methylomonadaceae > CAIQWF01. The sequence goes on along the minus strand of CAKZJE010000019.1, from coordinate 74,412 downwards.
TATGATGTGCATTGCCAATATACGCATAACGCACGCCGTTTTTTAAAGCAATTTCTCGCGCTAATAATAAGGATGCCAAGGTTGTAGCCGGTTTATCACGCATTTTCCAATCAGGATGAAACGCACTAAAGTGCAATGGCACATCCGCACCCAATTTCTCTACCACCCACTGCGTCAGTTGTTCTAATTCCGTCTGCGAATCATTTTCGCCCGGAATAATCAACGTAGTGATTTCCAACCACACGGAAGTTTCGTGATACAGATATTGCAAAGTTTCTAAAATCGCCTGCAAATGCGAGCCGGTGAGCTGATGATAAAACCGCTCGGTAAAGGCTTTTAAGTCAATATTGGCAGCGTCCATGTGTTGATAAAATTCGGCACGCGGCTCAGGGCAAACATAACCTGCTGAAACTGCAACATTTTTTATGCCAAATTCGCGACAGGCGATTGCGGTATCAATCGCATATTCATGGAAAATCACCGGATCGTTATAGGTGTACGCCACACTTTGGCAGCCCAATTCCAAGGCTTTTTTCGCAATCGCATCCGGTTCAGCGCGCCTCATTAACGTGTCCATTGCAGTCGATTTGCTAATATCCCAATTTTGGCAAAATTTGCAGGCTAAATTGCAGCCCGCCGTGCCAAATGAAAACACCGCTGAACCGGGGTAAAAATGATTCAACGGTTTTTTTTCAATCGGATCAACAGCAAAGCCACTGGAACGCGCATAACTGGTGAGCACAAGTTGATCGTTTTGATTTTGCCGCACAAAGCACAAGCCGCGCTGTCCAACATGCAATTTACAGAATCTGGGGCACAAATCACATTGCACCCGCCCATCGGCTAAACCATGCCAATATTCGGTACTCACGGTATCTAGGCTTAATCGAGTCTTCATATTTTTGCTCCAAAACGGCTTAAAACGAGATAGACGCTGAGATTATTCAGTTAGTCTGATTAGGATATATTATCAGTTGCTTCGTATAATGCGCATAGCTTATAAAAACCTTTTTTTGGAGAGAAATAATGATTTTAATTCGACAACCGGCAGTCGCAGGCATGTTTTATCCTGCGGATTCAGAAAAGTTGCAGACGATGCTGAGCACTTATATCAGCGCGGCAAAAAGCAGCGACAGAATCCCTAAAGCGATGATAGTGCCTCATGCTGGTTACATTTATTCAGGCGAAATTGCCGCCAGTGCTTATGCGCGATTAAAAGCCGGCGCGGACACCATTAAACGAGTGGTGATATTGGGCCCTTCACACCGCGTGGGGTTTAAAGGTTTGGCGGTTTCTCATGCCGAATTTTTTAACACACCTTTAGGCAAAATTCCGTTAGACATGGAGGCGATTGAAAAATTGTTGACCTTGCCTTTTGTAAAATACATCGACGAAGCACATTATTTGGAACACAGTTTAGAAGTGCAATTGCCATTTTTACAAACCGTGCTGACAGAATTTAAAATTATTCCGATTGTGGCTGGCGAAGCCGATGCAGAGCAAGTCTCTGATGTGATTGAATTATTTTATGATGACCCAGAAACTCTGATTGTGATTAGCTCTGATTTAAGTCATTATCACGATTACGATACGGCGAATCGTTTGGATAAAGAAACCAATCGCAAAATAGAAGCCTTGGAATATCAAGAACTTGATTATAGTGAAGCGTGTGGGCGCGTGGTTGTTAAAGGTCTATTAGCGTTAGCGCGAAAAAAATTATTTTCCGTCAAAAACATTGATTTACGAAATTCTGGTGATACCGCAGGCGATAAAAAACGGGTGGTAGGTTATGGCGCATACATCGTTGACTAAGCAGCAACAGCAAATTTTATTGCAAATCACACAAGATTCGATTGCACACGGTTTAGCGCATGGAACAGCGTTAGCCGTTGACGTGAAAAATTATTCGCAGGAATTACAGGAAGTTCGAGCCACCTTTGTTACGTTAGAAATCAATCATCGTTTGCGCGGCTGCATTGGTACGCTGGAAGCCGCGCAGCCGTTGGTGGTGGATATTGCGAAAAATGCGTTTTTAGCCGCGTTTAAAGACCCACGTTTTCCTCCTGTGTCTGCGGCAGAATATCCGCAGTTGGAAATTCATTTGTCGATTTTGACGGCAGCGCAGCCAATGAGTTTTCACTCGGAAGACGATTTAATTAGGCAATTGCAGCCCGGCGTAGATGGATTGATTATGCAGGAAGGTGCGCGGCGTGGTACATTTTTGCCGATGGTGTGGAATGCCTTGCCAGAGCCTGTGCAGTTTTTGCAACAGCTGAAATTGAAAACCGGCTTGCCGAGCCATTATTGGTCAACAACTTTGCAAGTGTTTCGTTATCATTGTGAAGTTATTTCGTAAAAAATTAAACGCGGTCTTTAGTTTAAAAAACTGAGCTATAGCAAACTAAAGGCAGATTTCAACTCACTGACAACCGATGCGACAATGATGAATTTTAAAGATATGTCCTTAAAAGGTATTGAATTTCTGATAAAAGCTAATTTTGCGGTTGCACTGATTTTGTTGGGTGTTGGTGCTATTTTAAGCATGACAAATGATGTTGCTTTGTTTGAAGATAATGCAGATTTAGATTTATACGGGCCGTTAGCGAATAATTTGCGTTTGATTTTAGTGTACGCGGCGATTGCAGAAGCGAATGTTGCCGCATATTGTATGGCTAAAGAAAAGCAAAACATGTTTGTAGGGGTTGGGCTGTTTTATTTGGTGATGATTGGCGGTTTTGAGTTTTATGGATTTACCAATCAAATGGAGGTTGAAGACAGTTATGGCGAGTTTTTCTTGTATCAAGGGCTTTCGCATGTGCTGTATGGTGGTTTTTACATAATCAGCAGAAGAAAAAAACGACGCTAAGTGCATTATTTTTTATCGCCCAAACCTTCCAGGTCTTTAAGACCTGGAAGGTTTTTTTATATCTGAAAACAGAAGTTCAATTATTTAGGAATGAGCATAAAATAACTCCCGCAGCATAACGACTGGCAGTCCTTTGAGGACTGCCAGTCGTGACATCCGACGATTTTTATCGCCCAAACCTTCACTTTACAAGATTAACCAAAACTCTCAGAAAAAATCCGCTCTGAGCTTACACCAGTCGCTAAAGCAACTTGCGTGGCAGCTTCTAACAATAACGGAGGCCCACACAAAAACACATCGGGCATCATCTTAGCAGTTTCCAAATGTGCTTTTAACGCATCCGCTGGCGTACCACGAAAACCTTTCCATTTTTCTGACGGTTGCCAGACACAAATCACCACTTTAAGCTGTGGTAGAGCATCCGCTAACGTTTCCAATTCATCCTTATAAAAAATCTCCCGTTCATTATTCACACCCAAAAATAAATGTGTTGGATGATCTTCGCCCCATTCTGCCATGCGTTGCAAAATAGACAAAAACGGCGCAAGCCCTGTGCCGCCTGCCACAAAACAACGTGGTTTAAATCCCTTGCCTTGCACACCAAAACTACCCGCAGGCCCTTGCACCATTAAATGTTGCCCAACTTGCGCGGTTTCTAAATAAGTAGAAAACTGTCCATGAGGTTGCAGGCGAATTAAAAAATCTAATCTACCATCCCAATTGGGTGTGCTGGCAATCGAATAGGCACGTTTTAGTTGCAATTCAGGCACTTCCAAATCGACAAATTGTCCCGGTTCAAATTCAAACGCAACACTGTTTTGCGCATCGGGGAATAGTTTTAACGCCAATAACATCGTGCGCTCGGCAATCAATTCAACGCGAATAATTTCAGCTTCTCGTGCCACTTGCTGACTGCTGCCAATTTGTGCGGCAGTATAAAATGTGGTGAGTTGCAAATCGCTGTTTGGATATGTGCGGCATAGCAAAACATCGCCGTGTTCTTTTGGATTGGCGGGTAATAAAGAAGGCGTGTAACTTTCTAAACGATAATCACCTCTGATGCAGCGACCTAAGCACGAGCCACAACTGCCAACATTACAGGCGGCGGGTAGATAAAAACCAGCGGCTTCGGCTGCGTCTTGAATATTTTGTTCCGGTGCGCAAACAAACTCTAGTTGTTTGCCGTCTTGAGTGGTTAAAGTGATGGCGTAACTCATTTTGATTTCCAGGCTGTCAGTAGAAAATAAGAATTCTAACTTAAACTAAGGCAATTGAGCTGAAAATACTATACTAAAGTGTAGGGATTTATACGGAACAGCAAAAAATTGAATGTGCTGAGCTTTTGCTTAGCGTGCTGCAATCCCCTACAATTGCGGTTTTCCTCTTAACTAACACACCACTATTATGAAAATTCGCGTTTTAGGTTCTGGAGCAGGCGGCGGTTTTCCGCAATGGAATTGTAATTGTCACAACTGCCATCGTTTGCGGCATGGCGAAATGAAAGGCAAAGCTCGCACACAATCTTCAATTGCCGTCAGCACCGACAATAAAAATTGGCTGTTGTTTAATACCTCACCGGATATTCGGGCGCAATTGGAAGCGTTTCCTGCGATTCAGCCGAAAGAAGGGATTCGCGATACGGGAATTAAAGCGATTTTGTTGATTGATAGCCAAATCGACCACACCACAGGCATGTTGATGTTGCGTGAAAGTCGCAATCCTTTGGAAGTTTATTGCACAGACATGGTTCAGCAGGATTTAACCACCGGTTTTCCTTTGTTTACGATGTTGGAGTCGTATTGCACGGTGAATTATCATCAAATTCCGTTGCGTGGACAAAGTTTCACCATTCCAGAAATTGAAGATTTACGTTTTTATGCTCATGCGTTGCAAAGCAAAGCTCCGCCGTATTCGCCACACCGTGATTTTCCGCATGATGGCGATAATATTGGTGTGGTGATTGAGCAAATTTCCACTGGCAAAAAAGTTTATTACGCGCCGGGTTTGGGTGAAGTGGATAGACGGGTGATGGAAACGATGTTGCAAGTCGATTGTTTGCTGGTGGATGGCACGTTTTGGACGGATGATGAGATGTGTACGCAAGGGATTAGTCATAAAAGAGCGCGGGAGATTGGGCATTTGCCGCAGTCGGGTGAAGGTGGGATGATTGAGATGTTAAATAAAGTGCCGAATGCGCGTAAGTTTTTGATTCATATTAATAATACCAATCCGATTTTGGATGAAGAATCAGAGGAGCGGAAAATTCTGGAGCAAAATGGAATTGAAGTTTCTTATGATGGTTTGGAAATAGATTTATAGTTATCGCTTGGCTTAGGACTGGCAGTCCTTTGAGGACTGCCAGTCCTGAACACCTCACGGGAAAAGGAGAATATCATTATGCGATTGTTGCGTGTGCAAGTGCCAGAGTTTACTAGAAATTGAAGTGTAATTTTTTATGAATCCATTAGACCCTAAAGATATTGAAAGTGAATTGAGCTATGCTTATTTACACGCCGTTGCTTCTAAAGTCGGTATAGGTTGCGAAATTACGACTCGGCATGAAGATAACCGAGGTATTGATGCTAAATTAACGTGTTGGGAACGTTTTCAAGATACTTACAAAGAAGAAATTGATTTAAAAGTCCAGCTCAAAGCGACAATTCAAGAGCTTAGTCAAACAGATACTCATTTTTCTTATTTCTTTCATTTTCATAATGGATCATCAGCCCCTTATGACCTTTTGCGCGAAGAAACAAAACATATAAACAGGCTTTTGATTGTGTTGTTTTTGCCCACAAAGTCAGAAGAATGGCTCGGTGTGCATCCAGAACAGCTAATTTTAAAAAACTGTGCCTATTGGGTAAGCTTGCGTGGAGCTGAAATGAGTGGCAACAAGAGCGGGCAAACGGTCTATCTTCCGAAAAAGCAATTGCTTACACCTGAAAATTTGCGAGATGTTTTTGCAAAGTTAGCGAAAAATGAACACTTAAACTACTTAAAGCCATGAACAATACTATTTTTGCGGGGATTGAGCCAACCGATTTAAAAGATTTTTTAAAATCAAGAGGCTGGAAACTAATAGATGAAGCTCTTAAGGACGGTCTTTATGCGTTTAATCATGAGCAATATAAGCGTAGGCAGCTTATTTTTCCTATTAATGATAGTGAGCTGGATTACAAAGATTGTATAGAAACAGCAATTAACAAATTAGTTGATATAGAAAATACGTCTCTTCGCTCTATTACTTCCGAATTATCAGAAATGAAAGATGATACGATTAATTATAGAGTTGTTGATTATCGTGATGAAAATGCGTTTATTCCATTGAATTATGCTATCAAAGCAATTGATGGGGCGAAAGACATGTTGTTGTCGGCGGCATGTAGTGCTTTAAAGCCACAAATTTATCATCCGAGGATGAATCGCAAAGAAGCTTTGGAATTAATAGAAAAGTCACGATTTAGACATACCGAAGCGGGTAGTTTCATCATAAAAGTATCTACACCGGTTAAATCGATGGATTTGCAAACTGATTTTTTTGAAAATATCCCTTTTGTTCGCCAAGCTACATTAATTATAAACAACTCAATATCCCAACTGGTTACAGCTATTCAAACTGACAAAATAGAGCAGCTGATAACAGAAATAAAATTAGAAGAAAAACCGTTATTGTCATCCAATATTTGTAAGGCATTAATTAATTTTCAAGAGGAAAATAATAAAGCCGATCTTTATTTGAATTTTAAATGGGCAAGTATTATTGAAAAACCGTTGGGTGTTATAAATTCAATCAAAATTCAAAAAGATTACTACAGTCGCATTGAGGAAATTAGGCAAGAATTAAAAGCACAAGAAAAAGATAGAGAGGATGTTTTTATTGGCACGGTTGAAGCACTTGCAGGTGACTTTAATGAAAATGAGCAAAGAGAAGGAGATGTGTTACTAGACCTTTTTCAAAAAGAAGAAAGGGAAAATGTTCGTGCAAGAGCAAGTTTAAAAGAAGAATGGTATAAATCAGCGATTGAAGCTCATAAAGACAGAAAGAATTATATTCAAATTAAAGGAATACTTTTAGCTGGTAATCAACCTAGAATAATGAAAAAAATTACCTCTTTTGAAATAATTAATTCTGATTAATTAAAAGAATTAAATAAATCGGAATATAGCGGTTTTAATTCATTGAGATATAGTAAAAAATTGCAACACGTTGATTTTAAATGAGTTGTGTTTTTAATTTTATATCTTGTTGAGTTGAAAACGCTATAAATCATTCAATGGTCAGAAGTTGTCGCTAATCCATCTTAAAAAATTTACCGCTCAAAATAGAATTAAACAATAAAAGGAGTCAAACATGACCACAGAAAAACCTGCGTGGACACGCGAAGAATTTGAAGCGCAATTGCGCGGCATGGACAAGCTATACCACATCCATCACCCCTATCACACGCTGATGAATGAAGGCAAACTCACCAAAAAACAAATTCAAGGCTGGGTTGCCAATCGGTTTTATTATCAAATTATGATACCGATTAAAGACGCAAATATTTTGGCAAATTGCCCTGACCGCGAAACTCGTGCGTTGTGGATTCAACGAATTTTAGACCACGACGGACACCCCGGCGACCCCGGCGGCATTGAAGCATGGATTCAATTAGGCATGGCAGTGGGATTAACTCGTGAAGAAATCACCTCGTTAGAACATGTTTTGCCCGGTGTGCGTTTTGCAGTGGATGCTTATGTGAATTTTGCCCGCCGTTCTGAATGGCACGAAGCGGCAAGTTCTTCTTTAACTGAAATGTTCGCACCAAAAATTCATCAACAACGCCTTGATAATTGGCCAGAACATTATCCTTGGGTGGAGCAAGAAGGTTATATTTATTTCCGTAAACGTTTAACCGAAGCGCGGCGCGATGTACAGCACGGTTTGGCGATTACGTTGGATTGGTACAAAACCCGCCAACAGCAAGAGCGGATGGTGCAGATTCTGCAATTTAAACTGGACGTGTTGTGGACAATGGCGGATGCGATGTATATGGCGTATATCAACGACATGCCGCCGTATTTTAATATTGAGCGATAATTAAAAAAAACCTTTCAGGTTTTAAAAACCTGAAAGGTTTGAAAAGAATGAAGGATTGGGAAATACTCACAAAACTTAAGAACCCAAATTTCGCATTTGCCGCAAAATCCAGCGTTGCCGTTTAAACACATAACCCGATGGATGATTCGCTTGATAACGCAGCGGATTTGGCAAAGTCGCTGCCAATAATGCCGCCTGTGCTGGTGAAAGACGCTTAGGCGTTACCCCAAAATATTTATAACTGGCTTCATTAATCCCAAATAAATGATCGCCAAATTCTGCAATATTCAGATACACCTCTAAAATTCTCTCTTTGCTCCAAAAACTCTCAATCAAAAACGTAAACCAAACTTCCACGCCTTTTCTAATTAAACTTTTGGTGGGCGTTAGAAACAAATTTTTTGCCACTTGCTGACTGATGGTGCTGGCACCGCGTAACTTGCCACCTTTCGCCCGCGCTGCAATTGCTTTTTGAATGGATTCAAAATCAAAGCCTGAATGCGAATAAAATTTTTGATCTTCAGAAGCAACCACCGCACGAGAAGCATGTGGCGAAATTTCTTCATAACTCACCCAATCATAACGAATAGGTTTAAAGGTTTGCTGCTCGGTGACATCTTCAAAATGCCGATACAACATAAATGCAGAAGTAGGCACGGGCAACCAGCGCAATAAAATCACAATCACAACCGAGGTTGCCATAAACATCAAAAATGCAGAATACAGCAGGCTTTTCAATCGCTTCCATAAAGAAGGCTGCGTGTTTCGCTGTGCTGCTCGGTGATCGGTTGCATAGTCCGATTGAATAATCATAAATATCATCACTAAAAAAATAACTGAGGAATTATAGCGTTAAAACCACAAAACTCCGCGTATGCAATTTTGCAAAAGCAGCATTTTCATCACGCGCCCGAAAATCACGCTAAAATACGGCAACTTCATCTATCTATACAGACATCATGTCCGACTCAGCCCACTCTCATTCTCATTTTGGCGATATTGCGCAAAAATCTAGTCTGCGCCTTGTTATTTCGCTGGTTTTAACGCTTGGTTTTGTTATTTTTGAAGCGATTGCAGGCTATCAAGCGCACAGTCTCGCCTTGTTAGCGGATGCGGGTCATAACTTAACCGATGTGGTGGCGTTGGCGTTAAGTTGGTATGCGATTCGTTTAAGCACTCAGCCAGCCCATGCGGGAAAAACGTTTGGTTATCACCGCGCTGGAATTTTGGTGGCTTTGGTAAATTCCATGACCTTGGTGTTCATTGCCTTCGGGATTTTTTATCAAGCGTATCAACGGTTTTTGCTGCCGATGCCAGTCGATGCGAATACTTTAATTGGCGTGGGAAGCATTGCGTTTTTTATTAATGCCGGCACTGCGTGGTTGATTATGCACGGCAGCGAGCATGATTTGAATTTGCGCAGCACGTTTATTCATTTGATGGGGGATGTGATTTCCACGATTGGCGCGGTGTTCGCAGGGATTGCGATTTTATACACGCAACTGAATTGGTTAGATCCGCTAGTGAGTTTGTTAATCGGATTGTTGATTTTGTGGAATGCGATTGGAATTTTGCGCGAGTCGATTGTGATTTTATTAGAAAGCACGCCTTCCGATATTGATATGAGCGAAATCGTGCGCGATTTGATGAGTGTGAATGGGGTAGGGGGCGTGCATGATTTGCATGTGTGGAGTATTAATCAAAATTTGCGGGTTTTATCGGCGCATGTGCTGGTCACAGCGGATATGAATATCAGTGATGGGGCGGCGATTCAAAAGGCAATTAATGAGGTTGTTAGTCATCACTACAATATTCACCACTGCACTTTGCAATTGGAATGCGAAGTTTGCAATCCTGATGTGTTGTATTGTGATTTGAATCATCGCCATAAACATCATCAGGAAGATCACGAACACCACGAGCATTCACATCAGCATAAAGACGGCGAAGTTTGTCACGGGCATTGAAGATATTTTAAAAAATTTCCTGATTAGCAATATGTCTCAGCTAAAACGTCATACCCGCAAGGATGCGGGTATCCAGTGCCAGGGATGGTGAGTTTTAATCAAACTATCACGTCCTTGTGACTGGATACTGGCATCCATGCCAGTATGACGAAGTTAGCTGAAGTATCTTTCTAATCAAGAAAAATTTTGTAGAGGCGCGATTATTCGCGTCTCTACGCAGAGTTTTATTTTCCCACCTACAATTTATCGTATAAAAACTGATTTTAGATGTATGATGCTCAAAGATTTTTAAAGACGACCGGTCGTTTTTTAAAATTTCGCTACAAAATCAAGCGACAACTTCATAAATAGCGATTTCCCCCCATCCGAATGGTTGATAAGAACCATTTTAAACGGTTGTTATCAACCACCCTTTTTCTTTATTTTCTACGTTAATTTTTCTGAGAATAAAAAATCAATAACTATCAAATGGTTATCTGTGTTTTTTTATTGGCATGATATTAGCTCTAATCCTTACATCTTTAGTCAGTAAATTCGAGAAAATAATGTCACAACAAAATTTATCTTCTTTACCCAAAACCGGATTCGCCGGTTTAAAAGAAAACTGGCAGTCTGATTTACTGTCCGGTTTTTTAGTATTTTTAATCGCTTTGCCGTTATGCCTTGGTATTGCAATGGCATCGGGTTTTCCGCCTTCTGCGGGTATTATCACCGCCATTATCGGCGGCTTGGTGGTGTCACGGATTAGCGGTTCTTTCATCACGATTAACGGCCCCGCCGCTGGTTTAATTGTCGTTGTTTTAAGTGCTGTACAAGAATTAGGTCAAGGCGATGCAATGGCGGGTTATCGCTACACCTTAGCCGCGATTGTGGTTGCCAGCGTGATTCAAATTTTATTAGGCTTATTCAAAGCCGGTTCGTTAAGCTCTTTTTTTCCCGCCTCCGTTGTACACGGCATGTTGGCTGCGATTGGCATCATTATTATGACCAAGCAAATCCATGTGATGCTAGGCGTGAGTGTGAAAGGCTCATTATTTGAGAGCATGGCGCAGATTCCGCATAGCTTGATGAATCTCAATCATGAAATTGCGATTATCGGTTTTAGTGGTTTAGCGATTTTGATTGTGTGGGCGGTGATAAAAAACAAAACCTTAAAAATGATTCCCGCACCGTTAGTTGTGGTGTTAGTCGGGATAGCATTCGCGAAATACTTTGATCTTGACCATGAGCACATGTATTTATTTTTGCCGGATGCGCATTTTTTACCCCACCATGAAGAAACCGTAGGCCCTAAATTTTTGGTCGCCATTTCTGAAAATTTTATGTCCAGTTTTTATTTACCTGATTTTGGCAAAGTTGGCACGTTAGAGTTTTGGGAATCAGTTGTTACGATTAGTTTAGTGGGCAGTTTGGAAAGTTTGCTCAGTGCAACAGCGGTGGACAAATTAGACCCGTATAAACGTCATTCCAATTTAGACCGCGATTTGGCGGCAGTGGGTTTTGGTAACTTTTTGGCAGGTTGTATCGGTGGTTTGCCGATGATTGCTGAAATCGTGCGGAGTTCTGCCAATGTGAATAACGGTGCAAAAACCAGTTGGGCGAACTTTTTTCACGGCATGTTTTTGCTGATTTTCGTGGCTTTCTTTCCCAAACTAATTCACAGCATTCCATTAGCGGCATTAGCAGCACTCTTGGTTTTTACCGGCTATCGGCTTGCTTCACCGCAATCGTTTAAACATGTGTTAAGCGTCGGTACAGACCAGTTTGCGTTATTCGTGATTACCATTATAGGTGTTTTGGGAACGGATTTATTGGTCGGAGTGTTCATCGGCATTTTAATAGAACTGGCGATTCATATTATTCGCGGTGTGCCGTTGAATAATTTGTTCAAAATTCATTTTGAGTTGCAAAAAACCGATGCGCAAACCTACACGCTGAAACTGGAAGGCTCGGCAATTTTCTCAAATTTTTTGCCGATGAAAAAAGCTTTAAGCGAATTAGAAAATGGAAAAACTGTGATTCTTGATTTATCAGAAGGTTTTTTAATTGACCACACGGTAATGGAATTTTTGCATGATTTTATGCACAACTACGAAGCTGCTGGTGGACATTGCCAACAAGAAGGCGCACCGATTATCCCCTTTTCTGGACATGCGTTAGCCGCACGAATTATGGCGGGCAGACCCCAGAAATAATTTATTTTCTCGTTCTCACCTCACCAGACCTTCCAGGTTTTAAAAACATGGAAGGTCTAAATCAAAAGAGGATTCACCATGTTATTTTTTGCTTATCTCGCAGTGTTGTTAAGCCTTGCATCAGGAGTGCTTGCACTGCTCACGAATCAACGCTTGCTGATAATAAGTTCAAATTTACCAGCTAATACCGCATCAAAAATAATTCGATAAGGTGATTTTTTAGGAATTGAAACTAACAGAATATTGGTATCTAAAACAACTTTCATGATGGATTATAAGTTGTTCTTAAATGTTCATTAGCCCAACTTTTCATGGTGTTGTCATCCCAATTATTTTCTTCCCAAAGTTTATCCATTTCTTGCGTGGCTTGTTGCGCAAAGTAATTAGCCAGCAAGTTTTTTATATCACTTAATTGTTGTTGATTGAGTTGATAACTAAAAACTTTTAAGAGTTCTAATTGTAAGTTGGTTAATTTTTGTGGTTGCATAATTATTCTCCAATTTGTGAATTAATATATTCCATTGCGGTTTGTTCATCCGTTTCAATGGCGATTTCACATGCGCGTTTGGCGGTTTCTAATAAATGTTCGCTGGTTGATTTTAAAGGAAAACTTTGTTGGATTAAGTCGGCAATTTTTTTTAACGAAGACTAAAGTTAATCTTGATTTTAATTAAAACTTTCACCAAATAACCAGTTTTTAGGATTTTCATCAGAAAGTTTTAAGATAATCGAACTTTCTATTTTTTGCTTTTCTTCTAAGGATAAAATATTTATTTTATTTTCAACGTCTAAAATTTCATTTAACGTATTTTGCCCTATATTTAAAAAATATTGAAAATCGTTATTAGCTGTAAGTTCTAAGATGATTTTTAAAATAGTTGATGATTGCCTTGCATCCATTCCAGAAAATATACAGCCATCATGTGCCATAAATCCTAATAATTGTTGATTTAATAAGTATAATAAAACGTCATAACAAAATATTTTTACTTCACCAAATGCTTGTCCTGCACCTTTAGGAATATTTACTAAAATATTAAATAAGTATTTGGCATCTTTGGTATCTTTTATCTCAAGAGAACCACCATGATTGTCATAAAATCGTTTTACCAGCTCTCTAAACTTATCTTCGATAGTATTTAAATATTCTTTTTGTTGGTCTAAATATAAAATACTTTGTTCTTTAATTTGAGTGCTTTTAGTATTTAAACTACTTTTTTCTATTTTAAATTCATGTAAAAGAATTTCATATTTTTTTAAACTTTGTACTTCAAGTTCCAATGACTTTATTCTTTCGGAAATTGAGTTGTATTCCTCAAGCGCACCTTGGTTATCTAAATTTTTTAAAATAGCATCCCTTGCTTTTGAAAGATGTTCAATTTTATCTGAGATATTCTGTATTTCTATTTTTAGCTCTTTTACTTCTAAAACAAGTCGTTTCTTTCTATTAGCTATGAGTGAATTATGAAAAGACTGAGCATCGGAAAGTCTTTTAGTAATTTCTTTGTCAAAAAAGAATTTAGCCTCATTATAAATGGATTCAATTTGTTCAACATCTACATTAATATTATCTATGCTTTTAAGCGCAGTTTCTTTTTTTTCTAATCGTTGTTCAATAGAAAACTTACTATTTCGTAAACCATTTAATTCAGATGTTAAGTTATCGGCTTGTTTTTTTAGTTGGTCATAAGTTTCTGCAATAATAAATTTGTCTTTTTTTTCTTTCAAAGCAATAAGTTCATCCTGTAGGTCTTTTAAATTACCTTTATCCAGTTCTTTTTCATACTCTTTTATAAGTTTTGAAGCATTATCCAGTTTAGATGTTTCTTCTTTTATTTTAAAATTTTCTTCAACCAACGATGTATCTATTCCGAGCAAAAACAAATTTGAAAAGCGTTGTTCATAATCATGGATTGATAACCCTTGTTGGGTTAATACATCCGCATAATATGTGCCACCATATCTTCGCGCGAAACAATTAAATACTTGTCTAAAACCAATTTTAAATTCTTTTGGTAAAAAAATTTCATTTAATTTATTAGGATATGATGTTTGATTTATTTTCTCACTGTTGATATAAAAATCTGTCTTAGAAAAATCTTTTTCTATATTGTACTCTTTATCATTATGTAAAATTTTAAGCGAAAATAAGCCATAACCTGCTAAATACTCTTTTAGCTTTTTTTCTTCAAGTTTTGCGCCTAGCATGTAATGAACTAATTTAAGAGACAAGCTTTTGCCTACACTATTAATAGACTTTTTCTGCTCATTAGTTTTTTGCAAGCCAGCAACAATATTTAGACCATCATTGTCATTAAAAATTAAAGGTCTAAATTTAGGGTTAGTTGAGCTTAAACTTAATAGTTTCATTATCTTCTTCTATTTTATCTATTAAATAAAGGAAATTTAAACAAAGCAATAACTTATCTATCGTTATTTTTTTGTAGTAAATCTTATTGACTTCTTCCAACAAGTCATCAATAGAAATATCTGTTTTTTGGATAACTTTTAAAATAGCCGATGAGATACTTACTAAGCAATCAACAGGCTTTACTATCTTAGTTGGCATAATCATGACTGATGCACTCCAATATCGCAAATTTCAAAAAAGTACGCAACTATAACCCATGCTATATTCATAGTGTTGAAATCATTAATTTCTGTGTTATCTTCTATAGTCTCATGTAGATTACTGATTATTTTATTGAAATTAAGATTGTGCTCATTAGCCAAGCCATGTAAATCAATAACTGTTCTACTATCGAGTTGATTTTTTGAAACTTTTGATTTTAAATTTTCAATCAAAATTTCTTTATATAAATCATCTATTATTAAAGCACGCAAGTCAGTTAATAAATTATCTTCGCTATCTATATCTTCAATGATTTTTGTGTAATCAAGTCCTTTATTAATATCCGCAGCTATCCTGCTATTAATGTTATTAAGTGTGATTTTTTCATCAGTATCTATAGTGCCAAAATCATCGTCATAACGTTTTTTCACAAATTTTTTTTCAGAAATAAGGTGTTTAAAAATAAGATTTAAAACAATATCATCAGTGTATTTGTAACCTATTCCTCTAAAATATTTTTTATCTAACTCAATAAGCCTATTTTCTTCTAGGTTTTCTATACTTTTAATTAAATCTGTGTAATCACATAAAGATTCTGACAAGTTAATCCTAAAACGATTTTCAAGATCAACTCTGGTTTTTTCATCAGGCTTGGCTTTATTCAAAAGATAAAATATCTTAATTTCATAACCGGAATACTTTATCTTTTCAAGCGCAATTAATGTTTTTTCTATTTTTTCTTTAGTTCTAGTGGTGGTGATTTGATAAGCTAATTTCCTAGATTTATCAATCAAATCAATACATGGTGCATTTTTAGTTTCAAAATCAGCACTTACAAAATTACAACCATAAACAAAATTAAATACATCTCGAAAGTAGTTTTGCCCATGAATATTAAGCGATTGATCGTTGATTACTTGGTGATGTTCAATGTCGTAGCGCGTAATTGCCAGCATTCTACTGATATTATCAAACGCTAATTTTGTTTCATGAATCATGTGCTACGCCTGTTAAATTTTGACAGAGGATGATAATTTCAAAGTTATGTTAAAGCAAATACAACTGCCGCACGGCTTCTTCTGGCGTGAGTTTGATTTCTTTACCCCGCACTAAACACATAACCTAAGGCGTGGCTTTGTCGCGTAGTTGTTTGATAATAATGCTATTTTCTAATGTTTGAATTTGTGCGGGACTAAATTGCGTCAGTTTATAAGCAGAATCTTTGAGAATGGTTTGAAGCTGGGGCGTGGTGGTCATAAAGGTTGTTTTTTACAGTAAAAAGCGGAATTTTACCATCATAACGGAATCGTAAGACTACAAAGCATTTAACTGCGTTTACTTGTTTTTCTAGCGTTTAATATAATCCTTTTTATGACGTTGAACGATTCGGGATTCACTTTGTTGCCTCGCCACGTCATGCGGGCGTGTTATTGGTGACGGGCGTGGTTTCGCGCCACATGCAAACCGCGTTATTAAGAACCTACGAAGCCACGCCCAATCCAAAATGGGTAATTGCGTAACATGAGTTATTAAGAAAATCAGGGTGGGGCAATCATGAGGAATTATCTCTACACAAAGAAGATAGAGTAAAATTTTTAAATACGACCAGTCGTCTTTAAAAATTTTCCATTATTTACATCTGAATAGCTTTCGTGGGAAGGCTGAGTGTTTTCCGTGTACACTGGATAACATCTATTATGAATACTTATCTTGTTAGCTTAAAACTTTTATTTAGGTACTTTCCTTATGAGAACAGTTTTTTATCGTCCCGTTAAACTACGCGGACTGGCTTTTTTAGGTTTGTTATTGCTCGCTTTAGGCGTATTAAGCGGCATGATGTGGTGGAATTTACATCGTTTTGAATCCGTTTTGTCTTACATCAACTATTCGCACCGCATTCAAAATCTCTCCATTAGTCTGCAACAAATTTTAATTGAACATTTGACCGAACCTAAAGCGGCTTTTCCTATCCATGATTTTCATAAAACCATGTTGGAAATGGATATGTTGACGACGGATAAGGCGTATTTATCGAAAAACATTCGCAAAAGCCTAAAAACGGTGAATCAACTGTTAGCGGATATAGAAAATGTGGATCAAGTGGAGAAAAACACGCGATTAATCCGTGCGTTAGAAGTGATGAGTAAAAATCTGGACGATGAGGCAATGCAACGTGAGGATTTGTTGCAAGATATTAGTAAAACCATGCGCACTGAATTGATTATGACATCAGCTATTTTTGCAGTGTTGATTTTATTGGCACTATTTTTTTTAAAACATCGCATTTTGCATCCTCTGCATGATTTGCGCCGCCTATTAGAGCATTTAGCAGAAGAGCGATTTACCCCGTTTACCACTGAACATTTAGACCCGTTATTACTGCCTGTTTTTAATAGTTATAACGATATGGTCAAGCGACTGGCGGAATTGGAAGAGGCGAAACGCTTACATGCACAATCATTGCAATATGAAGTGCGCCTTGCGACTCATGCGTTGCTAGAACAACAAGCGAGTTTAGCGCGTGCGGAACGGCTGGCAGCAGTGGGCGAGGTGGCGGCTGAATTGGCGCATGAAATTCGCAATCCGCTGGCTGGCATTCAAATGGCGTTTGCTAATTTTCGCCGAGAAATTGCAGAACCTGAACAATTGGAACGCTTGGATATGATTAATGGTGAACTCAAGCGCGTTGCGGTTTTGTTAAATGATATGCTGGATCAAAGTCGTCATCATCCTGAAGCGGCTGCGGATTTTAATATGGTGACGTTATTGCGTGATTTAGTGACCTTAGCGCGTTATCAAATTAATCCAGAAATTAGTTTGGAAGTAATTGCTGTGGCTGAAGTGATGGTGCATTTGCCTGAGAGTATGGTGCGGCAAGCTTTGCTGAATTTGTTGCTGAATGCTGCCGATGCAATAGGACAACAAAGCGGAAAAATTTCGCTTTCAGTGATCAGTCATTCACAGCAGTTGATGATTAATGTGAGTGATGATGGCAGTGGTTTTCCACATGAAATGCTGGAATACGGAATTCGTCCCTTTCGTAGTAGTCGGCAACGTGGTACAGGGATTGGTTTGGCGATGGTGCAACGATTTGTAAAAAGTATTGGTGGCAGTCTTAAATTAAGTAATCAAGCACCACATGGTGCAACGGTTAGTCTTATTTTCCCTCCTGAATGTTTAACTCCTAAAAGATTATGATTAAAACGTTATTAATTATTGAAGATGAAAAATTGCTTGGTTCTGAATTATCGCGCCATTATCGGCAATTGGGTTGGGAGGTGGTGTTAGCAGCAAGTTTGGCAGAAGCGAAAGAGCAACTTATCACGCAACGCTTAGAGCCATTGCTGATTTTATCGGATATGAATTTGCCCGATGGTAATGGCTTGGATTTTATGGAAAACATTAAGCCAAATATGACATACGCTGAGTGGCTGTTTTTAACCGGCTACGGCAGCGTGCCAGATTCGGTGAAAGCGTTGCGCTTGGGAGCTTATGATTTTCTGGAAAAACCGTGTGATTTGGAGCGGCTGGATTTAGTTGTTAGTAGTGCGTTTCGTAGTGCCTCTATTCAACGGCGGGTGATAGACCAAACGCAACAAGGATACCGGCGTTATTCTCCACAAGCTTACATTGGACAAAGTGAACAAGCGCGGCAGATTCGCCAGTTATTAACCCGCTTAACGCAAGTGCCTTTTAGTGCGTTGATTATTGGCGGGGAAACAGGCACAGGTAAAGGTTTGGTGGCAAAAATTCTGCATTACGGCGGCAATCGAGCAGCGCAACCGCTGGTAGAGGTTAATTGTGCAGCATTGCCGCGTGAGTTGTTGGAGTCTGAATTGTTTGGGCATGAACCGGGTGCGTTTACGGGCGCAACAGGGCGGCATCGTGGTTTATTAGAACAGGCGGACGGCGGCACATTATTTATGGATGAAATCGCCGAAATGCCGCTCGATTTACAGGCAAAATTGCTGAAAGTGATTGAAGATCATAAATTTCGACGCTTAGGCGGTGAAAAAGAAATTTCTGTGGATATTCAAATTATTGCCGCCAGTCATCGCGATTTGGAAAAAATGAGTGCAGAAGGTGAGTTTCGCAATGATTTATATCATCGCCTGAGTGTATTTAAAATTTCCTTGCCTTCATTGCGCAGTGCTAAAGAAGATTTAGAAGAGTTAGTGCCGCAGATTGTTGCAGAATACAATGCGAAAGCGAATAGACAGGTGAGTAAAATTTCAACCGAAGCGTGGGAAAAGTTAAAACAGCATGATTGGCCGGGCAATGTGCGTGAGTTGCGCAATGTGATTGAGCGGTGTGTGTTGTTTGCTGAAGATAAACATTTGCCGGTGCAATGGTTGCAATTACGCGAGGAACAATCACAACAGCCCAACAACGCTGCGTCTGAAAATAAAGAGGTGATTCAGTTGCCATTAGATGGGAGTATGGCTCTGGATGATATGGATAGTTTTATTATTAAAACCGCTCTGGAACGAGCTGATAATAATTTAGCGGCGGCGGCGCGGGCTTTAGGGACAACTCGCGAAACGTTACGTTATCGAGTGCGAAAATATCAGCTGAAAGTTTCCGAATGATTTGCGAAAACAGCCATAATTTAAGCTTTTAAGCAGGCTGTCCCGAAGGCAGCCAGCTTATCTTGCTATTGGGCAACGTGGCGGAAAAACAAAATACTGTTTTTTACCGCACACAAAACACGTTTTTAAGCTTTATGATTTAGTCCGCTTGCCGACGTAAAAAAGCAGGAATATCAAGATAGTCTAAGTCCATACTGCCGTCTTTTTTAGGTTGTACACCAAAACGAGTTTCTCTAGGCTCTACTTTGTTTTTCCGAATGACGGTCGGTTTTTCTAACGCTTCATAATTAACTTCGCCCGCGCTAGATTTTGGCACTAATTTAACCGGTGCGATTGCCGCTTGTGAGGGCTGTCCCATTCCAGTTGCCACAACCGTGACTTTAATTTCATCGCCTAAGTCTGGATTAATTGCTGTACCAATTTTCATGTCAGCAAATTCTGAGGCAAAAGCGTGCATAATGTTGCCGACTTCGTTGAACTCGGTTAAGTCCATATCTGCCGCAGTGATATTAACCAAAATGCCTTTTGCACCTTGCAAGCTAATATCTTCTAATAATGGGCAAGAAATGGCTTTTTCAGCAGCAACTCGCGCCCGATTTTCACCAGAAGCAGTGCCTGTTCCCATAATTGCTGCACCCATGTTTGACATGACGGTTACAACATCCGCAAAGTCGACGTTAATTAAACCGGGGTGAGTAATTAACTCGGTAATCCCTTGCACTGCGTCTAATAAAACATCATTTGCCGCTTTAAACGCATTCATCAAGGAAAGATTGTTGCCTAAAACTGGGAGTAATTTTTGATTAGGAATGACAATCAGAGAATCGACATATTTTTCTAATTCTCTAATGCCTGCTTCAGCCACTGCAATTTTCTTTTTGCCTTCAAAGTCAAAAGGTTTTGTGACAACTGCAACGGTTAGCACGCCGAGTTCTTTGGCGATCTGTGCAATCACTGCGATTGCGCCAGTGCCCGTACCACCGCCCATGCCTGCGGTTAAAAAAACCATGTCCGCGCCTTCAATGACTTCTCGAATGCGGTCTTTATTCTCTTCGGCAGCTTGTTTACCTACTTCAGGACGAGTACCTGCACCTAAACCTTTGGTGAGTTCTACGCCTAGTTGTACGATGGTATCAACGCTTAGACGACGCAATGCTTGAGCATCGGTATTTGCGCAAATAAATTGTACGCCTTCAATGTGCTTATCAACCATGTGATTAACAGCATTGCCACCGCCGCCACCGATTCCAATCACTTTAATGACAGCATTTTCGCTACAAGAATCTACCAATTCATATTTCATCATTTCAACCACCCCCTATAAACCTTTATATAATTTTAGAAATTACCTTGAAACCAATTCTTTATAACCGACAGCAAATCTGGGGAACTTTCCCGTACTGTGGTCAGACCACCATGATGTTCTCTGCCATACAGTAATAAACCGACCCCTGTTGAATAGATGGGGTTTTGCACTACATCGGTAAGTCCTGCGACATGCTGTGGAAAGCCAATTCTCACTGGCACATGAAATATTTCTTCTGCTAATTCAATCAGCCCTTTGACTTTAGAGCTGCCACCAGTCAATACAATTCCACCTGCGATCAAATCTTCAAAGCCACTGCGTCTTAATTCACCTTGCACTAACAGCATTAATTCTTCGTAGCGAGGCTCAATAATTTCTGACAAATTTTGCATGGAGATTTTTCTAGGCGATCTTTCGCCTATGCTAGGGATTTCAATCATATCTTCATCGCTGGCTAATTGTGTCAACGCGCAAGCATATTTACATTTTATTTCTTCGGCATTTTTTGTCGGTGTGCGCAATGCCACTGCAATATCATTGGTGACTTGATCGCCGGCTATTGGAATTACTGCGGTATGTTTAATCGCACCTTTTGAGAAAATTGCAATATCTGTTGTGCCTCCGCCAATATCACACAGCAATACACCTAAATCTTTTTCATCTTCAGTTAACACAGAAGTGCAGGATGCTAATTGTTCTAACACAATATCTTCAACATCTAATCCGCAACGACGAATACATTTCACAATATTTTGTGCGGCACTAACGCTGCCTGTCACCATGTGGACTTTTGCTTCTAAGCGAATGCCTGACATGCCTATCGGCTCTTTAATGCCATCTTGTTGGTCTATGACAAATTCCTGCGGCAGAATATGCAGGATTTTTTGATCCGCAGGAATGGCAACGGCTCTAGCCGAATCAATCACTCTGTCTATGTCATATTGCCGAACTTCTTTATCTTTAATCGCGACAATCCCATGTGAGTTAAGGCTTTTGATATGGCTTCCGGCTATGCCTGCATAAACAGATTGAATTTGGCAGCCTGCCATTAACTCTGCTTCTTCAACTGCGCGTTGAATAGAATGAACTGTCGACTCTAAATTAACGACCACTCCTTTTTTTAAGCCGCGCGAAGGTGCTGTTCCTATACCAATAATCTCTAACTCCCCTCCGTGAGTATATTCTCCGACAATAGCAGCGACTTTTGATGTACCTATGTCTAATCCTACTATTAAATTACGCTCTAGTTTCTTCGCCATTTTGCCTACTCGTTAAGCAGTTATTATTCTTTATTGTGTTGATTCATCGGGTGGATTACTGTTTTTCAAATCAACCTGCATTATTCCTTGCTTTTGAGTGATGGCAAAACCGTTAGAATATCGCAAATCGACCACAGCCATAGTCGCAAGCCTTTCCTTACCTAGTATTGGTACTGTGGATAAAAACTGGTGAAATTGATGAAGCGGCTCTCTGCGCCCCAGTTTTAAGGTTAATTCATTGGATAATAATACCGTCCACGCACGCCGTTCATTCACTTCAAAAGCTGCTAATCCCATCGAGTGGGTCGCTAATTCTGCTTGCAACTGTTTCATGATTTCCATCAGCTTTTTTTCTTGTCCTAAAGGTCCTTGTAACAAGGGGAGTTTGTTAAAGTTGTCTAAATTGGCTGGGGTAAATAAATCACCTTGCTCATTTAATAAACCAATAGTACTCCAGCGTGCTATTGGGTATTGTTCATAAACTTTTATTTCTATCGCATCTGGCCATACTCGTTTGACTTTAACTTGGGCAATCCAAGGCAAATTGAGTAGCGACTGGCGTATTGAGTGCATATCCGCATTTAAAAAACCGGTCATTACTTGGCTTAATAATGCGTCTTTAATTTCATCCTTGGTAATATATTGAAAAACGCCTTCTATTCTTATATATCTAATTGGTAATAAGTCCGCTCCTTGCGCTTTAAGTTCTCGCCATCCATCCCAAACTCCGACTACTACGAGAGAACTAATCAATAGCCACTTTATTAGACCTGAGTTTTTCATTATTTCATACTGGTTTCCAAAATCCTCCACACCAATTCATCAAAGTCCATCCCTAACTTTGCTGCTGCCATTGGCACAAGACTATGATCTGTCATACCCGGAACAGTATTTACTTCAATAAGTTGAGCTTGCCCTTTGTTATCTATAAACACATCGACTCGTCCCCAACCTTCAACACCAATACAATCACACGCGTGTAATGCAAGTTGCTGTAACGCGGCTTCTTGTTCTGGCTCTAACCCACAAGGACAATGATATTGGGTGGTAGTGGCTTTATATTTGGCATCGTAATCATAAAACGCATTAGCCACTTGCAAACGAATCACAGGTAAGGGCTCGCCATTTAACACACCAACGGTGTATTCATTGCCTTCTACCCAGCTTTCTGCGTAAACTGCACAGCGATATTTTGCCGCTTCCGCAAAGGCAACTTGCAATTGTTCTTTATTAATTGCTTTGCTCATCCCAATGCTAGAGCCTTCGTTGGCAGGTTTTACAATCACAGGAAAACCGAGTTTTTCTATGCAAGCATCGACATCTTCGGGGTGTCTTAATAAAAACCATGTTGGAGTGACTAATCCTTGACCTTGCCAGCAGAGTTTTGTTTTTAACTTGTCCATGCTTAATGCAGAAGCAGTAACGCCGCTACCTGTATAAGGAATTTTCATCACTCCTAGTACCGATTGCAACACGCCATCTTCGCCACCGCGTCCATGCACAATATTGAAAACGCGGTCTATCTGTTTATTTTCCAAAGCTAAAATAGGATTATCCGCTATATCTACTGCAATCGCATCAATGTTTTTACGTTTCAAGGCATTAAACACTGCCATTCCGCTATTCAATGAAACTTCGCGCTCAGCGGCAGCTCCTCCCATGAGCACTGCAACACGCCCGAAATCCTCTGCTTTGTCAACCTTTAAAGGTTTCATAACTCAACACCTACCTTACATACTTCTGTTTGCAAACAAACGCCATGTTGTAACTGAACTTGGGTTTGAATATGTTCTATGAGAGCCTCAATATCGGCGGCAGTTGCCTGTCCAGTATTGACAATAAAATTAGCGTGTTTCTCTGATACACAAGCTCCACCTATTGTATAGCCTTTTAAACCGCTAAGCTCAATCAATCTTGCTGCATAATCCCCCGCTGGGTTTTTAAACACTGAACCGCAAGTCGGTTGATTAGTCGGTTGAGTTAAATTGCGCCTTTCTAGCAAGGCTTTAATTTTTTCTTGACCTTGCTTAGTATCGCCAGCGTTGAGCTGTAACTCTGTAGCTAGAAACCATTCACAATGCTGTTGTTTTACTGAGCGATAACTCACTTCAAATTCATTGGCTTGACGTTGTGTGAGAAGACCTGTGCTGTCAATCATTTCGACAGTTTTTACAATTGTCCACGTTTCGCCGCCAAATGCACCTGCATTCATTTTCAACGCACCGCCCATTGTGCCCGGAATACCTGCCAAAAACTCCGCTCCTGTTAAGCCTTGTTCTGCGGAAAAGCGAGCGACATGTGCACAAGGAACGCCAGCTTCGACATAAACAGTGCCGCTTTCAGTTAGAAACATTTCTTTCAAACGCCCGCGTGTATTAATCACAACACCGCGAATGCCACCGTCAAGCACTAAGAGATTACTTCCTAATCCCAACCAAAACAAAGGCGTGTCTGCTGGATTGTTTTTAATGAAGTTAATCAAATCTTGTTTATCGGTTGGCAAATACATTGCGTCCGCTATGCCGCCTACACGCCAACTGGTGTATTTGGACATTTTTTCATTGAGCAACAGTTTTCCTGTGGTGGTTAAAACTTGAGTCATTTGTTTAACGCTGCCGCCAGTTTTTCGGGTAATTCCGCAGCAATTTGTCCCACATTGCCAGCCCCTAACGTTAAAATCACATCGTTTTCTGTAACGATGCCTGCCAAAATTTGTACTAAATCATCGTTATCTTGCACAAAAACCGGATCAACTTGTCCCCGCATCCGAATTGCGCGACACAGCGTTTTGCCTTCTGCACCTGCAATCACGGCCTCGCCAGCTGCATAAATATCCATCAAAATCAACACATCAACCGTTGATAAAATCTGTACAAAGTCTTCAAATAAGTCGCGGGTGCGTGAATAACGATGCGGTTGAAAAATCACTACAGAACGTCTGTCTGGCCAAGCTTGCCGTAATGCTTCCAAAGTAGCAGCAATTTCACGCGGATGATGTCCGTAATCATCTACTAACGTTAGTTTGCCGTTTGGCATAGAGACATCGCCGTGTACAGAAAAACGCCGTCCGATACCTTTGAATGCCGCTAAACTTTTGATAATTGCAGCGTCATCTACTTCCAAATGCGTCGCAATGGTAATCGCTGCCAGAGAGTTCAACATATTGTGCCAGCCTGGCATATTCAGAGTGACTTGCAAAGGTTGATAATGCTCACCGCGCAAGACAGTAAAAGTGGTGTGCATTCCTTCTTGTTTTATCTCAACAGCTCGCACATCAGCTTTTTCGCTAACACCGTAGGTTTTTACGGGTTTTGAGAGTTGCGGCAAAATTTCTTTAACGCCAGCGTCATCCAAACACAGCACCGCTAAACCATAAAAGGGCAGGTGATGCAAAAATTCAATAAATGTGTCTTTTAATTTTTGATAACAACCACCGTAGGTTTCCATGTGGTCTTGGTCAATATTGGTCACGACTGCGACCATCGGTTGCAAATACAAAAATGAGGCATCACTTTCATCCGCTTCGGCAACTAAATAATTGCCTGAGCCTAATTTGGCATTTGTACCTGCACTGTTTAAGCGTCCGCCAATCACAAACGTGGGGTCTAATCCACCTTCTGCCAGCATACTGGTGACTAAGCTGGTTGTTGTGGTTTTGCCGTGTGTTCCTGCCACTGCAATACCAAACCGGAAGCGCATTAACTCTGCCAACATTTCTGCTCTAGGAATCACTGGCGTGCGTTGTTGATAAGCCGCAGCGATTTCAGGATTAGTTTTATCAATTGCTGTGGAAACTACGACCACATCGGCATTGCTGACATTTTCAGCACGATGTCCGATATAAATCACAATGCCTAAAGCTTGTAGGCGATTTGTGACCGCACTTTCTTTAATATCAGAGCCGGAAACTTCGTAGCCTAAGTTAAATAACACTTCGGCAATACCATTCATGCCTGTGCCGCCAATACCGACGAAATGAATTTGTTTAACTTTGCCTAAGGCTTTTGCCGGAAGTGGCAGTTGCAAATGACTCATGCTTTTGCCTCCGTAATGCAACAAGCGCAAACCATTTCGGTTGCGTCTAGGCGGGCTTTATTTTTTGCGGCTTTTCCCATTCCATTTAACTCGTTTAGATTTTGTTTAATTGCGCTAGCCAATTGCTGAGCTGTTAATTCTTTTTGTAGCATCATGATGCCTGCGTTTTCATCTGTTAAATAACGAGCATTAGCGGTTTGATGATCATCAATTGCATTCGGTAACGGAACGAAAATCGCAGGTAATCCAGCTGCGGCAACTTCGCTGACTGTCATAGCACCGGAGCGACAAATCAATAAATCCGCCCATTGATAAGCTGCTGGCATGTCTTCAATAAACTTTAAAACTTCGGCGGATACGTTTAAATGTTGATAAGCGGAATTCACAATATCGAACATTGCCTCGCCAGTTTGATGTTTTACTTGAATATTTTCTAATTCGGCAATGGCTTGCGGCACGGTTTCATTTAAGATTTGTGCGCCCTGACTGCCTCCCACGACTAAAATGTGTAGAGGTCGCACTGCTTTATCCCAAAACATTTTTTCAGGTAACAATAAAAAATCTTTTCGTAATGGATTTCCTGTGCAAATTGCTTTTTGTTTGGCAGGAAAACTATTAGGAAATGCTTCCAAAGCTTGATTTGCCATTCTTGCCAGCAAACGATTTGTTGTTCCAACCACACGATTTTGTTCATGTATGACTAAAGGAATTCCTAATACTTTTGCCATTAAACCACCGGGGCCTGCGACAAATCCCCCCATTCCTAATACCACATTCGGTTTGCGTGTTCGTAAATAGTTTCGCGCTTGAAGACAGGCTTTAAATACTAAAAACATGCTTTTTAATTTGGTGAAAAAACCTTTGCCGCGTAATCCAGCAACCGATAAATAATCAATTTCAATGTTATGTGCAGGAACAACGCGGTTTTCCAAGCCTTTTTCTGTGCCTAGCCAAGAGACTGTCCAGCCTTGTGCTCGCAAGTTTTCAGCTACAGCTAATGCTGGAAACACATGACCACCTGTGCCACCTGCCATAATCATTATTCTTTTATCCATTCCTGTTTTCCTTTAGGGACACTTTTAATCTGTTCAGTGACTTCGCTATACACGCGAAATAGCAATGCCACCGCTACACACATAATAATCATACTCCCGCCACCATAACTCATCAATGGCAGGGTCAGGCCTTTCGTTGGCAACATTCCCATATTAACACCCATATTAATAAAGGCTTGAAAGCCAAACCAAATTCCTAATCCGTAAGCGATAAATGCGGCAAAGCGTAAACCGACTTCTTCTGCTTTCATGCCAATATAAAAAGCACGCAAAATAAATCCACCGAATAAAAATATAATTCCTAAGACACCGATTAAACCGAGTTCTTCGGCTAATACTGAAAATAAAAAATCCGTATGTGCTTCGGGTAAATAAAAGATTTTTTGTACGCCACTTCCTAAACCTACGCCATACACCTCGCCGCGACCAAATGCGATTAAGGCTTGCACTAATTGAAAGCCAGTGTCTTGCGCATCCGCCCAAGGATTCACAAAGCTTGTGACTCGCGCTAAACGGTAAGGTGAAGAATAAATTAATTCTCTGGCTAAAACTGAGACCAAAGCGATTAATATGACAAATTGTCCAAGTCTTGCTCCTGCTAAATACATGACTCCCATAACAATGGTAATAATAACAACAGAGGATCCAAAATCGGGTTCTAGCAATAATAAAGCACAAGCTCCTGCAAATAAAACTAACGGTTTAACTAAGCTGAATAACGCTTGTTGTACAATTTTTTTATTTCTATCAACATAACCTGCAATGTAAATCACAGAAACTAACTTCATTAATTCAGAGGCTTGGATTCGTACGCCCATTAATGAAATCCAACGACTACTGCCGTTGACTCTAATTCCGACACCGGGAATTAAGACTAATACCAATAAAAACAAACCGAATAAGAACAAAATAGGGCCGTGTTTTTCCCAAACTTTCAACGGTGTTGCTGTGATTGCAAATCCTGCAACCAGACCTGCAATGATGTGTAGCAATTGTCTGAGTGGGTAATACATGCTGTTGCCGTTCATTTTTGCGCCTAAGTGCAAAGATGCAGATACAACCATCACATAGCCTAAGCCGAGTAAGCTAAAGGCAATAAAAAACAATAGCCAGTCGATATGAAATGAGCCGGGTACTGATTTAATTGCTGCCATTAGATTTTTCCAATGTTTGAACTGTTACCGTAAATGACAATTTGAGGATTGGTTCAATTAATAAATTGGTAAAAGTGAAGTTGAGCATTTAGTTTTTTAAAGTATATTTTTTGGATAATTGGCAATATCATTTTTTACAAATTCGTGTAATTCGGCGAAAGAAGGGCATTTCTTTTTCAAAATCTCTAAGTCAATATGTTCAAAAACTTGTTGATTATGCGTAGCATGAACATAAAGCGGTTTAGATGATTTAATGCGACTTAATTTCTCCAGCTTTTCCTTTGGACTTTCAACTAACTCAGGTGATGAAAATCGTTCAGAAGGCTTCCAAGAGGGAATAATCTTTGTAACTGCTTCTATATCCGCTAATATCCACGCTTCCATTTCTTGTTTTGGAATGAGAATACAAATTTTATTTTTTTCTTTTTTAACACCAGAGGGTTTAATAATTTTACTGATAACTTCCTCATAACGCGCTTGTTTAGCTGAGTTATCTTGGTCATAGCAAACAATAAAGCGTGTAAATCCTAATTGGTCAGCCGCCTTAAATTCTTTCCAGCCATCTTGTAATAATTTACCACTGCCGTCATAACCTTTTCCTCTCGATTTAAAAGAAGGCTTATCAATGAGTCTTTTGATTAAAACTTTCAGGCAATTAACGTCGCTATCATCTTCTGCCACAATAGAATACATTATTCATCATCCATAGCTTCAATAAAATCAGAGAGTGTTCCCTCATTATTTAAATACTCAGGAATGATAGCCAATTCTTTTTCAGATAATTGCGTTACTTTTGTTCCCTGCTCTGTCATTTTTACAAAACGAATACTTTTTGCAGGAAACATATTGATAACTTTTGGCGAATGAGTGCTGATAATTAATTGTTTATTGTAAGCTTCTGCATAGGTAAAACAAATAGATAATACTTTTCGCAACAAACCTAAATGAATGCCATCTTCGGGTTGTTCAATTAATAATGTAGTGCTTTTATCATATAAAAGAGCGAGCAATATTATTAAAACACGCTGTGTACCAAACGAAAGTTCAGAATAACCGACTTCCCCATTCTTTACGCAAAATCTGATGAGATAAAAAGATTGAAACTCTCCAATGTTAATTTTTTCAATTAGTCCCAATCCATTTCTTCCAAGTAACTCCTGTAACTCATTAAATAGCTCTTTATCTTCTTTCCATAAATACAATAATCTCATTGTTACAGAATGTGTTACAAAGTATCTTTTATTACTAAACCACTTTTTATACTCAAAAAGAGGAATATTCTCCAACTCCTCTTTTAAATTAATATCCAATATATAATATCTCACTGTTTTACAGCAGTCTGCAAAGAATTTAAGAGATAAATTTATTTCATTTTTTGGAAAAAGAGAAAGGATTGATTCTACAATAGAGGTAAGCTCATTAATTTGGAATTCTTTTTTTAAATAAATAGCATGTTCTCCTACTCTCTCAGTAATGACTTCGTTATTGCATAAAAAAACTTCCTTAATTTCTACATTTTCAGACAGACTAAGACTATAGCTACATATATTTTCCTCAAATAAAAAATCAAGTGAAATTTCTGCTCTTAATAAATCTTCTTTGTAAAAAAGCCTGTTTCCCAAAATAAACGAAGCCACTGCCTGAATCGTTTTTAAAATATTTGTTTTCCCTGCCGCATTCCGCCCAATCAACGCCGTAACATTATCAAATTCTATTTCAGTATCTTCACAAGATAAAAAATTCTTAATACGGACTTTTTTTAACATAACTATCAACTCTATTATTCAGCAAACACTTCCGCCAAATCAATTTTCAAATCAGGAAAAAGAATAGGACTTGCAACTTCATCCCCTGGAAACATCGCTGCCAATTCATATTTTTGCGTTTTTTCATTCAACACAAATTGATGAACAGCTTGTTCATAGGGATAAACTAACCAATATTCACGCACCCCATTTTCTTCATACAACTGATATTTAAAACGAGTTTCTTTTTTAGAATTGCCTTTCGATAAAATTTCGATAATCCAATCCGGCGCACCATCGCAGCCTTGCTCAGTCAATTTATCCTTATCACAAATCACGCATAAATCGGGTTGCACAACAGTAAACACTTCTTTATCTGCAAGTTTTGATTTTTGGCTGTCGTATAGCTTCACATCAAAGGGCGCAATAAATAATTCACATTGTTGATTACGAAAAAAATTACCAATGTCTAAAGCCAGTCTTTTTGAATAACGTTGATGCTGCACATTCGGTGCCGCCATTAACATTATTTTGCCTTTAATTAATTCAACGCGCTCCTCAAATTGCCATAACAAATAATCAGCATAACTATAAGTACCGTTTAAATCTAACTGCGAAAGCTCTGTAATGACCGCCATGATTTTTCTCGAATGAAAACTAAAGTTATCTTAATTTCAACGTTGCTAAACCAACCAACACCAAAATAAACGTAATAATCCAAAAACGCACAATAATACGCGGCTCAGGCCAGCCTTTTAACTCAAAATGATGATGAATTGGAGCCATTTTAAACACCCGTTTGCCGCGCGTTTTAAACGACCAGACTTGAATAATCACCGACAGCGTTTCCATGACAAACACGCCGCCCATAATGACTAAAACAATTTCTTGCCGCACTAATACTGCCAGCACGCCCAACGCACCGCCTAAAGCTAACGCGCCGACATCGCCCATAAATACCATAGCAGGGTAAGCGTTAAACCATAAAAATCCTAAACCCGCACCTACTAAAGCCGCGCAAAATACAATTAATTCACCGCTTTTCGCCAAATGTGGAATCGCCAAATAATGCGAAAAAGTGCTATGACCTGATAAATAAGCAAAAATCCCCAAGCCAGCGGCGACCATGACAGTTGGCATAATCGCCAAGCCATCCAAACCATCGGTTAAATTCACTGCATTGCTTGTGCCGACAATCACCAAATAGGTCAGAATGATATAGCCCCAGCCAATATCTAAAACCACGCCTTTAAAAAATGGAATAATATATTGGATTTGCTCAGCAGCGTCTGGCACATTCGCCAACACTTCTAATTGCGCGGTGTAATACAAAAAAATCGCCGCCCCCATACCGATAACGGATTGCCAAAACATTTTTGCGCGTGCTGACAAGCCATCGCTATTGCCTTGCATGACTTTGCGATAATCATCCACAAAACCGATGATGCCGTAGCCTAAAGTGACGATTAAAATCACCCAAATATAGCGATTGTGCAAATTTGCCCATAACAGTGTGCTGACTGAGATGGCGACTAAAATTAGTGTGCCGCCCATCGTTGGCGTGCCTTTTTTGCTTTCGTCTGGCACATAATCGCGACCCACATCACCAATTTTTTCGCGCCGTAATTTGTGGATCATCCAAGGGCCGACCATAAAAGAGATAATTAACGCAGTCAACGCTCCTAAAATGGCTCTCAAGGTTAAATATTGAAACACCCGAAAGCTGGGGTCGAACTGCATTAAATAATCGGTCAAAAAAAGCAACATCAGTTATATCCTAAAATTGTCTATTAAACTTGCAGCAACGTTTTCCATTTTCTGTGCTCTTGAACCTTTGATTAATAAGGTTTCGTTGCCTGTCAGTTCTGATGATAAACGTGCAATTAATTCTTCTTGAGTGGTAAAAAACTCAGCTCCTACGTTAAAGCTTTCTACGCTGTAACGAGCATTCTCACCTACGGCAAACAGGCGTTTCACTTGATAAGCTTTAATCATTTCCCCCATCTCGCGGTGAATCGCAATGCTATCTGTGCCTAATTCGCCAAAAGCCCCCAGAATCATCCATGTTTCGCCTGTACATTGGCTTAACACATCTAAAGCGACTTTTAATGAAGACGGATTTGCGTTGTAGCTATCATCAATAATGACATTGCCTAAACGACCGATATAAGGTTGCAAGCGTCCGGTGACAGGGAATAAATTTTCCAAACCTTGTTTGATTTGTGCCAAGGAAATTCCAAACGCTAAACAGGCAGCGGCGGCGGCTAAAGCGTTTTTAACGTTATGGTGTCCTGCCAGTTTTAAATAAATAGGCGTAGATTGTTCTGCGGTTATCAAATTAAACGCGGTGACAAATTGATTGTCTTCAATCCGGCTAATTATATCGCTCGCAGAAACATCAGCGTCGCTGGCAAAACCAAAACTGATGATTTTTCGCGTCTCGGCTAATGTTTGCCACAACGGATAAAAAACATCATCTTTATTTAAAATCGCTGTCCCTTGTGGCGATAAACCGCTGATAATTTCGCCTTTTGCGTGTGCCGTGCCCTCTAAACTGCCAAATCCTTCTAAATGCGCCGCGCCGACATTGTTGAGAATTGCCACATCCGCTAACGCATAACGACTGCTATAGGCGATTTCTCCAGCGTGATTTGCGCCCATTTCAATCACTGCATAACGATGTTGCTCTTCCAATCTCAATAAAGTTAAAGGTACGCCTATATCATTGTTTAAATTGCCTTTTGTCGCTAACACAGGCACATTTACCGATAAAATTGCCGACAGCATTTCTTTCACGGTGGTTTTGCCATTGCTGCCAGTGACAGCAACAATTTGCGCGTTAGACTTTTGCCGCGCTAATCGAGCCAGTTCCGCTAATCCAATCCGTGTGTCGGCAACAATAATTTGTGGCAAATCCGTATCAACAAGATGGTCAACCAATAACGCCGCTGCCCCAGCAAATTCTGCTTGTGGGATAAAATCATGCCCATCAAAGTTTTTGCCATTAATCGCAACGTATAAATCACCGATTTGCAAGGTGCGAGTATCAATACTGACCTTGGAAACGTTTATGTTGTCGCCAATGAGTTGCCCTAATAAAGCCGCTGCAATTTCTTTTAAATTTAATTCCATCGCTATTTTTTCCGGTTTTCTAAAATATTTTTCACAATTATTTGATCGCTGAAGGATGTTTTTATGCCTTTGATTTCTTGATAATCCTCATGCCCTTTCCCTGCAATCACAATGCAATCGCCTGTTTTTGCTTGCAAAATGGCAGTTTCAATCGCTAAGGCTCTGTCTCGAATCACCGTAAGATTTTTGTTTGCGCAGCCTGTTAAAATATCCGCGACAATCACATCACCTTCTTCAAAGCGCGGGTTGTCATCGGTGATGATGATTTTGTCGGCTAACTTTTCCGCAATACTTCCCATCAAAGGGCGTTTTCCTGCATCACGATTGCCGCCACAACCAAAGACTACAGTCAAAGTGTTAGGGTTGTGATGTTTGACGCTTTGCAATACTTTTTCCAGTGCATCGGGGGTATGCGCAAAATCAACAAAGACAACAGGTTGGTTATCGCCACCAAAATATTCCATCCGCCCGGGCACAGATTGCAATGCAGAAACTTTTGCGGCAGCTTCATTTAAAGAAAATCCCAATGCTAAGAGCGTTGTTAAAACCGCCAGCATATTTTCAACATTAAATTCGCCATATAAACGGCTGTTAATTACGGTTGATTCATTACCACAAGAAACTTCAAACTCAATGCCATTAATCGAACACTGAATGTTTTTGGCTTGAATATCTCGTACCCCCAAACCTTCCAGGTTTTTAAAACCTGGAAGGTTTACGCTGAATGTCCACAATGCTATGGACGGCGCAAGTTCTGCAATAATTCTTCGCCCGTATTCATCATCACGATTAATAACTGCAAACTCTAATTCAGTGCGTTTAAATAATCCTAATTTTGCTTGGAAATATTCTTCCATCGTGCCGTGATAATCCAAATGGTCGCGACTTAAATTGGTAAACACCGCGCCTTTAAAAAAAGTATTGGCAATGCGTTTTTCTTGCACACCATGCGATGAAACTTCCATCACCACCATTTTTTTCTTGGCTGCGACTGTTTTGGCTAATATTTTTTGCAACGTTAAAACATCGGGCGTGGTGTAGCCTGTCATTTCAACGCTTCCCCACGTTCCCCAGCCTAATGTGCCTATCACCATTGAATCCGGTAAAAGTTGTGCTAAAAATTGGCTGCAACTGGTTTTGCCGTTAGTGCCTGTGATGCCAATAATCTCTAGTTTTTGGCTAGGATAGTCATAATATCGAGCGGCAATATCGGCGATTTTTTCAGCTAAATTCGGTATTTCAACGCAGGTTACAGAATCCAAACCTGTCAGGTCTTTAAGACTTGACAGGTTTACTTGTGCATCAAAAATAATCACAGTTGCGCCAGATTGGATAGCTTGCGCAATATATTTTTCAGCACCGAGCAACGCAATAAACGCATAGCCTGTTGCAACTTCGCGGCTATCTGTTGCAATTCCGGTGATTTCTATCGTCGCATCAACTTGCGCAAATTCTGCTAATAACTCATTCAGCTTCATGGATGTTCTTTTTGGTTAATAAAATCGGCACGGTATTGTCACCATCGGATTCAACTCCGTAAATTCGTAATGCGCCTGTCATCACTTTGGAAAAAATCGGTGCAGACACCAATCCACCGTAATATTGTTCTTCGCTAGGCTCGTCAATCATCACCACAATCACAAAGCGTGGATTGCTAGCAGGTGCCATTCCCGCAAATACCGCAAAATATTTTTTATCGGAATAGCCGCCATGCGTCGCTTTTCTGACCGTTCCGGTTTTGCCTGCAACGCGATAGCCATCCACCCGCGCTTCATAAGCTGTTCCATCCACTTCTATAACTTGCTCCATCATTTTGCGCACTTTTTTTGCCGTGCTTTTTTTGAAAATTCTTTTCGCATCCACATCGTGGTCTCTTTTTAACAAGCTTAATGAATGTAAAACACCATTATCAGCCAATGCGGTATAGGCTCTTGCTAATTGCAAAGTTGATACGGATAAACCATAACCAAACGACAACGCCGCTTGTGAAAAACCATGCACGCGATTTACACTCAACAAAGAGCCGCTGGCTTCTCCGGGAAAACCTGTGCCAGGTGATGTACCAAATCCTAACTGATTGTAAACATTCCAAAAATAATGGCTGGGCATTTTTAATGAGATTTGTGCCGCGCCGATATTACTGGATTTTTTTAATACTCCCGCCAAATCTAACACGCCATAATTGTGCCCGTCTTTGACTAAGTTTCGCCCGATTTGAATTGCGCCATCGCTAATAAATTTAGCATTTTCAGGGATATAGTTGCGATCTAATGCGGCGGCAACCACAAAAGGTTTTACTGAAGAGCCGGGTTCATAAACATCGGTGATGGCGCGATTGCGATACACATTTTCAGTTAAATTTTTTCGACTATTCGGATTAAACGCAGGTTGTGTTACGGCGGCTAATATTTCCCCCGTTTTGGCATTTAATACCACTAAGGACGCTGATTTTGCTTGATGTGCAATAAAAGCAGCTTGCAATTCTCGATAGGCTAAATATTGAATGCGCCGATCAATACTCAAGGTTAAATCTTGTCCGGGCACGGGTTCTTTAATATTTTCCACATCTTCAATAATGCGGCGTTTTCCATCGCGAATCACCCGTTTGCTGCCTGCTGTGCCGGCTAAATTTTCTTCAAAGGCGCGTTCCATGCCTTCTTGCCCCAGATCATCCGCATTGGTAAAGCCAACAATGTGTGCTGCCATAGGCCCTGCTGGATAAAAACGTTTAAATTCGCGTTCAAAATAAATGCCGCTAATTTGCAAAAGTTTTACTTTTTCGGCTAATTCAGGACTAATTCTGCGTTTTAAATACACAAAGCGTTGTTTAGGGTCTGGATTGGCTAAAACTTTGATTTTGTCTTTAGGTAATTCCAGCAGCGCAATCATTTGTTTTAATTTAGCTTTCTGCGTAGCATCCAGTTCTTGTGGATTGACCCAAACCGATTGCACGGGCGAGCTAATTGCCATCACTTCGCCATCACGATCAAAAATTTTGCCACGATAGGTTGCTACAGGCACAACACTGATATGGCGTTTTGCGCCTTGTGTTTGCAAAAACTGTTTATTCACAACTTGCAAATCAACGGCGCGAACAATTAACAACACCATGCTGCACATAATAAAGCCGAGCAGCCCTATCCTGCGGCTTCCAAAAGTAGTCGCGACAGGCTTGTGGGGTTGTTTGGGCTTATTAAAAATAAGAGACATGAAGAATTAAGGGAGTGGCAGCGTCAAGTGTTAAAAAGCTAAACCTAAGTTTTCAGAAGTTTTAAATGACTTAAGGATTAAACAAGTCTGACAAGAGCACTCCTTCAAACAAATGTTATTCGTGATAACTGATTTAAACTAAATGAGAGGTTTTATTTAAACTGTGAGAGAACTATAAAATTATTACATCATTTATAAATGCTATCGACTTCACATTTTTAGATATTTTTTGCGATATTACATGATAAAAACAAAGAAATCACTACCCAAGTGGGTAATCCTTCTCAGGAAAAGTTTCCCGCAAATTTTTTTGCATAATCAGCGAGCTATTTTGCCTTCTGAACAATAAGCATTATTTATTCAGAGGATTTGAATGATTGATGTCAGAATTAAAAAAAACAGAAGTTAAATCGCATCCATTCAGAAATACATAGTTTTTTAAATGGTTAGACGCTATGCAAACGTGTAGAGACGCAAAATATTGCGTCTCTACGATTCAACAAAAAACTACGTTTCTCAAATTAGATGTGGTTTATGGTTTTATATAAATAATTTTGCCTCGATTCGGTAAAAACATTTTCAATTGATTACTTGCTTCTATCTCCACTCTATTTTCAGCTGTTAAAGTGGTAATTTCCAATTGCAATTGTCCCCATGTGATGGCTTCTTTATCCAGTTCGCGTTCTTGCTTTTGAATTTCAATAAATAAAAGACGAGTGCTGTATTTGCAATAAATAACTGCTAATGCTGAACCTAACAAGCTAAATATTAATACTGACCAGACAAAAAACTTCACCACAAACTCCTAGTTTTTTTCAGCAATTCGCATCATGGCACTGCGCGCGCGTGGGTTTATTTCAACTTCTTGTTTTGACGCAGAAACAGCTTTGCCAACGGGTTTTAATAAGCCGCGCTCAATATCCGCTTCTTTAATCGGCAATTTGCCTGGATTGTGTTTTGCGCCCGATTCAGCACGGATAAAGCGTTTTACAATTCTGTCTTCTAAAGAATGAAACGAAATCACCACTAAGCGTCCGCTCGGTTTTAATACGTTCGTTGCTTGTTGCAAAACAGTTTTTATTTCTTCAAGCTCTTGATTAACGACAATTCTAATCGCTTGAAAACTGCGCGTCGCAGGATGTTTATGCTTTTCGCGCACCGGCACCGCGCTTTCAATTAATTTCGCCAACTGCAAAGTTGAAGTAATCGGTGTTTCAGCGCGAGTGCTGACAATCGTTTTGGCAATCCGTCTGGCAAAACGTTCTTCGCCATAATCAAATAACGCCATCATCAATTCCCGTTCATCCACTTGTGCCAGCCATTGCGCTGCTGACAAGCCCGTTTGACTATCCATGCGCATGTCTAAAGCACCATCACGCAGAAAACTAAAGCCGCGTTCTGGATTATCCAACTGTGGCGAAGACACGCCCAAATCCAGCAAAATGCCATCGACCGATCCTTCCCAGCCTTTTTCTTTTACGGCAATTTCTAATTGTGAAAACGGGCTGTGGCGCAATTCAAAACGAGAATCCGTTTGCAGTTTTTGCGCAACTTCAGAATGAATTGCTTCCAAGTCGCGGTCAAAGGCTAATAAACGTCCTTCTGCACCGAGTTGTTCTAAAATCCCGCCACTATGACCGCCACGACCAAACGTGCCATCCAAATAAATGCCATCGGCTTTTATATTTAATGCTTGCAGAGATTCTGCATACATCACTGGTAAATGTTCCATAAACCGCAATCAACCTTACGCCAAAGCAAATCGCTCCACTATAACAATAAACCTTTGATAGTCAAGCGAGCATCATTTTTCAGCAGAATTTTCAAGTGTTACTGTTAAATTCCTAAACTATCCCACATTTTATCGACTTTTTTTACCACTTCATCTGACATTTTAATGGTGCGCCCCCATTCGCGCGTGGTTTCGCCCGGCCATTTATTGGTGGCATCAAACCCCACTTTTGAACCTAAACCAGAAACAGGCGAGGCAAAATCTAAATAATCAATCGGCGTGTTTTCTAAAATGGTTAAATCGCGAGCCGGATCCATGCGCGTGGTAATTGCCCAAATTACATCTTGCCAATTACGCACGTCCACATCTTCATCCACTACAATCACAAATTTGGTGTACATAAATTGGCGCAAAAATGACCACGTTCCCAGCATCACTCGTTTGGCGTGTCCTGCGTATTGTTTTTTCATGGAAATCACCGCCATTCGATAGGAACAACCTTCCGGTGGCAAATAAAAGTCGATAATTTCAGGGAATTGTTTTTGCAAAATCGGCACAAATACTTCATTTAACGCCACGCCTAAAATTGCCGGTTCATCGGGTGGACGACCGGTATAAGTGCTGTGATAAATGGGAGCTTGGCGTTGGGTGATTTTTTCAATGGTGAAAACCGGAAATTCACCCACTTCATTATAATATCCGGTGTGATCGCCAAATGGCCCTTCGGGGGCAAACTCATTGGGATAAATAAAACCTTCCAGCACAATTTCTGCACTGGCGGGCACTTGTAAATCACTAAGCAAACATTGTGCAACTTCCGTTTTGCTACCGCGCAATAAACCTGCAAACGCATATTCAGATAAAGAATCGGGCACGGGCGTGACCGCACCTAAAATAGTGGCGGGGTCTGCGCCTAAAGCAACGGCGACAGGATAAGGTTTGCCGGGATATTTTTCTTGAAATTCGCGAAAATCCAACGCGCCACCGCGATGCGCCAACCAACGCATAATCACTTTGTTTTTGGCAATCACTTGCAAGCGATAAATCCCTAAATTTTGCCGTTCTTTATTGGGCCCGCGCGTGACGACTAGCGGCCAAGTAATCAACGGCGCTGCATCTTCTGGCCAACAAGTTTGAATCGGATAAACGCTTAAATCCACTTCATCGGCATTGCGAATCAGCTCCTGACACGGCGGATTTTTCACCACTTTCACCGGCATGTTCAACACTTGTTTAAACACTGGAATTTTTTCAAATGCGTCTCTAATGCCTTTGGGCGGTTCAGGCTCTTTTAAATACGCCAACAATTCGCCAATGCCACGCAATTCAGTCACAGAATCTGCGCCCATTCCCATTGCCACGCGGCGCGGTGTACCAAACAGATTGGCTAAAACCGGAATATTCGCGCCTTTAACATTTTCAAACAGCAAGGCGGGGCCTCCTTGTTTTAAGGTGCGATCACAAATTTCTGTCATTTCCAAATAGGGATCAACTTCAATAGTGATGCGTTTTAATTCGCCTTGTTTTTCCAGTTGATGAATAAAATCGCGCAGGTCGTGGTATTTCATGTGTGTAGGCTGATTTTTGTGTGATGAATTGAGAGTGCCAAACAATGCGCACTACGGTTCTGAATGCTGAGAAATGATAGCATGGCGGCGCGATAGCTGAACAATTCTCGCTGTGTTGATAAGGAACGTGCATAAAACAAGTTCGACAACTGTAGGTGCAAATTCATTCGCACTGTGCGGATAAATCCGCACCTACTTTATTTTCTTTTCGCCTTCAAAGGCTGATTTTTTTAATGCGTGAAAACGAGATTAATTAGGTCGCTAGCAAAATAAAGATTAGCAACACTATTTTTGAGTAGTTACCCACACTTTTAATATAAGATTTCAGGTGCTTTTCGATGATAATTCATTTGTTTTGTGTCACATCAAATTTAAAAATAAAAAATAGTTTTTCATCATACTTTCACAGAGCTAACATCATAATATTTTTGAACAATGTTATGTATTAGGGCAATACAGCAATTGCTAGTTGCACCTTGAGAGTTAAAAAAATTTAGAGTTGCAAATATATGAGTCAAGGTTCTAACGATTTTATGTTTGAAGATGAAGCAGAGATGCAGTTTATTGAGGACAACGATGAGGCTGATGATAGTCAAGCGGTTTGGCGGATTCTGGTTGTTGACGATGATGCGGATGTGCATCTTGCTACAGAACACGCGCTGGCAGGTGTTGATTTATTAGGCAGAATGCCTGAATTTTTGCACGCTTATTCTGCTGTGGAAGGCTTAGCGATTTTAAAAAACACACCTAACATAGCTGTTATTTTGCTTGATGTGGTGATGGAAACGCAGGATGCGGGGCTTAAATTAGTCGATCAAATTCGCCATGAACTTAAATTAACGATACCTCGAATTATTTTACGCACCGGACAGCCCGGTTATGCGCCTGAGCTGGATGCGATTCGTAAATACGATATTAACGATTACAAAACTAAAAACGATTTAACCCGCAACAAATTGTTTACTGCGGTGCTGACGGCGATTCGTGCTTATGACCAAATGATGCGCATGGAGATTTATCGTCAAGGACTGGAACAAATTGTGCAAGGCTCGTCTGATTTGATGGTGCAAACTGGATTGCAGGCCTTTTCTTCGGGGGTGATTCAGCAATTGTCGGCGGTGCTTGGCGTTGACCCTGAGGGCGTACTGTGTGCGCAAGCCGATTTAGACCATGATTGTGCGAGCAATGAATACATTGTGATTGCAGCGGCAGGGCGTTATCAAGGATTGATTCAACATCAGCTTGATGAAATTGACGACGTGCAAATTCGAGAAAGTCTAAAACTCTGTTTTCAAAAACGCTCACATTTGTTTGAAAAACATTATGCCGTGCTGAATTTTGCGCTACGCGGTAATAAACAATTTGCGGTTTATGTTAAATCACGTCAGTTGCCATCGGATATTGATCGCAATTTGCTGGAGGTTTTTTGCAAAAATGTTTCAATTTGTGCTGACAATATTAATTTAATTAGTCATCTGAAAGACTCGGCTTATCTTGATAAATTAGTAGGATTGCCGAATCGTGCGGCTTTTATTGATGCAATTGATAACTGTATTAACAATAATCTTTTTAGCGAATACAGTGTGGTATTAATAGACGTTGACCGATTTGCCGAAATTAATAATGCGTTTGGACACAGTTACGGCGATGAATTATTGGTTGAATGTGCGAAACGCTTGGAAGAAAGTTTTGGCATAGACAGTTTAATTGCGCGTTTATCCGGTGATGCGTTTGGCATGTTGGGCAAATCTGCAACATTAATTCCTGCACAAATACGCGCGGCTATTCAACGTCCGTTTGCGATTGGAGACACTGTAGAACACTCTGTTTCTTTTAGTATGGGGATTGTGCGGCTAAAAGACTCTCATGGTAAAGGGCAAGCGGTGTTGAAGGATGCCAACATTGCTCGCAAGTTATCAAAACAAGCAGGCTCAGGCAGCGAGGTTTTTTACGCGCCAGAAATGAGTTCTGATGCCAAAGAACGCACGCATCTTTTGCAACACTTGCATGGTGCTTTTGGAAACGGGCGTTTGCACCCTGCTTTTCAGCCGCAAGTTGATTTGCTAACTGGCAAACTCTTGGGTTTTGAAGCGTTAATGCGTTGGCGCAATGAACAAAATGAATTAATTCCACCGGATAAATTTATTCCCCTTGCCGAGCAATCAGGATTGATTATAGGAATGGGAACATGGATTTTACGCGATTCGCTGCATTTTATTCGGCAACTGGAATTAGAAGGTTGGCACGATTTAACCATGTCAGTGAATGTATCGGCTGTGCAGTTTCGCAAAACTGATTTTTTAGATATTTTGCAAGCAGCACTGCATGACACACAAGCGAACCCCAAAATGCTAGAGCTTGAAATCACGGAATCTGTGGCAATGATGGGGCAAAACTTGGTGGAAACAACCTTGCGAAAAATTAGAGCGATGGGGATTGCGATTGCGATTGATGATTTTGGCACTGGTTTTTCATCGTTGTCCTATCTGGATAGATTGCCGTTAGATCGTCTAAAAATCGACCGGTCTTTTGTGACGAGTATTTGTGAAAATGCAGATTCTGGTCGGATTACAGACATGATTATTCAACTAGGACGCAGTTTAGGATTGCGAGTGATTGCCGAAGGCGTTGAGCATCAAGAACAAGCGGAGCGA
The DNA here is from genome assembly GCA_936941155.1 of uncultured Methylomonas sp. GTDB lineage: Bacteria > Pseudomonadota > Gammaproteobacteria > Methylococcales > Methylomonadaceae > CAIQWF01. Next base: position 32,293 of record CAKZJE010000019.1, on the reverse strand, counting down.
TTATTAGCAATGGGCTGTAGCGAAGCGCAAGGTTATTTTTATGCGCGACCCATGCCTGCTGCGGAATTGAAAACTTGGCTGCTAGATTGGAAAATCAAGCACTCGCTGTAACAATTTTGATTTAAACCTCATCTAATTTGAGAAACGTAGTTTTTTGTTGAACCGTAGAGACGCAATATTTTGCGTCTCTACACGTTTACATAGCATCTAACCATTTTAAAAAACTACCTGATTAGCAATATGTCTCAGCTAAAACGTCATACCCGCAAGGATGCGGGTATCCAGTGCCAGGGATGGTGAGTTTTAATCAAACTATCACATCCTTGTGACTGGATACTGGCATCCATGCCAGTATGACGGTGTTAGCTGTGGTATCTTTCTAATCAAGAAAAACTATGTATTTCTGAATGGATGCGGTTTATTGTCACCCAAACCTTTCAGGTCTCGAAGACCTGAAAGGTTTTTATACCTGAAAACTTATGTTCAATTTGCATTTGGATTCAGACAATCAAATAGCCTTTTTATGAAAAACTCTTTAGTAAACACTGTGATTTTGCACGGCTTGTTATTTTCAACCACCTTTTGGGCGTTTATTTCTCCTACGCGTGCTGAGCCTTTGAGCGTGATTACCGCAAATGGCAATGTGGTGAGTTCTCTCACTCGTGAGGAGGTTGCAGATTTGTTTTTGGGTAAACGTAAAATCAGCATTGATGGACACGCTTTAATTCCTTTGGATGTGAGTGACGATAAGCTCCGCGACTCGTTTTATCAGGCTGTTGCAGATATGAGTGCGGTGCGGGTGAGTGCTTATTGGGCAAGAATTGTGTTTTCCGCACAAGGAAAACCTCCGCGCAAATTGCCATTGGATGAGGTCAAGTTTTTTCTGCAATCACAACCCGGCACAGTCACTTACGCGCCGGATGCCAAACATGATGGCTTCAAAATTTTGCTGAGTTTGCCATAACGTTATGAAAGCTTTGTTATTTCACTCGCTACGGTTTCGTTTTTTAGCACTAACATTAGGGATGCTGGTCGTGCTGGGCGTTACCGTACTTTTTAACGGCTATCGTGTGATTCAGCAAGCGATGGTTGAAAATGGGCTAGCAACGGTTAAACACACTTCGCAGATTTTGAATTTAGCCGTTTCACCGTCCGCGCTCACCAATCAATTGGCAGAGCTGAATGTTTATTTGTCTGAATTGATTGTCCAAGAAAGAGAGCATCAGGGCTTAACCTACATTATTGTTGCCAAAGAAGATCATACGCTGTTGCTAAAAGTAGGATTGCCAGCCGGAAGTGCAGTTCCGCCAGCCGATGACACAAAAAATATTGCCTTGGCGATGAGTCACGGTTTAGTGCATGTGCGCCAGCCTATTTTGTTGTCTGATAATAGCGTGGGCTATTTGCAATATGGGCTGTCTGTGGAATTGCTGCGCAATGCGGCACAGCGATCTTTAAAACAAGGAGCATTGCTGATAGGGATAAGTTTGTTGATAGGCACAGTGTTAATTCTGTTATTAGGCATTCCGGTTGTGAATAGAATTAGTTTGTTGATAAGAGCCAGTGAAGCTCTATCAAAAGGCGATTATCAACAAGTTGCACCCGAAGATGGCTCTGATGAAATTGCTCGCTTAGCGCATTACTTTAATATTATGTCGAATGCGATTCGGCAGCGTATTTTGGCTTTAGAGGAAAGTCGTGTTGACTTTTGTGTGCTCAATCAAGAGTTAGAATGGCGAGTTGAAGAGCGCACCCAACAACTGGCGCGGGTTAATCGCACACTTGAAGAAACGATTGTCAATTTAAAGCAAACGCAAGAATCTTTAATTTATTCAGAAAAATTGGCAAGTCTCGGCTCATTAGTGGCTGGCATTGCCCATGAGTTAAATACGCCGATTGGCAATGCGTTAATGGCAGCAAGCACACTGGAAGAGCGCAGCCATGAATTTATGCTGGAAGTTGAAAAAGGCTTAAAACGCTCGGCACTGGATAAATATTTGGGCTTAGTTGGGGCTTCTTGTCCATTGATTACCCGTAATCTGTATCGTGCAACTGAGCTTATCACCAGCTTTAAGCATGTGGCTGTGGATCAGTCCAGCTCAGTGCGGCGCGAATTTAGATTGCGGCAAGTTGTGTGTGAAGTCTCTGATACATTACGGCACACTTTTAAAAATAGCCCGATTACGCTGGAAATTGAGATTCCTGAAGAAATTATGATGGATAGTTATCCGGGGGCATTAGGGCAAGTTATCACAAACCTTATTACCAATGCACTCATACACGCTTTTAGCGATGGTCGTGCAGGTTGTATGCGCTTTTATGCTTATCAATCTGTTGAGCATCGCGTGATGCTGGAGTTTAGTGATGACGGCATGGGCATTGCACCGGAACATTTAAAACATATTTTTGACCCCTTTTTTACAACACGACTGGGCAGCGGTGGCAGTGGTTTAGGGTTAAGTATTGTGCATAATATTGTAGAAGCGGTGCTAGGTGGGCGTGCGCAAGTCAAATCAGTTTTAGAACAGGGAACAAGATTTAGTTTCGATTTACCTTTATCTGCACCTAATGAAGAGTAAATTTTCAATTCTTTAGTAATGTGTACAAATCAACTTAGGCAAGTTTATTCTTAAAATCGCTGAGGTCACGACTGGCAGTTCTTTAAGACTGCCAGTCGTAAAGTTGCCGAGTTTATTTCATGCGCATTCTTAACCGTGATGTTTAGTTATGAAAATGCAATCAACTATTCGCAAATCGACAGAAAAACCTCTGCTGTTATTGATAATCGCGGGACAGTTTTTTTCAGTGGCACAAGCTGCTGAAAATAGCTGGCGTTTTTCAGGATTTGGCACAATAGGTGGCAGTTGGTTGAGCAGTTCCACTGCTGATTTTGCCACTAATACACAGCCTACTGGAGTTGGACGGACTAATGAATTTGATTGGGGTGTTGATTCGCGATTGGGTGTGCAACTGGATGTTGATCTCACTGAAAACATCAGACTGACTGCACAAGCGGTGAGTGAACGCAATCCTGACAAAACCATGACCCCTTATTTAAGCCTTGCTAGCTTGCGTTATGAGTTTGAAAATGGCTTGGCAGTTCGACTGGGCAGGTTGCAACCGGCTTCTTATCTTGCGGCTGAATATCGTCTGGCTAATTTTGCTAATCCTTGGGTACGAACACCTGAAACGGTTTACGGATTGTTTCCTTTAGTGGCTCAGGAAGCAATTGAAGTGCGTTATCCCCTTGAAACTGAATATGGGGTTTTTACTAGCTGGGTAGGTGTGAGTGCGTATGATACGAAAGCTTCACGCAGTAATGAAGGCGGCACAGATGCTTTAAAAGGGCGCAATGGGGTTTATTTGGGATTAAAGTGGCAATATGGCTTGTGGCTGGCACACTTCACATGGGCTCGCACAGAATTGACTTACACCAGTCCGTCTATTAAAGCAGCATTAACCGCCATGAATTGGTTTGATCCTATTGCCGCACAACAGCTTGCTATGAACCGTGCACCTATTTCGCTTGCTTCTTTGGGCATGACTTATGAAGGCAGTGATTGGCTGATGATGGCAGAATGGGCAAGACGTGATTCAGATTCTGGGCTGGCATCGGCTTGGGGAGCTTATGTTACGTTGGGTCGTCATTTTGACGAAGCATTGATTTATGCAACAGTAGGCAGGCGCGACAGTCTTGGCTATCGGGCTTCAAGCAATCATCCAATCGCAAACTTGATTATTCAACAAATATTTGCAGCCCAAAACTATAGCCAGTGGACGGGTTCTGTCGGGGCTTCTTATCCTGTGATGGAAAATATATTGCTCAAATGCCAAGTGGACTGGATAGCTCCTGATAAAGGCAGTTATGGGCCATATACCAATAACGACCCGCTTCGCTACAATTTAAACAATCCTTCTATTGAAACGTTAGTTTCTGTCAATTTAGATTTTGTATTCTAACGGGTTGCGTTAGGAATGCGCATGAAACAATTTATGCAAGTCTATTAGACTTGTTTTAACTTTACTAATCAATCAGTTATAAAAAAATCAATTTAAAAAGTATTCTTTTAAACTGTTGATTTTATTATCTGCTGGAGTACAAAACATGTTTTGTACTCCAGTTTTTGAACTATAACACTTTGATATAGAAGAATACTTTGTTAAAACAAGTCTATTTGATGTAGGTGCGGATTTATCCGCATTGTGCGAATGAATTCGCTCCTACAGTTGTCGAGCCCGATAAAATGCGCTTAATTTTAATGAAATAGAGTTGTTTTCTATAACAATGAATTTTAAAAAACAATTCAAAATAGGATGTGCTGAACGAAGGGAGGCGCATCAAACGTTAGCGATGCGCTTTCTATAAAATAACAATTAACGCACCTTATCGCGTTAAATTTCTACAAAATTTTTCAAGACGACTGGTTGTCTTAAAAAATTTTGCGCTAACGTAGATTTAAAATCGGCTTTGCAAAAGTGGGTTTTGTAGATGAAAAAATGATTTAAACGCTTATCGGATTTAAAAATTGCCGCTTGTAAAATGATTGCTTTTCAACATGCGCACAGAAGCGGGGCGTAAAATTTGTTAAGTGAGAATAAGTTTCAAGGCATTATGAAATACGGGAGGTCAGGCTTTGCCTGACATTGCAAGTAAAGCTTGCACTCCGGCATACCGAAAAACTTTTGTTTAATACTTTTGAATTGCCACGCACTCTTTCAGCAACCTAATTTGCCTTATTTAAACCAGACAGCGTAAAGTAATTCTTTTTTACCTTGGCTTAAATTAACCATGAATTCAACTCAACAATTAACTGTTTCCGCATTGGCATGGAATGGAAACTGTCTAAAGGTGTTAGACCAGCGGCAATTGCCCGAACACATTATTTACGACGAATACACAGACGCAAAACGTGTGGCAGAAGCCATTCGTAGTATGCGGGTGCGGGGTGCGCCAGCGATTGGCATTGCAGCGGCGTATGCGGTGGTGTTATCGGCAAAGCAACACTATGCGCAAACAAATTCTGCATGGCAAAAACAAATTGCAGAGGATATAGAATTGTTAGCGCAATCACGCCCAACAGCGGTGAATTTGTTTTGGGCGTTGGATTTAATGCAAAAAGCAATCGCACAGCAAACAGGCAATCCAATTTCTGCTTTACAAACGTTAGCGGAAAAAATTCATGCAGATGATATTGCTGCCAATCACACAATGGGCGAATTAGGTGCGGATATTATTGGCAACACCAAAGGCATTATGACGCATTGCAATGCCGGAGCGTTGGCAACGGGCGGTTATGGCACAGCATTAGGCGTGATTCGCAGTGTTTATCAACGTGGCAGCACCAAAATCTACGCCGGAGAAACCCGACCTTGGTTGCAAGGCGCACGTCTTACGGTGTGGGAATTGGCACAAGATGCGATTCCTGCGACATTAATTGCAGATTCTGCTGCCGCATGGCTGATGGCTTCGGGCGCAATTGAATGGATTGTGGTCGGCGCAGACAGAATTGCGGCAAATGGTGATGTCGCAAATAAAATTGGCACTTATTCACTAGCGGTATTAGCGCGGCAGCATGGCGTGAAAATGATGGTCGTTGCGCCAACCTCAACGCTGGATGGCTCAATTGCCAATGGTGCAGAAATCAAGATTGAACAACGTTTGCAATCTGAATTATTGCCGAGTTGTTATAACGTTGAAAACGCTTTAGTGGATGCGTGGAATCCGGTTTTTGACGTGACACCGGCGCATTTAATTTCTGCCATTGTCACAGAACGTGGTGTGGTATTAAATCCTGATAAAGACGGCGTGAGGAGCTTGTTATGATTAATAAAGTCAATAATCCAGTGTTCGCGCTGCATTGTTTAATCAAAGGCTTGATGTGGCTAGGCAAACAGCCGCTGCGGAAATTTTTAATCATGCCGATTTTGATTAATTTTGTGATTTACGCGATTGCGCTAGGGCTGGGAATTTTTTATATCAACGATGTGATTGCGTATTTAATTCCCGAAAAACTGCATTGGCTATTATGGCTGCTGTGGCCGTTGTATTTTTTTTGCATTGCCATTATCGGTTTTTTTAGTTTTACGATGTTGGCGAATTTGATTGCATCGCCTTTTTATGGAAAATTATCGGCGCGAACTTTAAAAATAATTAAGCAAAATCAGCCGTCGCCAGAACCTCAAGAAAATGCAGCGAATGCTGTGGCAGAACCGACTTGGCTTCATGCGATGTTAGTAGAATTGCGCAGAATTCGTTATTTGCTGAAATGGATGGTTTTGTTAGGAATTATTTCCATGATACCCGGATTAAACATGCTTGCACCGCTGCTATGGGCAATTTTTGGCGCGTGGGGCTGTGCTTTTGAATTTTTTGGCTATGCGTTAGAAAACAAAAGCTTATTGTTTCCTGAGCAAAAAGAGTTTATTGCGGACGTGCGTTTTGGCTCGTTAAGTTTTGGCGGAGTTGTGCTGTTAGGGTTGGGGTTGCCGTTTATCAATTTACTGGTTGCGCCGGCTGCGGTGATAGCAGCAACGCTGTATGTGTATGAAATTGACGAATTGGCAAAAGTAACGAATTGAGGGGAAGAGGCGCGTTAAAAAAACACCTGCCGCACAAACGACAGGTGTTTTATTCAGCTTAAGGAGCTGTTGGAACTGGTGCTGCTGGTGCAGCAGCAGGAGCTGCTGCAGCTGCTTTGCTTGCTGCTTTCATTGCTTTTCTATCCGCTAATTGCGCTTTTAATTTTGCACCTAAAGCTTTGTGAGCAGCTTCAGCTGTTTTATGACAAGCTTTCATAGCAGCTGCATCTGCTGCTGCTTGGGTGCAAGATAAGTTTGTTTGGATAATTTGTAATCTTTCTTGAATGTTTGCAACGTGTACATCTTTTGCAGCTTGAAATGCTGCTGGGTCTTGTGCTGCAAATGCAGATACTGAAGCGAATAAGCCAGCGACTAACAAAGTAGATTTAAAATTCATAAAGATCTCCTAAAAAGGTTTTAAACAAAATTGAGAGCGTTTTAGCTACTCCCTGTGGAAAAATTTACGCTGTAAGACTTTCATTGTCAAACAATAAATTTTTTCAAATAAAGCCTTTTTTTAAGGTTCTGTTCAGCTATTTTAGTGCTGATGCTGAAAAAAAATCTAAAAAAATATAAATAAATTCAACTAAGTAGCGAAAACTATTGAAGTTATTTACGCGAATTGGCTGAAAATATTTTTTTGTTATTCCACTTCTTTGTTAATCATCATCTCCAGAACTTTGCCGTCGTTGACTTTAACTTTCTCAACTGTGACAAACAAATCACCTTTATTGGCTTTTGGCTGACCAGACAAGGCAACTCTTGCCGTCACATCCACTTCTGCAACAGAAGATAAATTTGCAGTTGGCATCGGCGATTTGCTGTCATCTAACACAATTGTTGTGGGTAAATCTTTCACGAATAATTTTTCAGCAGCTAAAGGCATTTTGCCACCGACAGGTCGGGCAAACACAAACACTGATAATTCAGGGCTTACTTTGGCTTTTAAAACAGGGTCTATATCCAAGTGAATGCTAATTTTTGCGTTGCTCACATTCGCTGGTGCTTGCTGCGTTTGCGGCATGGCTTGTGCCAATTGTGCTTGTGTTTGCGCAATAACAGGCTCAAGAAACGTTGCCACTACACTTTCATTCGCTTTGATTTTTGCTTTTTCCCAAAAAACTAAGGCTTGTTTTAAATCACCTAAAGTGAAAGCCTCAATCCCTGCCAAAATCAGCGCGGAAGATTCTAATGGATCAATGGCTAAAGCCTCTTTCATCGCTTGGATAGCAGGGGGCGTGATTCGTTCTCCAGCCGCTTGAAATAACATTTGCGCATAAGAACCTTTGAGAGCCGCATAACTAGGATGCGATTTGCCAAGACGCTCCATTGCTGCAAGTTCAACATCTGCGGCTTGTTGATATGCTCCCATCGTTGCATAACTGCTGGCTAATAACTGCCAAGCATTCACGTCATTGGGATTTTGTTTTAATTTCGCTTTCAGCGCGTCCATCAGTTTGACTAATTGCTCACGACCTTTTTGCGCATTTTTTTCTTCAACTTTTATTTGCGCTTGTTGCACTAAATATTTGCCATAATTTTCACTGCTGCCTAAGTCGGCATACATTGCCAAACTCACCATCATCACAAAAAATGCCATCGCAACACTGATTAACCAATGTTTTGTGCTGATAGTCACAGGCGTAAAAGTGGCGGTGATTGTGCCGTCTACGTCAGCTAACAACGATTTTTCTAATTCTGTTTTGAGTTGTAAAAAAACAGTTTCGCTGGTGTTGCCTTGGTTTTTTTCTTGTTCTAATTCGCTTAAGCGGTCTTTAAAAATAGCGATATTTTGTTGCTGTTGATCGCTGACGGTCACGGCAGATTTGCGCCCCAAAAACAGGGGTAAAAAAACGATAAAAATAGCAGTGAATAGTAAGCCGATGATACTGAGCCATAAGGCGGTCATGGTGAGTTTCCTGTGTGGAGAAGACCTGTCTGGTTTTAAAAACTGACGGGTCTGTAAGTCTGAAAAATGTAAAGAGTACAACTGGTAGTTCTCAAAGGCATAGCTATCTACACATCTTTAGTTTGAAAAAATATTTATATATCAATGGGATATTGAAATATGTAGGTTGGGTTAGCTGCTTTTTTCGTCAGAAAAAAGAGCGTAACCCAACAAAGTGCGTTTATTTTAACGCTGTATGTTGGGTTACGCTTATCTCGCTTCGCTCAATAATGCTAACCCAACCTACAAAAACCTATTTATTATCAATAATTTTGATATAAAAACTGTCAAGCTGTCTTGTGTACATTCCTATGCCTCAAAGGACTGCCAGTCGTTAAGTTATGAATCTTTTTATTCTGATTTTGTTTGTAATAATTGTGCCAATTTTTCTTGTTGTTCGGCGGCTAAATCGGCATTTTCTATTTCAGTTGTTAAACGCGCAGCTTTTGTTCTTAAGCGCACAATTAAAAAAATTGCAATCACACCAAAGCAGAATAACAAGGCTGGCGCATACCATAACACCCATGTTTGTTTCGACAAGCGTGGTTGATACAACACAAAATCGCCGTATCGCTCCAACATATAATTAATAATATCTTGGTCGGATTGGTTTTCTTCTAACATCAAATGAATTTTCGCGCGTAAATCGCTGGCAATTTCCGCATTAGAATCTGCCAAGTTTTGATTTTGACATTTTGGACAACGCAATTCATTGGTCAATTTTTGAAAACGCACTTGTTTATCTATATCGCTAAATTGGTAGGTATCAATGGCTGCAAACACAGTCCATGAACTTAATGCCAATAGCAAGCCAGCCAATAAATTTAAGCTGTTTTTATATCCTGATTTAACCACGAATCATCCCCTGTAATTTTTGCCAATCTTGCTCGGTAATCACACCAACATGCCGATGTTTTACAATGCCTTTAGCATCGACTAAATACGTTTCGGGCGCACCATACACACCTAAATCTAAACCGAGCATTCCGGCTTTGTCATAAATCACAAATTGATACGGATCGCCCAGCGTTTGCAGCCATTGCAACGCCAAATTACCATCGTCTTTATAATTTAAACCAATCATGGCAATTTTATGTTCTTGCGCCATCTTCAATAGCTGTTGATGTTCTTCACGACAGGATGGACACCACGTTGCCCAAACATTCACCAACACCGGTTTACCAAGAAAATCGGCTTTGGTGCGGATTATTTCAGGTTGTTTTAAGTCACTGATTTTAAACTCTGGAAAGGGTTTATTAATCAATGCAGAAGGCAATTCAGTGGGGTTTAGGCTTAAACCGCGATATAAAAATACACCTAAGCCAATAAATAATAATAAAGGGATAAAAAGTAGCCATCGAGCCATGAATGTTTCCTGATTTTTGTTGCCAGTTTTAAATTGAAAAATTTGCTAAATTAGATTGATTTCGTAGATACAAAGGTGGGCAAGCTTTTTTGCCCACCTTATGCGCACCGGATAAATCAGGTGGGCATGAACAGCGTGCCCACCCTACAGTTTTTTTAAGGAACTGGATTTACACGAAAACTTTGCGCTGCTTCACCACGCTGCTGTTTTTCCCACATTGTGACATAAGCCGATTCAATATGGCGGCGAAAACGCTCTGCATTAAATAACGGGTAGGTTTTACGATTGCGGATGAGTTTTTCCCGAACTTCAGCCAATAAACTCGGCGTTGTCGCCAATTTTATCGCTTTTTCTTGATAATCCAGCAAATTCTGACTAATCAATTCAGGCAATCCAATCGCATTCAGCAAACTGCCCGCCATTCGCGCGGCAAACGCCTCACCTGAACAAGTTAAAACCGGTAATTCCATCCACAACGCATCGCTGACAGTTGTGCCGCCATTAAAAGGCAATGTATCTAAAAACAAATCTGCCAGCCGATAATTGGCTAAATAGGCATCATAGCTAACTTTTTTGGTGAAAATTAACCGCTCAGGCGCAACACCATATCGCACTGCTTCTCGCTGCAAATTATTTTGCACAATCTCATTGCCAGCAAACAACCATAGTACACTGTCAGGAACGGCTTTTAATAAATTCATCCACACTTGAAAAAAAGGCGGGGTGAATTTGTAACTGCTATTGAACGAACAGAATACAAAACCAGCTTCAGGCAAGCCAAGCTCTGCGCGTGTGGTTTTGATGTCTGGGACAAGGCGTTTGCTATCATTCGCTTGAAAACATTCGGGCAAATACACAATTTTTTCAGCGTAATATTGTTGATACTCGCTTGGAATTAAATACGGATCGGCAAAAATATAATCAATATAGTTCGCGCCCATTGTGGCGGGATAGCCTAAGTAATTGATTTGAATCGGTGCGGGTTTAAAGCTAAAAATATCGGTTCTATTATTAATAGTAAATCCGGTTAAATCGATTGCAATATCAATTTCTAATTGCCGAATTAATCTTGCGACTTCTTCATCTTTTTTGTTTGAAATATCAATGAAGTGATCAAAAGCAGCCGCAACGCGCAATCCTAATGCAGAGCTGTTATGCACAGGAAAAAAGGAGAGCGCGAACACTTCAAAACGATTTCTATCGTGTTCTTCCCACAAACTGACCAGCAACCGCGAGACCGCATGATCGCAAAAATCGCCTGATAAGTAGGCAAGCCGAATTTTAGGGTGTTGATAAATATCACCTTTCCATAATGCTGGCGCGGCAGGATAACGATGTTGCGTGTAGGTTTGCGTACCTTGATATTGCAAAGCGGCATTATCTGAAACATGCAAAAAACCAAACGGGCGATAATGATGTTTAGCTTCTTTGGTGACGTATATGATTCGTTTGACACGTTCATCGTAAGCTGTCCATTCACAGCGTTGATGATCCATAGAAAACAGCGCGTCTAGTGCTTTTGCATAATGTGGATTAAGAGCTAATACTTTTTCATAATAAACTTTTGCTTGCGTTTCTTTGCCTTGAGTTTCTAAAGCAAAAGCTAAATTAAACAAAGTATCAATATGCTGAGGTTGGGCGGCTAAAACTTGCTGATAACAATCAATCGCTTGCTCTAGTTTGCCAGACAAGCGATAAGCCTCTCCTAAATTAAGGCAAGTGGTTATGCTGTTTGGATTAAAACTCAATCCTTGCAAGTAAGATTGAATGGCGTTATCAAATTGCCCCACGTCTGTGTAAGCATTTCCTAGATTATAAAGTGCGCTGCTATTGTCTGGTTTTAAACGCAGAGCTTGTTGATAAGCGGCAATCGCGGCGGCAATTTGTTTTTGCGCACTTAACACTACGCCAAAATTACAATAATAAATTGAACTGTCGGGATTTAAAGCGATAGATTTTTTAATCAATTCAGCGGCGGCAAGATTGTTACCTGTTTGATAATAAGTGATGCCTAACCAATGCAAAGCTTCAGCGTGATTAGGTTGTTGCGTCAAGATGTGTTGAAAAATCGCTTCCGCTTGTGGAAAGTTTCCAGCGTTGCGCTGTTGTTGTGCCGTGTTAAATAACTCTGGAATAGAAAAAGCAGGATTAACGGATTGATTGTTTTTTAGTTTGTTGTTGACCTCACTTATCAATGCTTGTTTTACGCGAATAACAACCTCATTCCAGTTACCTTTCTGAGATTGCCGAAACAACCGTGTGTTTGGATACCAAGGAGTATCTTCTCGATTAATCATCCATCTCCAATCTGGCACAAAAGGCAGCAGTAGCCACACAGGTTTTCCTAATGCGCCCGCTAAATGGGCTATCGCAGTATCCACACAAATAACTAAATCTAATTGAGAAATAATAGCTGCACTATCGGCAAAGTCTTCAATTTCTGATGCTAAAGATGCTATAAAAGGAAATTTAAGCACTTCATCCTCACTTTTCCCTCTTTGTAAGCTGATAAAAGCAACTTCTGCAATATCCCACAAAGGCGATAATATCTGTAAACTTGCTAGAGAGCGATTAGCATCATTAGGATGAATAGTTGAACCTTTCCAAACTAAACCGACAATTAATTTTGCATCCGGTATTTTTGATTTCCATTTGACTACTCTTTCAGGAATTGCTGATAAATAACTGGATTTACAAGGAATTGTTTCAACTGTTGTATGGCAATGCAGTGGAATGCTGAGAGGGAAAACCCAATAATCATGCTCTTTTAATAAATGTGTTTCATCTTCTGCTAAAACATAATCAACTTCTAAAATTGTCTCAAAAAGTGGTTTTAAAGGTTTTGAACAAACTATGCTTACAACTATCGCTCCCAATTCTTTAAGAATAGGAGCGTAACGGCAAAATTGGATTTGATCTCCAAGACCTTGTTCATACCAGATAACAATAGATTTATTAACGAGTGATTCGCCTCGCCATTGTTGGAAGTGTAAGTTGGGAATAACAGTGCCAGCGTTAGATATTCTTGTCGGATGATAACGATATTCGCAATACTGCCATCCTTTATTAAATTGACCCAATAAAAGCAATAATAAACCTAAGTTGTAGAGTGTTTCAGTGTCATCTTGCTTTAAAGATAAAGCTTTTTGATAAGCTTCAAGAGCTTTTTCTGATTCACCTTGTTTGCGAAGTATGACTCCTAAGTTACTATAATAAACATAGTTGTTAGGATTAATTTCGATTGACTTTCTAATTAGTTCTTTTGCAATATTTTCTTTTTCTACTTTATGGGCTATTAATCCTAAAAAATGAAAAGCGTCTGGATTATTCGGTTCTATTTGTAGGATTTGCCGATAAAGCCTTTCTGCTTCTACAAATTGTCCTGCATGATGATGATTAAGTGCTGTTTCAAGTAAAGAGGCAGGTGTAGAAAAGTTCTCTACCTTAAAAGTCACTGGTGATTCACCACGCTGATGACGTTCCCAAGTGGTGGTGTAGGCAGATTCAAGATGCTTACAAAAAACGCTAGGATTAAACAACGGATAGGTTTTTTTATGTTCTGCCAATTTTGCCCGAATTTCCGCTAACAAAGTGGGCGTAGTCGCTAATTGAATCGCTTTATTTTCATAATCGCGCAAATTATCTGTGATTAATTCCGGCAACCCCAGCGCGTTCAGCAAACTGCCCGCCATACGCGCCGCAAAAGCTTCACCTGAATAAGTTAAAACCGGCAAGCCCATCCACAAGGCATCGCTCACGGTTGTGCCGCCATTAAAAGGCAAAGTGTCTAAAAATAAATCTGCCAACGGATACTGAGCTAAATAGAGTTGGTAAACCACTTTTTTGGAAAAAATCAAACGCTCCACTGCCACGCCGCGATTGATTGCCTCACGACGCAGATTTTCTTCAACCATCGAATTATCCGCAAACAACCATAACACGCTGTTGGGCACGGCTGTTAAGATGTTCATCCACGCATCAAAAAACGGCGGCGTAAATTTGTAACTGCCATTAAAAGCACAAAAAACAAAACCAGTCGCCGGCAAACCTAATTCTGAACGAGTCGGGGTTTTGCTAGGAACAAAACGTTTACTATCATTCACCTGAAAACAATCGGGCAGATAAATGATTTTCTCGCAGTAATGTTTTTGCAAATCAGCCGGAATTAAATACTCATCGGCGACAATATAATCAATATAATCCACTCCCATTGTGCCAGGATAACCTAAGTAATTGATTTGAATCGGGGCTGGGCGATAGGAAAAAATAGCAGTTCGGCTGTTTGCAGTAAATCCCATTAGATCCACTGCAATATCAATTTCTAAACGTTCAATCAACTGCGCAACTTCAACATCACTTTTATCAGTTACATCAATAAATTGCGTAAAAGCATTTTTAACCCGTTGCCCCAAGCTTGAGCTTGTTTCTGGTTGCAAAGAAATGGCAAAGACTTCAAAGCGATTTTTATCATGCAATTCAAATAATTCCGTCATTAAAATAGCAACGGCATGTTCACGCAAATCACCGGAAACATAAGCAATGCGAATTTTAGAATGTTGATAGGTTTTTGCTTGCTTTGGTTTGGCGGCAGGATAGTTTTTTTTCGCAAAGGTGAAAGCACATTGTTTTTGCGCTTGCCCTGAATCTGAAACAGCCAAAAATGACAGCGGTTTAAAACCTTCTTGTCCGGTAAGAATCGCTTTGACAACCCGTTGTTGATTGCTATCAAAATCTGTCCAATCGCAACAATGTTGGCGTGAATGAAATAAACCGCCTAACGCTTCTGCATTTTGAGGATTAAGCGCGAGAGCTTTTTCATAACAAGCAATTGCGGCGGATAAATTTTTTTGTTTACTGAAAATATTGCCTAAATTGTTCAGGGTTTCGGTCGATTTTGGATTTAATGCAATCGCTTTTTGATACGTTGCAATCGCTTCTGCAATTTTATGCTGTTTATTTAAAGAAGAGGCTAAACCATTATAAGCCTCAGCATAGTCAGGTTGAATGGCAATGGCTTTTTGATAGCAGGCAACCGAGGCTTCTAAGTTATTGCCTTCTTTTAACGCCGTGCCTAAGTTGAGGTAAGCTCCGGCAAAATCAGGATTAAGCGCGATCGCTTTTTGAAAATGTGCTATGGCATGATCTGAATTTTTTTGATCTTTATAAAGCACGCCTAAATTATTGTAAGCTTCTGCATAGTCGGGTTTAAGTGCAATCGCTTTGTGAAAGTTTTCAATCGCCTCGGCGATTCTACCTTCCGTTTTTAAGATATTGGCTACATTATTGTAGATTGCAAAAGTGGGTTGAATGGCAATGGCTTTCTGAATTAAAGCAAGAGCTTGAGCGTTATTTCCGCCATGATGAAGGATTAAGCCTAAATGATGAAGCGCGTCAGCATGAGCCGGATCAATTTGCAGAATTTGCTCATAAAATGCTTGCGCTTGAGCAACTTCATTTAATTTGTGATGTTGCAAGCCTTGTGCAAATAATTCTGTGGTGGAAACAGTGGTTTCCTCAGTCGCATGACTTTCTGGTTTTTGTGTTTGCTGCTGACAACAGACTTTATATTTTTTTCCGCTCCCGCAGGGACAAGGTTCGTTGCGACCGATTTTTTTGAATGCCATTTTTGAAAAGATTCCTTAAATAATCAGAATTAATTTTTTTTAGCAGCTAAGAAACGTTTACAAATCAACTTAGGCACGTTTATTCTTAAAATCGCTGAGGTCACGACTGGCAGTCCTTTAAGGACTGCCAGTCGTAAAGTTGCCGTGTTTATTTCGTGCGCATTCCTAATTTCGCTTTCATGTCTTCTAAGGCTTGTTTTTGCTTGCGAACTTTTTCTGCCTGTTCTGCCAATAACCGTTGTTGCCGCTGCTGCTGATTTTCATAACGATACTTCGCTAACGCAGCCTCTTCTGTTTGTTGATTTTTCAGAGCAATTTTACCTTTTGCCAGCCGAAAATGATGCACTAATGGAATCTCGCTAGGACAAACCACATCACATTTGCCACATTCAATGCAGGAAAATAAATTGTAGGCTTGAAGTTTAGGCAAGTTCTCAGCTTGGCTGTGCCAATAAAGTTCCTGCGGTAATAATTGCATAGGACAGACGTTAGCGCATTCGCCACAACGAATACAAGGCTGGGCGGCTCTGTCAAGATTGCTTTCAAAACGAGTCGCAATTGGCGTGGGCATTTCTGGAACGGGCTGCATCACAATACAATCTACTGGGCAGGGCGCAATGCACAATTCGCAGCCCGTGCATTCAGAGGCAATTACCGTGTGCATAAATTTGGACGCGCCTAAAATGGCATCGACAGGACACGCGGGGATACATTTCACACAACCGATGCAATCTGCTTCAATAATCACCGCGACGCTTTTCGGCTTGGTTTCGCCAAACTGCGTATTTAACGGTTTTGGCTGTTTGCCTAATAAATTTGCCAAAGCGATAACGGTTTCTTCACCCCCCGGAGGACATTGATTAATATCCGCTTCGTTTTTCGCAATGGCAACTGCGTAAGGTTTGCAGCCCGGAAAACCGCATTGTGCGCATTGAGTTTGTGGCAATAAACTATCAATTTTTTCAACTAAAGGCTCGCCCTGTACTTTTAAAAATTGTGCAGCATAGCCGAGCAATAAGCCAAATCCTGCAAACAATAAACAAATCAACAACATGGCTAAAAAACCTGCGCCGCGCTAGACCTGTCAGGTTTTAAAAACCTGACAGGTCTGAATTCAAACTCTGGAATCATCCTTTTACCAATCCTGCAAAGCCCATAAACGCCATCGACATTAAACCCGCTGTGACCAAAGCAATCGCACTGCCTTGAAACGGTTTTGGCACATCAGCGACATCAACGCGCTCGCGTAAGCCTGCAAACAGAATCAAAACTAACGAAAAACCAACCGCCGCCCCAAATCCATACAAAGCCGATTGCATAAAATTATGCTGTGCTTGCGCATTTAATAATGCCACACCTAAAACTGCGCAATTGGTTGTTATTAAAGGAAGAAATAGCCCTAACACTTGATACAAAATGGGGCTGGTTTTTTGTACCACCAATTCCGTAAATTGCACCGTGCAAGCGATAACCACAATAAAACTGAGGGTGCGAAGATATTCCAGATGGTACGGAATCAGCAAATAATGATTGAGTAAATAACTGCATACTGACGCTAACGTAAGCACAAATGTAGTCGCCAATCCCATGCCGAGCGCGGTTTCTAGTTTTCGCGACACGCCCATAAACGGGCATAATCCTAAAAATTTGCTCAACACAAAGTTGTTCACCAAAATGGTGCTTAGCAAAATCAAACCTATTTCTTTCATATCAATAACGACGTTATCCTGTGGTTTTTTTAAATTTGATGCAAATAAGGAATATGCACAAAACAACTTCTTCAAGTGGGTTACTCTAATCGTCGGATGTCACGACTGGCAGTCGTTATGCTGCCAGAGTTATTTTATGCTCGTTTCTAATCTGCTTGACGCGTTACGAAACTAGCGTGCTGCGCGGTGATAAATTAAAAAAGCAATTGCGTAAAACAGCCATAATAATACAAAGAAAAACTTATGTGCAGATAACTGACTGGAATTTGCATTAAACCGCATCCATTCAGAAATACATAGTTTTTTAAATGGTTAGACGCTATGCAAACGTGTAGAGACGCAAAATATTGCGTCTCTACGATTCAACAAAAAACTACGTTTCTCAAATTAGATGTGGTTTATTTATGATTGCTTAAGTAGACACCGAAAAGTTTTGAGGTATAAAAACCTTCCAAGTCTTCGAGACCTGAATGGTTTGGGTGATAAAACTTTTGTTCAGATAGTTAGCCTTGAAAAAAATTAACAGATTATTTTATGAAAACAACTTTTTCTTACAAAAAATTGAGTGCTGAAAAATTAGGCGATTTGTTTTTGCAATTAGCGCAAATGGAAACCGCAGGGCTGCCTGCTGAAATAGCCTTTGGTTTAATTGCCGACAACACTGATTCAGAGTTAAGCACACGCTTGCGCAAGTTGCAAAGTCAACTGGAAGCGGGCAAGGCGATTGCGGAAACCGGTTTTAGGGTGGGAATTTTCAATGAAATGCAACGCGCAATGCTTGCTGCGGCTGAAAGTGGCGGAACATTAGGCGTTGTGTATAAGCAGTTAGCCGATTATTACACTGCGCGGGCGAAACGCTTACGCAAAATTAAAAGTCGTAGTTATTATCCGGCGATATTGCTGACGATTTCATTTTTTCTTCAGCCGTTGCCTGCGTTAGTGGCGGGATCTGTGAGTGAGTTGGAATATTTGCAATTAACAGTAGGCAGACTGAGCGCGATTGCGTTATTGGTTTATGTTTTGCTGCGTTTGCCTGCTGTTTTAAACACGCTTGGATTAGCAAGCACAGTGCATCATCTGCAATTGCAACTGCCTTGGGTGGCGGATTGGATTGTCAAACGGCAATTGAATGATTTTTATCTGAATTTAACCATGTTATTGGCGGCGGGATTGCCATACGCAACAGCGTTGCCAAAAGCTGTTGCCGGCATTGACAATGCAGCGTTGCGCAAGCAGTTTAAAGCCGCGATTGCAATGGCGAGCACGGGAAAATCGGTGACAGAAGGTTTAACAACCGTTGCAAAGATTCAAAACACGCGGGTGCTGCAAATTATTCATAGTTCAGAACAAAGTGGGCGGTTAGCACAAGGATTGCAGCATTTTGCCTTGCTTGCAGCGGAAGATTTGCATTTGCAAGATGATATGTTGGCGGAATGGATTCCACGTTTGATTTATGCGGCGGTGGCGATATGGATTGGCAAATCGTTAATAGGTTTTTAAATAGCTAAGGATATAAAAACCCTCCAGGTCTTTTAGCAAAAATCTTTTGAGAAATTTTTTAAGACGACCAATCGTCTTGAAAATTTTCGCGCTAACTTCTCACAAAATTTAAAATCACAAAGCTTGATTCTCAATATCTACAAAAACAAAAAAGCCTGTCAGATTGAAAACCTGACAGGCTTTTTTATGGAACTAAGACTTACAGATGATACGCTGTTTCGCCGTGTTCTCTGATGTCTAAACCTTCACGCTCGCTTTCTTCTGAGACACGCAAGCCAATCACTGCGTCTACCAATTTGAAAGAACCGAATGAGACTAAACCAGACCAAACGATGGTGATGACAACCCCTAGTACTTGGCTGGTGACTTGTGCAACCATATCGTAACTAGCCACTGCATTCGCAACATAATCATAAACACCAATGCCGCCTAATGCTGGGGAAGCGAAAATTCCTGTGCCAATCGCGCCTAAAATACCACCCACACCATGCACACCGAATACGTCCAACGAATCGTCGTAACCTAACCAATGTTTTAAGCTAGTGACTGAGTAGAAACAACATACGCCAGCTAATAATCCTAAAACGATTGCGCCCATTGGCCCTACGAAACCACACGCTGGAGTAATTGCCACCAAACCTGCAACCGCACCTGATGCTGCACCTAACATGCTTGGTTTGTCACGCATCAACCATTCTGCAATCACCCATGATAAGGTTGCTGCCGCAGTTGCTAACAAAGTATTTGCAAAAACTAATGCCGCTAAACCATTCGCTTCTAAGTTTGAACCGACATTAAAACCAAACCAACCAACCCACAATAACGATGTACCAATCATTGTCATAGTCACGCTGTGTGGTTTTAACGCTTCTTTTCCAAAACCAACTCGTTTGCCGATTAAGATACAGCCAACTAAACCTGCAATCCCTGCGTTGATGTGTACCACTGTACCGCCGGCAAAATCTAACGCGCCTTTTTGGAATAAGAAACCTGCTGTTGCAGCCGCTGCCTCACCTGCTTTTGCATCGGTGTAAGCATCTGGGCCTGCCCAATACCAAACCATGTGTGCAATCGGTAAATAGGAGAAGGTAAACCATAACACTGTGAAAAATAACACGGCACTAAACTTTACCCGCTCTGCAAACGCGCCAATAATCAACGCAGGAGTAATTGAGGCAAAAGTTAATTGGAAAACCACATACACATATTCAGGAATTGCCACGCCTTTGCTAAAAGTTGCTGCCAGTGAATCGGGTGTAATGCCTTTTAAGAATATCTTGTCAAAACCACCGATAAACGCATTGCCTTCAGTAAAGACTAAGCTATAACCGTAAATTGCCCACAGAACCGCAGTTAAAGCAAAAATCACAAAAACCTGCATTAACACAGACAACATGTTTTTAGCGCGAACCATGCCGCCATAAAACAATGCCAACCCTGGAATAATCATTAAAATAACTAACAGAGTTGAGACCAACATCCACGCGGTATCGCCCTTGTTGACGACAGGAGCAGCCGCATCAGCAGCAAAAGCCCCGTAGCTAGCCCCAAACAGAGCTATCAAAACAAAAATTGATTTCATATTTATCTCCTAAAATATTTGCTATTGAGTGTTTAGCGGCTTTTTATAAAGCTTCTTCGCCCGATTCACCGGTACGAATACGAACAACTTGTTCTAAATTGGTTACAAAAATTTTGCCGTCCCCAATTTTTCCTGTATTCGCCGCATTACTGATGGCCTCTAAAGCTTGCTCAACCAAGTTGTCAGCCACCGCCACTTCAATTTTTGCTTTTGGCAAAAAATCGACCACATATTCTGCGCCGCGATATAACTCAGTGTGTCCTTTTTGCCGACCAAAGCCTTTCACCTCAGTCACAGTCACACCAGAAACACCAATCTCGGAAAGAGACTCTCGCACATCATCTAATTTAAAAGGTTTAACAATTGCAGTTATTAGTTTCATTGCTCTACTCACTGGATAAGTTTTGAATGATTTAGTAAAAGCACAGACTGTGCCAAACCTATAAAACAGCAGTCTGTTTGCTGGAAAAATACCCGCTCTATTTATTTGCACTGAGAAATCATCTGTAAATGCAAAGGAAACAAGAAAAAACGCCTTATTTTGGCGCATACTAAATAAATAGCGCACTAAAATAAGGCGCAAAAGGATTGAGAGTAAATGACAGAGTGATTTAGTTTTTACAGCTTGACGGAGAAAGTGCTTTAGATTTGAAAAGTAATTAGGAATGATGCAGAAATGCTAGAATGTCGCGTTATATTTGGGGCTGGCTTATGAAAAATGTACCTAGTTTGAAAAAATCGCTTGCTTTGCAGCTTTTGAAAGTCGTTTTCTCCATTTATTTGTGCATCACTGTGGTTGTCACCTTAGTGCAGATGTACAAAGAATATGAAATTGAGGAAAATTTTGTTAAAGACAGCTTGATTATCAGTCAAAACATTTTCCAAGAATCCTTAATTGCCTCGGCATGGGCGGCTGACTATCCAACAATGGAAGCCACAGTGCAAGGCATCATCAAGCAACCTACGGTTGTCGGCATTGAAATCACCACTGAAGAAGGCTATGTGATTCAAAAAGGCATAGGATTCAATCAGAAAAACAGACCGGTTTTTTTTAAAACGGGCAAAGAAATGGTTTCATCGTATTTGGTTTTATTTAAACACGTTTTTCCCCTGATTCATCAAAAGCATACGATTGGCAAAGTGACGTTATATTCCAGTAACCAAATCGTTTTTAATAAAGTTAAGCAAAGTTTTTTAGTGATTATTATTAATGCAGTGATTAAAACCATTGCATTATGGCTGCTGTTTTTGTGGGCATTTAATCGGTTTTTAACCCGACAATTAGATGTTTTTTGTCAGGCGATGGAAGAAGTTGATCTTGATAAGCAAAAAAACTGTGCTTTAGAGCTAGAAACTTTTGGCACTTATGAGCTTTCCAGAATTGAATTCTTTTTTAACGACTTAATTAAAAGAATTGTATTTAGCCGCGATAAACTGAATGTGCTGAATAAAACGCTGGAGCAAAAAGTGGCGGAAAGAACTTTGCAACTTTTTGAAAAACAACAAGCTTTAGAGCTAGTTAATGAGGAGCTGGAGCAGCAAATCAGCATTATAGAGAAGTTGGTGATTACGGATGAATTAACCCAGCTTTATAACAGACGCTATTTTAATCGGATTTTTCCAAAAGAAATTCAACGCGCCGCGCGGGAAAAACAAGCCATTTCATTTTTGATTTTTGATATAGATCATTTTAAGCAATATAACGATCACTATGGACATCAAAAAGGCGATGATGTGCTGAAAACAATCGGGGACGTGCTGAAAGTGCAATGTCAACGAGCAAGTGATATTCCGTTGCGCTTAGGCGGTGAGGAATTTGGGATTATTTTTTCCTGCGTTAATCATGAGGCGGTGTTGTGTTTTGCCGAGCGAGTGAGAGAGGCAATTGCGGATACACAAATAGAGCATCGGTTTAGTTCTACCGCGCCGTTTGTCACCGCTTCCTTCGGTTTGGTGAGCGTGCCAGCAAGCGTGGGTTTAACTATGGATGATTTGTATAAGCAAGCGGATGATGCTTTATATCAGGCAAAAGAAACCGGCAGAAATAAAGTTGTGCAGGTAGAGTATTTCGATTTATCCAGTTTTTAAGGCTTGGCAAATTTTTTATCAAACCGTGTTTACGCTGAATTAAACATAGATTTAGGAAGCTAACGCATTGATTTCAATCATAGATAAACCGGTTAGTTTTGTAATGGTTGCCACAGGCAAACCTTCGGCTAACATCCCTTGCGCAATCGCTTGAGTTGCTTTTAATTTACCCACTTCTTCACCTTCTTCGCGCCCTTGTTCAAGCCCTTTATCAATAGCCGATGCAATTTTGCTGTCGGTTTCCATCGCAATTTGCCTACGCACTTGATAAACCACGCGCTCTTCTTCATCAAACATGCGATCAACCGCAGAAATTGCTTTTACAATCGCTTTGTCGTTTTCCAGCTCTTTTGGAATATGATTTTTATCCAACTCATGGGCGCGGGTTAAAAACGTTGTCCAGCGATCTAACGCCGTTACTAGCTGCGCAAAACTTTTTTGAAACTTGCGTAATTCCACATAATGCAGCTCAAACATATCATGCAGATGGTCATCTGTGCCGGTGGCTGTATTGATAATTTTGTAGCAATTATGAAACTCTGCGCGCTTGTAAATAAAATTAAAATCTAAAATATTAATACTGACGGTTTTCTGCAATTCTTTATACATCATCCCTTCTTCAAGTTGCTCCGTCACCAATTTCGCCCAGTAATAAATTGCGCGTTTGTCGAAATGAAAATCTTCACTAATCTGCATTTCCACGTTATACCAATGTCCTGAGGTATTTTGGGCTTTAATATCTAAAATAGACAATTTTCCTTTGCGATATTCGGCTAGGTTATACGGATTTTTTAAATATAAATCAGCAACTTGATCTTGTTCAGAAACAATGGCGTTAATCAATGAAATCAATAAATCCTTATTTTCTTCCGTACCGAATAGTTTTTTAAACGCAAAATCAACGCGCGGATTAATTTGACACATGACATTCCTCGAAAAAATTAACGTGAGTTTGTGGCGAAGGCTTATTTTAACGTAAACGCCTCTTAATTAAGTATCTGAACAAAAGTTTTAAGCAATAAACCGTATCCATTCAGAAATACATAGTTTTTTTAAATGGTTAGACGCTATGCAAATGTGTAGAGACGCAAAATATTGCGTCTCTACGATTCAACAAAAAACTACGTTTCTCAAATTAGATGTGGTTTATGTAGGTTCGGATTTATCCGAACAATGCGAATTTGTCGCACCTACAAAAATATAACACTTTGAGGCTTACGCTGAGTGACTTAGCTGCAACTGATTTGCAGATTTTAACTAGCTACTCAAGTTGCGAAAGACTACACTTTGCGTATTCACCGTTTTGTTCAGGAGTGCGTTATGTGTCGAATTATCGCTTTGTTTCTATTCATGATTTTTTCTTTAACGGCTCAAGCTGAGCCACTGAAGCCTGAAAATGTGCCGCAGGATTTAAAACCTTGGCTCACTTGGGCGTTGCACGATGAGGCAGATTATCAATGTCCGTTTTGGTATTACAACAGTGAGCAAAAACGCTGTAGCTGGCCGGCGCAATTGCATTTGGAATTGAATGCTAAACAAGGCAATTTCACCAGCACTTGGCAAGTCTATAAAGAAGAATGGCTGACCTTGCCCGGCAACGATAAGTTTTGGCCGCAAACCGTGACTGCTAACGACAAGCCTGTGTTGGTTGTGAGTCATCAAGGAATGCCGATGGTGAAATTAGCTGCGGGTGTTTATCAATTGAAAGGTAGTTTTTTTTGGGACAGCATTCCTGAAAGTTTAACCATTCCACAAGACAGCGGCATTGTCGATTTAAGTATTAATGGCAAAGTGGTGGCATTTCCAGCGATTAAAGACGGTGCAATTTGGTTAAAAGAAAGTGATGTGGGACAAAAAAAGTTGGCAGCGGTGGAAAATCGTTGGGATTTACAAGTGTTTCGGCAGGTTAATGATGATGTGCCGTTGCAATTAACCACGTTTTTAGAGCTGGAAGTGTCAGGGCAACAACGCGAAATTAAATTGCCTCATGCGTTGTTGGCAGAATTTATTCCGATTAAATTGCAAAGTCCGTTGCCTGCCAAAATTGAGGCGGATGGCGCGTTATCGCTGCAAGTGCGCCCTGGACGTTGGCATATTGAGCTGTATGCGCGGCATCCTAAAAATGTCATAAAACTCAGTTTAAATTTTAAAGATAAAACGTGGCCGGAGTCTGAAATTTGGGTGTTTAGTGCCCAGCCTGCCCAACGTTTGGTGGAGGTGCAAAACTTAATGCCGATTGATCCGAGTCAAACGAATTTGCCCACCGAATGGAAAAACTTGCCTGCGTATCAAATTCTACAAGGCGAGGTGATGGGATTTAATGTGATTCGGCGTGGTGATCCTGAGCCTGAACCGAATCATTTAGAATTAAATCGGCAATTGTGGCTGGATTTTTCTGGAAATGGTTACACGATTCAAGACCAAATTAACGGCAAAATCACCAATGGTTGGCGGCTTAATGCCTTGCCTGAAACGCAATTAGGGCAAGTGAATCTGAATGGCGAAAATCAGTTAATTACCCAAATTGCCGGTTCAAATCAGCAAGGTGTGGAAGTGCGCAAAGGCGAAGTGACAATGAAAGCCGATAGTCGTTTTTTAGGCGATATTGGCAAACTGAGTGCGGTGGGTTGGGCGCAAAGTTTTCATCAAGTGACTGCCACTTTGCGTTTGCCCCCCGGTTGGCGATTGTTAGCGGTGACAGGCGTGGATAATGATCCTGATTGCTGGCTGTCAAATTGGACGCTGTTGGATTTGTTTTTGGTATTAATCGCATCTTTAACGATTGGCTATTTATGGAATCATTATTGGGGCGGTTTTGCCCTGCTTAGTTTAGCTTTGATTTGGCACGAAGCGGACGCGCCGCAGTTTATTTGGCTGCATATTTTGGTGGCTTTAGCGTTGATTAGAGTTTTGCCAGAGGGAAAAATTTTGTATTGGCTGAAAATGTATCGCAATGCTTGTTGGCTGGTGTTGATGATGATTGTCTTGCCGTTTTTAGTTACGCAGGTTCGGATTGGCATTTATCCGCAATTGGAAAAACCTTGGCAAGCGATTACCAATAATCCGCTGGCAGTAATGAATTCAGGCATTCAGGAAAATATGACAGCGATGGCTGAAGTTGCTGCACCTGCTGCGGATGCCGCCGCGCCTGCTGTTGACGCTAATGTGATGCCAGCAGCACCTGCACCTGAACAAATGATGGAATTAAAAGCCAAAGCTGAGGTTAATCTCATGGCAAAAGCAGATGCAGAAAAAAAAGTCCTGATGAGTCGGCGCAGTTTGTCAGCGTATAAAGATAAAGCCGTCGGCAGTTATGCCCCGCAAAAAACGGTTAATTTTAATCGGATTGATCCCAATGCAAATGTGCAAACCGGTTTAGGTTCTCCGCAATGGCAATGGAATCAGGTGCAATTATCGTGGAATGGCACGGTGGACAGTGCGCAGCAGGTGCATTTTTGGTATCTCAGTCCAACCATGAGCATGTTGCTTAATTTTATTCGCGTGATTTTGGTGCTTGTTTTAACGTTGCTGATGTTTGGTTGGGAAAAGAAACTGAATCTGAAAGCGATTTTTCCGTTGCTGATTTGGTTAAGCGTGTTGCCATTAACGTGTTTGCCGACTGAGAAAGCGTATGCGGATTTTCCTAATGCAGAAATATTGGAGCAATTGAAAAACCGCATCACCGAAGCACCGGATTGTTTGCCAAATTGCGCTGAAATTCCTAGCATGAAAGTGACGATTACGCCTGAAAAAATGACTTTGGCGTTGCAAGTTCATGCCCAGCAAAACGTGGCGTTGCCGCTGCCAGCGCAGTATAAAGAATGGTTTCCTAATCAAGTGGATGTGGATGGAAAAATTGCCACTGCAATGTTGCGTGATGAAAATGGCGCGTTGTGGCTCAATTTGCCAGCCGGTCAACATCAAGTGGTGATGTCGGGCAACAATCCTGAACAAACTAAGTTTATTTTGCCATTGCCGCTGAAGCCGCATTATGTCAGCACCGAGGCGAGCGGCTGGTTGATTGAAGGTGTGCATGAAAATGGCGAAGCAGAAACGCAATTGCAATTTAATCGTGTGCAAAGTAGTTTGCAAAAACCAAATGCGCAACAAGCTTTAGAACAAGGCGCGTTACCTGCATTTATCAATATTGAACGCAGTTTGGAATTGGGTTTAGATTGGCGATTAACCACGCGGATTAATCGAGTGATGGCAACCGATGCAGTGGCGGTGATTGAATTGCCGCTGTTAAAAGGCGAATCAGTGACCACGCCGGATATTCGGGTGAAAAATGGCAAAGTGCAAATCAGTTTACCTGCGAATCAAAATAGCATCGAATGGGTTTCTGTTTTAGAAAAAACGCCGCAAATTCAATTGGTCGCCGCGCAAACTTCGCAATGGACAGAAACGTGGCGTGCCGATGTCAGTCCGATTTGGCATTTGGAAAGCAGCGGGATTTCAGTGGTGCATCATCAAAATCAAGAAGGTTTTTGGCTACCCGAATGGCGACCTTGGGCGGGTGAAAAAGTGACTTTAAACATGACGCGCCCTAATGCCGTCGTGGGAAGAACATTGACGATTGATAGCAGTTATTTGCAAATTAAATCAGGAAAACGCTCGCAAGATGGCAGTTTAACCTTGAAAATTCGCAGCTCAAAAGGCACGCAACAAACGATTACGTTGCCAGAACAAGCCCGCTTACAAACAGTCTTCGTTGATAGCGAGGTGCAGCCGATTCGACAAAAAGGCAGAACTGTGACGTTACCCATTAAACCGGGTGAGCAACAAATCATGTTGAATTGGCAACAAATGACCGAACAAAGTGTATTTTTGCGCAGTCCTGCGATTGATTTAGGCACCGACAGCGTGAACAGCCAAATTAATATGCAGTTAGGTGAAGACCGCTGGGTGATTGCCACTTGGGGAACAAAATTTGCGCCAGCGGTATTGTTTTGGGGCGTGCTGATTGTGATTGCGATTGTTGCTGTGGGTTTGGGAAAAATTGACATCACACCGCTAAAACATTGGCAGTGGTTTTTGTTGTTGGTGGGATTAAGCCAAATTCCGTTGGAGGCTGCATTGCTGGTTGTGGCGTGGTTAATTGCGCTGGGACAGCGGGTGAAATTTGCAACGTTGAGCCGACGCTATTTTAATCTGCTGCAAATTAGTTTAGTGCTGATGACGATGACGGCATTGTTGCTGCTGTTTGTTGCGGTGAAACAAGGTTTGTTAGGTTCACCCGATATGCAGATTGCCGGAACGCAATCTACGCCATTTAATTTGAATTGGTATCAGGACAGAAACGATGCGCAGTTGCCGATTGTGACGGTGATTTCATTGCCCATCATGGCGTATCGCTTGCTGATGCTGGGTTGGTCGTTGTGGTTGGCAATGGCGTTGCTGAGTTGGTTGAAATGGGGCTGGCAATGTTTTTCTGAGGGTGGTTTGTGGAAAGAGAAAGAACGTATTTTGCAAAGCACGGAAGAAAAGTAAGTTAAAAAAACAAGTTCTCAAAGGATTGGAAGCTGAAAAGACCTGTCAGGTTTTTAAAACCTGAACAGGTCTAGGATAAGTGAATCTAAGCGGTTTTTCAGAGAAGTGCAGCGAAATTTTTCAAGACGACTGATCGTTTTGAAAAAATCCAATAGTTAAAATGATGTGGTTACACTAAAGAGACTGTAAAAGTATTCAAATTTAACAAATTATTTATTTTATAACCTATTGTTTTTAGTTTAACGGGTCGTGGATTTGATGCTCCCAAAATCGGCGTTGCCAAATACCGCGTTCACCTTTGGTTTGTCGGCTGGTTGAGATGCGTTCAGTCGGTGTGATGTGACGGGAAAAGTTGATTTTTATCAGTCCCCAGCGGGTGAGTAATCGCTGTCATTTTCGGGGAGTGTCCACAGCGTGTGAAGATGGTTGGGCATAATGACCATTGCATCAATGGTAAAGGGATGTGTGTTTTTAACATGACGGACGGATGCTCTGAGCAAATCAATGTGAGTGACAAGCAAATGGCTTTTTCGCTCCGCCAAGTTGACGGTGAAAAAGTAGGTTGCTCCAGAAACTTTGAGTCGTCTATAACGCATGATGTTTCGTAGGTTGGGGTGAATGAAATGAACCCCAACATTTTACGGCACAGAGTTGTTTTTGTTGGGGGGGCAAGCTTATGTTTATTGTTATTGCGGTTCGTTGATTTATGTACGTTTTTTGTTGGGGTTCATTTCATTCACCCCAACCTACGCGCTTTTTTGCCCACCATTTTAACGGCACGGCGCGAATTTTTTTGGGAAATTCATGTGATTTTGGTCGGATGAAAAGGTGGGCAAGGTTTGTGTGGTTTTCGGTGGGCAAAACAGCGTGCCCACCCTACCGGGCTACTGCGCTACTGGGCTGGTGATAGAGACGGCAATGAGTTCTCTTTTTCGCCAGTAGGAATATCAAGTTGCGGAGGCGGCTGTGTGTTTTGTTTTTCACCTGTAGAAATATCAGGTGGTAGAGTTGGAGGGAACTTAGGCTTTTCACCAGGAAGAGTATCTTGTGGCAAAGTATTTGGTTTTTCACCTGTAGAAAAATCTGGTGGAGTTGGAAATATGGTTGGTTTTCCATCAGGAACTAAAACTGGGGAAATGGTTGGCTTTCCATTAGGGATAGATTCTTCTGGCAAAGGAGTCGGGTTTTTATCTGTAGAAAAATTAGGTGGCGTTGGAATGTTGGTTGTTTTTTGAACAAGAACTGAAGAAACTGAGGGAATGGGTGTTTTTTCCTCACCAGAAGTATTTGTCTGTATGATCTGTTTTTCGCCTGTAGAAAGAGTAGGTTCAATTCTTTCCACTGCCTTAGAGGTTTGCTTAAGTGTACCTTCGGGTGACAATTCAATTTGAATAGTTTTTTTTGGGTCTTGGATGACTGTAGTGAGAAAAAAAGTTTTTGCCAAACCTACTTTATCAAAAAATAAGAGTATAGAATCAGATTCGCCTGCTTTAAGGGTTAATTTATTATTTGTAATGTGTGCGTTAGATGCCATTAGCTTATTCAGTTGCTCTTGAGTATGGTATGTTTTCTCTTGCTCAGATTCAATGCCGAGCAAGGCTTTGGAAAGCTCTTCCACAAACGTTTTAATATCAGGTGTAAGACTGCTTGCTAATCCCATCGACACAAAATTTATCCCAATACCAGAAAGATGCCCAAGTAGCTTAATGAAAGGATTACAAATTTTTTCATAAGTTGTAGGTAGCTTTTGAAGTCTATTTTTTATTTCTTCAGATGTTAATATTTTATTTTTATTTATAGAATCAGAAAAAAAACTCTCATTTAATTCGATTGATGCCTCTTTATTACTATTATTTGTGACCTTTAAGTATACCGAAGTTGCTATGTCATACATATCAGGGACAATTTGTGCTTGTTTACTAACAGTGTTTGCTGAAACTAAGAGTCCGTCAACCTCGTATTCGCCAGAATAAACTAAATTGGTAGGCTCAGAGTTTTCTTTAGGAGGAGGGATATTTTCTCCAGAGATAGGCAAGCCATTATTTACAGAAGAATTATCAGCGCATGAAATGATAATGCTGGATATACAAGCTAGAAAAAGTATTTTAAATCGCATAATAACTACCTACCCTAAAAGATATATGATGACTGCCTGTAATTAATTATATCTAACTAATAAAGTGATTTACCATCAATTGATTCAAATTTCTGCCTGATTATTGAAAACCCAAAACTGATAAAAACCTAAGCTATAATGCAAACTCAATCGGCTTGCAGAGAAAACCAGTGCTTAACCCCACAGAAACCGCTTTTAATCGCCTAGACCTTGCCTTCGCAAACTTCTTAGCGCAACGCGCCGCTTTAAATCCAGCCCAAATTCCCGCCTTTACCACGCTTGTTGCGCGTTTATCCTACGAACAAAGCCAAGGACACAGCTGCATTTTTTTAGAAAAAACCGAACAAAACCTAATTCTCGCCTCCGGTTTAGCCTTAACAATTGAACTATCGCAAGGCTTGGAAATCACCGAAACACAACCGTTAGTTTTACAAAATCAATGTTTATACACGCACCGTTATTGGTTTTACGAAACCCGCCTAGCCGAGCAAATCAAACAACGTTTAACCCAGAAATATGAAATAGCAACGCTGGAAACCGCGTTAGACAATTATTTTCCCCCGCAGGCAAACCACGAAACCGATTGGCAACGCGCAGCGGCAAAAATGGCATTAACTCAAGCGTTTGCAATTGTTACCGGCGGGCCCGGCACAGGCAAAACCACAACAGTGGTGAAAATTTTAGCCTTGCTGCAAGAGTTTGCAGAACAACCACTCCATATTGCCCTTGCTGCACCGACTGGCAAAGCCGCAATGCGCTTGCAAGAATCCATCGGCGCGAGCATCGAAAAATTATCCTGTTCTGCAACTATCAAAAGCCAAATTCCGCAAGAAGTCAAAACCCTGCATCGCTTGCTGGGCGCACGTCCGCCGTCACCTTATTTTCATCACAATGCGGACAAACCACTGCCTTATGACGTGGTGGTCATCGACGAAGTGTCGATGGTGGATTTGGCATTGATGAGTAAATTGGTCGATGCACTGAAAAACGGCGCACGTTTGATTTTGCTAGGCGATAAAGATCAACTCGCCTCAGTTGAATCGGGTGCAGTGTTAGCAGACTTTACCAGCAGTTTGCCGAATCACACGGTAGAGCTGCAAAAATCCCATCGTTTTCATGGCGAAATCAAAAAATTGGCAGTGGCGGTGAATCAACAGCAGGGGAAAATCGCGTGGGATTTATTAGTTAAAGGTGGCGAGCAAATTCATTTATTAACAGAAGATTTAATTACCTACATTGCCCAAAAACAGCAACCGTATTTAGCGTTAATTAAACAAGGTGCGGATTTTAAACAGGTTTTTGCGGCGTTTAATGAATTTCAAGTCTTGTGCTCCAATCGGCAAGGCGAAAACGGGATTAATGATATTAATCAACGAGTTGAAAAGAAACTGCATTTGTCGGGGCATTGGTATAGCGGTCGTCCGGTGATGATGACGCAAAATAACGCCGCCATGCAGCTGTATAACGGTGATATTGGGATTTGTATGCCGGACAAAGAATTGCACAATCGTTTGATGGTGTTTTTTTTGCGTCCTGATGGCTCGGTGAAAAAAGTTTTGCCAACGCGCTTGCCGCCTTGCGAAACCGTGTTTGCAATGACGATTCACAAAAGCCAAGGCTCAGAATTTAACGAGGTGTTGATGGTGTTGCCGAAAAAAATGAATCCGATTTTAACCAAAGAATTGATTTATACCGCGATTACCAGAGCCAAGCAGTGTGTGAAAGTGGTTGCTGATGCAGAAATTTTTACGTTTGCAGTGAGCAAAAGAATTCAGCGGTATGGCGGCTTAGCTGCAAAACTGCAAAATAATGTCCTATAACAATTTGAAAAATATAGTTTTTTTAGGTGATTTTTGCGACACTTTGTCTGAGTCAGAATTTGCAAGATTTTAGGATTAACAGGATTGTTTTTAAGAATACGTCTGAATATTTTCATCTTGAAAATCCATAAATCCTGAAAATCCTGATTCAGACAAAAATAAAGCAATGCGTTTTTTGTAACTTTTAGCAAGGGGAATAAAATGACAGAAAAATTAGGTTTAGCATTTTCCGGTGGCGGTTTTCGCGCGTCTTTTTATCACATCGGGGTATTGGCGCAAATGGCAGAGCACGGTTTGTTGCGCCATGTTGAGGTGATTTCCACCGTGTCGGGCGGCTCGATTATTGGTGCTTTGTATTATCTGCATCTGAAAAAATTATTAGAAGAAAAAACAGGGCTCTTTAGGACTTCATGTGGCTAACGAACATAACAAAAACAAGCTATTATAAGACAACCCGCTACACAAAAAACC
>CAKZJE010000018.1 GCA_936941155.1 uncultured Methylomonas sp. | reverse complement strand
TATATCTTTAGATGATATAAATGGTTATTTTAGTCATGTTAATAATTGCTATATCTAATAGAATTGAAATAACTATATATTGTCATCCTTAAATTCGATTTTGTTGGTAACGAGAAAATGATAAAAATGTCTATTTGAAAAAATCAAAGGAACTTCATAAGGAAGTATATCAGACAATACAACCCGCTCTTTTTTGTAGCGTAATCTTATTTTTTTATGGGACATTTTTCCACACCTTAACTATTTCTTGTATTTCATTGATAGAAAAGTGATGAAATCTCTTTTGATTCCAACCGCTTTGAAAAGTCATTGTTAATAATCTCTTTTTTACACGTTCAGACAATATTGATGTTTCATTAATTTTGTCTCTTAAAAATCATCTAGCTCAGCTAAACACAATGAATCTGTTAATAGATTATTGGTAAAATAAATACCAATTAACGCATTATCCTTATTATTAGATAAACGAGTATTGCCTGTGAGAAATCTTAATCTATCAATAAGTAATTTTCTGGCGACTTTTTCAGTGGGGTTTTGTTTTGTATATTCATCAAAAGAAAGTTCTATCCTTTTTTCATATAAATCCATTTTATTACTACTTATTTGAATTTTAATTTTTTTTGATTCGATTAAAAACTTATAACCTAAATATTCAAAATTTTTATTTGATGGAGTCATTAAATTAATTGTCTTTGTTTTTTTTATATTCTCATTTAATGACAAATCCAGTCTGCCTGCTTCTTCACGAATTTTATCTAAAAATTTCAAGGGTTCTGAATTTGGTTTAGGCGCGTAAATTACTACAATATCACCAACATAACGTGCATAAAAGATAATATCTGGGTGTTTTTTTATAGCTTCATCAAATTCACGCAGGTAGAGTTCAGATAAGTATGCACTAATACCTATACCACGAGGAATGCCAGTAGTTGTTCCAGATAAATTATTATATTCGCTAATAATATCGTGTATTATTTTCTTTGAAGACGGCATTAGCAAGCTATCTTTGTTTATTTTTTTAAGCAATTTGTCCTGAGAAATGCTCTCATAAAATTCTTTAATATCAGTCCGAATAATATATTTTGGAAAGCTGTTATTCAATACTCCCCGCAACTGGCAAATAATATTATATCTATTGCTTTGCTGAACCTTATAAAGTTTTTTAAGTGTATATTGAATTTGCTTAATAACGAAATAAGCGCATATATTGCTTTTTTCAATACTATAAGACGCTTTATTATCTTGTGTAGCTTCTGTTTTAATTATGTTAATGCAATATTCGCCTTTATTAATTTTTTCACATAGCTTTTCTAATTCATAAATAAGTAGCTTTTCTTTTTGTTCTTTTAGTTTATTTTTTTTGGAGTTTAATTGTGATTTTTTATGCTCGTATTCTTCCGTTGAAAGCTGGTCTTTTTCTTTATTTAAAATTTTAAATTCAGTAGCGCAGTTTTTTAATTCTTTAGTTAAGCTTTCAATTTCTGGGTAATATCGACCTTCAAGATAATAACCCTTACGATTTTCGTAATCAAAGATTTTCCTGAAATTAGAAATTGTAAAAGATTGATTAAGCATTTTAATCTTGTCCAAGGCGTGAATGTTGTGTGAAAAAGCGTCTTTTTTTGTTTGCCCATCCTACCTGACTTTCATAGTTTGATGATTAAGAATGGATTGGTAAGTTCGGTGGTGTATTATAGCTTTATTTTTGCCCGTAACGGTCTATCCGTCCAATCCGTTGCTCAATCCGCATTGGATTCCAAGGCAAATCATAGTTAATTAAATAATCACAAAATTGAAAATCAAGCCCTTCACAACCCACTTCAGACGATAGCAATAAATCAATCGCGTTATGGTCTTCACGCGGTAAAGCAAAACGGCGGCGTAAATTAGCCCGTTCTTCGTGGTCAACTTCACCATGTATCAAACCAAAGCGCACCCCGTCTTGAGGCATATTGTTGACTAGATGGCGCAAAGTATGGCGAAAACTGGAAAACAACAAGATTTTGTTATTCGGTTGTTGCTGTTTATCTGCGACCAAGGCTAACAACCGTGCTATTTTTGGGTCATCAGGTGGCAACTTTTCAGCTAAAGTAATGACTTCCTGAATGTCTTGTTTAATGTTTTCGGGAACATCTAACGTTAAATCGTCTTCATCATCGTTAAGCTCAGCCATTTGCAAATCGTTGAGCTTGCGTTCCAGCATGTTTTTCAATAACGGGGCGAGTCCATGTAAGCAACTGGCAGCTTGGCGGCGAATGGTACTCAGCATAAATTTAACGTTTTGCTCACCGTGACTGTAAGCGTAAATTTTTGCCATGATGTTTAATAAGCCATCATGCAGGTGACGTTGTGCTGGGGTAAAGTCAACTTCAATGGTTTGCGGTTTACGTTGGGTGAAATTACCAATATCACGGCGACGGGTACGGTTAATCAATGAACCAAACGTATAAAAAGACTCAATGCTGCGAACCAATTTAACGCGCTCAGTTTCTGTGATGCTTTGGGTATTCAGCATGATTTGAGTCGCTTGAAAATCAGGGTCATTCTTTAAAAAAAGCCTTCCCCAATCGGTATTGGCAGCAGCTTCTAATGCGTCTAAGGCTTGGTTTTGCCAATTTTCCGGTTTGCTTCGGCAGTGGAAAATTGCCTTATTCAGATGTGGATTGGGTTCTGCCATTGATTTAAAACTGGCTTTATCAATGATAAGGTCTGGACGTAACAAATTGAGTAGTGTGTATAAGTCATTTTCGCCTAATTGAATCGGTGTTGCTGATAGAAAAATCACGGCTTGCGCCTGTTCACATAATAAAGAAACACCACGATGCAACCATGTGTCGCTGTTGCGTAAATGATGGGCTTCGTCAACAATAATGAGGTCAAATTTGGGCGGCGGGTCTAATGCCAGTAAGCCTTTAGGTTTTGTGCTTTCGACTAAATCACTGTTAAACAATGAAAACGGCAAAATGGCATAACTGTTTTTTCTAGGCCATTTCCCTTCTAAATCGGTTTCATGCAAACAAAAACGTAATTTAGCACCGTCAAGCTCATCAAAATCCTC
Organism: uncultured Methylomonas sp.; assembly: GCA_936941155.1. GTDB lineage: Bacteria > Pseudomonadota > Gammaproteobacteria > Methylococcales > Methylomonadaceae > CAIQWF01. The sequence goes on along the minus strand of CAKZJE010000018.1, from coordinate 88,750 downwards.
ATCAAAACGTTTCATTTCATTACGCCATTTATGTTCTGACACTAAAGCTTTAGGGCAAATAATCAACACTGAACGAATATCCATCCGTGCCTTGAGTTCTTTTAAAATCAAACCCGATTCAATCGTTTTCCCCACCCCCACTTCATCAGCGATTAACAAGCGTGGTCTATCCGCACGAATCAGTTTTAGGACTGGGCGATATTGGTAAGGAACAAATTGAATGCGCCCAGAATTTAACGAATAAATGCGAGAACTGGAGGGTGTTTGTAATTGCAATGCGGTGATACAGGCTTTTAGGGCGTTGGCAGTTAAACTACTGCGTTCATTTGGTTGGCTAGTAACGCTAATAAGTTGGCTTTGATAGTAAATGACGCTGGTGTTATCAACAAAAACTTTATAGCGTATTTCAGTATGTGGTGAAGTTAAAACTTCAATAACAGGAAATTGCTTGTTTGGATTGGATTTTAAAGCGACAAATTGCCCGATTTGAAAAGATGACATGATAATAGAACACCAAGCAGATTAAGAGCCACTGAGTTTAAACTATAAGTTTGCAAAAAGTGAAATGTCATCAATCTTGGTAGCTGTTTGCTGGCTAAGTGCCAAGGCAGTAGCACGGGCAAAAGCAGCAAACACCGCATTATTTACAGCAACCACTCAACAGATTAGTACAGGCACGGTGTATCTCAGTGAGCAAAAATCCGCTTTAAGCATTTACCCAAAGCGGGAAAAATAAAATCAGAATTAAGACAAAACGCAGTTTTAAGCTTGCCTGAACCGGAAGCCGTCTGAAAAAAGTAGTTTACTAGAGTGTCTTTGTAATTTTAGTCATTTGAATCGGGTGGATACGGTTGTAACTTTTACAAAAAAATTTAAAGACGACCAGTTGTCTTAGAAAATTTTGTGTTATTTTTTATAAAAACTAGCAAATAATGTTTATAAAAAATAACTCAGTGAAGTGGTTTTTATGTTAGTTGATTCACGTTAGAATTAAACATTGTTAATTTCAGACCTGAAAAATTTGTGTTGGGTTTTATCTGTTTCATATCGAGTAAAAAATAATGACTTCAAAATATTTTAATCCTTACACCGATTTTGGTTTTAAAAAGCTGTTTGGCGAAGAAGCCAGTAAAGATTTGTTGCAGGATTTTCTAAACCAGTTATTACCGCCGCATCATCAAATTGCCGAATTAAGTTTTAAAAATCCTGAAAAAATAGCCAGCACGCCCAAAGAGCGCAAAGCGATTTATGATATTTATTGCAAAACCGCAAAAGGCGAGCAATTTATTGTGGAAATGCAAAAAGCTAAGGTGAATTTTTTTAAAGACCGCGCGTTATTTTATTCAGCATTTCCGATTAAAGAACAAGCGAAAAAAGGCGTGTGGAATTTTGAATTAAAACCGGTTTATTTTATTGCGATTTTAAATTTTCAATACGATGAAAAAGAAGAAATGCAGAAATTCTTGCGGGCGGTTTGTTTAAAAGATCAAGACGGTGAAATTTTTTATGACAAATTGCATTTTAAATTTTTGCAAATGCCCTTGTTTACCAAGCAAGAACATGAATTAGAAACGCATTTTGATAAATGGGTTTATTTTTTGAAAAACTTGGAAAATTTTGACCATATTCCTGCGATTTTAAATGAGCCGATTTTTCAGAAAGGATTTGAAATCGCGGAACTTTCGCATTTAACCGCTCGACAATATGATGCGTATTTAAAAAGTTTGGTGGAATATTCGGAAGTTCAAAATGTGAACGATACCGCTTTTGGAGATGGCGAGAAAATAGGGATTGAAAAAGGAGAAAAGATAGGGATTGCAAAAGTTGCAAAATCTTTGAAAGAAAAAAATTTAGCCATTGATTTTATTATGGAAACAACTGGTTTAAGTGAGGCGGAAATTGTAAAATTGTAAAATCATCTGAATCAGGATTTTCAGAATTCACAAGATTTTCAGGATTATCTTGTTAATCCTAAAATTCTGTAAATCTTGATTTAGACATTTTGAGGAGAATTGATAATGATTGATAATGAATAACAGGTTAAATTGAATCCCCAGACCTTCCACGTTTTTAAAACCTGTCAGGTTTTTGTTTCTGATGATGTTGTTCCTTTTCTGCACAACCGCCTTTGCCACACCGACTACGCCCACCAGCGATTTTATCAAACTCTAGTTTAAAAGATGATGGTAGTTATGATTGAACGATTAAAAAAAACACAGGGTTCAGGTTTGTTTATAACAGTTCTTCTACCTCTTCTCATTCTATTTTCGGGACTCAGCATAACTTTCCAGCTTTGGTCTCTTTTGCGTACTGATGCCAGTCATAACTTACAAATGGAGTTTAACGACCATGCCAGCGCAATAGAAACGCAAATAACAGCGCGTTTAAAAGTCTATTCGCAGCTTTTGTACAGCACCAGAGGCTTGTTTTTTGCTTCAAAATCCGTACGGCGCAATGAATTCAAGACTTTTGTCACGACACTTGAAATACAGAAACTTTATCCGGGTATTCAGGGAGTCGGCTTCGCGTTGCTGATTCCCGCTGCTGAAAAACAAAAACATCTTGCTGCTATTCGCAGCGAAGGTTTTCCAAACTACACCATTAAGCCGGAAGGGGAAAGAGAGCTTTTATATACTTCCATTATTTATATAGAACCCTTTGAAAAACGCAATTTGCGCGTCATGGGTTATGATATGTACAGCGAAGAGACACGGCGCAGTGCTATGAACAAAGCGTGGGAGAGCAATGAAACAGTGATGTCGGGGCGGGTGAAACTGGTGCAGGAGACCAGTCAAGATGTGCAAATGGGTTTTTTGCTATATTTACCGGTTTATCATCACAACATGGATACTAGCTCACTAGAAAAACGCCATTCCAATCTATTGGGTTGGGTTTATAGCCCGTTTAGAGCTAAGGATTTTGTGCATGGCATTTTCAATAAGCTTGACGATCTTAACTTTGAAATCTATGACGGAGAAACAAGCGCATCTAATTCAGCCCTGTTTTTGGGCGTTTCAAAAGCTCTGAAACGGCCGCTATTCAATACAGTGAAAAAGATTGAATTTGGCCAACATCAATGGACTGTCAATATTCATTCGCAACCCAAATTTGAGGCAAAACTTGATTTAGACCGTGCGAATTTTATTGCTGCATTGGGAATAATGAGCAGTATTTTATTGAGCTTTATTACTTTTCTGTTGGGCAGTGGGCGCGACCGGGCTTGGCGTTTAGCCACAGAAATGAATGCCGCCTTTAGAAAAACTGAAGAGCGATTTAAAACACTTTTCACCCACGCCCCTGTCGGCATTGCAATCATTGATTCGCTGACTGGGCAAATCTATAACATCAACCAAAAATATGCCGATATTGTGGGTTTAACCCTTGCGGAGCTGCAAGCGACTACCTTGATAAAAATGACCCACCCCGATGATCTTCACACTAAGCAAGAGAATATAGCCTTAATGAATGCGGGTAAAATCGACAATTTTATAATGCAAAAACGCTATATCCACAAGAATGGTGAAATTGTTTGGGTTCAGCTAACCGTTGCCAGACTACACTTTACAGAACGCGGTAATCCTTGCCACCATTGTATTGCTGAAGATATTACGGTGCGCAAACAGTTAGAAAAAACACTAGCAGAATCACAGACACTGCTGCGGACTATTATAGATACCGTACCTGTGCGGATTTTCTGGAAAGACAACAACTTGTGCTATCTCGGCAGCAATAACGCTTTTGCCAGCGATGCAGGAATGTCGCATCCTGATGAATTGATTGGCAAAGACGACTATCAGATGGCATGGGCGAATGATGCGGATTATTATCGTGCCGATGACCGTGCTGTGCTGGAGTCTGGTCTTGCCAAACTTTCGTATGATGAGCGTTTAACCAGCCCGATTGGTGAAACTATATGGATTCGGACATCCAAAGCTCCGTTTATTAATCAGAATAATGAAGTGATTGGCGTAGTGGGGGTTTATGAGGATATTACGGTACGCAAACGCATAGAAGATGAAGTGCGCACTTTATCGATTGTCATTGAGCAAAGTCCTGTTTCAATCGTGATTACGGATTTTCGGGCTAACATAACTTATGTAAACCCCAAATTTATCGAATCATCGGGTTATAGCTTTGGAGAGGCGGTAGGGAAAAACCCGCGTTTATTACAGTCTGGTTTAACCACCAAAGAAACATATCAGCAATTATGGAACAGCCTCACTCAGGGAAATCCCTGGCACGGTGAGTTAATTAACCAGCGGAAAAATGGCGCACTTTATTGGGAAGAGGCTCATATTTCCCCTGTAAGGGATTTGTCGGGTGTGATAACGCATTATGTCGCAGCGAAGACTGATATTACTTTGCGCATCAAAGCCGAAGAGTTAATTCAACAATTAGCCTTTTATGACCCCCCTAACGGGCTTACCTAATCGGCGCAAGTTATCGGACAGGCTTAGTTATTCAATTCAATTGAGCAAGAGGGAAAGCAAATGTTTTGCGGTGTGCATGATGGATTTGGATAAATTCAAAGCGGTGAACGATAAGTTTGGACATGCAGCGGGCGATGACTTGCTCAAACAAGTTGCGGCACGGATTACAGCGCGGCTGCGTGATAGCGATATGATAGCGCGGCTAGGTGGCGATGAATTCGTGATTGTTCTGGAAAATATCATCGTTCCTGAAGGCGCGGCGGAAGTCGCCTTAAAAGTGATTGCTGATTTAACCGTGCCGTTTGAATTGTCCGAAAGCCATATTGTGCAGATTGGCGCAAGCGTAGGAATTTCTTTTTATCCCGAACACGGAGTCACATCTGAAACACTGCTAGATAATGCAGATACCGCACTTTACCAAGCGAAAAACAATGGGCGAGGATGTTTTGCCTATTACCACGCTTTTTAGGAAATATTTTCACCGTGACTCTCAGAAACCACCATTCTTCCCTCTTGATTGACCCACTGCCATTAAGTTAAGAAAAAACTATTCTAAATCAAATGGATAAATTGTAGGTTGGGTTAGCTTATCAAGCGGTAGCGAGATAAGCGTAACCCAACATTCAGCATAAAATAAACACACTTTGTTGGGTTACGCTTTTTTGCTAAAGCAAAAAATGCTAACCCAACCTACAAATATATTATTGAAAAATAACGAATAAACTCTTAACTTAATGGCAGTGTCTTGATTGACCACATTGATTTTTTGCGTGACGCTGTACGACAAACTCGCAAGGTTGGGTTAGCTTATCAAGCGGTAGCGAGATAAGCGTAACCCAACATTCAGCATAAAATAAACACACTTTGTTGGGTTACGCTTTTTTGCTAAAGCAAAAAATGCTAACCCAACCTACAAATATATTATTGAAAAATAACGAATAAACTCTTAACTTAATGGCAGCGTCTTGATTGACCACATTGATTTTTTGCGTGACGCTGTACGACAAACTCGCAAGGAAAAACGATTCCACATTGATCTATGGGTGTTTTTACCTGAACATATTCATTCTGTTTGGACGCTGCCACTGGATGATGACAACTATGCTAGACGCTGGCGACTTATCAAAAGTCATTTTTCACATCACGTTGCAAAAGCGCAGAATTTAACGCACAACGCCAAAGGTTCGGCACAACGTCCCTACGATAATGTGAAATTAGAAGCCGATACTCAAAATTATGCGACTAAATTGACGTTAAGCAGCGGTGGTTTGTGTACTTTTGCTGATTTTGATATGCAGTTTGTGAAAGATGGGATTCGAGATTCGATTATTCGTCATAATGAAACAGCTATCCAAAATGTCAGTTTGGTAGAAAAACTGCGAAATTTTTTGCATAAATAGCCATTATGACTGCCAGTTCTCAAAGGCATAGGTATCTACACATCTTGAAATCATAAAGTTATTTTATATCAATATGATACATTGATATGTAGGCTGGGTTAGCTGCTTTTTTCGATAGAAAAAAGAGCGTAACCCAGCAGTGGGTGTTTCAAAACGCTGAATGCTGGGTTACGATTATTTCGCTGTCGCTCAATAATCTAACCCAGCCTACAAATAATTCTTTATTATCAATAAATTTTAATAACATTGATGGTAAAAACTTGTGTAGATACCTATGCCTCAAAGGACTGGCAGTCATACCAACAAACCGAAAAATGGAATAAAAAACAATGACTTTAGAAAAAACATGCCTGTGCGGTTCAACACTAGACTATCAAAACTGCTGCGAACTCTATCACAGCGGCGCAAAAACACCGCAAACTGCTGAAATCCTTATGCGCTCGCGCTTTACCGCCTACGCCATGCGCAATGGTGAATATTTACAAACCACATGGGACGCAAGCAATCGCCCAGAAACCATTGACTTTTCTAAAGATACTGCCGAATGGTATCAACTGGAAATTGTGAATTTAAAAAAAGGCGGGATAACTGACGAGCGCGGAATTGTAGAATTTAAAGCCTATTATCGGCTTGACGGCGAAGAATTGGTGATGAATGAAATCAGCCGCTTTAAGAAAAATGCAGGACGCTGGTTTTATTTAGACGGTGTCATAAAATCGGTTAGCAAAGTGAATTTAACCAGCAATCAAGGGAAAAATGCACTTTGTTCGTGTGGCAGCGGCAAAAAATTTAAACGCTGTTGCGGTAAATAAACAACTTTGCAGCTGCTAGTTTAAAACAGCTCCAATAGATTCAGGAGAGACTTTAGCAGGCTGCAAAAACACCACAATGGTTTTGCCTTGGGTACGAATCATATTTTTATTTTTCAAATCTTTTAAAATTCTGCCCGCAACCTCGCGTGAACACCCCACAATTCGGCTTAATTCTTGGCGAGTAATTTTAATCTGCATTCCTTCTGGGTGAATCGTTGCATCCGGTTCATTGCATAAATCCATCAAGGTTCGTGCAATGCGCCCTTCTGTATCCATAAAAGCCAAATCGCGAAAGTTACGGCTAGTCATCAACAAACGCAACGAAATTTGTTTGTCGATTAAAAACAAAATATCAAAAGCAAAATCAGATAATTCGTTTTTTAACACCTGCTTCAGCCGAATATAAGATATTTCGGCTATTTTAGTTTGACAACGGGTTTTTATATTGACTTCAACAGCATCAGCTTTATTAAAAACGCCCACTTCACCAATAAAATCGCCTTTGTTTAAATACGCATAAATCAATTCGCGCCCGTCTTCTTCATCTTCAGTTCCAACTGAAACCGAACCTTCTAAAATAAAAAACAGAATATTATTGCTTTTGCCTGCGTGCAAAATGGTGCTTTTTGCAGGATAGGTTTTTACATGGCAATATTCCAGTAAATGGTCAAGGGCTTGCTGATACTTGGAAACTTGAGATAAGGCAATCATAAAAAACAAATAGTCCTGTCGCTCTAAGAAAGTTAATGAAGTTTATGTGGTATTGGGGACGATGCCACTCTGTTAATCTAGTTCAATAATCGCTGCAAAATATACACTAAAATTTGTTATATCTGTAGCAAATCCATCAATTTGAATTTGCATTCAAACCAATCTTCGCCACAAAAATCTAAACCGGCTTTTACAGCGATGTCGTTTAGCGATAAATAATATATTTTCCAAGGAGTAGAAAAAAGCCTTGCTATTTCTTATCGAACTAGCAAGGCTTAAAGCTTTATAGCGTTGTTAATTTTACAATTATGCGAAATTGTCTGTCACTGCACCTTTTGACGCTGAGCTAACTAATTTTGCATATTTTGCCAAAACACCGCGTGTGTAGCGAGGTTTTGGTTGTTGCCATGATTCAAAACGTTTTGCAATTTCTGCATCTGACACATGCAAAGTCAACTGATTGGTTTCAGCATCAATCGTAATTTGATCGCCATCTGCAACAATGGCTAATGCGCCACCTGTGTAAGCTTCTGGGCTGATATGTCCCACTACAAAACCGTGTGTGCCGCCTGAAAAACGCCCGTCAGTAATTAGTGCCACTTCTTTGCCTAAGCCTTTTCCCATAATTGCCGAGGTTGGCGAGAGCATTTCGCGCATTCCAGGGCCTCCTTGAGGGCCTTCGTAGCGAATCACAATCACATCGCCTTTGACAATTGCGCCGTTCAAAATGCTTTGTAACGCTTGTTCTTCAGCATCAAATACTTTTGCCGTGCCAGTGAAAACTAAGCCTTCTTTGCCAGTGATTTTTGCTACCGCGCCTTCAGATGCTAAATTGCCATATAAAACCACCAAATGACTGTCTTTTTTAATCGGATTATCTAAGGAATGAATAATATCTTGTTCAACAGGATAAGGTTTCACATCTGCCAGATTTTCCGCCAACGTTTTGCCAGTCACGGTTAAACAATCACCATGCAGCAAACCTTTGTCTAACAAAATTTTCATCAAAGGTTGAATCCCGCCGATTGCAACCAATTCTGACATTTGATATTTACCGCTGGGTTTTAAATCCGCTAACATCGGCACACGCTGACCGATGCGAGTGAAATCATCCAAACTTAAATCAACGTTTGCGGCATTTGCCATTGCCAATAAATGTAATACAGCATTGGTTGAGCCGCCTAAAGCAATTACCACCGTAATCGCATTTTCAAACGCGGCTTTGGTCATAATATCGCTCGGTTTAATATCGCGTTTTAGCAATTCTAAAACCGCCGCGCCCGCGCGTTCACAATCAAGGCGTTTATCTTCAGAAATGGCATTTTGCGCTGAACTATTTGGCAAACTCATGCCTAATGCTTCAATAGCGGAAGCCATCGTGTTTGCTGTGTACATGCCACCGCAAGAACCCGCGCCCGGAATCGCTTTTGCTTCGATTTGCGCTAATTCTTCATCATCAATTTTATTATTGGCGCGTGCACCAACCGCTTCAAAGACTGAAACTACGTCTAATTTTTTGTCGTTATGGCAACCGGGCATAATGGTGCCGCCGTAAACGAAAATCGCTGGACGGTTCAATCGCGAAATGCCAATCATGCAGCCGGGCATATTTTTATCGCAACCACCGATCGCAACTACGCCGTCAAAGCCTTGACAACCGACTACGGTTTCAATGGAATCGGCAATCACTTCGCGCGAGACTAAGGAATATTTCATTCCTTCTGTCCCCATAGAAATGCCGTCAGAAATAGTAATGGTGTTGAAAATCACCGCTTTGCCATTCGCTTGATCCACGCCTTTTGCGGCATCATCAGCCAAGCGATTGATGTGCATATTACACGGCGTGACCATGCTCCATGTGGATGCAATACCGATTTGCGGCTTTTTAAAGTCTTCCATTTTAAAACCAACCGCATGTAGCATGGCACGGCTGGGCGCACGTTCCATGCCATCAACTACTAATGAGGAAAAAGTGCGGGTTGATTTGTCACCTGAATTAGCCATTTTTTAGTTTTCCTTTATTTGTATGCGAAATAAAAATAGGTTTTATTTCAACTATTTAGATGTATGACGTGAGAATATTAAAAAGAGTCCCAATTATGGGCTTTACGTCGCCAGCTGAGTTTTGGTAACACAAACCCTAAGATTACGCCAAATAACGACAGTAAACCGCCGTACATAAACCAATCTTGATTTGCGTTAGTTTCTAAGGTCTTTTTTTCCAATTTGAGCTGTTCAAACTCTTTATTCACTCGGATAAAGTCTTCTTGTAAGGTGTCGCGTTGTTTTTTGACTTCAACGGCATTCGCTGAAATACTGCGAAGTTGATTTAATTCCGCCGTTAATTTATCGCGCTCTTGTGTTAAAGCTTCGGTAATTGCCGTTGCGCCGCGTTTTTTAATCGTAGCTAACTCCAATCCCATTGCACTGTTTTCTTGTTTCAGCTTCGCCAGCTCTTGATTTGCTTGCTCTAAATACCATTTGCTGGCAGGTTGTGGCAGCAAATAGCTGCTCAAAATGAAGCCTATTTGCCCATCTGCTAAACGCACTTTTGCATATTCAGCACTTCTTTTTTTTGACAGCAATGTTAATGGCGTGCCACTCGTAATAGTGGTTAGCACCGGACTGTTATTTTCGTCGGCAACTTTAACAGTAAATGTCATATAATCAGTCACATAGACAGTTTTAGCATTCACAAGTCCGCTAACCATTAACAATAATAGGAATGTAAGCGTTATTTTTGTGTTCACGAGTGCCTCATTTATTAAGTTATGGGTGAATGTTTGGGTGGTTAATGACAAATTAAAAATTCGAGTAAGGCTTTTTGCACATGCAGACGATTTTCAGCTTCTGCAAATACCACACTTTGCGAGCCATCAATCACTTCAGCACTGACTTCTTCACCGCGATGTGCTGGTAAACAGTGCATAAACAAAGCTTCAGGATTTGCCTGACTCATTACTGATTGATTTACTTGATAGTTTTTAAAATCATGTTCACGCTGCTGCTGCTCTTGTTCTTCGCCCATGCTGACCCAGACATCAGTTGTCACCAAATCCGCATTTTTTGCAGCTTCCTGCGGCGTTGCAAACATTTGCACATGTTTTCCAGCCGATGCCACTAATTCTGCATCCGGCTCATATCCTTTAGGACAGGCAATATTCAAAGTAAAATCCAAACACATTGCCGCATCAATATAAGAATGACACATATTATTGCCCGCGCCTATCCATGTTACGGTTTTTCCAGCAATATCGCCACGCAACTCAAAAAAAGTCTGCATATCAGCCAATACTTGGCAAGGATGCGAATAATCAGTTAAGCCGTTAATTACCGGTACTTTTGAATGCTGTGCAATTGTTGTCACGGTTTCATGCGCGTAAGTTCTGAGCATAATGCAATCAACCATGCTAGAGATGACTTTCGCGCTATCAGCAAGCGGCTCGCCACGTCCTAATTGCGTGTCTCTAGGCGATAAAAATAATGCTGTGCCGCCAAAATGTGCCATGCCTGCTTCAAAAGAAATTCGCGTACGAGTGGATGATTTTTCAAAAATCATCGCTAATACTTTGCCTTTTAACGGTTGATAATCAGGGTCGCGATATTTTTTAAGCTCGATAGCACGGCTAATCACTGCACGCAATTCATTGCTGGATAAATCATGCAGACTAATAAAATGTCTGGGTTGTTTCATATTGATTACATCGGTTGTGTATGTTCTTGAATCAAAGTTGATAACGTTTTTACCAAAAACTCGATTTGTTTATTTTTAATCACTAACGGAGGCAACAAACGAATCACTTTTTCATTCGTCACGTTAATTAATAAGCCTTGCTGTTGGGCTGCGGTCACTAAAGCTGCGCAAGGTTCGCTTAGTTCAATCCCTATCATTAAACCTTTGTTGCGAATATCAATAACTTGCGCATTGCCTTGTAGTTTTTCCCGAAACGCATTCGCTATTTTTTGCCCTTTCTTTTCCGCTTGCGCAATTAAATCGTCCTGCTCCAAGGTTTTTAAGACAGCTAATGCAGCACTGCATACTAAAGGATTGCCGCCAAAGGTTGAACCGTGCATTCCTGCCGTGAATAAAGTTGCCGCCTGCCCACTTGCCAAACATGCGCCAATTGGCACTCCATTGCCCAAAGCTTTCGCTAAAGTACACACATCAGGCAAAATGCCATTGTGTTGAAATGCTAAAAATTTTCCAGTCCGTCCAATTCCGGTTTGAATTTCATCCAACATCATCAAAAGTGAATGTTCATCGCAAAGGGCGCGAATTTTATTCAAATAATCATCGGCAGGAATATTAACTCCGCCTTCACCTTGCACTGGCTCAACTAAAATCGCCACACAGTTTTTGTGTTTAGCAATCGCTTCTTCTATCGCAGCAATATCATTAAATGGCACACGAATAAAACCCGTCACCAGCGGCGCAAAACCTTTTTGTACTTTTGGATTACCAGTTGCACTCAAAGTTGCCAAAGTCCGCCCATGAAAGCTTTTTTCCATCACAATAATTTCAGGTTTAGTGATGCCTTTTTGATGTCCGTAGCAACGCGCCAATTTAATGGCCGCTTCATTCGCTTCTGCACCTGAATTTGAAAAGAATACATTTTCCATGCCAGATTTTGCGGTTAACGCATCAGCAAGTTGCTCTTGCGCTGCCACTTGATATAAATTTGAAGTGTGGATTAACGTTTTACTTTGTTTGGAAATCGCTTTATGGACAGCCGGATGCGCGTGACCTAAATTACAAACTGCAATACCTGAAAGCGCATCAAGATAGCGTTTACCTTGGTCATCCCAAAGCCACGCACCTTTGCCGTGCGTAAAAGTGACAGGTAAACGTCCGTAAGTGGGCATAATATGGCTAGTCATGGTGTTTTGCCTACGATAAGAAACAAAAAAGGTAGCGTTTGGCTACCTGCTAAAAAAATTCTCAATTATAATTTTCTAAAAAGCCCCTAGCAACTATTGTTTTCATGGAAAGGCTTTTTTTATGGTGCTAATCTTGATAGTATTAGTAGGTCTTTATTTTTATGAGAGTTATTTTGATGGATGTTATAGAACGAATTAAAGAACAACTTGAAAACAATCCGGTGATTTTGTACATGAAAGGTACGCCAGATTTTCCTCAGTGTGGATTTTCTAATCAAGCAGTACAAGTGTTACAAGCTTGTGAAGCAGACTTTGCAGCGGTCAATATTTTTGAAGATTTAGAACTTCGTGATGCGTTGAAAAGTTATTCTAACTGGCCTACTTATCCACAACTTTATATCAACGCGCAATTAATCGGTGGTTGCGATATTATTGTTGATTTGTATAAAAAGGGTGAGTTAGCGGCGATGCTTGCTGCTGTAAACAACACAGCTGAATAAGATTTTTTCCTCTCTTATAATTTTGATAGATTGTAAGAGAGGCGATTTCAATACAAATATCAAATTTCAGTCGAGAATTTTTGTTCTAATGATTCTAAAAGTTTCCAACGATTAACCATTAGACAAAACAAATGTGCTGTTTGCTCAGCATCATAAAGAGCTGAATGTGCTTTTTCATTATCCCATGCCAACCCAGCAGCTTGTGCAACTTTTGCTAAGACTGTTTGTCCATAAATTAAGCCACCCAAAGTCGCAGTATCAAAACTACTAAAAGGATGAAACGGACTTTTCTTGATTGTGGTTCTAGCAATCGCTGCGTTTAAAAAACTAATGTCAAAAGCCGGATTATGTCCAACTAAAATCGCGCGACTACATTGATTGCGTTTAATCGCCGCTTTAATAGGCGTGAAAAGTTTATTTAGTGCATCTTTCTCTTCTAAAGCAAATCGGAAAGGATGATAAGGATCAATGCCGTTAAACTTAAGTGCTGCCTCATCTAATTCGGAGTTTTTAAACGGAATGATATGGCTAGAATGACTTTCAGTAATTCCTAAGTATCCTTCGCTATCAGGCTCAACAATAACCGCTGCAATCTCTAATAAAGGATTTTTTTTTGCGTTAAACCCTGCTGTTTCAATATCAATAACAACAGGTAGATAGCCTCTAAAACGTTTACCTAAAGGATTGGGTTGAAATTCCATGAGCTTAAGATGACTTAGTTAAGACCTTGCAAGGTCGATGATGACTATAAGTTGCGATATGTTAACTTAAGTTTACTTTAGAACAAATACTATCCAATCAAAAGCAAAAACGGCTTTAATATACGAAAGCTATGCTGAAATAATAAACTTTGAAAGTTTTAACTTAACAACGAATGTCTTTAATAGTCGACATTGAAAACAAAGGAGAAAATCTCCGATACGACAAGCTCTTGAATAAAGAGATAATGGAGGCTGCGACCGGAATCGAACCGGTGTTTACGGCTTTGCAGGCCGCTGCATAACCATTTTGCTACGCAGCCCTAAGAGAGGCAATAAAAAAGCCGCGAATACGCGGCTTTTATTTAAATAATTGGAGCGGGAAACGAGATTCGAACTCGCGACCCCAACCTTGGCAAGGTTGTGCTCTACCACTGAGCTATTCCCGCGTTTCAATTTATTTGTACATTATAAACTAAAAAAAACAGATGTCAACATTTTTTTAAATTTTTTATTGTACATCGATTGATAATGCCCAACCTTTTTTACCTTTACAAGCACCTGATAAAACTTCAACATTAGCAAAAGCATTTTTCTTGCCTGCAAAATCTTGAAATTCTGTCACTTTCACTGGAGTTCCTTGAATGATGTGAGTACAAGATGATTCTTTAGGATCTTCTTCAGAGTCATCAAAAGCAGCCACAGAACCAGGAACAGAAACTAAACGAATTTTACCATTTGCATCAAAGCTGTTAGCTCCTTTTAAAACATAGCTTTGACCTATTGCTAAATCTTTAGCCGCAGGAGACGGCAAAACTTCTGGGTTTCCACCAGAACTCATTACAATTAGAAGTAAAACAACCACTGCGCCAATGCCACCGAAAAATACTTTAGGGTTAGATTGTTTTAACTCCATAACAGTTGTAACAATATTAGACGCTGTTTTTTTTGCATCATCTGCTGATTGGTTAGGATTTTCAGAATCACTCATTTAATTTTCCTCTTTAAAGCATAAAATTTAATTATTATTTTTTGGGTCGGTCAAACAATTACGACGCGGTTATATTTCAACACATTTTTTAATTGTGCGTAGAAATTTTACAACAACCGTTTGCTTAAGTTAGATAAAATCGTATCCTTTTTTTCGTACTACAGGTTTTTCTGGCTCTACAACAGTTTCTACTACACGTTTGCATTCAAACTGCCAGTAACCTAGCCCGACATTCTTTTTATCTTTGAGTATAATCAAAAATTCTTCTTGAGGCATGAATAGTTTCACCACATCGTCCTCTTTTAATAAAAAGGAATCGACAATGATAAACATTTTCTCATCAATTCCTTCTTTTACATTATATAGTAAAGCTTTTTGCGAGTTATCACTTTGTTCAGTTTCTGAGATAGAGTAACTCACCGCGTAAACTAATGGGGCAATCACTTGTACTTCAAAATCTAGCCGAGCATTCTTTTGTTTCGGCATAATTATTTTGTTGACTACTCCTAAAGCACGTTTGTTTTGTGGTGCATCAACTTTTCTAAAGCTAACTAAACTACCTATAGAAATAACACCTTCTTTATTAAATCTGCAAGATAAAGCTCTTTCAGAAGAGGATTGTGCTAAATATTCTAATTCCGAAGCCTCATTTCCGTCTGTTGAAGTTTGTAGCTCATGGGTTATTTCTAAACCAATAGAAAAGTATCTATCTAAGCGATCTGCAAAATAAGGCATCCCGTGCAGTTCAGTTCCTAACCATCTTTGCTCAAGATAATCAATGAGTTCTGAAGGTAATCTGTCGGTTGCATTTTTGGGGAGATTGATAGCGCTAAACCGTGCATCTTTGTCACTTACCATAAGCATATAGGTAAGTTTTTCACATTGATTAATCGCTTTATATAACTCAGAAAAATTAAGATACAACTTTCCTGAGTCTGTTTCTTTTTCTGTACGCTCAAATGCTGGCGGTGCATCTTCATCAACTAAAACCACACATTGAAGCATTTGTACCGTGATTGTTTTTTTTTCTAAGCGCACTAAGTAACAAAACTTAGCTAAAAAGCTATAGACTTGTTGCACTTCACGCTGCATGAGTCCGCCTGGTTCGGTCAAGCTTAATAACAGAATTTGCAAGTAACACTCTTCAGCAGTGCTGGTTCGGCTTGGTCTGTCTAAGTCTTCAGGAACTTTAGTTGTATCTTTTTTAAGATTGACGCTTAATTTATAAAGGGAATGTAAGTCTATCCAAACCCAATCAGGAATCGGCAAACACATCATATAATGTGTTACTACGATATTTCCTAAACCTCTGATAGTACGCTGAATTGCTAGCGCAATGTTTTTTCCTTGAAACCAGCCTGTACTACGTTTGGTTAATTCCCGCACTGTCATCCAGTAACCAATCGTAAACTCTTTTTCAATAGAAACTACAACTTCAAGGATTTTTTGCTCATTTTCACCTTTAGGAAAACCAGCTTTGGACAGGCGTGCACGCAAATAGTCTTCAATATCTAAAAAACTAGGTTTTAAAGTTTCTAAGGTGTCAAGTCGAAGCTGTACATCCATATCTGTTTTATTAAAGTCTTTAATAAAATCATGGAAGAGGCGAGTAGCTAACCCAGGATTAGCAACGGGCAAGTCTACAATCCACTGTTTCAAAACTTCTTCTTGATACAGCTTTAAGCGTTCTGCGTTTTTTTGTTGTGGCGGAATGACAAGAAAGAAAGAGTTTTTCACATGTTTCTCGTGATAAATAAGGTTAATACTATGTTAATCATTACTTGCAAGCTAACTTGAGACTGCGACCTGTCAAAATAAAATTAACATTCAATTTTAACTATTAGGCTATTCTAGCAGTTTTTAGCATGATAAGCATTTCTAAAACGACATCATAAGTTAAATATCTGCATTTCACTAATTCCAATAACTGAAGCCCTCTCTAACAGAAGAAATATGCTTTTAACTGTCGAAACTTTATGCTGAATCAATCTTAATCGCCACCTTTTCGAGTCATCATTCCTTTGGAAGGCGTGTAACCAATGATAGCCGCTATCATAAAAATAATGAATGCCGCTAAAGTGTAAATAAAGGCTTGCTGATTAAATTGTCCATACAGGGCAAACCGAATCAGCTCTACTCCTTGTGAAAACGGGTTGTAACTGGCTAAGTTATGCAACAATGCACTGGATTCTTGTATTTTCCACAAAGGGTACAAAGCGGTTGACATAAAAAATAGCGGAAAAATGACAAAATTCATCACACCCGCAAAGTTTTCGAGCTGCCTAATAAAAGATGATAGCAATAATCCTAACGCACCAAGCATTAATCCATCCAAAATTAAGGCAGGCAATATCAAGAGATAGCCTTGCAGCGGAGCTTGAATGTCATAAAACCAAGCAATACCTAAAAACACATAAACTTGTAAAATTGAAACCGCAGTTCCCGCAATCAATTTACAAATCAGCAAAAACCAGCGCGGCAAAGGCGAAACTAATAAAATCCGCATACTGCCCATTTCTCTATCATAAACCATTGTCAATGAGCTTTGCATCCCGTTAAACAGCTGAATCATCCCAATCAAGCCCGGAGTAATATACACTTCATACAAAATATAAGTCTCATAGGGTGGCGCAATTGCCATTCCCAAAGTATTTCTAAAACCTGCGGCAAATACAAATAACCAAATTAAAGGACGCACTAATGCTGAGATAAAACGTTCTTTTTGTTGAATAAATCGCCATAATTCCCGACCGACAATGCCCCACATAGCGCGTAAAAAATGTAGTAAACTCATAACACAGTCTCTTTAGCAATTTGTTTAAAGGCAGCACCGATATTATCCGTTTCGGTGATTTGTAATACATCAGAAATCGTGCCTTTCGCTTTAATTTCTCCTTTATGCAACATTAACAAACGGTCTTCAGGATAAACCTCATCAATTAAATGCGTCGCCCACAACACGGCTAATTGATGCTCACTAGCAAGTTTATGTACATGCTCAACAATCGCTTGGCGACTTGGCATGTCCAATCCGACGGTTGGTTCATCTAATAATAAAAGTGCAGGTTGATGCAGCAACGCTCTGGCAATTTCAACGCGCCGTTTGTGCCCGCCATTCAGTTGCCGCACTTTTTCATTGCGCCGTTCCAACATATTTAAGCGTTCTAATTCTTCAGCAATGCGCAAATTTGCAGCTTTACGACTCATACCGTGCAAAGCGGCGTGATAACGTAAGTTTTGTGTCACTGTTAAATCTAAATCTAAGGTCGTTTGTTGAAAAACCACGCCTAATTTTGCTAATGCTAAGCGCGTTTGTTGTTTAACATCAAAGCCACATAATTCAATTTTTCCGGCGCGAGTATCGTAAAGACGAGTAATTAACGAAAATAACGTGCTTTTTCCTGCCCCATTTTGCCCTAATAAAATCGTACATTCGCCCGCTGCCACACTAAAACTGACATTGTTCAATGCTTTCTTGGTGGCATAAGAAAAGCTTAAGTCTTCAACTTTCAGTGCTTGTGCTGTCATGGTTTTGCCACAACTCCCCAAGGATATCGCCCTACACCAATCGATTTAGTCACTTTTTGATTTTCCACATCAATAATCGAAATATCGTTGCTAATGCCATTCGTTGTATAAAGTCGTTTTTGATCGGGAGAAAAAGCCAGATTCCAAACCCTTTGCCCTACTAATAAATATTTTTCGACAGCAAATGTTTGCGCATTAATCACCGCAACACGATTAGCCGTGCCCATTGCCACATAGCCAAAGCGACGATTCTTATCAATCGCAATTCCAACGGGTTGAATTTTTTCCGCTGTCACACCTTGCACTTCTAATTTAACCGTTTTAAGAATTTTTTTTGTTTTTACATCCAAAATAGTCAACGAGCCGGCAATTTCAGAAGTCACCCATAATTGCTGACTATCCGCAGTGAAGGCTACAGCGCGAGGACGCGGGTCAACTAAAGTGTTATCAACAATTTCTAACGTTTTTGTATTAATCCAATGCACCATATTTGTCGTTTCAGAAGCACTGGCAACCCATTGATTATCTGGACTAACTGCGATGCCTTCCGGCTCAACCCCAACTTTAATTTGTTTGACTGATTTTTTAGCCGCCACATCAATCACAGTGACTAAATTATCATCTTCATTAGAGACATAAAGTTGCTTGCCGTCTGGACTTAACGAAAATGTTTCTGGGTCTTTATCAGAAGGCAATTGTCCAACTTCTTTGAGTGTTGTTGTGTCAATAATCCGAATCGTATTGTCATCGCTGGTGGCAATATATAGCAATTTGTTATCCACACTTAACGCAATCCCGCGTGGACGTTGCCCCACATGAATTGTTTTCAGTAACTTTCCCGCAATTGGATCAACAACTGCGATAGCATTATCTTTCTCTAACGTCACAAATACGGTTTCTGCTTGTGCATTTGATAATGCAAAAATTGCCAATAAACCTGTTGCTAACAGCCATTTTTTCATCATTATTTTTTCCTGCAAGTTGATTCGGGTTCATCAAAACCTAAAGTATCTAATTCTGTTTTTGGATGTAAAAATCCTTCAATTGGCGCGACAGCTACTAAAGAACGCGGTGCAGCTAATAAAATCGGTTGTCGCAATTGTCCATCCCAGCGTCTAAACGATAAAGGATTGCCTTTGTATCCTTGCAAAGTAAATTGATCGCTTAACAAAAAGTTTTTAACAGTCTGCATTTGATTGGAATGCGTTCTTACAGCGGCTTCACCAATCGCCCGCACCGCTAAATAAGCACCATAATCGGGTTCATCCATTGCGCGACCTGCTTGTTCAAAAAAACGATTCTGAATTTGAATCGCGCCCCATTGTTCATGGGTTTTATGCCACGCAGTTGCTATCAAACCTTGTGTGCCAATAACTGGACGCGGAATCCAAGTGCGATAATCAAAATATTCCCCAAACGCGCCTTGTTCATCGGCGACAACTAACACGTCATAATCAATATTTTGCGTGAAAACAGGAATGTCAGATTGCTCTGTGCGTCGTGCATCAAAGGTATGCGTCCAATTTTTTTCAGCCACAATTTTGATGGCAAATTTTTTTGCCGCACGTTTAATGGCTGCTGCATACAACTTATCTTCGGGCGTAGTTCCTACCACTAAAAACCACTTCGTCCAGCGTTTTTTCATCATCCATTGCGCCAAAGCATCGGCACGCATTGCCCTGCTTGGTAATAAATGCAACACGTTTGCACGACATTGTTCATTGCGCAAGCCATCATCAATACTGGCAACATCAAAAATGAGTTTTTGTTGCGCCTGCGGCAAATCCGCCAACTTATTGACTTGTGCAGCAGGTAAATTGACTAATACAAACGGCGTGTCCGTAGGGACTTGTTTCATAAATTCTTGAGAAATATCGCCTTTTAACCCCACAATGATTTTAGTTAAACTATACTGTTGTTTAATAAATTGTCCGGTTGTATTGTTATCACTGATAGCAAGATTAGCTCCTTCCACACCTTTATTAGGGATAAAAGGGTCAAGATTAGATAACGCGGCGGGTGCTTGTTGTTCTTGCGTGAAATAGGCGATTTTTACAGTTTGTATTTGCTCTGTTTTTTTAGAAACTGCCTTTTTCTGTGGATGGGTAACTGCTTTTGATTTTGCTAAAACACAATGGGGAAATCCCAACTGCATCGCAAATAAACTGTAAAGTGCTAAGGTAACGATTTTTTTCATAACTACAGTTTGGAAATTTAGATAGACTAATTTTAACGGATTTAAAGAAAATATTTAGTTTTTTTGCCTGTGATTGAAATAAAGCGAATAATAATAGTACACTTGGACTTTGAGTAACTTTTTAAAGTAATGTAACGTCATGCCGAATTCAGATGACTCTATAGACTCGGAATATGTTATCAATAATCTATATATGGTAGATGATAATATTTTTGATGATTCGCAATTAATCACAACGTACAAAAACCAAAGAAAAACAGTACGTTATGTTAGGCGAGATATTACTACTTTTGTCAGCCAGGCTGATATATTTGGTGGTTATAGCTTATTTAGTTATAGCCGCGCAGTCAGAGTCAAATTACTTGATATTAGCAGCCAAGGCGTATTAATCGGTGCGCCCGCAGAATTAGTGCTAAAAATCAATCAAAAACTAATGCTAACTTTGATTTTCAATAGCAATCGAAAATTTGAAATCCAATCAAGAGTAAAACGTAAATTAGTGGAAGGTAGACGGTTTTATGGGATTAAATTTGAAAAAGCTAATGATGAACTAGGTGAATATTTACTTGAATCACAAGGTGATTTAGTTTTTAAATAAACTTTTTTGCCTATTCTACGCCAGATAAAAAAGGCACAAAGCTCACTGGCTCTAAATCCTCTACCTGATAACCTGTTGTTAAGCGTGTAATTCGTTGCAAAACTTGCCCGCAGTCATTGACTATCGGAATCAACATCACCCCTCCAATTGCTAGCTGTTGCAATAACATGCCCGGCACAGTATCAGCGGCAGCTGAAACCAAAATCCCATCAAAAGGCGCGTAATCAGCCCAGCCTAATCCACCGTCATTATGTTGATGATAAATATTCTCTAACGCTAAATTAGCTAAATAATTTTGCGCTTTTTTTTGCAAAGGTAGAATTCTTTCCACTGTATAAACATTTTGCACTAATTGCGCCAAAACAGCGGTTTGATAACCGCAACCTGTGCCGATTTCTAAAACTTTAGTTAATCCACTTTTTTCCAGCAACAACTCGGTCATTTTTGCCACAATGTATGGCTGTGAAATGGTTTGGTTATAACCTATGGGCAAAGCAGTATCTTCATAAGCACGACTTGCCAGAGCTTCGTCAACAAAGATATGTCGCGGCGTATCACGCATTACTCTTAACAAGTCTGTATTTTTTATACCTTGTTCTTCTAAGCGTTTTACCATGCGTTCCCGCGTTCTGCGAGAAGTCATGCCAATGCCTTCTAAATAATGTTTCAATGATGTCCCTGTGGTAGCCACGCTTTTATTATCTCCAGTTGTTCATATCGAGTTAAATCCAATTGTAAGGGTGTTATTGAAACATAACCCATTTTAATCGCATAAAAATCAGTACCTTCGCCAGCATCTTGCGCACTGCCAGGCGGCCCTACCCAATAAATATCGCGCCCGCGTTGGTCTTGCGCTTTCACGACAGGTTCAGATTTATGCCGCTGTCCTAACCGAGTCACTTGATAACCTTTTAATTCAGACAAAGCAATATCAGGCACATTAACATTTAATAAGGTGTCTCTAGGTAAAGGTTTATTCATTATTTGCTGCATTAATGTGACAGCAACCTGTGCGGCGGTATCAAAATGTTTAGGATCTGATGAGGTTAAGGAAATCGCTATCGCTGGAAATCCTAAAAACCGCCCCTCTGTTGCAGCTGCAACCGTGCCTGAATATAACACATCATCCCCTAAATTCGCGCCATGATTAATTCCCGCAATCACCATATCTGGCTCGTGTTCTAACAATCCCGTAATCGCAAGATGCACACAATCTGTGGGTGTGCCGTCTACACGAATAAAACCATTTTCGCTACTTTGCGCTCGTAATGGCATTTCTAAGGTTAAGGAATTACTGGCGGCACTACGATTTTTATCGGGTGCAACCACTGAAACATCCGCATATTTTGCCAAAGCTTGCGCTAAAGTTACCAATCCTTGCGCCAAATAACCATCATCGTTGCTTAACAAAATCCGCATCACATTCGCCCTAATCATAAAAAAACTATAGAATCGCTCATTTTAACAAACCTGCCCTTAAAAGAATTCATTGCCGTGTCAAAAAAAAAGCTTTCCCCTGAAGACTCCGATTTATTTAGACAATCTATCGGCAAAGTTAAAGTTGTAAAAAATGACGCTTGGCTGTTGCGAGCAGATGCAAAGCCAAAACCTAAGCCTATCCCCAGAATCGAGACGATAGAGTTCTCTGAAAAACTGCAAGAACATCGTGATATTGTCACTGACAAACTAAGCGCGGAAGATACTTTTAGTTTTCTGAGTCCGGGATTGCAAAAAAACGTC
Source organism: uncultured Methylomonas sp. (assembly GCA_936941155.1). Classification (GTDB taxonomy): domain Bacteria; phylum Pseudomonadota; class Gammaproteobacteria; order Methylococcales; family Methylomonadaceae; genus CAIQWF01. The sequence continues at coordinate 66,267 of CAKZJE010000018.1, read as the reverse complement.
CTCAAAAAACTGCGGCAAGGTTATTTTGGAGCGGATGCGCAGCTTGATTTACACGGTTTAACTAGCTCGCAAGCAAAACAACAAGTGCTGCACTTTTTACACTTATGCGTAGAAGATGGCTGTCGTTGTGTGCATATTATTCATGGCAAAGGCTATCGATCTGAAAATGATTTTCCTGTTTTAAAAAATCATTTAAACCTGTGGTTGCGGCAACATAATGATGTACAAGCTTTTTGTTCTGCATCGGCAAAAGACGGCGGCGCGGGTGCAGTCATCGTATTATTACATTTAGCAGAAAAATACGCAGATTAAGCTTCTTATTTATCTCCATCCCAACACCAAGCAGATTCATCGGTTAATATTGTTTCCACAAGACGCTGATTTAAGCGATGCGCAGGATTAAATCCGGTTATTTTCCCAATCAATGGAGCTTGCGCCAGCATTAAATCGCCCATTAAATCTAAAATTCGATGGCGAATAAATTCATCCGGCATTCGCAAACCACCTCGATTCAACACATGTTTACCAAACATCACAATGCAATTATTCAAATTTGCGCCTAATGCAATCGGATGTTTTGTAAAAAAAGCGGTAAAGGTTTTAGCCAGCAAGCCGTGTGTCACATCACCATAAGTTCTAGCTTGCGCAATTTCAGCTTTAAAACTATCCGGCGTTAACACTCCTTGCCAATGAAAATCCCCATATTTAGCTAATTGCACTCCCAGATCAAGGCTAAAATCCTGCGCAGGATCAATCTGCAAATAACGATTATTCCCTTCAACACGCACTGTTTTTAATACTCGAATCCGTTTTTTCAGCTGTGTTTGCGCTTGCAAGCCAACGTCCTCAATCGCTTTTATCATTGAAAACGCACTGCCATCCAGCAGCGGAATTTCATTGCCATGCACTTCAATCAGTGCGTTATCCAAACCGCAAGCGAAACATGCCGCCAGCAAATGCTCGACGGTGCGAATATACATGCCATTACTCGCCATCAAACAAGTGCAAAATGGCATCGGCGTTGTATATTGCCAATGCGCCGGAATATTGGTGCGTACTCCAGACTTATCAACATGCTGAAACACAATGCCAGTATTAACTGGCGCGGGATTGAGAATAACTCGTGCAAATTTGCCAATATGCAAGCCTTTCCCGCTAAAAGTCACCGGATTAGCAACCGTGTGTTGATAAGAATTTGCCATTAAATTCGCCACCTTAAAATAATTCCAATTCCACTAATAACGTTTTGTTTTGCACCACAATGGATTTCAGCATGGATTTTGCCAAATCATTTTTAAAATCTCCGCCTTTCAGTTTGTAAATCGGCGTAGTGCTAAGCATTTTAGTCGCAATCAATTGTGCAATTTCTTTCACTGGCTCAATATAAAAATCAGGAATTTTTCCAATTTTCATTTCTACAATGGCAGGATTTTTAAAGAAAAACTCATTTGTGGTTGGCTCATAACTTAATGAACCTGTGATTTTAGTTTGCCCTGTGCTTTTTATGCCGCCGGGTGCAGAAATATCAATTTGTGAATACAGCCCAATTTGATTAGCACTTTGCGCTAATTCAACTTTCGGATGCGAAAAAATCACAGTGACAAAATATTTTTTCTTTTCCAAAGGCATTATCGCAGAAACTTTTTCTTGCAATTCTTCCTCGGAAATTTCCATTGTATAAGACAACGCAAAAGCGACTTGCGACGACAACAATAACAGCAGCGATATAATTAAACGCAACATTAATTAACTCCTTATTTCTAACATATCCAAAACTAACTCAGCCATATTCATTGAACCGCCGCCTTTTCCTAATTGTTGTTGCACTTTTTTTAATTCTGTTTGCATTGTATTTTTATAATCTGAATTATTTAATAAACGGTTTATTTCGTTAGCGAGATTTTCAGGGATTGCTTCATGTTGAATTAATTCAGTAACGATTTTTTTCCCAGCAATAATATTCGGCAAACCAATAAAAGCAATATTCACTAATAATCTGCCTAATAAATACGTTAATGGCGATAATTTATAGGCAATCACCATTGGAATATTTAATAAAGCAATTTCTATGGTTGCCGTGCCAGAGGTCGTCATAATGGCATCACAGCATTGCATCACATCATACGGTTGATTTTTAATAACCTTTATTTTTATAGCCGCTGCATTTAAATAACTATTTAATAATTCATCCGAAATAGAATCGGCTTGCGGCAAAATAAATTGTACAAGTGGATTTTCAGCGGCTATTTTTTCAGCCGCTTGTAACATCACGGGCAACATGCGCTTAATTTCATTCATCCGGCTGCCGGGCAATAAACCCACAATCGGTTGCTGTGGATTTAAATGAAATAACGCTAAATCTTCGTTTTTAGCCCGTTGCGGGTGAACTTTATCTACGGAAGGGTGTCCAACATAACGCACTGGCACGTTTTCAGCTTCGTAATACTTTGTTTCAAAAGGAAAAATCACCGCCATCATGTCAATGGCTTTGCCGTATTTCACTACGCGCCCCGGTCGCCATGCCCAGACTTGTGGACTGACGTAAAACAACACTTTGATGCCGAGTTGTTTGGCGAATTTGGCGAGTTTGAAATTAAATTCTTTGTAATCGACACAAATCACTAAATCGGGGCGTTCCGTTTCGATGATTTTTTGCATTAGTTTCAAAGCGTTGCGAATTTCACCATAGTGTTTTAGCACTTCTACTACGCCGATAACGCCGATATTACTGGAGTCGTAGCGAATGTCGATGCCGGCTTGGCGCATTTTGCTGCTGCCCATGCCGATGGCGTGAATGTCGGGGTGGTGTTTTTTCAGTTCTAAGAAGACGTTAGCGGCGTGTTGGTCGCCGGAGGTTTCGCCCGCGCTGAATAGAATCGTTGTCATAGCGAGATAGGCTGGAGTTGTTGAATGAAATGTTTAAAACTCGTGTCTTTTTGCGCGACGATTTCAATGTTTTTTCGTTTTAAAAAAACTTTGCTGTATTCTGAATAACTCTCTTTGTCTTTCGTGTCACCATCAAAGCAGTTTAATTTTAAAAGATAATTAAGAGCTTTTCCGCAACCTGTAATTTTAGGATTTTTTAATGGCTTAGTATTGTAATAAGCATAAAGCCAACATTCTAAAGAGTGTACACAAATTGCAAAGATAAGTTTATTGGAGTGTGCTTCATAAAAACCTTGATTATTTTCATTAATCGTTAAAATTAGCTTTCCAATTATGATGCTGATAAACTCTTCAATGGTTAATGATTTATTAATCTCAGATTGAGAAACATTAAAATTACGATGTTCTGAAATATCCGTATCTAATTGTAAAACAACATATTCATTACTAAGAACATCCTCTGCAAATCGAGAATCTTTTAAATAATCAAGCAACTTTTCCCAGCCACCAAAGTCTTGTAGTTTTTGTTCTGTTTTGTCTAAACGAGGTTGCAGTTCAATAATATCGTCATCAAGGTCTGGATTACTGAAATAACCACATAAAATATCTCTTAAAACAATTTGGTCTATACGACCTTCGCAGGCAAGTCCGAATTTCATAAATTAAAATCCTTTTGGTAATCCGCCTAAATAGCCTCTTAAAAAAGCTTCTGATAATTTTACTGGTTCTTTGCTATTATCAAATAGTGCTAAAACATCTTGTTTTGTATAATTTTCATTTTCATTGAGAACTCTTGACAATCTATCTCTAATAGAGGATTTTGGTTTGTTTTCTATTGTTATTCGTTTGCAGCGTGTACGTCCTTCCCTATTTCTTGAAACTACAAATAAGCGTTGTCCTTCTTCATCGCCTAAATCAATACCGTCTAAAATCGCGGGATTATGTGACGTTAAAAAGATTTGTTTATCGTATTTTTTTGCTAATCGCGCTAATTCTTCAATTAATTTTGAACACAGTTTTGGATTTAATGAGGTATCAATATTATCAATGGCAAATATTTTTGGCGTGTATTTTGAAACGACTAAAGTAATATAAAATAGCACTAATAAAAAGCCTTCGTTTGCGCTGCGTTGGTCAAAGGGCATTTCTAAATAGCGGTCTTTGATGGTTATTTTCTTTTCTAATAGTGAAAAATCATCAGGGATTTTTATTGTATCAAACCAGCCAAATAACTCTAAGGTTTCTTGAATATCATTTAATTCTTTGAAATCTTCTGATTCTTTGGATTCGTGTTGTGTAACAATTAATAGTTTGAGTAAACCTCCGCCTTTATCGCCTAGAGGTTCTATACTTGCTTCTTTAGAAAAATCTCGCAATGCTGTATTCTCTGGTGAATAAATGATAAAGCTTTTAAAATTATTTTTGGTTAATTCCTCATCATAAAACTCATCACTTTCCATATCTTCTTGATTATCGCTTTCATAGTTATCAAAATAACTATTTTGGCTATTCTGTTCAGAAGTTTTACTGAATAATAACTCTTGGTTCTTTGTCATCCATAACCCCATAGCTTTTCTTTCCTCTTTCCAATATTCCTCTTGTTTGCTCCTTTCGTAATATTCCCATTTTGAATAAACCTTATTATCATTTTTTAAAGTATAGGGTTCTAATTTATTACATCCATTTGAAGTTAAAGCTATTTTAATATCGCTTTGCTCCTTTTTTTCAAAAGCTGAGCGCATTAACTGTGGCTCAGTAACCCTAATTCCTCTATTAATTAAAAACTCATTATCTAATTTATTCGCTTCCGCCGCTGCCGCTAAAGTAATTGCCTCCAAAATATTACTTTTGCCGCAGCCATTTTCCCCAATCAAAACATTTACCCGCCCCACATCAAGGGTTAAATCCTGAATCGATTTATAATTTTCTATTTTTAATTGTGTAATCATGGTTTTAATTCATACTTTTTGCCGTTAAAAACATAAACATCATTTTTTGCAAGAATTGCTTTATCTTTATCCCGATTAAAATCGGTTCCTGTTTTTGTTACTAAAATATCTGGATATTCTTTATTGCTTGGAATTACAGATACTTTCCCTTCATAATTGATACACTTTTTATTATCATCATTACATTCCATTGAAGCACTGTTATCTATAATGGCAGAAATACCGCCAATATGGTGCCAACTATTTTTTGAAAACAAAAATAATTCTTCCCATTCAGAAGCCTCTCCCATAACCATATAACTATCATGAATTAAAAATATATTTTTATCAGAGGAAATTTGTAATATTTTGGCTTGTGTAATATTAGGTGCATCTCCATAAGAACCAATTTTAGTAAAATCTTTCTGTTTAGATATAATTTTCCACGCACCATTCATTTGTTTATATGATACCTGTCCAATTAAAACTCCGCACGCATGACAATCATCAATATTCCCTGCATTATCAATGGGCTGTGATTTTATAAATATTACATGATTATTGTCTTTACCATTTTGAAATGACTGTTCAAACCAAATACTACTTAATTTGTCGCTTGCTGTTTTTATTTTTCCACTTGCATCTGTTACACCAAACAATTCTTGTAACGCATTCATCCAAAGCGGTTCATTCTCAGTATTCTGCAATTCATATTCTGGCTTTGCATTTTCTATGGGTGGTTTAATTTTATCAGCAGTGGAAGCAGGAATAATAAAATCAGGAACTGAAGTTTTAGCATCTGAGATAACAGGAGGTGAAACAAGAGCCTTTGCGGCATCAGCAGCCTGTAGTGGTAGAACGACATCAACGGCTTGAGTTATAGCATCTGTGGCGTGAATTGTAGGTGTACATTTCAGTTGCGCCAACTCAACAAACTCCCCTTGAGGATATTTATGTAAATATGCACAGTAATCTTCGGGTAGGTTAGTTTTTTCCACAGAATGCCAAAATATTAATTCGACTTCTTCGTCTGAAACAGTTTGAGTCGGATAAAAATGCCAAGCTACAATCCCTACAATAACTAGAATAGCAATAAAAATTCTCGCAGCAGGATGTTTCAATATAGGATTAGTCTCCCATCCAGAATGAGGCACTCCCAACCAAAGCAAGCTGAATAAGGCTACGAAAATTTCAGTAATTATTGTCATGCCATAAAAACCCTCGAAGCACGACATGAATTCTCTATTTTAAGTTTTGTAACCATGGTATTGAAATAAGACAGCTAAGACTCTACATTTTCATAGAATTGGGTTTGAAAACGCGGCGTACACAGCGCGAGAAATATCAAATCCACCGCGCCCGTATTGGTAATTTTTTGTGCGCAATTGAGCGGAATAATCACCACCGCACCCGCGCTGATCTGTTGCGCTGGCAAATCGGCAATTTCCACCACGCCGACACCTGAAAGAATCACATAACGTTCAACCAACTCGCTTAAACGATGCAAGCGCGTACTCACGCCACTTTTAACCCGCGCTCTGGCAATGGACAACTGAGGGTCTTGGGCAGAATTGGAAAGTTCCAAAATAAAGCAGCCTTCTTCAAAGAAATATTCTTCACTTTCTGGCGTGGTTAAAATTTGCGCTTGCATCGGTTTTTTTAAAAGTTAAGCGTTAAAAACACCGCGAATCACGGCAGCAATTTCTTTGACTGTTTCATCGGACAAATGCGAACAAATCGGCAACGACATACAACGCGCTGCCACCGATTCTGTGACAGGTAAAGACACGCCCGCGCATTCTGTTTTAAACACATTTTGCTGATGCAACGGCACAGGATAATAAATTGCGCAGCCGATTTGCTTATCTTGCAAAGCTTTCAAAACCTCGTCACGACGATCACACAGCAAGGTATATTGATGATAAACATGCACACCGACATGATCTTCAAACGGCGTTGTCAGCGGTAAATCTGCCAACAATTCAGAATATAAATGCGCTGCATGACGACGCGCTTGATTGTATTGCTCAATCCGTTTCAATTTCGCGCGTAAAATCACTGCCTGCATTTCATCCAAACGACTGTTATAACCAATCACATCATGGTAATAACGCACATCCGAACCATGATTGCGGAAGCGTTTGATTTTTTGCGCAATTTCATCAGAATTAGTCGCTACTAAGCCGCCATCACCAAACGCGCCCAAATTTTTGCTGGGGAAAAAACTATACGCGCCGACATCACCGATTGCGCCTGTTTGCAGTCCATTAATGGACGCGCCGAACGATTGGCAACAATCTTCAATCAGTTTCAAATGATGTTGTTCGCAGATTGCAGAAATTTTCGCCATGTCCGCAGGTTGTCCAAACAAATGCACGGGCATCACCGCTTTGGTTTTTGGAGTAATGGCTTTTTTAATCGCATCGGGACAAATATTTAAAGTCTGCGGGTCAATATCCACAAATACCGGAATCGCGCCCACATATTTAATCGCTTCCGCAGTCGCAATAAACGTGAAAGCGGTGGTAATCACTTCGTCGCCCGCGCCAATTCCTTCTGCCAATAAAGCCAAATGCAGCGCGTCAGTACCGGAAGCCACGCCAATCGTGTGTTTTACGCCTAAATAATCTGCACATTCTTTTTCAAACGCCTGCACATTCGGCCCTAAAATGAATGAGCAGTTTTCGATAGTTTGCGCTAAACCTTGCTCAACTTCGGTTTTTATTTCGGCGTATTGCGCTTTCAGGTTGACCATTGGAATCATGTTTTTTGCCTTGTTTTGTCGATTTCTAAGAATTTTTTCTGTCTGAATCAAGATTTTCAGGATGAACGGATTAACAAGATGTTGTTTGAATAATCCTGTAAATTCTAAAATCCTGTGAATCCTGATTCAGACAATGAACGTTATTTATTGATTAATTGGGTGATTTGAATCGCAGTTTCTAAAGCCCTGCGTCCTGCTTCTCCTGACACTAGCGGATTTTTGCCCGTGTGAATGCAATCCACGAAATGTTTAATTTCTTCCAGCAACGCATCGCTGGCTTCAAAAACCGATTCTTCGCTCAAGATTTCAGGAATGCCGGGGAACATTTCTTTTTCGCCCGTGCGATATTTCATCAACACTTTGTTTTGAAAATCCACACTGATATAAGCATTCGGCTGAAACATCCGCATTTTGCGTTCCATTTTCATGCTGATACGGCTGGCGGTGACGTTTGCCACGCAGCCATTTTTAAAATTGATTCGTGCATTCGCAATGTCTGTGCCTTGCGTGAGAACCGCCGTGCCGCTGGCATCAATCCGTTCTACTTCTGAATCCACTAAGGCGAGAATAATATCAATGTCGTGAATCATTAAATCCAGTACCACGCTAACATCATTCGCGCGTGGATTAAACGGCGACAAGCGGTGCGATTCAATAAATAGCGGCTTATTTTCAGTTTTGTCTAAGCCCAAAATCGCGGGATTAAAACGTTCTAAATGCCCAACCTGCAAAATCAAATTTTTTTCTTTTGCAATCGCAATCAGTTCATCCGCTTCTGCTACCGTCACTGTAATCGGTTTTTCCACTAAAACATGCACGCCGCTGCTTAAAAAATCTTTCGCTACTTTATGATGTAAAGTCGTTGGAACAACAATACTCACCGCATCCACATTGCCTAATAAACTTTGATAATCCGTTAGAGCTTGTACGCCATGTTTTTCAGCCACCGTTTTTGCCGCTTCTGCATTGATGTCAACGACAGCGACTAACTCGCAATCAGGTAAAGAGGCGTATTTTTCAGCGTGGAATTTTCCAAGATAGCCAGTGCCAATCACGGCGCATTTGATTTTTTTCATAGTGTGTGACCTTCAGCAAGTGTCAATGCCCATTGCAGATTGTTAAGTAATTTTGCTTTTATTTTCTTTAAATCATCTTCAACCAAAGATTGATTTGGCTTTCCATAATCATTTGAATTGGAAGTTAGAAAATATATATTTTCACAATAGCCTAATTCCCTTATCTTGTCTGAAATATCTAAAAACGCTTCAAAAATCAAACAATCTTTAGGTTCATTTTTACCCTTTTTGGCTGGCGCGATACATTTAGTTACTCTACGCATCGCTTTTGAGAGATAGTCATCTTCTTCTTGCATTATCAAGCAATGATTTAATAAATTATTGGATAAGTTATTAAGATGTTCATGCAAATTTAAAGAGATGATAGATTGCCCATGAGGATGTTTTGCTTTAAAAATAATATCAGCAGCAGTCATAAGTTTATCTCTCGTTAATGCTGATTTCTTAATTTCTTTTTCTAATTCTTTTTTAACATCCGCTATATTTTCATTCCATTCTCTATGCACTGTTTGATTTGTCATTAACCAAACTTTAGGAGGAATACTTTGCGATAGCTTAATTAAATCAAGTGTTGATGATATCGCATTGACATGAATAGTATCCCTGTAAACTGAACGTAAAATATCTAAAAAAATACAAGTATCAATGAACAAAACAGGCGCAGGAGCATTAACTATACGTTGACTAATATCTTCTGAAGAAATAAACAAGATTATGCTCCATTTTTTATCGGATCAGTTTTCTTTATAAAATCAAGTAGTTCTTGTCCATGCTCAAATTCAAAAGCCAAATCGTAAGCGAACTCTTCTGACCAGCCTTGTTCGATTAAGGTCGCTTTTAACATTTCAAATGATGGTTTTTTTTCAGATTTTTGAGCAGCGACTAAAAACTCAAACCAGCGGTTTTTATCATTCGGATGGGAGTTTCCGGTTGATTTATTAGCTAAAGATGAAAAGAGTTTTAAAGCATTAGCCGCTTCTTTCCCAACAACATCTTCCAAAGAAACTTCATCGGGTGTTAAGTTAATAAAAACAGGGGTATTTTGAGTGGCAGGCTCAATGAGCGTCACTTTAAAATCAACTAATAATTTATTGTATTCCTCTATACTTAATTCTTTCATTTCTGTAGGAATGATATTTGGAACATACCAAATACCATTTTCATCTTCAAATAAAGTCAGTCCGGCATTCGGTAATTCATTTTTACCTGTATATTTAAATGAAAAAGCTTTTTCTCTAAAGTATTTTGCATTTTCTTCACGCTCAAAATCACGTTGCCAGTTTTCATTGCAATTTTGTGTGATTTTTTCAATAAAACTCTCAATACTATCGTTATTCAACTTAATATATAGATTTTGAAATGTTTTCATGTTGTTAATCCTGAATTATTTGGTATGGCTATTTTCAGCATAGTGCATTTTTAGAGTGAACTTTCCTAAGTAGCCAGTGCCAATCACGGCGCATTTGAGTTTTTTCATTGGATAATAGTTTGTTTTTTAAATAAATTTTTAGAGTTTATTCTATCAAAAGTGCAGATTGTTAATAGAATATGATTGATGAAATGGATGCTAAACAGCCTCTACTTGAAAACACGTCATTTTTCAAAATGTATAGAGATGAAAAATTTTCACAATCAAATCATTGGTTTAGATTTTCGGGCAAAAGTTGAAAATACCCCACATAATAAACCACATCGGCTTTTTGATTTTTGACTGCAACCACATGCAAATGTTCCAAATATAAAGAACCATCTTTGTGCCGATTCCACAGTTCGCCAGTCCAATAATCATTTTCACCCAAAAACTGCCACATTTGATAATAAAACGATTTATCTTGTCGCCCTGATTGCAAAATTCTGTGATTTTGCCCGCGCAGCTCTTCTTTGCTGTAGCCGGTCAACTCAGTAAACGCTTTATTAACACGCAAAATAGTGCCTTGTACATCGGTTATTGCAATGGCTTGTTGCGCTTCAAACGCAAAATCAGCCAATAATAAATCGTGCTCGGCTTGCTGTTTCTCTTCTATGGCTTGTTTTTTGTCCTGAATGGCGCGGTTTTTATCGGTAATATCTTGTACCACGCCGAGCATCCGTACTGGATTATCGTCTTGATCGTAGAACACTTTGCCCGTTTGTGAAAACCAACGAATATTTTTTTCATTAGGACACAGCACCCGATGTTCTACATAATAAGGCTTATGTCCACTCATGGCATTGACGATAGCTTCATGTAATCGTTGACTGTCTTCAGGATGCACACTACTTAAAAAGCCAGAATAGGTTTGATTAAAACTGCCTTTTTTCAAGCCAAATAACAGCTCGACCATCTCTGAGCAATAAAATTTGTCACTGTTAATATTCCAATCCCAAAAACCGAAATCCGCTGCGCGTTGTGCTAAATTAAAACGTTCTTGGTTTAATTCCAAAGCAAATTGCGTTTCTTTAATTGCAGTAATTTCAGTAAATGTCATCACCACACCTGAATAGGCAGTGGCAGAAACGCGGTAAGGCACGGCATTCATTAAATATTGTTTGCCATCGACAGTGTGAATTTCTTTTTCAATACTTTTGCTGGTGCTTATGACTTTTTGGGTGATAGCCACAGGATCTACATCCAGCAAATAATGCGCTAAGTGGGTTAAAGGTCGACCTAAATCGCTGTCAATAACTTTAAAAATCTGATTGATTTGTGGCGTAAATTTGCGCACTTCCATGTCTTCATCAATAAACAATGTGGCAATTTGCGTGCTGTTGAGCAGGTTTTCAATGTCATTATTTAAGACGGTTAATTCGATAATTTTTTGTTGATGCTCAGAATTAACGGTAAACAATTCTTCATTCACAGATTGCAATTCTTCATTGGTGCTTTGCAATTCTTCATTACTTGCCAACAACTCTTCATTGGTGGCTTGCAACTCTTCGTTGGAAGTTTCCAGCTCTTCAATGGTGGCTTGCAAACTTTCTTTAGTAAATTGCAGCTCTTGTTCTAAGTCTTGCAAACGTTGTTCGGTTTCTTTGCTCACATCGTAATGTTCAGAATGCGATTCGTTTTGGCAAACTGTGTTTGGATTATTTTTTTCTATAAAAACAGCGGCATAAGCAATTTGCCCCTTTTTTTCAGGCAACGGTTTAATGCGCATTTGCACGGTTTGATAGCCCTGCTCTTTTCTTAAAGAAATGCTGGAGTAGCGAATTTCTTTCTGACTTTTAAACACTTTTTGCAAACTGGCTGCAAATGGAATCGCTAAGTCTTTCAAAATCATTTTGTGCACATCATAAGAGCTGCGACCTAGCGGCGTAACTAAGTATTTTTCTTTATCATAAAGTGTATAAACCAATTCCCCTTTTTCAGTGACAACAATCGCCAGAAGTTGATTGTCATCGTCGGTAAAGGTTTGTAAAAAGCGTTCTAAAAAGCGGTCATCTTCATTGGAAACACGGCTTAAGGTTTGCGCATAACTGCGTTGACTAATCGCATCATAAGTTGTGGCACTGTCTAAAGAAAAACCCACTAATCTACGTTTTCCTTTTGAGCGAAACAGTTTCCATTTGGCATCAATCACGTCAAAAAAATCGGTCAACTCACCTAAACTTTCGCTAGTGCCTAACAGCATCACGCCTTGTGAGTTCAACGCAAAATTGAAAAATTCTAATGCTTTTTTTTGCAAAATTGGTTGCAAGTAAATCAGTAAATTTCGGCAACTTAAAAAATCAATATTGGTAAACGGCGGATCTTTCACCACATTATGTTGAGCAAAAACCACCATTTCTCGCAATTTGCGGACAACATGATAATTGTCATCTTTGCGTTGAAAATATTTTGCTAGCAATTCGGGGTCTAAATCAGCGGCAATACTTTCAGGATAAATCCCACTGCCTGCTAAAGTGAGTGCGTGTCGGTCTACATCGGTGGCAAAAATTTTTACCTCAACCGTTTTTCCTAACGCTGCCATCGTTTCCAGACACAAAATCGCCAGCGTATAGGCTTCCTCACCTGTGGAACAGGCGGTTGTCCATAGCCGCACTTCTCTGCCTGTGACGCGCTCAAAAATTTCGGGCAGAATTTTTTCTTTTACAATCGCAAACGCTTCAGGATCACGGAAAAAGTTGGTGACACCGATTAATAGTTCTCGATATAAAGCGGTAATTTCAGCAGGATAATTTTCCATAAAAATCACATAATCTTTCAGCTCATGCACTTGATTCACAGTCATGCGCCGCTCAATGCGTCTTAAAATAGTGCTGGGTTTGTAATAAGTAAAATCAATTTTGTGATGTTCGCGCAGCAGAGAAAAAACGCGCGTGATGCTGTTATCACTGGCAATCAGTTTTTCGTTGAAAGTGGCTTTTTGCGCGTAAGGATGTTTAGTAAATGAAAGCAATTGCGGCGGCATCTGTTCTGGTGATAATACAAAATCCACCAGCCCCGTGTTTAAAGCACTGCGTGGCATTCCATCAAATTTGGCTGATTCTTGGGTTTGCACCATAATCATGCCGCCCATTTCTTTAATTTTTCGAATGCCGCGTGTGCCGTCACTGCCTGTGCCTGACAATACAATGGCTATCGCTTTTTCACCTTGATCTTCCGCCAAGGATTGAAAAAATACATCAATCGGCAGATTAACCCCTTGAGTTCGATCTTGATCTTTGAGCAATAATTTGCCATGAAACAGCGTGACGTATTTGCTCGGTGGAATCATATAAATAGAATTGGCATTCACCACCATCCCATCTTCAATTTTATACACGGGCATTTGTGTGCGTTTTGACAGCAACTCTGTCATTAAACTTTTAAAATGCGGTGATAAATGTTGTACCACAATAAACGCAAAGCCACTCACAGGAGGCATTTGGTCAAAAAAAGATTCTATGGCTTCCAACCCGCCCGCAGAAGCTCCTATTCCAATATAACAACTAGGCAGATTGTCAGTTTCAATCAAATGGGTATCAAAAATGTCAGTCATAATATTTTTTTAGGTTAAAGATGCCCTCATAAAGCCATCCTATATGTGAGTATAATAACCGAGTTTGATTAATCCTCACTAGGAAGAGACAATGAATCAGTTTGAACAGTTACGACAAATGGCAGAGCAAATTTTGGCGCAGAACGATACGCCGACTAAGTTCAGTTTACAGAATTATTCGGATATGAATAAGCTGCTCCATGAGTTGAGTGTTCACCAAATCGAGCTGGAAATCCAAAACGAAGAGCTGCGTACCGCTAAGTTACGCAGTGATGAAATTCAACAACACCTTTCACAATTATATCATCAAGCACCTGTAGGTTATGTCTCTTTAAACGGTCTAGCAATGATTGTTGAAGCAAATCAAACGTTTTCACAATTGCTGGCGATTCCTTTGGAACAAATGCAAGGAAAAAGTATTACGCAATTTATGCCTGAAGCGGAAAAAAATGCTTTTTTAGTGCGTTATCGTAGTTTTTATCATCAACCTATCAACAAAGAGATTGAAACCTGTTTGCTGACAGCGCGAGGAAAATTGATTGAAGTGCGCCTGGATGGACGGATTTCTCAGCAAACCTTAACGAATACGCAAGAACAAGAGGTGTTATTAATTTCTGTCACCGATGTAAGTGAAATTAATAAAACTCAGAAATTGTTATTAGAAGCCAAAGAAGAAGCCGAGCGAGCGAATCAGGCAAAGTCGATGTTTTTATCGCAAATGAGTCACAATTTACGCACGCCGCTCAATGCGATTATAGGATTTGCGCAAATTTTGGACTTGTATCAAACCGTGCCCTTAGATTCTGAACAGTGCGAGTATATTCAAAATATTCTGGATGCCGGTCAGCATTTGTTGGAATTAATTAACGATGTATTAAATTTTGCCAAAATCGAAGCCGGACGCATTGAAATTGCCAGTGATAACGTGAGTGTGCATAGTTTATTGCGCCAATCCATTGGCTTGATTGAACCTGTGGCAGCGCAGCGCGGAGTCTCCATTCATTATCAAGAAGTGCATCATGCCTTAATGCTGCTTGCGGATTCGGTGCGTTTGAAAGAAATTTTGCTGAATTTGTTATCCAACGCGATTAAATATAATCACAAAGGCGGCTCTATTGATGTGTATTGTGTTGTTAGCCATCAACGTTGCCGAATTTGCGTTAAAGATACCGGCATCGGTTTAAGTCAAGAACAACAGCAGCGTTTATTTCAGCCTTTTGAACGTTTAGGTGCAGAAACTTCCAATATCGAAGGTACAGGGATTGGTTTAGTGATTTGTAAACGATTGATAGAAGCCATGAATGGTGAAATTGGTGTGGAGAGTTTGCAAGGTGAAGGCAGTAATTTTTGGATAGAATTGCCGCTCAGCCATGAGCAAAGCAATCAATTAATTGCCACTCCGCGTAAAGAGGCTAACGTAAAAGCCAAGTGTAATCGCGTGCTTTATATTGAAGACAATGAAGTTAATATGAGTTTAATGGAGGTGTTTTTTGCAGGTCAGGAAAATATTGAATTTTTCAAAGCCTTTCATCCATTAGAGGGTTTGGAATTGGCAAAAAAACATTTGCCGGATGTGATTTTATTGGATATTCAATTGCCAGATATGGATGGTTTTGAGGTTTTTAATCAGTTGCAAGAAAACCCGCAGACTAAAGATATTCCAGTCATCGCCATCAGTGCTTATGCAATGCCACAAGATGTTAACAAAGCGTTGCAATCTGGATTTTACGATTACGTTGCTAAGCCGTTTAATTTTCAAACCTTATTGAGCATCATCAATAATGCGTTTACGTTAGGCTAGATTAAGTGGCTATCAAGCCTAATAAATTTCAGGTGTAGGTGCGGATTTATCCGCACAGTGCGAATAAATTCGCACCTACATCAATCTTCAAAAATCGGGAATTATTTTTAACCACCATCTGACAAAATCAATTGCCACAAAAATTTTTAAGACGACTGGTCGTCTTGAAAAATTTCACACAAATAAGGCATAAAAAAACCGCCGTTAAGTTTCCCAAAGGCGGTTGTTTTATCACCCAAACCTTCAAGGTTTTAGAAACATGGAAGGTTTTCTCGTAGTTCGGAATGTTGTTTTTAACCATATTCTAAACAGAACGCAGCACTTGTTGCCTGCCACGCACCAGTCGAATCGCATAGCCGTTATATTCTCCACTGTAATTGTCCGTGCCATTGGAAAAGTTGACAACCCAAGGGTCTTCTGCCGCGCCCATGCCTGAATAAAAACACCAAAACCCAAAAAAATGACTCGGAAAAACCTCTACATCAATGCAGTGACCTTCTTTACCTTTGACTCTATCAATTAAGGATTTCAACTCATCGACAGCTGGCAATCGCCAATCCGTAAAACCTGCATAACCGCCTTGTTGATTAAAACTTTTAATCACATTAGAAACCACTTTCCAATTGGCTTTTCGCACCTCACCAATCACTTCGTTATCTTTCCAAGCCTCTCCATAACTAAAACGCAACCAAGTCAGTCCTGTTTCAGTATCTGTGGCAATGCCATTTTGCACCATGAACTTCCCGATTTGTTTGATGTCACCGGGTAATGCAGTGGTTTCTTTACCATTAGCCTGCATGATGTTTAATGCTAATGCCACTGACTCCACCGCCCATTCTGCAAACTCTTTAGTCACTCCCCAGCTGTCATAAAGCCGCTGCGATAAGCGTTCAATTCTTAGCTCTAAAGAAACCTCAATGCGTGGATTAAGCAAATCTTCTGCAATATTTTCTTTGATAGCTATCACTAACAAGCGTACTTCGCGCTGATGTTCAGGGCATAAGTCCCATAACATCGCCTCCAACAGATTCTCATCCTCAAAAATCCCATGACCAAATTTTGTCACAATAAATTCTAGTTGTAAGCGTGGATGTTCATTCAGAATAGAGTTCATTTTGCAATGTTTAAGTATTGAGTTAAATTCAGATCGCGGTATTTTTTACGCTTGCACTAATAACCAAGGTTTCACAACCACCGCCCACACCATCGTATTATTCGCCAACCATGTTTTAGCTTGGTCGTCGCTGACTTTTCCTATTTTATTTTCACTCAACCACTGCGCCACTTGCTGTTTGTTATCCATTGAAAACTGATACGCAACTTCCACCAAATCCAAATCAGAAGAAACCGCAACCGCCTCACCTTTGGCAAAAAAACGTTGTAGCTCATGCCAGTGAATTTGAGACGTTTCTAGGTTTACTTTTTCGCGCATTAGGTCTAGTTCTGCTTGAGTGCTCATAGTCTCTTGTGTTTTTTAAGCTATTTATTTACGAATGAAAAGTTGAGCTGCTATTCTATAACAACAACTTAAATTTTTTACAAACCTTAGGAGTTACCATGTCACTATTTGACGGCATTAAGAAAAAAGCAGCTTTAAAAACCGCCATTAATCAAGTTGCCGCCGCACGCGAAGCTGAAGGCGATAAAGCCGATGCGTTGTTTAAAAGTGCTTATCAAGGCTTTGAGGCTGCAATTTATAAAGAGTTAATGATAGCAGAAGCCTTATACAATTGGGGTTTTGCTTTGCTGCATCAAGCAAAAACTAAAACCGATGACAGCGCGGTTGCCTTGTATCAAGATGCGTTTACTAAGTTTTCATTTTGCCTGACTATTGACCCTGATTATTTGGGCGCAGCAATTGATGGTGGTGTGGCTTTGATGGATTTGGCGCGATTAAAACAAGCCAGTGCAGAGGATAGTTTATATGTTTCTGCAAAACGCTCTTTTGAAAAAGCGAATAAAATTCAAAAAGGTACAGCCTCTTATAATTTGGCATGTTTGCACAGCTTATGCCATGACGAAACTGCGTGTTTGGAAGCCTTGAAAAATGCCAAAGAGCACGGCAGTTTACCGAATATTGATGACATTATTGCAGACCCAGATTTGCTGAATGTTGCCAACAAAGCATGGTTTATTGAGTTTGTAGAATCGTTAAAAGTGATTGAGCCTCAAATTGCTTTAACAAAAACAAAGCCAGTCACGGAAGAACAGCCTGTTGTTGAAAGTGATGAGCCTGTTGATCTTGTTAATGAGGTTGAGGAAACAACTAATCAAGCAGAGGTTGTTGATGGCACTACAGAAAACGAAACAGCGACTAGCATTGAAGAACCTAGTGAAGAACCCGTTGAAGCAGACCCAAAAACACAAAACGACCCAGTCACGGACAGCTTTAAAGCTGGGCAAATGTATTAAAATCGCAGTGTTTTTTTTAAGCCTATCAAAGTCACATCCACTGTTCTTATCTTTCCAAATGCAGAGCAGCTACCTATAATAGCTGCTCTCATTTGCAATATTCACCGATATTTTATCCATCAAAAAGGAATTCACCCATGCAGGAAATGTTAAGTTTTATGTCCAGTTTTGGAGGGCTTACCCCTTATTTCTTGCTATTTGGAGTTTTGTTGGCGTGTGGTTTAGGCGTACCTATTCCAGAAGATATTACCCTGTTTGTGGCGGGCATGTTGGCCTACACTGGCTATGTTAATGTTTGGGTTGCCATAGCGGTGTGTATGGCGGGTGTATTAATAGGTGACAGCACTATTTTCTTTTTAGGCAGAAAATACGGCACAGCACTCACTGATAAAGCTTTTTTTCATAAGTTTTTACCACCGCAACGCCTTGCGATTGTAAAAGAAAAACTACACGAAAAAGGCAACAAAGTGATTTTTGCGGCTCGCTTTATGCCGGGCTTACGCGCACCGACATTTTTTTCCGCTGGCACGCTGCATTTGCCTTTTAGAGTGTTCTTTTTTTATGACGGCATGGCAGCGTTAATCAGTGTGCCAACCATTGTTT
Organism: uncultured Methylomonas sp.; assembly: GCA_936941155.1. Classification (GTDB taxonomy): domain Bacteria; phylum Pseudomonadota; class Gammaproteobacteria; order Methylococcales; family Methylomonadaceae; genus CAIQWF01. The sequence goes on along the minus strand of CAKZJE010000018.1, from coordinate 47,836 downwards.
GGGTGGTTTATCATTTTGGCGCGTTAGCAGATAAAGTCATTCATATTATTCGCCACGTTGAACACGGCATTATTTTTGTTGTGTTAGCGGTGATTTTAGGTGCGGCGGCTAAATGGCATTTTAGCCATGCTAAAGCCCAAAAAGCGAAACCTGTTTCTGCGCATTTAAAAAAGCAATTTCAACGCAAAAAGCGCAGAAAACAAAATCGCTAACGAAAATCGCGTAATGTTTTTTATTTATCCCTACAAGTCGATAACAAAAGCTGGATTTATCAAGAAAAGTAATGCTAATCACTTAACTTCGCAAAACTCAGCTTATAACAATAAATACTATAGGAAGCTAAAATGTCAGAAAATTTTGATGAACTGATTGCCCGCGCAAAATCGTTGTCTGGCTTAACCCCTGAACACGAAGCTTGTTTAAAAGAGATCGCGCCGATTCTTATCCCACATTTGCCGAAAATAACCGACGCATTTTATGTGCGCCTGATTACCACGCCAGTGACTTCCAAGTTTTTAGTTAAATACGAAGAGAAACTCGATTATTTAAAAGACACGCATTTGGCATGGATGAAGAGTTTATTTACCCTCTCTATTGACGCGGAGTTTGCCAAGCGCATGGAGCGAGTAGGCGATATGCACGTTGAAATTCAGCTGCCACTCGATTTTATGACGGGTGCAATGAGTTTAATTAATAATGGTTTGATTAAAATCATCATGACAGAGATGGGAGATGATAAAGAAAAAACACTCAAAGCACTGCAAGCGGTGAATGCTGTCACAGCACTTACGTTAGTCATCATGCAGCAATCCTATCAACTCTTTGATTAATCAACAGATGCTGTTAAGACAGGTGCGAAAAGCTTTAAATTTTGTTATCGCTCCCCCCTTGACAAAGAACGCTGACCTAGCGAGTATGTAGGTTTTTAATTGCCTTAGAGACTTCTTTGAACGCCGATATTCCCCTTAGTATTTTACTGGCCGTGCTTGTCCTGTTTTTGATTATTTCTGGTTTCTTTGCAGGCTCAGAAACTGCCTTAATGAGCCTGAATCGCTATCGGTTACAACACTTAGTCAAACAAAAACATAGCGGTGCAATTAAAGCTTCTAAACTTTTGCAACGCCCAGATCGCTTAATCAGCCTAATTTTATTAGGCAACTGTTTTGCAAATACTCTCGCTTCCTCGCTTGCCACAGTGATTGCAATTCGCTTATCAGGTGAGGAAGCCATTCCCGCCGCTGCTGCAATGCTCACTTTAGTGATGCTGATTTTTTCAGAAGTTACCCCAAAAACACTCGCCGCCCTTAAACCTGAGACGATTGGCTTTCCCTCGGCTTGGGTGCACACGGTATTATTGCGATTAGTTTATCCCATCGTTTGGGTTGTGAATGTTTGTTCAAACATCTTATTAAGATTAGTTGGCATCCGCATTGCGCATCAAGGTCATCATCACTCGTTAAATAAAGACGAATTACGCAGTGTGTTGCTGGATGCAGATCGCCTGATTCCACAACGTTATCAAAAAATGTTGATGGGGATTTTAGATTTGGAATCTGCTACCGTTGAGCATGTAATGACACCACGCAATGAAATCGTCGGCATTGATTTGGAAGACCCGATTGAAAGCATCATTGCACAAATTCAGCACAGCCCGCACACGCGCTTGCCAGTGTATAAAAAAAGCATCGACCGCGTGATAGGTTTTTTGCATTTGCGGATTGTGTTATCGCAAATTAGTCACGCTGATTTTGACAAACAAAAAATCACCGAGCATCTGCTTAAACCCTTTTTTATTCCCTCTAGCACTTCGTTGCATGAACAAATGCAGAGTTTTAAAACTGAAAGATTACGCATCGGTTTAGTGGTGGATGAATATGGCGATGTGCAGGGTTTAGTGACTTTAGATGATTTGTTGCAAGAAATTGTGGGCGAATTAATTAATGAAGAAATAGACGTTAAAAAACAACTGGATGGCAGTTATTTAGTGGATGCAAGCATCACAGTGCGCGACTTAAATCGCGTGACGCATTGGGATTTACCTACCGGTGGCCCTAAAACTTTGAATGGTTTGATTATTGAATTTATGGAAACAATTCCAAAACCAGGCACAAGTCTGAAACTCAATGGCTATGTCATAGAAGTGCTGCAAGCAGACAGAAAAACCATTCAATTGGTGAAATTTTATCCGCCGCTATAAATCCCCGCGCATGGAGTACAAAATTTTGTTTTGTACTCCATTTCAAATATAACCCAACGAAAATACGCCATAACGAATTAAAAAACCGCCTTTGTGGAAACTTAAAGGCGGTTTTTTTGTGCCCTATTCTTTTGAATCGAATTTACTTAAGACGACTGGTCGTCTTGAAAATTTTCAGTTTATATTACAACGCTAACGTCAATCATAGAAACAGCCTGCAAAGCTGTATATTACTTTGTATTTTTGTGGCAAATAAGATAGATTCGCAAGAAGACGAGCAACGTATTCAGTGTTTTAGCCTGTTTTTTAAATGTGTAGAAAAACGTGCTCGCCGTTGCCTTCGGGTTGAAATGGCAAAAGTTCTTCGACAATAAAATCAGCCGCTAAGGTTTTGATTTTGCCTGGGGCGGCTAGTGAACCGTAGGCATAAGCCCAAATGGGGAGTGAGTAAGACAAGGTTAATCCAATTGTTAAGGTATTGTAAGAAAACACTTAAAAAGCACAAGTTTATATATTATTTCCGTTGTCCTTGTTTTCTTGAAATACCAAAACCATATACATAAATATTTGCAATCGCATAATCATAGTGAGAATATTTTTTAGTTTCTAATAGACCAATATCTTTTAATTTTTTAACGAATAAATCATACGATAATTTTGATTGCATTGTTTCTTGCCATACTCGTTTTAAATTATCCTCTTTAAACAATGACTCAAGATCAGTAATTTTGTTAAAAAACTCTGATAATTCAGAATCATATTCCTGTCTAATAGCTTCACAGCGTTCTTTGGATGCTGCTTCCAAACCTTGAGTTAAAGAATTCCAACGTAATAAATGATCACTAGGTGCATTTTTACCTTGGTTTTGTTTTAACTCAACATTTTTTGCGGTATTTAATAGAATAGTTAATGAACGAGGATAAGTATTTTCACTGGAATCTGTTAAACGCGAATATACCCATTGAGCAACATAAGCATTTTTACTTTTTTGGCGCAATCCCCATAGAGGTGATAAAGCTTGTCGTAAAGTTTCTTCATTAGTTTCATCCAATTGATTGTCCGCCAATGGCAAAATACGGTGAGTAAAAGTTTTAAATTTTTCTGAACCACCAACAGCTAAACGATAGGCTAAACGGAAAAAATCTTCTTTGTCCCATTTTAAAAGTAAAGTTCTGGCATCACCGAAATGGCTTTTATTGGTGAAAACTAAATTACTCCAAATATCTTCACGCAAAAAAACCTTAAAACGAATTTGATACAAATTATTATTGTTGGTATCGTAAATTAAACGCATTAATCCACCGAGAGCCTCTTTTTGCCAACTCGTATTCTCTCTAATATCTTGATCTAAATCATCATAAAGCAACCATATTTTTTGATTTTTATTTTTCAAATAATTATTGAAATGAGTAATAGCATCACGACACAAACCATTTAATTTTGTATCAGTTGCAAATTCTAAAAGTTTTGACGTGTGTTTAGATTCCCATGCGATATTTTCAGTTACCTTAAAATTGTATTCTAAGCGAGAAGACAAGCTATTTAATTTTACTGATTTGATAATATCAGTAAATTCTGGATAAGATTGATAAAGACGAATAATGGCATAAGCACGCCATATTGATAGCCAATCTGAATCATCCGTTACTATTTGTTTTTGAATATCTGAAAAAACATCCGCATTAGGTTTAAATGTATTGTTAATACCATGCCCAGAGGAAATGCTAATATTATTTAATATGCCACCAGCGCGTTTTTTAGCAATTTCTGTATATTTAGTGAATAACTTATAAAGTGCTGATTTTCCAGTTCCTTTACGTCCTCTAATTACCCAAACAGAATCTTCTAAGAAGAGATCAAAATCAGCAGTTTTTTGAAAAATAGTATTAAAATCAAATTCTGTATCCAAAATACTTTCAGCATTTGGCTCAGGAAAACTTAAAGATTTAATTAATTCTAAACGGTTAGACTCGGCTAGTATTGCTACTGTTTCTTCGATACCGCTAATTTCAAGCAATTGATTCGCTAATGGTGCATACCAACTCAGAGCATTTTCAACTGGAAACTGATAACTGGCCGCAATATCAGGAAGATAAGGAATTTTAATAACTTCCTCTTTAATTTCTTCTTTTTCTCCTCTCAGATCTTTTCTTATATCTACTTCAAGATTTAAGTCAGGTTCAATTTTTTCCACAAGAGAACGACCAATAGCTCCTTCTGGAATAGGCGATAAAACTAATTTAGCTTGAACGCCCGTTAATTCTTTTAATAAATTTCTAACAAAACAAATCCCTTCTGCATTTTGTTGACTGGGATATAAAACCACAAATGCTTCATCCGCAAGCTGCAATAAAGATAATCCACCCCATTCATTTAATCCGGTACGCGCATCAATTAGCATAATATCGGGTTGATATTGTTTCCAAAGCTCCTCTTCAAATTGATGCCAAGGGTCTGTATTTGCAGAAAATAAATGTGTGGTGGAAAGGATGGATAAACGCTGAATATAACGCTGTCCTATTTTTCCGGCAGGGACAATAAATAAATCACGACGTGATTGGCTATCTTTAACGCTATAAATGATATTGGTTAATTCAATTTGCGGCTGATGATATTCATCAAAAAAGCAGGTTTGACGCTCCCATAAATAATCAATCAAACCCTCATCAACAGGCTTATCAGTAGGTGGCAATAAAGCTTGTAATCCTGGAGCTTCTACGTCCATATCCACTAAAACAACGCGCTTGCCTTGTCTTGCTAATTGAAAAGCCGTTTGAATTAAAGCAGTAGTTCGTCCAACTCCGCCTTTATAGGAATAAAACACTACGCGCTTAATAGAGTGTTTAGGTTTTTTAGCAAATGAAGTTTTACCCGCAGATAACATTGCCACAGCATCTTGCCATGATAAAGGAGCTGTATCTTCTGTGTTTGAAATTGAAACGCCCTCATTGGTCGCTTCATCAACGGTATAAAGCTCTATGATTCCTGGCGTTAATCCTGATTCTTTTATTAACAGCTCAACTTGCTCTAAGCGTTCTTTTCGAGTCCTTTTTTCAAACTGATTTGAAATAATGGTTAGTAAAACAAAACCGCCTTCGCCAATATCTAATTCAAATTGTTTAGGAAACTTTTGATTCAGGGCTTTTCTGAGTTGGATTGCAGCTTTCATAGGACTGTTTTCTCATTTTTTTCTAACCAACCACAAACATAATCAAAACTTTTTTGCCAATCTTCTTGTGATTGAGTAGTTTGAGGAATATAGCGCAAACTAATATAGTCAGCATCAGTTGATCCTAGCGGATAAAGAATTGTTTGAAGATGCTTCAAGACTTGCATATCTGAAGTAGCTCTTTTATAAAAGTCCGGCATTCGTCTAAGTGCTGTCAATAATCCATGACTCGGATTGGCAACAGGTTGATTGTACATAGAATCTTTCGGACGGTTGCTATTTTCATCAAACTTGTTGATTCGATGATAATCAAGCAATAAAGATTTTAGGCGACATTCAACTGCAATTCCGCCTAAATGAAAAATAGCAATAGCATGATGTTGATTTTTTGGTAATGCGGAAAGATCATTTTTCCTTGCTAAATATGCGCCTGCAAAATCTTCCATAATTTCTAGCTTTCAATTAAAACAATCGCTTGCACTGCAATGCCTTCTTTGCGTCCTTCAAAACCCAGTTTTTCAGTCGTGGTCGCTTTCACATTAATGCAATCGAATTCTACATCCAAATCTTCGGCAATATTGCGACACATTTGCGCAGTGTGCGGTGACATTTTTGGAGCTTGCGCAATAATAGTGATGTCGGCGTTAATCAAGTCATAACCTTTTTCTTGCACAATGTGATAAACATGGCGCAATAACACCCGACTATCCGCACCTTTAAAAGCAGGATCAGTATCAGGAAAATGTTTGCCAATATCACCTAACGCCGCCGCTCCTAATAACGCATCCGCTAAAGCGTGCAAAACCACATCACCATCCGAATGCGCTTCCAAAGCTTGCTCGTAAGGAATCGTCACGCCCCCTAAAATAATAGAATTGCCATCCGTAAAACGATGTACATCATAACCTTGTCCTATGCGTATCATTATTGCTGCTCCAAATAAAATTGTGCTAAAAGTAAATCTTCCGGTTGGGTAATTTTGATATTGTCAGGGCGACCTTCGACAATTTTCGCAGGCAATCCTGTTAATTCTAACGCGCTAGCTTCATCGGTAATTGCCAAATTCCCCTGCGTTTGTTGCAATGCTTGTTTCAACACGCCATAGCGGAACATTTGCGGCGTTAAGGCTCGCCAGACAGTGCGGCGATCTAACGTGCTTTGAATATTGTCGCCATTCACTTGTTTTAAAGTGTCGTGCGAAGGCAACGCCAAAATGCCGCCTGTCGCATCGTTTTTCAGAGTTTCTATTAACTTATGCATATCGCCAGAAGTAATACAAGGTCTAGCCGCATCATGCACTAACACCCAATCATCTGCTTGTACTTGATTTTCCAAGCTTTTTAATGCCGATAACACCGAATCTGCCCGTTCTTTGCCGCCCGCTGCGGTTAAAATTTTTGCGTGTTTTGAGATGTCTAACTCAGGCCAATACGGGTCTTCAGCAGAAATCGCTACGGCAATGGTTGTAAAAACATCAGCTTGCAACAGACGGGTTAAAGTACATTCAATAACAGTTTGATTTTGCAGAGGTAAATATTGTTTGGGGCGATCGGCTTGCATTCGTTTTCCCACGCCAGCGGCAGGCACAACGGCAAAATATTTTGGTGAATTCATAAAAAATTTTAAAGTTTAATGTGAAGAACGCGAATGTAGATAAACAACCGCAATTTCTGGTGGCACTCGAAATCTGACTGGCAAAATGCTCGTGCCAATACCAGTCGTCACAAACATATTCCGCCTGCCTTCGGCAATATAGCCGCTAGCTAATTTTTCGCCGTATTGCGAAGGCACGATTAATCGTCCTAGGAGCGGTAAATTGACTTGCCCACCATGCGTGTGACCTGCAAAAGTAATTGCAATCCGAAAGGGGAGTTCATAAAAAATATCGGGGTTGTGGGTAAATGCAATCACTACATCTTTTTCAGGCACACCGCGCAGGGCTTTATCTGTATCAAAATGCGCCCCCCAATAATCGCCAATTCCTGCCAGCCAAAACTGACAACTGCCGTTTTTCAGCAAAATAGCCTTATTTTCCAATAGCGAAATTTGTTCTCGTCTGAAAATTTCCTGCATTTTCCAGCCGCTATACCACCAATCATGATTGCCTAATACAGCATAAACACCCAGCTTTGCCTGTAGTTTTTTCAATTCTGGCGCAATTAATTCAGGTTTAACAAAGTCTCCACCGATGACTTCGTGAATAACAAAATCCCCTGCTAATAAAATCAAATCCGGTTGTATTGTATTGGTTGCTTCGACAACTTTGCGTAAATTATTCAAATCATTATGAGGTGAACCGACATGCAAATCGGACAAAACCACAATTTTTAAACTATCACATTTTGCAGACCATTGGTGTATTTTAATATGGGTTGTGGTGGTAATAAAACGTGAAGGTTCAAACCAGAAAGCCCACAGTCCTAGGATTAAAAGCGTAAGAAAAAAGATTAAGAGTATAAAAAACTTATACTTACTCAATAATTTGATAAAAAGTTTCATTTTCTTTAATCATCCCTAATTCATGGCGGGCGCGTTCTTCAATCGCTTCTGAACCATTTCTTAAATTCAGCACCTCGGCATAAAGTCCAGCATTGCGGTCTTGGCTTTCTTGCACTTCTTTTTTTAACGATTCAAGGCGATTTTCATATTCTAAAATTTGCCCGATGCCGCCATCACCGTTCCATAAGCGATTTTGCAGTAGCATGATTAAAATAATCATAAAAATGGCGAGTATAGTTTTAATAAGACACCTCTATGGTATTTCGGCAGACAAAAGCGATTTCTTGTAATTATCAGCAAACTAGGCGGGAGTGAAATTTTCCAAACAAGTTGCCCGTCGCTGTTTTAAAAACACCGTATCACAACCGTGAACTAAGATAAAGAAAGGATTGTTTGTCTTCAACTGCAATATGATGTTGCAACCAGTTTTTAAGGAACATCAGTAATTCATTGTTATCGACCATTTTATTCTCTTTACTTTTGGCTTGGATTTCCTTTAATTTCTTTTTTAGCTCTGAATGATATTGACTATGTATTTTTACATCTTTATACCCAAAAGCGTGAAAAATCTTTTCTTCTGCATTGAAATGTACATTTGTATATTCCACAAGCTCATGCAGCACTTCGTCAATCACTTCAATATCCGAATGTTTCACCATGATTTCTTCATAGAGTTGATTAATCAAGTCGATTAAGATTTTGTGTTGCTCATCAATTTCAGGAATACCCATACTTAAATCATCCGTCCATTCAAAAAAGCTATGTTTAATATCGAGCGTGGCTTTTGGATTGTATTGTAAGGCAAAAATCGTTATGTCATCGGACTGCGGCTGCATACCACAAAACTCAGTTACTTTATCTGCTAAGGTGTTGACTAAAATTTTGACATCGCTATAGCTGGAATTTAAAACTTCAATGGTGCGATCTAATGAAAAAAACTCTTGCAGAGTATTTTCAGCCTCTGTAACGCCGTCCGTGTACAAAACTAAACTATCGCCTTCTTCTAATTTGGTATGCGCCACTTCATAACGCGCTTCGTCATAAACACCTAATAAAATATTTTTCGGAACAGTTAATAAGTGAAACGGATTATTTTTTCGAGATAATAAAGGCGGGTTGTGACCTGCGTTTAAATAGCGTAACTCACCCGTCACCACATTTAACAAGCCCACAAACAGCGTAACAAACATATTGCTCTCATTATTTTCACATAAGAGTTTATTCACCGTAATTAAGGCTGTGGCAAAACGTTTCGGCTTAGTGATTTTTGATCTTAGCAAAGTCATTGTTTCCATCATAAACAACGCCGCTGGAATCCCTTTGCCTGACACATCGCCAATCGTAATCACAATATGTTCTGCATCAACCTCAAAAGCGTCATAAAAATCCCCCCCAATTTCTTTGGCAGGACGCATGATGCCATAAGCTTTGAGTTGTGGATGTTGTGGAAATAAATGATGAAATTTGGGCAGCATATTCATTTGAATTTCAGCCGCAACGGTTAATTCTTTTTGTAGTTGTTCGTGTCTAAGCTGCTGTTCTATGCCTTTCAGTAATTCTTCATTACTACGCCGAATTCTTTTGCCCAATAATTGCAAAAGATTTTTTGCAGCATTTGGCAAAATCGCCACTTTTTGCCAAAACACATCTTCATGGATGGCAATGACTTTACTCGCCTCACCTGCAATCACATACGCAGAGGCAGGATTACCATCAAACAAAGAAATTTCGCCCACACATTCGCCCTGCTTAACCACAAAAACTTCTTTGCCATCGGTCAAATTAAAATGAATATGCAAACATCCCGAGACTAGCAAATACAAAAAATGATTGTGTTGTCCTTTTGTAATTAACACATCCCTCGTTTTCAGATGTTTCACCGGACATTCTGATAATGAGGATTCAACTAAGTAGTAAGGCGTTTCTATGAAAATTTGTTGCTCTGCAAGATAAGCACGATAGCGAGACTCGCTCGGAGCTCTTCTATCTTCGCTAATGATTTCTCCATTAGAAAGAATTAAAGGAAAAATAATGTTTACTTCAGATTTTCTGAGATCTACATCCTGCTTTTTTTCTAAGTTTTGCGTGGTTTTTTCCATAAGGTAAAAGCTTTTCTACAGCTAAATATTTTTACTAAGTAATATAGTGTTTAAACTAAGGATAAAGGTGAATTATACAGAGAAAATAACGATTTGAATTCACAATAACAATCTCAAAAAAGAGAGTTGAAATATAAATACTGTCATTGTGAAAAGCGTTGTGGAGGTATAAGCAGAATAATTCATTGGTTTTATTGTACGCGCTAGCCATAGAAAAAGACATCAGCTAAAGCTTACAATACAAAGAATTCTAGTAGGAATAGCTATAGTAAATAGTATAGCGAGTTGAATAAAATTTATGAAAATCACAAATTGATTAAATATGTTTTAACCAGGGATTTTAAATAGAAAATAGGCTGTGTAAATTTCAAAAACGAGGGTTATATTTTTAAACGCATAGAAAATATATTTTTATCATTTTTACGTTGATAATTCCCCTCATCGATATAATGGCGAACCAAATGTATTCCTAATCCGCCTATATCCGCGTCTGCAAGCGTTTTTGGCAAAACCAAATCAGGTGCAGCTAAAGGATTAAAGGGAGAGCCGCTGTCTTCTATTTCAATTTCGATATTATCTTGCCAATAACGACATTTAATTTCAATTTTGCTATCGCATTCAATTGGATACGCATAACTAATAATATTAGAAATTAATTCAGTTAAAACTAAATCTATTTTAAACGTTGTTTTTTCTGGTATTTTAAATAGCGTGGCAATATTATCATTCACCCAAGCACTTAATGTATTTAATTCATCAACGTTATTTTTAAGTGTTAAATGGCATAACATTTCGTGCTCCTTTGTATTGAATAAATCATAATCGGTAGCCGCTATCATAAATTATGCAGGGTTTATTCTGTAACGGCTGCATTTAAATCTTCAGTTGCTAATGCAGCATTATCATAGATTGGAATCAATAAATTGATGCCTGCAATGACTAACGTTTCTTCTACGGATGATTGCGGATTAATAAACACTATTTTTCCACCGCGTTTGGTTTGTGCTTTAGCTGCTGTGAGCAAAAGACGTATGCCAATGGAAGAAAGAAAGTTGAGGTCTGCTAAATCGACAATGACTTTTTCTTTTTTGCTGGCGGTGTGCGCTGTAAAAGAAGTTTCTATTTCACCAGTGCCTTGTATATCAAGTCGTCCAATGATTTTAACTTGTTTGATAGCGTTGTCTAATTCTTGAATCTCAAGTTGTGCCATTTTGTTACCTTAAAGTGTTGCGATGTTAGTCAAGTCAATTGAACGATAGGGATTACAAGTTTATAAAAAATCTGTAAGTCTAACGCGTCTGAAGTATGAAAAAATTTACCGATACTAACAATTTAATATGACAAGCTTGTGACAAGTTATTCAGAGTAAGCTGAAGTCTATTTGTCAAAACACAGTGCTTAGTTCTAAAGCGAGCATAATCGCATCTTCGCGGCTGTTGTTTGCAGCGGGATAATAGCCTTTTCGCACACCAATTTCATTAAAGCCTAAACTTTCGTATAACGATTGGGCTTTAGCGTTAGAAGGTCGCACTTCTAAAAACATCGTTTCTGCTTTTTTGCGTGCCACTTCGATTAAATGTTCCATAATTTTTCGCCCTACGCCTAAACCTTGCGCTTGTGGGTCAACAGAAATATTTAAAATATGCGCTTCTCCAGCACCGATTGATAAAACCGCATAAGCGATTACTTTTTCAGTATCTTCACAAACCCAGCAGCTATAGCTTAATGGCGTAAAACAGTCGATAAAAATATCTTCACTCCATGGAAATTCATAATTTGTGTTTTCAATTTCTAAAACTCGCGCTAAATCTGCCTTGCGCATTTTTCTTAATCGCATTAAATCTACCTTGCTAACTGAATCGGGAAAAACTTTTGCATAAAATTCTCTATCTGCGTCATAGGTTATAAAGTCTTTAATTAAACGCAATACACCAAACATTACTTACGCTCCTTAATTTCTTGATAAGTTTTGAGTGCTAGTTGTAAATCTTGCCATGCTTTGGCTTTTTGCGATAGTGAGCGCAGCAAATAAGCGGGGTGATAAAACACACAGAGCGGAGTATTGTTGACTTCATAAACTTTGCCACGCAGTTTTCCTATGGCTATATCGGTGTTGAGCAATTGCTGTGCTGCAATGCGTCCGACTGCAACAATGATTTTGGGTTGTATCAAGGCAATTTGTCGATTGAGAAAAGGACGGCAGGCGTTCATTTCGTCCACATGCGGGTCGCGATTGCCGGGTGGTCTGCATTTGAGAATATTGGCAATAAAAATATCTTCACGTTTTAAGCCAATCGCTCGCAGCATTTCTGTTAATAATGCGCCTGCCGCACCGACAAAAGGTTGCCCTTGCAAGTCTTCTTGTTCACCCGGAGCTTCTCCAATAAATAACCAGTCTGGATTTTTATTGCCAGAGCCAAAAACCGTTTGGGTGCGAGTTTGGCACAGTCCACATTGGCGGCAGGTTGCGACTTCTTGTTGTAACGTGTCCCAATTATCAACTGGAATCATCGCGGGTTGAATCACTTCCGGCGGGATGGGTGGTGCGATAACAGGAATTTCTGGAATTTCCACAGGTGGAGCATCAAGACCTTTCAGGTTTTGAAAACCTGAAAGGTCTGAAATAGCAGGCGGGGTATATCGAAGTTGCCAGCTTTCAATGCCCATCGCTTCCAAATATTGCAGGCGGGTGGTGTTATCCATAAACAAAAACCTCGTTAATTGCTGCAACTTCTTGCAATACATAATCAATTTCAGGTCGCTGCGAATCAATCACTGTATCCTTTAAGTGCTTATGATGTGGAAAGCTTGTTAAATCTGGAAAATGGGGAGTACAGTCGTAACGAAATACTAAGCTGTTTTGTGGGTTTTGACAGTGATAGCGATAGTCTAAATGTTCAAGTTGCTGATTATGGATAATCACTGCATCGTGAATTTCGAGCAAATAACCTTGCGAGAAGCGCAACCGAATTCGTAAGTTAACCCGCTCTGGAGTTAAAATTTCTTCGGTGTATCGCTCTACATAAACATTGTCACACTCAAGAATTGCTAATTCAATGCTATTCAAATAGCTTTCTAGTTTTTTATGCAGCATGTTTGAGTTTTGTGTCGAGTTCATGGCGCAGAGACAAATAATGCCTATAGTCATTTGCCCATTCTATGAATCGCGCATCATCGGGCAGTTTTCCTTGCGAGTATTGATTAAAAAACTCTTCTGAAGCCATTTTTTGTTCCTGCTCCAAAAGGCTAAGGCGTTTAGCAATCGCGATCAGCGCGTCTAATGGCGTGGTGTATTGAATGGTTTGTTTTCGCATGATTGCGCTCCCAAAATTAAATAATTTTGTTTTCATTAAATCCTAAAAAATTGTGCTTATGTGCAATGTTTCCCATTTTTCTTTTTATTAAAGCTTGTGAGGGTATAAAACTTGCGATTCTTTAATGCTATTTGAATAAGACACATACCAATTATACCCCAGATTCAGCACGACACTTTAGACCTAACCAGTTTTAAAAACCTATCAGGTTTTCACCGTAAATTAACAATTCCCCCAAAAAAAACGCGCTATAATCGGACAACAATAATTAAAACAGGAGAGCTTGTATGAATACAAAAAACTTGCAGACAGCACTGATGTTATTCTCACTACCGAATCTGACTTTTGCCAGCGAAGCGGATTTGAAAATTCCTGAGGCTATCAAATCGCAACACATTCTTTATATTGGCTTTATTATCACTCTGCTGGGCTTGGTATTTGGCTGGTATCAATTCACACGGGTGAAAAAATTGCCAGCGCATTCCTCCATGTTGGATGTCGCGGATGTGATTTATCGCACTTGCACGGCATATTTAAAACAACAAGGTAAGTTTTTAGCGGTGTTATTTGCCTTTACCGCCACAGCAGAAGCCGGTTATTTCGGCTTTTTAGCCAAAGGACACGACGGCTTGCCGCTGTTTGGGTTTGGCGGTGTCGCGTTAATTATCACTTGGTCAATTATTGGAATTTTAGGTTCATATTCGGTTGCGGCGTTTGGAATTCGGATGAACACCCTTGCCAATTCACGCATGGCGTTTGCCTCGCTACAGCGCAATCCATTGAAATTATTAAATATTCCATTGGATGCTGGAATGAGTATCGGCGTAGTGTTGATTTGCGTGGAATTGTTATTAATGTTGGCCATTTTATTGCTAATGCCAGGAGAACTAGCGGGCGCGTGTTTTGTGGGATTTGCAATTGGCGAATCACTGGGCGCATCCGCGTTGCGAATTGCCGGCGGAATTTTCACTAAAATTGCTGATATTAGCTCCGACTTAATGAAAGTGGTTTTTAAAATTGGTGAAGATGATCCACGCAATCCCGGTGTGATTGCCGATTGCGCGGGCGATAATGCCGGCGACAGCGTGGGGCCGACCGCCGATGGTTTTGAAACTTACGGCGTAACCGGCGTTGCGATTATTTCCTTTATTCTGTTAGCGGTAACAGGCGGCGAAGATTTGCAAACCGAATTGTTGGTGTGGATTTTTGTGATGCGGATTTTAGCGGTGATGACTTCAGTTGCGGCTTTTTATCTAAATGGATTTTTAAGCAAAATCAAATACACAGGCGCGGACAGCATGGATTTTGAAATCCCTTTGACGCATTTAGTGTGTATTACCTCAGGGCTTTCGATTGCAGTGACTTATCTCGCATCCTATTTATTAATTCCTGAATTAAACGGCAATGCCGATATGTGGTGGATATTAGCGACTATTATCAGCTGCGGGACATTGGGCGCGGCGTTGATTCCTGAATTTACCAAAGTTTTCACCTCACCAAAATCCATTCATGTGCAAGAAGTGGTCAGTGCAGGACGCGAAGCAGGCGCAAGTTTGGTGATTTTATCAGGCTTAGTGGCAGGAAATTTCAGCGCGTTTTGGAATGGCATGGTGTTTTTTGTGCTGATGTTTATTGCCTATTTCACCAGCACGTTTGGCCTCAGTGACATCATGCAATACCCTTCAGTTTTTGCCTTCGGTTTAGTCGCTTTTGGAATGCTGGGCTTAGGGCCTGTAACGATTGCAGTCGATAGTTATGGCCCCGTCACGGATAACGCCCAATCTATTTATGAGTTATCGTTGATTGAAACGATTCCAAATATTGATAAAGAAATTCAGCAAGAGTTTGGCTTTACCCCCGATTGGGAAAAAGCGAAATATTATTTGGAAGCGAATGACTCAGCCGGAAATACTTTTAAGGCGACCGCAAAACCTGTATTGATTGGCACGGCGGTAGTCGGTGCAACAACGATGATTTTTTCGTTAATTTTAATGTTAAAAAACACCTTAGGCGTAGAACCAGAAACGATTTTAAACCTGTTAAACCCGTACACGATATTAGGTTTTATCTTAGGTGGCTCGGTGATTTATTGGTTCACTGGAGCATCTATGCAAGCGGTGACTACCGGAGCTTACCGCGCGGTAGAATTTATTAAAAAGAATATCAATCTTGACCCAGACGCACCGAAAAAAGCCGATGCCGCCTCTTCCATTCGCGTGGTTGAGATTTGCACGCAATATGCGCAGGCGGGCATGTTTAATATTTTCGTGGGCGTATTTTGTTTCACGTTAGCATTTGCGTTTCTTTCTTCACCTTCTAGTTTAGGTGGCGAAAATGCGGTGGCGTTATTTATCAGTTATTTAATTTCACTGGCTGTGTTTGGCTTATTTCAAGCCGTGTTTATGGCGAATGCGGGCGGCTGTTGGGACAACGCGAAAAAAGTGGTGGAAGTGGATTTGAAAGAAAAAGGCACGCCGCTGCATGATGCCTGTGTGGTCGGCGATACGGTTGGCGATCCGTTTAAAGACACGTCTTCGGTTGCATTAAATCCGATTATTAAATTCACCACCTTGTTTGGTTTGTTGGCGATGGAGATTTCAGTTTCGGAAGGCTTTCGAGATGCCGCGCCTTACGTTGGTGTACTGATGTTTTTAATTGGACTGTATTTTGTTTATCGCTCGTTTTACAACATGCGGATTGGGCAAAATTAAATCTTTGGGAGTGTAAATTTCAAGTTTGCACTCCCGTTCAGATTGGCTTTTCCTCGGCAATTAACTCATCTATTAAATAATCACACGAACCGCAGCCTGTGCCAGCACCGGTTTGTTCGGCAATTTCTTCAAAAGTATTCATTCCCTTTGCGATAAGATTTTGAATTTGTGCTTTAGTTGTGCCGCTACAGGTGCAGATAACATCTTGTTTTTGCGATGGATTGTTATTCATGGCGTAGTTTAAGGGTTAAGTTTAGAAAGCTAAGTTGTTATTTTAATGCACTGTATTGTAATTAAAAAATCATGATTCTTGACTGCAATACAGAGTTTTCAACGTTAAAATTTTTTAAGACGACTGGTCATCTTGAAAAAGTTTAATGTAAACCTCGATACACGTTAAAACTTTTGTTCAGAGACTTACACTGCGCAACATCTATTACGTTTAACTTTTCGCACCATTCAATAATTTTGTTCTAAAAACATCCCACTCTTGCTCGCTCATTGTTTTTAGCTGTCTATTTTTTTTATATTTCTTATTATACCGACTGATTTCCGCATTCTCTTTATCAATATTTGCCAGCAACGCTTTTTGAATAGGCTCTAATAACTCGGCTAATAATAACGCGGTTGTTTCTGCTAACTCAGCTTGTATAAAACGCGCTAGATTTTTTTCAGATTGTTTTGAATGTTCTTCTGATAAAAAATCTTTTTCAATTAAAAGTTTCGCAATATCTTTAGTTCTCACTGACAAATATTCAAGCAAGCGATTATCGCAACCTATTGACGATTTAACGACCACATCCATTTTTTTAAAATACGCCGATATTTCATTTTCTATTTCTAAAGCCCGCTGTTCATTAATATTTTCTTGTGGTGGATTTAAAAAATCAGCAAGTTCTTCATCTATATAAAAAAACTCCCTATCCCGCAGCGGCTTTTTTTCAACAACAGGTAACGGAATAACTGTTTCGGTTAAACTTTCTAGTTCTTGATTGAAACCTTCCATTTCTCGCAAAAAATTATCTATCGTCTGAGAATCAGATTTTGATAAATCGTTCAGTTCTTTTTTAATAGCCGTGTAAGTTGATTTAGCGACAGAATGATTTTTTTTAAGTTCAAATTGTTGTGAAAACAAGTTAAGTTCAACATCATTATGTTGATTATGTTCTGAAAACGTATTGAGTAAGCTATCAAATTCTTGCGGATTAAATTTTTTCTTAATTTTATACTGCACAGAAAACCCTAACAGATATAACTCTTTTTTCCAGTTATCTATTGTCTCTTTTAAACGACTTTCTTTGTTGCTTTCATTGGAAAGTTTTTGCTGTTCTATTTCATAATCAATGGCTAAATCGAATAGCGTTTGATTTTGTAATTTAAGTTCTGACAAAGGATTAATCAGATTAAATTTTTTCCAAGTGCGTTCTTCCAAAATAAATAACGGCAAAGGTGTTTTAGGTTTATCAACACCATTTTCAGATTCAGCATGTTTAATTAACTCAATACAAATTAATTCATCTTGATAAAGTTTGGCGAGATGATTAATTTTTGGCTGAAGCTTTTGTAAAAAACTCAGGTCGTTTTTATCTTTTTGAGCCTTTATTTCTGTTGTTATCAACTGAGTGACGCGCTCAATTTTTTCGCCAATACGAAGTAATTTATGAAACGTACTGTCTATGTCGTTTGTTAAATCAGAATTGATAGGAGATTGTTTTTGCATTTTGAATATTTGCAGAGTTTTTTAGGAGTCCAAAACAGGTTTTGGACTCCAGCAATTGAATTAACCGCCAAACGATAAATTCAATAATTCATTGTCCAATTTTCCAGCGCGGAAGCTTTTGCCTGATTCAACGGCTGTCACAATCACACTGGCGGGGCTGAATAACATGCCGTCAATTTTGAAGAAATCGTATTTGCATTCTTTAAAAATTTGCGCAAACGGTTTGCCGTAATCTTTTGAAGTTGAACTTGGCAATTCTTTGGCTAATTTTTCTGCCGCTTCGTCACTGCCTTTTACAAAAATATGCACTTGTCCGGCAAATAAAATCGCATCATTCGTGCGTCCCATTGCTTGCACAAAATCAGGATGTGGAGGGCAAATGGGCGCACTGCCGCTGCCGTCGAGAATGTTTTCCAGTGGAAAATGCAATTCGTGTGCTTTGTGCATGGCGACTTCTAAAACCCGTCCAACCACTTGTACGCAGCCTGCTAAACTGCTGGTGGGTGTAACAATAATGGTTAAGTTTTCAGGTAAAACACCGCAAGCTGCCGCAACTTTTTCGACAATTTCCACAGGTGGCAATTTGTCATTTTCAATCACTAACACGGTTTTGTCGTGGCTGTCTTGATAATCCAATTCTTTATACAGCTCTTCGACTGGATGGGTTACGCCGTCTTTGGTTTTTTTTGCCATTGCGCGGGCGGGGCCTGAACCTAAGGCGTAATATTTTTCATGCGATAAACTCCAGCCTGCATATTGGCTGCCTAAACAGGCTAATACGGGGTTGCTGGTGTGCACGTTGACGGTGAGTGGCCATTTTTCGGTGTACGCGCTTTGCGAAATTGAAACTGTGCCCATTCCGCCTAAGCAAATTTCGGTGATAATCCGCCCCGCTTCTAATCCGCCCGGAGCTTTGATTCCTGCGTCGATGACAGTGCAGCCGTTTTCCATCGTTTGTACGTTTAAGCGTAATTTGTCGGCATTATCGAGCAATTCTTGCACTAAAGGTTGAGTCAGTTTATTCACGCTGGCTTGGTATTGCATAGTATTCTGATTTGATAGTTGTTGAAAAAAAGTGTGTGTTTTCAAGCGTAAAGCTGATAACACATGATTTAAGTTTTTACCGCTGGCAATAATACTGCAAAGTGGCTGGTTTTTGCTAATAATTGCGCCGGATGCGGGTATATCAACACAGCTTTTTAGCCACTCTGTTTGTGTTCTAATTGCTATTTTTTGGGGGGCGTACAGAATTTGATAGGCTTTATAAGATTTTGTTTTAATTTGATTTTTATTTTTTTTAAGATTGTTGCCATTGATGCTGAGCAAATGTGCGCTTAATAAATCCTCTTCATATAACTGCATACTGGCAGGCGGGCGCGGGTTAATTTCCAAAACATAGCAAGTATTTTCAACCAGCATAAAATCTAAACTGTTTAAGCCACGCAAACCATAAGCGGCGGTCAGTTTTTCGACCCAATTTGTTAAGGTTTGTTGTTGCGTTAAAGAAAGTTCCGCGTGATTGACAATCCCTGCAAAAACAAAAGGTTGCTGATTTAATTCGATTGTCCATTGTTGATTAAAACCAATCACCCGCGCTTGTGTGCCATTCGCTAAAAATAACACCGATAACGCTTTGCCTGCTAAATAACGTTGATAATAAATGTCGTTATTCTGCGTTAAGTTTTGAGTTGAAGCATTTGAAAAATGCGCAATATTGAGACCGCCTTGGCTGTGCTGCGGTTTAATCAGCCAATTGGCATTGTTTTTAGGCGCGGTAAAGCTAATTTGCGGAAAGGTGATATGCAGATTTTCTAAGTTCTGGAAAAAATCGCGTTTATTTTGCAAGGCGAGAAATATTTCAGGAGAATTGCCTAAGATTTCAAAATGCTGCGCTAAAAGTTTTAAGCTGCTTGGATGAGATTCAAAGCCGCTGCCATAAATAAGGTGCGAAATTCCGTGTTGTTTGAACTGTGCGATAACGGGGACTAAATCAGCGATGCTTAATGAAGTAACTTTTTGATAATGCTCTGATAATTCCTGTGTGTCTTGATCGCCATAGCAATCAATCACAAACGGCAGAAGTTTGGCGTTGCGAGTAGCTTGCGCCAACATGCGGGCGGAATTGGCAATAATCAGTAGTTTTTTTGGAAGCTTTGACATGATTAAGAGAAAATTTACGCGCGTTTCCGGTGCGTTAAAAAAACGCTCTAATAGGCATAGTGAAAGTGTTAAAATGCCAAACTGCTGCTGTACGCTAAGCAATTTCTAAAAATATACGTTGTCAGTAATCTGCTCTGATGCTTTCTGTTGATGCGCTGTTATTGAGTACAACGATTTACCTTCAATTAAGGAATCGGTTTTAACTATGAACTTCTGGGAAACCAAAAAACTCCACGAAATGACCACTGAAGAATGGGAGTCATTATGTGATGGCTGTGGTAAATGTTGTTTGATTAAACTGGAAGATGAGGATACTGAGGAAATTTATTTTACCAGTGTGGTGTGCGATTTAATTGATTTAGATACTTGTCGCTGCACGGATTATGCAAATCGTTGTACGCGCGTGCCTGAATGTATTGATTTAAAACAACATGATTTTAAAGAATACAACTGGTTGCCCGCAACGTGTGCTTATCGAATTTTGGTTGATGGTGGCGAGTTGGCTTGGTGGCATCCTTTGATTTCTGGAACAACAGAAACCGTAAAAGATGCGGGCGTTTCCATTAGCAGTTTTGCCATGAAAGAGTCGGATGTGGGTGATGATGACTTAACCGAATATACCATTGAGTGGTTAGGTAAGCCTTTATAATTTAACAAAAAAACCTGACAGATACTAAACACCTGTCAGGTTTTATTTTTACGAAACGTCTTTTGTCCACTCTTGCAAAGCTTCAATAATTTCTTGTGCTTGTTTAACACTGGAAATATTAAATTTAGACTTTTGCTGATATTCACCATCGCGTTTTTGATAGCGACGAATGGTGTATTTATCTTCGCTGTACACTTCTTTGGTGCGATTCCATTCTTGGTAGCGATAAATAACCGTTGCCCACGCGCCTTTTGTGAGTACTTTTTTATCTAATTCCTTGATTGTTTCAATTCCACCATCTTCGTAAGTAACGGTTAATTCTTCGACTGTTGTTGCCATGTTATTTTCACTTGTATTTTAAAAATATTATCTGGAGTACAAAATAATGCTTGTACTTCTAATGCAGTTATTTGCTAATAAACTGCCCAAAAGCCCGACTGCCCGCGCCTGTTTTTATCGTATTCATCACTTTTAACGTTTGCGCATCAATCACAGAAACGCTGTTATCAAACCAGTTTGCCACATACACATGTTTGTCATCAGGATGGGTACTAATTCCTTCTGGTTTATCGCCAACTTCAAGCACCGCAATTTCTTTTAACGTTTTAGTATCAACAACCGAAACAGTGCCGTGATCTTGGTTTGTGACAAACAAGCGACTATCGTGCATTGCCAAGGCGGTTGCGTAAGGTAATGCGCCAACTTTTATGGTGGCTAAGCGTTTTAAATTATTTGCCGCCAATACGCTGACATTATCACTTTGCACATTGGCAACGTAAAGTTTTTCGCCTTTCCTATCAATGCTTAAGCCAAAAGGATGTTTGCCGACTTTGCTGGTGTTTTTAATGCTGAAATCCGTTAAATCAATTTGCGAGACGGAATCATCAAGGCGATTAGCGACATATAGCCAATGATTATCAGGACTGACCACTAATCCAGACGGCGATTGCCCGACTGAAATCGTTTTCACGGTGGCAAAGGTTTCGCTATCAATCACGGCAACGGTATTTTTATACCAATCTGCAACATAGATTTTTTTTCCATCAGGACTCAGCGCAATACCAAGCGAGCCACCACCGACTTGCACAGTTTTAATCACTGCTTGTTTTGCCGTGTCAATCACCGCAAAACCTTGCGCCTCTGGTGTGCTGATATAGACTTTTTTACTGTCAGGAGAAATTGCCACACCCACAGGTTTGCCTGAAACACTGACTGTATTAACAACTTTTGCAGTGGTTGTATCAATAATAGAAACGCTGTCACCTAACTGATTGCTAATATAAGCAAACGGTTGGGCAGACAGCTCGAAAGAGGTTAAAGTTGCAACGATAGCCATCGCTGCAACTGCATAGTTCACTTGGAACACTTAAGAAACCTTATTTTTTTTCAGCGAGCGATTTAATGCTCTCTAAACCAGCTTTAAATAAATCGCCTACTGCTTTATTTGCAGTTTCTTCATTCATTTCTTCGGGTGGATTGTTGTTCATATAAGCGCGATAAAAGCCTGCTTTCCATTGCACAACAGATTTGTCACCTTTGGCTTCTACAGTGATTGCAGCAGCATAATCCGTCACAGGTAACACTGGAATTTTTTCGTTTTGTCCAGAATGAGTGATTTCTTTATGTGAACTCATTTCAGTAATACGATAGGCGTAGCTCATTTTCGCGTCATCGTATTTTTTCATTTCTTCAGAAATAGTGCCGCCGTCTTTTAAAGTAATAACTCTGGTTGCGCCCACTGCGTTACCCCCTTTTGCTGCCACACTTTTTACACCCGGCAACCAAGACATATCGTCATAATTTTTAATAACTGCCCATACTTTTGCAGCAGGCGCATTCACTTCAATATCTCTTTCTAATTTTTGACGCACAGGGCCATGTGCACTGGCAGTCGCTGCGAAAAATGACAACGCGAGTGGAACAAGCAAAGCAAATTTTTTCATAATAACTTCCTATTTTTTTAAAAAATCGTAAAAACCGAACCGATAATTATAAGGCACAATCTCTGTGTCAGGTAGCCTAAATTTAAGCAGGAAACAGGAAATTGCAAGGTTTACAAAGTTCAACGCTGAAATCGCGGTTGCAGCAACAGGCTCGTTTACATTTTGAAGAAAATGTGGCTTATTTGAAAGTGGATAATCAAACGTTGGAAACACAGGTGTTGCAAGAATTATTGCTGTGTTGGTCTTGTGTATAAATTGGCTGCATAAAGCTTTGCGGAATCTACGAGTTTGCAATTTGCTACAAATTTTTTCAAGACGACTGGTCGTCTTAAAAAATTTACGCCTCAAATGCCTGAACACGATGACACGGCTTAGGTGATTAGAAACCTGTACAAATCAACTTAGGCAAGTTTATTCTTAAAATCACTGAGGTCACGACTGGCAGTCGTTTAAGGCATAGGTATCTACACAAAATATCTTGACAGTTATTTATAATAAAACCATTGATAATAAAGAGTTTTTTGTAGGTTGGGTTAGCATTATTGAGCGAAGCGAGATAAGCGTAACCCAACATACAGCCTTAAAATAAACGCACTTTGTTGGGTTACGCTCTTTTTTCTGACGAAAAAAGCAGCTAACCCAACCTACATATTTCAATATCTCATTGATATGTAAATATTTTTCAAACTAAAGATGTGTAGATAACTATGCGTTTAAGGACTGCCAGTCGTAAAGTTGCCGAATTTATTTCATGCGTATTCCTTAACAAACAAATCGTATCATCCAATAATCTGTGTCATCGTGTTCAAAACTGACAAAAAGCACACTTTCCCTCGACTTTTTAAAAGGACGCGCTTGCTTACCTCAACAACATTATTGATTAATTTTCACCTCACAATTCAGTCGCTGATGAAAATTTTGCCCCGCAACTTAGCGAAAACGAAAAAAATCACTTCTCAGAATCGAAGTATTTTCCTGTAAAATCCCTCTATGTTTTTTGTCGTTTTTGTAACTTTGAGTACATAGCTAAAAGATATTCATTTAATTATTCATAAATCAATAAGTTAAAATAACTTTAAGGAGTTTGCTTTGAAACCGATAAAAGTAGGTGTACTAGGATTAGGCACAGTGGGCGGAGGTGCTGTCAACGTTTTAACAAGAAATGCGAAAGAAATTGCCCGCAGAGCAGGACGCGATATTGTTGTGACTCACGCCTCTGCTAAAGATTTAAACAAAGCGCGGATTTGCGATACCACTGACATTGTCTTAACTACGGATAGTTTTGAAATTATCAATAATCCTGAAATTGAAATTATTTTGGAGTTGATGGGCGGAACGACACAAGCGAAAGAGTTGGTATTCGCTGCAATTGAAAACGGCAAACATGTGGTGACAGCCAATAAAGCTTTGATTGCCTTATATGGCAATGAAATTTTTGCCAAAGCCAGCGAAAAAGGCGTGATTGTGGCATTTGAAGCCGCTGTAGCGGGTGGCATTCCAATTATTAAAGCGATTCGCGAAGGCTTAAGTGGCAATCAAATTGAATGGTTAGCAGGCATTATCAACGGCACGGGCAATTTTATTCTCACCGAAATGCGCGATAAAGGGCGTGATTTTGCGGATGTTTTAGCAGAAGCGCAGGCGTTAGGTTATGCAGAAGCCGACCCGACGTTTGATGTTGAAGGAATTGATGCTGGACATAAATTAACGATTTTAGCGGCGATTGCGTTTGGGATTCCATTGCAATTTAGCAAAGTTTACACCGAAGGCATCACGCAAATCACTCGCGCGGATGTGAATTATGCAGAAGAATTAGGCTATCGAATCAAACACTTAGGGATTGCACGAAAGACTCAAAAAGGTATTGAATTGCGTGTGCACCCTACTTTAATTCCTCATCGTCGCTTAATTGCCAACGTAAATGGCGTAATGAATGCAGTGTTGGTGAAAGGTGATGCGGTTGGCGCAACGCTTTATTATGGCGCGGGTGCGGGTGCAGAACCGACTGGCTCTGCGGTGGTTGCTGATGTGATTGACGTAGTGCGTGCTTTAACCAGTGATCCTGAAAATCGCGTGCCGCATTTGGCTTTTCAACCGAATGCGATTGTCGATATTCCTGTGCTTGCAGCTGAAGACATTAAAACTGCTTATTATTTGCGCTTAAACGCAGAAGATAAACCGGGTGTGTTAGCAGATGTCACCAAAATTCTCGCTGACCAAAATATCAGCATTGAAGCGATTATTCAAAAAGAACCGTTGAAAGGTGAAACTTCGTTGCCAATTATTATGTTGACGCAACAAACCTTAGAAAAAGAAATGAATGCGGCAATCGCAAAAATGGAAGCTTTGTCCACGATTATTGGCAAAATCACTCGGATTCGGATGGAAACGTTAGGCTAATTTTCACGACTGCCAGTCCTTTAAAGGACTGGCAGTCGTAACTCCAACTCCGTGTCAATTATTTAGCCGCTGGCGTTGCGCTTGAATTTTCTACTGCTGCTTTCGGGTCTGATTTTTGCTCTACTGTTTTTGATGGAGAAGTGTCTTTTTTATCAGCATCTGGATTAGTTTCAACTACTTTTCGCTCTGGCTCACTGCTAAATAACCAAACGATTGTTTCCCATAAGGTTTTTTCCAAATCGCGCGCAGGTACATCAACCGTAGTTTCTTTGACAACTTTTGCTGCTTGCGGATCGGGGCGAAAATCGCCTTGCACACCTGTTAAGATGTCGCCTTCAAAATACAAAGAAACCCGCTTTTGCTCTCGTGTGTCACCTGCAATACGTTTGGAATACAAATAATCCCAGCGTTTTTGATGAAACGCATCCGCTAACATTGGCGATCCCATAATATAAAGCACTTGCCGTTTGGTCATATTCGGCTTGAGTTGGTCTATCATATCTTGATCGACCATGTTTCCTTGTTGTATGTCTAAGGTATAAATACCCGGAATGTCGTTAAGGATTGATGAACAGGCAGTTAATGTTAAGCCGACTAACATTGTGAGTGAGAAAAACAAGTTGCGCATGGGCTGAAAGCGTAAAATTAAAAGCTAAAATGATACAGGATGTTACAAAATTATCCTATAAATCTGTCTGCGTAGAATATGGATAAAGGCTACAATAGTAGACTTCAAGATGTTTAATTATTAATAAGCCCTTAAGCGTTGTGTTTGAACTATGCTAAGGTGTTGTTAAGTGGAGATTTGTTTTTGGAAACTCAGGATTTAAGAAGTGCGGGTCTAAAAGTCACTTTACCGAGACTAAAAATTTTAGAAATTTTAGAAAGCCAAACGGGTGAACGTCATTTAACGGCTGAAAAATTGTATAAAATTTTGCTCAATGAAGGTGAAGACATCGGTTTAGCAACCGTTTATCGGGTTTTAACCCAATTTGAAGCCGCAGGTTTAGTTACTCGCCATCATTTTGAAGGCGGCAATTCTGTTTTTGAACTAGATTCTGGCAAACATCACGACCATATTGTCTGCATGAAATGTGGCAGAGTCGATGAATTTACCGATGAAACCATTGAAAATCAACAACGCACTATCGCAAAAAACTTAGGTTATGAACTAACCGATCACAGTCTTTATTTATACGGCTATTGCAGTCACTGCAAACAAAACTAACTCCCCAAAAACATGTTTAAACCTCTTATTCTCTACATCGGTCTGCGTTACACGCGGGCAAAACGTCGCACGCAATTTATCTCTTTTATCACCCTAACCTCTGTGCTCGGCATCGCCTTAGGCGTAACCGCATTGATTGCCGTATTGTCGGTGATGAATGGTTTTGAAGCAGAATTGCGTGAGCGCATTTTAGGCATGACCTCGCACAGCACCATCAGTGGCAGAACCGGCGACTTGGAAAATTGGCAACAATTAGAACAGCGTCTAAAAGGACAAAAACATATTGAAGGCGCAGCACCTTTTGTGGAAGGCGAAGTGATGTTAAATGCCGCCAGACGAGTCAGCGGCACAATGCTGCGTGGCATTGATCCTAGCTATGAACCGCGTGTTTCTGAAGTTGGTGAGAAAATGAAGGCAGGAACATTAAAAGATTTAAAAGCAGGCGAATACGGAATCATTTTAGGCGCGGAATTAGCCAATTATCTCGGTGCAATGGTGGGCGATAAAATCACCGTGATTAGTCCACAACTGAATGCCACGCCTGCGGGTGTGATGCCACGTTTAAAACGCTTTACGGTGGTAGGCATTTTTCAAGTGGGAATGTTTGAATACGACCGCAATATGGCGTTGATTCATTTAACTGATGCGCAAAAATTGTTTCGTTTAGGCGATACGGTTTCAGGATTGCGTTTGAAATTGGATGATTTATTTAACGCGCCTGAATTAAGCCATCAACTGGCGATTCAATTGTATGACGAATATCGAGTGAGCGATTGGACAAAAGCGCACGACAATTTTTTCCGTGCAGTAAAAACTGAAAAACGAGTGATGTTTATTATTTTGATGCTGATTGTGGCAGTCGCTGCATTCAATATTGTTTCAACCTTAGTAATGGTCGTCACCGATAAACGCGGCGATATTGCCATTTTAAAAACGCAAGGCTTAACCAGTGCCTCCGTGATGGGAATTTTTATCGTGTTAGGCGCAATTATTGGCGTAGTCGGCACATTATTAGGCACAGTCAGCGGCGTGTTGCTGGCATTAAATATTGAAACAATTGTGCCAGCGATTGAACGATTATTAGGACTGAAATTTATGGCAGCGGATGTGTATTACATTAGCGAAGTTCCCTCAAAACTGATTTGGTCAGATGTTTACACAATTGCAGGCATGGCGGCATTGTTGTCATTATTAGCCACGCTCTATCCTGCTTGGCAAGCGTCCAAAGTAAATCCAGCTGAGGTATTGCGTTATGAATGAATCTACGAGTATTTTACAATGCCACGCTTTGACCAAACGCTTTAAACAAGGCGAAATTGATGTCACCGTGTTAAAAGGCGTGGAGCTGAATATTAATGAAGGTGAACGAGTCGCGATTATGGGCGCGTCCGGTTCTGGCAAAAGCACTTTGCTGCATTTATTAGGCGGCTTAGAAAAACCCAGCTCCGGTGAAGTCGTGTTAGACGGCGTGAGTTTAAACGATATTAATGGCTCTACTTTAGCAAAATTGCGCAATCGCTCCTTAGGTTTTATTTATCAATTTCACCATTTATTAGGTGAATTTACCGTGCTGGAAAATGTGGCAATGCCATTATTAATTGCCGGCGAATCCATACAATTTGCGCAAGAACAAGCCCAAGCCTTATTAACGCGAGTAGGTTTAGGGCATCGGATTAAACACAAACCAGGCGAATTGTCCGGTGGAGAACGGCAACGCGCCGCCGTTGCACGGGCTTTGATTAATAAGCCTAAATGCGTGTTAGCGGACGAGCCTACCGGAAATTTAGACAGCAAAACCGCTGAGCAAATTTATCAATTGATGTTGGAATTAAACCAAGAACTGCAAGTGAGCTTTTTAATTGTCACCCATGACCCAGAACTGGCAGGACGTATGGATCATGTGTTGCAAATGGAAGATGGTTTAATTGTAGGTTAATGTTTTTAAAAGATAATTTTCTATAAAAATATTTGAGCCGCGCTAAAATAACCTTATAATCTTGCTACTTCGATTCTTCAATTTAAACTCTTTTTATGATTAATTTGGAAAAAGCACCTAACACAACGGATGCAGAAATGGCTACTGAATCAGAACCCGCACCTGCAATAGCGGCAGAAGTAACTACCAATCCTGTCACCTCAACTGCTACAGCAGAAACTAAAGATGAATCAAGTGGCGGCGGCTTAGCTGCGTGGATAGAGCGACTGGAGTTAGTCAAGGCTGTTATCATTAATTTGGTGATTTTGTGTGTAATTAGCAGCGTTTGTTTTGTGTTTTATCGCGAATGGAAACGCGAGCCAGTGATTATTGAACCACTTGTTGTACCAGACAGTTTCACACAACAAGGTTACAGCGGCTCAGTCTTAGCCAATCGCTTAATGGATCAAGTTTCTGCCAATCGTGAAGCCTCTTATAATCGTCTGCCCGACAATCAAAAATATTTATTTCCCGTTGAAGTCACCAATGCTGATTCCGCCGATACATTAAAAGTTGATATTCCTGAAACAGGGATGTCGCTGAATATTATTATTCAATATATTCGCAAAATGCGCGGCAAAGAAACTCGGATTAATGGCGATTTAGTCGGTGATAAAGATCAATTAGAATTCACCATTCGCGTGAATGGCAAACCGAAAATTGTAAAAGGAAATCTTAAATCCTTAGAAGCCAATTTAGCTGAATTAGCCGAACATATTATTGAAAATACCCAGCCGTATTTTTTAGCATTAAATTATTATGGCAAAAAAGATTACGATAGAGCATTAGAATTAGTCCAAAAAACCCTAAGTAACAAAGATACGCGCGATGATAGTTTTGCGTATGATTTATGGGGTGGCATTTTAACGCGCAAAAAACAATATGAAAAAGCCATTGAAAAATATAGTGAATCTATCAAAATAAATCCTAATAATGATAGTCCATATATCGGCTTAGGTTTTGTTTATTATCAAGGCTATAAGAATTATGATGGCGCAATTGAAAGTTATCAAAAAGTTATCAAGCGCAACCCAAAAAACTATTCTGCTTATAATGATTTAGCGTTAATTTTAGCTGAAAAAGGCGATACTAAAGCGGCTATTGAAAGTTATAAAAAAGCGATTTTAGCGAATTCGGAATATGCAAATGCGTATTATAATTTAGGTCTAATTTATTTAGGCACAAACGATTTTAAACAAGCTATTTTGCAATTTAGAAAAATTATTGATTTACCTTATAACGCAGGTAATTATTTTAATGCTTATAATGGTTTATGTTATTCGCTCAGCCAAATACAGCATTATGAAGAAGCGGTGAGTAATTGCGAATTAGCGATTAAAATAAAACCTGAAGACGATAATATTTACGATACTTTAGGCACTGTTTATGTTGCGCAAAAGAATCTGCCTAAAGCATTATCTAATTATAAAACCGCTGTTGGATTTAATCCCGACAATAGCGAGGCACAACAACATTTAGCCGAAGTTTTTGCCATGACAGGTCGCTGCAACGATGCTAATACACATCTGAACTTGGCATTAAAAATTGATAGTTCTGTCGATAAAAAAGGCGTGGAAAAGTTTTGCAAAGGAAGCGAAAAACCCAATCTGCAAGACAAAAAAAAGGCGACTTTATAAAGCCGCCTTTTCTTTAAATGAATAAATAATGGTTAGATTAAGTTTGATTAATCAGGCAATTATTGACCCTCACCGGAAAACGCTTTTGGCAAACCGCGACCACGCACTGCATCTGTTTTTCCACCGATTTGAGGTGCTGCTTTACTTTTTGAAGGTTGCGCCGCTTTTTTAGGAGCAACTTGTTGCGGCTCTGCTACGATTTCATCGTTTTGTGGAGCAGATGCCTCCAGTTTTTCTGCAACTGGCTCAGCTGTTATCTCCGATTTTCCTGCGGTGATTTCAGTGTTTTCGGGAGCTGCTGCGGCGGGTTTATTTTGTTGATCCGCTGGTGCAGGAGCAGCCGTTTCCGCATTGGCACAGCTTATAAAAACAGCTAAAACAACAAGACTAACAGCCTGCATCGTTATTTTTTTCATGTTCATCAGAACCTCCTAAAATTTAAAATCAACTAGCGAAATAAGTTGCTATTTTTCTAATATAGCACAGAACACCAGTGAAATCGTGTTAAACACCCCTTATGAAATAAGGTACTTTGTTAGCTTTGTGCAAAGTACACAGATTTTTGGCTGTAAGTCCTTTGTTTCCTTAGACTACATGCCAACCCTTAGATAAAAAGCATTTTGAGTTGCCAAAAGCTATTTTCTAAAAGTGTGACTATCTTCAATAATTTCTACGATAAGTAAGTGAACATAAGTATCAAGTTATTACAAAATATGGGAGGTCAGGCTTTGCCTGATATGGCAAGCAAAGCTTGCACTCCAACATACCGCAAAACTTTAGTTTAACTACTGACCGATTAAACAATGAGCAGCAAAATTGTATGAAAGTAATAAAAAAAGAAAATTTACAACGGACAATGATTATTTATTTTTTGCTGATTGTCTGTGCAGCTTTATTGGTGACAATAGAGTTTGTTTTTGATGTGCAAAGTCCACAGCTAAAAACCACGTTATTGCATAATTTTCAAGAATATGGGCAGCATAAAATGGCGCAAGAGTTAGTGTTTGTGCCGTTGGCGGATTTGCGCAATAAAGCGATTTTGATGATTGCGATTATTATGTACGTCACGATTATTGTGTTGACGATGTTGACGAAAAACATCACCAGTCCGTTGCAGCACATGATTGATGTGTCGCAGCAAATTTCTGAAGGCGATTTAACCAAAACCATTCAAATCAATTCGCATAATGAATTAGCTGAATTGGGCAAGGTGATTAATGAAATGGCGAGTAATTTGCAGGAAGTTACGGTGTTGTCGCAAAACATGAGCAGCACCGGCACAACGTGTTTGGAAAATGTCAGACAATTGCTGGCGAGTGGTGAAATTACCGAAGAAAACACCCGCGAAGTGTTGGATGAATTAGAGCAATTACAAATGAGTTTTGAAATGTTACAAGAGTTTACGGAATGCTTTCGTTTGTATGAAGTGGAAGGAGTTAAGCGTGATTGAGTATTGGTTTGTGTTGCCGGTTGCGATTTGCATTTCAACCGCCGTTTCTTCGATTGGAATCGGTGGCGGGGTGTTATTAATGCCGTTTTTCTTATTGATATTGAAATTATCACCCGATGTTGCCGTAACCACTTCGTTAGTGATTCAAACCGCAGGGATGGGTTCTGCAAGTTTTACCTGTATCAGACAAAAGCGTGTCGATTTTAAACTAGCGTTTTTTATTCTGGCGGTGGCAATTCCCGGTGTTATCGGCGGTTCATTTTTAGGGGGAAATTTAAAATCTGCGGCGATGCAATTAGCTTTAGGATTGTTGGTGATGACAACGGCATTTTTATTTGTGTCTTCCGATCAAAAATATACCGATTTAGGAAAACCCAATGTTGATATGAAAGATGCGTATAAACATTCATGGATTACTCTGCCAGCCTCCATTGCCAGTGGAATGCTAAGTACCAGCATGAGCGAATGGTTGATTCCAGTGATGCGTAGTAAATTATCACTGAATATGAGCACCGCCATTGGCACTTGTATTAGCATTGCGTTTGCGGTGAGTTGTGTCGGTGCTGGCAGCCATATTTTGATGGGCAGCCATCCCAATTTTTCAGTGATTGCATGGGCAGTGCCAGGGGTTATGATTGGCGGACAAATAGGCCCGCGCATTACTAAGCGCATTAATGAACGGTTACTCAAAGAGGCGTTTGTGTTTTTTCTGACCTTGGTTGGGATTCATTTAGTCTACAACTCGTATTGAAACTCTGGAGTGCAAGCTTTGCTTGCTTGGTTTATAGCTTATTGATTAGCAAGCAGAGCTTGCACTCCAACCTTGATATTAAAAGATGTTCTATAGAGATAATTTAGCAAAATTTTCTAAGACGACTGGTCGTCTTGTCAATTTTAAGCATACTTTTCACTGCAATAACTAAATAGATTGTGAAATCATGTGATTTTGGAGTCAAAAGTCACGATTTTTGACTTCGGCGATATATAAATCAATGAGTTAAAAATAGCAATTGGATGTTTTTTAAATACTTTCACTATCTCCTCTGCAAAATAATTTGCCAAAAAATCAGAATATTGCAAACTAGGCTATAATGCACGGTTTTTTATAGCCTTTATATCGTTATCAGCATGTCAGAAATACTTGCAGAAATGCAGCGGCGACGCACTTTCGCTATCATCTCTCACCCCGATGCGGGTAAAACCACCATCACTGAAAAACTATTGTTATTCGGCGGTGCAATTCAGCTTGCAGGCTCAGTTAAAGGGCGTAAAGCAGCGCGCCACGCCACATCCGACTGGATGGAAATGGAAAAAGAACGCGGAATTTCCATCACTACCTCCGTCATGCAGTTTGAACATAACGACTGTATTCTCAATCTACTCGACACACCCGGACACGAAGATTTCTCGGAAGATACTTATCGCACCTTAACTGCGGTGGATTCCGCGCTGATGGTAATTGACGTGGCAAAAGGCGTAGAAGAACGCACCATTAATTTAATGGAAGTTTGCCGTTTGCGTAACACTCCGATTTTGACTTTTATCAACAAACTCGACCGCGAAGGACGCGAACCGATTGAATTAATGGACGAAGTGGAAAGCGTTTTAAAAATCAAATGTGCGCCAATGACGTGGCCAATTGGCATGGGCAAACGTTTCAAAGGCGTTTATCATCTGTATAAAGACGAAATCCATTTATTTAGTGCGCAACATGGCGGAAAAATTGCCGAAGCCACCATTATCAAAGGTTTAAATAATCCGCAACTTGACCAATTGCTTCTGTTGCAAGCTGAAGAATTACGCGATGAAATTGATTTAGTGAAAGGCGCGAGCCATGAATTTAATTTAGAAGAATATTTAGCAGGTGAATTAACGCCTGTTTTTTTCGGTTCAGCAATTAACAATTTCGGCATTTTAGAATTACTAGATGCGTTTGCTGAATACGCGCCTGCCCCACAAGCGCGTGAAGCGGAACAACGGCAAGTTGCGCCTGATGAGGAAAAATTCACCGGTTTTGTTTTTAAAGTGCAAGCGAATATGGATCCGGCGCATCGTGACCGCGTGGCGTTTTTACGAATTTGTTCAGGCAAATTCGACAAAGGCATGAAAGTTCATCATGTGCGCATCGGTAAAACAGTGCAAGTCGGCAATGCGATTACGTTTCAAGCCGATAGCCGCAAAAGTGTGGAAGAAGCTTTCCCCGGCGATATTATCGGTTTACACAATCACGGCACAATTCAAGTTGGCGATACTTTTTCACAAGGAGAAACCTTAAAATATGGCGGAATTCCTTATTTTGCGCCAGAATTGTTCCGCCGCGTGGTGTTAAAAGACCCGTTACGCGGCAAAGCTTTGCAAAAAGGCTTGGTGCAGCTTACTGAAGAAGGCGCGACACAGTTATTTAGACCCTTGAAAAATAACGATTTAATTTTAGGCGCGGTGGGTGTGTTGCAGTTTGATGTGACGGCATTCCGCTTAAAAGGCGAATATAACGTTGAATGTGTTTATGATACGGTTTCAATTAGCACCGTGCGCTGGGTAAGCTCTGACAATCCTGTGAAACTGGAAGAGTTCAAGAAAAAAGCGTTTGATAATTTAGCGGAAGATGGCGGCGGCTATTTGGTTTATTTAGCTAACAGCCGTGTTAATTTGCAGTTGACTGAAGAACGTTGGCCGGATATTAAATTTAGCGCGACACGGGAATTGTAATAGCGCGATATGTCCAAATCAGGATTTGCATGATTGCAAAATGAATAGGATAATTCTAAAACGCATTGATAATCAAAGTGTTATTTGCAGATTGGGTTGTTGAGCACAGTGAGATAATCGTAACTCAAGATTCGCCGGTTAAATCAATGCTGTTGTCGGGTTAGGCTTTTTTGCCTGAGCAAAAAATGCTAACTCGACCTACAATCTAAGACTGGATGTCGTTTGATAAGAAATGAGTCCGAAACTTTTGTGTAGGTGCGGATTTATTCGCACTGTGCGAATGAATTCGCACCTACAGTTGTCGGGCTTATTTCATGCACGTTCTTAAGCTAGAATCTATGTTCAATGACTTACGAAAAACAAACCAAGAAAGCGTTTTACTAAAAATCCTATTCACCCACCTACCCTACCGATAATCGTAAAATATTAGGAGTAACTATGAAAAAAATACACATTTTAATCAGCTTTTCCTTACTTTGGACATTTAGCCAGCCCTCATTTTCAGCAAGCTTTGACTGCGCAGAGGCAAAAACTTTTGTAGAAACCGCGATTTGCGCTGACGAAAAACTATCCAATCTTGATGAACAGTTGAGTGAAGCTTATATGGTTTCTTTAACCAATACTTCCGACGAAAAAAAGTTACGCAAAGATCAAAAATCATGGCTTAAAAATGTTCGCAACAAATGCACAGATAATATTTGTCTTGAAAAATCTTATCTCAGCCGCTTGCTAGTTCTGAATAAAATAACGGATGAAAACTCCGCTGAAAAAACAACCGAGAAAACCGCTGAAAAACCTTTGCCAAAAGAAGTCGCAGACATGGCAACGCGAATTGAAAGCTGCAATCACTGGGAGGGAGAAGAAGGTTATGATAAAGAAAGAAAAAAAGAAATTGATAAAGCACTCAAAAAATTAAAATGCAACCAATTGGATGCAGATGCCAAAAAACTGCAAAAAAAATATAAAAACAATTCTGCAATACTCAAAGCTATTGCAACCGAATAAGCAAAAAAAAGGGCTTAAGCATCTTCTAGCTTAAGCCCTTCTCTGTTCTAATATAAAGACGCGATGAACTGCGTCTTTTACATTTATTTCAAGCAGTTAAGTTATAACGTTGGCGGAGCATCTGTTTTATGCTCAGTCACTTTTTCAACGGCTTTTTCAATAACAACGTCGTGATTCTTTTTCACCTGTACCACTTCTATTTTTTGTGGCTCTGCTTTGAGCGGCTTAATCGTTTCATGGTGAATGACATCTTCCACTGTTGTGACATGATGTGATTCTTCTTTGTGTTTCACAATTTGTTCGTGAATTGCCACTTCCAAACTTTTCTTTTCCACACGATTTTCAATGCGCTGCGCAAACTCATGCGCATAGGGCATTTTAGCTGCGGGTGTTTGCGACTCAGGATGGCTCACAGGAATCACCACCACATGTTCTGCGGGCGCGTGATGTTCTGTTTTTTCATGATGTCCTGTGGATGCTGGTTGATCATGCAATTCCAAACTAAAATCCACTTCTGGTTTTTTATAATTAGGATTGCGTGGACGGCGACGATTGGGGCCGCGTCTATTATTGCGATGCGAATAAGCGGTTTTTTTCTGCTCAGTCGGCATTGTTTCAACCCCATCTGCATTTTCTGCCATAACTTCTGCAACAGGTTCAGCCGTTATTTCAGCAGTTTCAGATTGAATCTGAGCCGCTGCCACAGGCTGCGTAGTTTTTTCAGGACGCGGCTGCGTGTTTTTATGGCGTGGATTGCTTTTATGGCGCGGATTATTATTCCGATGATTATTGCTTTTCTGCGCTTCTGTGCTTGCTGCTGGAGCAGCAGCAACAACTTCTAACTCTTCTGCCGCTGCTTCTGCTTGTTCATTATTAGCGATATTTGCCAGCTCTGTTTCGCCAATTAATTTATGCCAAAAACGTCTAATCAAACTAGCAGAAGTCTTTTTATTCCGCACCGGCGCAGGTAAATCAGGCAAAAATTCTTTAATTGCTGCATTTTCCATTTTTGGCACAACTTGCTGCAAGGCAAATTCAGGCACAACTACATCTTCCACTTTAATTTGCAAATAACTTTGCTTTTCTTCATCGCCATCTTTCGATTTAATCCGCTCAATATCATAAGCGGGCGTTTCTAAATGACGACTTGGCAAAATAATAATTCTAACGTGCAAACGCTGTTCAATTTGGTCAATGCCGCTACGTTTTTCATTCAGCAAAAAGGTCGCACATTCAATTGGCAAATGCGCAATCACTTTTTCTGTGCCTTTTTTCATCGCTTCTTCTTCAATAATCCGCAATACCGATAACGCGACTGATTCGACATTACGAATTGAACCTTGTCCTTTACAACGTGGGCAGGTCAATTGTGTTGATTCGCCTAACGAAGGGCGCAAACGCTGCCGCGACATTTCCAACAACCCAAAACGGGAAATGCGACTGGTTTGAATCCGTGCGCGGTCAATTTTTAACGCATCACGCAAGCGATTTTCCACTGCGCGTTGATTGCGATTTGCCATCATGTCAATAAAATCAATCACAAACAAACCACCCAAGTCACGCAAACGCAGTTGCAAGGCAATTTCATCGGCTGCTTCTAAGTTGGTATTCAGCGCGGTTTCTTCAATATCGCCGCCTTTGGTGGAACGCGCGGAGTTAATGTCGATCGACGTTAAGGCTTCGGTGTAATCAATCACAATCGAGCCACCCGAAGGCAACGACACTTCGCGTTTATAAGCTTGCTCAATTTGCGATTCAATTTGATAACGACTAAACAATGGCACGGTATCTTGATAGAGTTTGGCACGCGGCAAAAAGTGCGGCATGACTTGTTTTAAAAAGCTTTGCACTAATTTAAACGCTTCTTCGCTATCAATTAAAATTTCTTCAATTTCATTCCGCAAATGGTCGCGCAACGCACGAATAATCACGTTACTTTCTTGAAAAATTAAAAACGGCGCGGTTTGTTCTGCACTGGTACGTTCAATCGCTTGCCACAGTTGCAATAAATAATCCAAATCCCATTGCAATTCTTCCAGGTTTTTACCACAGCCTGCGGTGCGGATAATCATCCCCATTGTGTCAGGAATTTCTAAACCCGCCATCACTTCGCGCAATTCGCTGCGAGTATCTCCTTCAATTCTGCGAGAAATGCCGCCGGCTTTCGGATTGTTTGGCATTAGCACCAAATAAGTGCCTGCCAAGCTGATGTAAGTGGTTAAGGCCGCGCCTTTATTGCCGCGCTCTTCTTTTTCAATTTGCACGACAATTTCTTGACCTTCACGGATTTGGTCTTTAATGGTGGAGCGTCCGGTTTGTCCTGATTCGGTGGCGGTTCTAAAGCTGGGGGAGATTTCTTTGAAGGGTAAAAAGCCGTGTTTTTCCGCACCATAATTGACGAAAGCGGCTTCTAAACTGGGTTCTACACGGGTGATAATTCCTTTGTAAATATTGGATTTTTTTTGTTCTTTTGAGGGGACTTCTATATCAAAATCGTAAAGTTTTTGACCATCTACCAAAGCGACCCGCAGCTCTTCGGCTTGCGTGGCATTGATAAGCATTCTTTTCATTGTGTATCCTTATGTATTTTTTTACTCCTTTTTCAGGTTTGTCAAACAGGTTCAACTCAGTGGCAAACAGGCGTATTGCTGCTTGATTTTTTCAGGTGACTGACTTCACTTTGAGTCTTAACAGTGTCGCAACGCTAACTAATACTTTATTCTGCTGGTTAGCACCTAGAGTAAATCACACCTGTGCTATTTAACTAACAGTGGCGGTTTATCTCTTTGAGGTTATTAGTGGTTTTGACTTTGCTTTTATGTTATTTGCGAGCTGTTTGTTCGCATTCAAGTGTTCAAAAGTTTATTTAAACACCTTAACACAGCACTTTTGTGTCTGTTGTATAAAACGCTATCTTAAAAGGAGCATCCTCGTTCATCATGGGTTGAACGACAAAACCCGCATTGTTAGTGGAACAGCCCTGAAAGCTATTCTTTCTAAGTTCTTATGACCCTTCGACCTTTTTTATCTGTTTTTTTGAAGGGTTCGGTCTGTTTATTGAGATAAACCCTGCTAATATAGCAATCTTACGCGATTGCATCAATTTAAAGAATCAACGCAAGAAAAATTACTGTATCATTTGTTAGATGAATATTGATAAAAACGAAATAACCCCCCAAGTTCGGTTAATTGAAATCACTGACGCACACGCGGGGCAAAGGCTAGATAATTTTCTAATTACCCTGCTTAAAGGCGTGCCGAAAAGCCGAATTTATCGGATTGTGCGCAAAGGCGAAGTGCGGATTAATAAAGGTCGAGTTGAGGTTAACTACAAATTAGCCTTAGGTGATATTGTGCGCGTGCCGCCGATTCGCGTTGCCGAACAAGCCGAAGCAGTTTTTGTGCAACCCACCTTAAAACACAGCTTAGAACAAGATATTTTGTTTGAAGATGATGCAATTATTGTGCTGAATAAACCTTCTGGCTTTGCTGTGCATGGCGGCACTGGCATTAATTCTGGCGTGATTGAAGGCATTCGGCAATTAAGACCGCAAGCAAAGTTTTTAGAACTCGCGCACCGTTTGGATAAAGAAACTTCCGGCTGTTTGATTATTGCGAAAAAACGCAGTGCTTTGAATACCTTGCACGAAATGTTTCGCGGCGATGGAATGCAAAAAACTTATCTTGCCTTATTAGCGGGTAACTGGCAGCGCAAAAAACTGGTGGTCACACAGCCGCTGTTAAAAAATGTCGCAGATAGTGGTGAACGGATGGTGGTGATTAGCACCGCAGGTAAAACCGCAGAGACTTTGTTTCGACGTATGGAGCAATTTAAAGATAGCACGCTGGTTGAAGCCAGCCCAAAAACGGGACGCACTCACCAAATTAGGGTTCATGCAGCATGGCTAGGGCATCCTATTATTGGTGATGATCGTTATGGCGACGATGTTGTGAATCAAAACTTTAGAAAAAGAGGCTATAAACGCTTGTTTTTACATGCACTGCGCTTGTCATTTCCACATCCTGTCTCAGGTGAAATGCTCAATATGCACGCCCCGTTACCGAAAAATTTAACCGATTTACTTAACCACGAAAGGTCACTACTGCACAGGTAGTTTAAAAGATGAAAGATCGTTTTGATTTACTTATTTTTGACTGGGATGGCACGCTGGTCGATTCCATAGATTGGATTGTTCATTGTGTGCAAACCGCCGCAAAAAAATGCGATTGCGCTATCCCTTCCGCACAAGCTGCAAAAGATATTATTGGCTTAAGCATTCAAGAGGCAATGAATACCTTGTTTCCCAATGTAGACGCGGCTATTCAAAAACAAATGATTTCACATTACAGCGAACTATTTTTTTCCAAACAAACCACCGCCAGCGATTTATTTAGTGGTGTGGAAGAAATGTTAGTAGAGCTAAAACAACAGGGTTATCAATTAGCGGTAGCGACTGGCAAAACCCGCTCAGGTTTAGACAAAGTATTGCATGGCACAGGCATCGGTGATTTTTTTTGCATCACCCGCTGTGCAGACGAAACAGCTTCTAAGCCGCATCCTTTAATGCTAGAGCAAATCATGCAGCATACTGGCATCAGCCCTGAACGCACTTTAATGATTGGCGACTCCGTGCACGATTTGCAAATGGCACAAAATGCCCAAATATCTTCAATTGGTGTGACCTGCGGGGCGCACTCAGCAGAAATTTTACAACAGTATCAGCCTTTGTTTTGTATAGAACAAACGACTGATTTACTTGAATTAATCACAGGTTAAAAAATAATGGAAACGAAAGAACAACAGCCCACTATAGAACAACCTAACCCTACAGGTTGGGAGCGTGAAATGATTGAAAAATTAGCGTTCGCCGCTTTAACAGAACAGCAAAAAGCCAGACGCTGGGGTAATTTTTTCAAACTTTGTATGTTTGCTTATTTAATTGGCATTTTTGTGATGATGTCTTATCCGCATTTTAAAGACGGCATGTCTGACAACAGCAAACCGCATACTGCGATCGTCAATATACAAGGCATGATTGCTGAAAACGAAGAAGCAAATGCTGATACGATTATTGAAGGAATGCGCGATGCTGTAAAAGATGAACAAACCAAAGGCATTATTTTAAAAATCAATTCGCCAGGGGGCAGCCCTGTGCAATCGGCTTATGTGTATGACGAAATTAGACGCATAAAAAAGCAGCATCCACAATTGCCAATTTATGCAGTAGTTAGTGATATTTGCGCCTCTGGCGGATATTACATTGCCTCTGCTAGCGACAAGATTTTTGTCAATCAAGCCAGTTTGATCGGCTCTATCGGTGTGATTATGAACGGTTTTGGTTTTGTTGATGTGATTAAAAAAGTGGGCGTAGAACGCAGGCTTTTAACCGCAGGCGCACATAAAGCAATGCTAGATCCTTTTTCGCCAGCCAAAGAAGATGAAAATGTTTATATGCAGTCGTTGCTCAATGGTGTGCATCAACAATTTATTGATGCGGTAAAAGCCGGACGCGGTAAACGCTTGATTGAAACCAAAGATACGTTTTCAGGATTGGTTTGGACAGGTGCAGAAGGCGTTAAACTAGGCTTAGCGGATGGCTTTGGTACAGTCGATAGTGTGGCGCGTGATGTGATTGGCACAGAAGACACGATTGATTTTACCCCACAAGAACAATTGTTGGATAAATTGGCAGGCAAATTAGGCGCGTCTTTTGGTCATGCCTTTAGTAGTGCCTTTCAAAACATTACCTTACGATAAATAGTCTATTCAGTTTAAATTCAGTCGCAAGCTATATATAGTATTAATGTTGACTTTCCGCGCAAGGAATTTCTTATTTTCGTTTATTTAAGTTTTGGATCAGATAATGAGCTTTTTCCTCAAAGCAGCCCGTGTATTAGTCGTATTAATTTTAAATATCAGTTGTGTCTATGCAGAGGAAAAAGCTCCGGCAGCTTCTACTAAAGAAACGACGCTGCCAGTGCCCAGCACAGAAGAATATCATCCTGTCACGTTGGATGAGGCAACAAAACAGATAATGCTCGATACCAAAAACAAAGTATTAGCGGCAAAAACTGAACTAATATCGGGTAAAAAAATTCATGTCATCAAAATTTTAACCGCAACAGGTCATATTCAGCATATTAAAATTGATGCTGTCACAGGCAAAACTCTGGACAAACAAAAGAAATAACATGCGTATTTTAGTCGTTGAAGATGAAAAAATCTTAGCCCAACAAATCCAACGTTTTTTTCAAGATAAAGGCTTTGCAGTTGACACCGCTCACAATGGTAGTGATGGTTGTTATCTCGCCAAAGAATACCCTATTGATGTTGCGATTGTAGATATTGGTTTGCCGGATTTTTCAGGAATTGAATTAATTAAGCGTTTGCGGCAACAAAACATTAACACACCGATTTTATTGCTTACTGCACGCAGTCGCTGGCAGGATAAAGTGGAAGGTTTAGAAGCCGGTGCAGATGATTATTTGCCTAAGCCGTTTCATTATGAAGAATTGGAAGCGCGGATTAATGCTTTGATTCGCCGCTCAACAGGCAATGCGCAGCCGATTTTAAGTTATGCCAATATTAAAGTTGATACACTAGGGCAAGATGTGCGCGTCGATGGCAATTTGGTGGAATTAACTGCTTTTGAATATAAAGTATTGGAATATTTGATGTTTCGCAAAGGCGAGGTAATTTCCAAAACTGTTTTAACTGAACATATTTATGCAGAAGATTTTGATCGCGATAGCAATGTGATTGAAGTTTTTATTGGACGTTTAAGAAAGAAAATAGACCCGAATGGCGTTACGAAACCGATAGAAACCTTGCGTGGACGCGGTTATCGAATTCCTAATGAGTAAATTTATTAAGCATTGATATAGAGCCTTTCACCCTGAGCTTGTTGAAAGGCTGAACGTGGTTCGACAGGCTCACCACTAACGCTATCATTTCATTATGCGTTAGCTATATCCGCTCCAACTCAATCCAAAAAGTTGTCCCTTTGTTGACTTGACTTGTCACCCCCACTTTTCCATTCATCATCTCGATGAGTTTTTTAGTCAAAGCCAAACCAATTCCAGCCCCTTCAGTGACATCAATATTTGCATTTAAACGGGCAAATGGCTCAAATAACTGCGGCAGCAAATGTTCTGGAATACCTTTGCCTGTGTCTGTAATAGCCAAGCGAATTTTTTGCTCTAAAGCAATCAAATCTACTTGAATACTGCCCCCCGACTGATTGTATTTAATCGCATTGGATAATAAATGCTCAATCGCGTGACGTAGCTTGGTTTTATCAGCCTCAACAACTATTTGATTTTCATCAGTTAAGTCATTAATACTCAGCCCAGCCTCTGCAATTTGCGGCAACATCTGCTTAATAACTTTATTAAGAAACGGCACTAAAGCAATTTTTTCACTGATGACATCTAAAACACCTGATTCAATATTCGCTAAATTCAAAATCTCCTCTATCAAGCTTAACAACTGAACTCCGCCTTGATAAATATGATTAAGTGAATCCATCTGCTCAGCACTGAGCGGATAATCCGTATCAGTTTGCAATAATTGCGTAAAGCCTAAAATGGCATTCAGTGGCGTGCGCAACTCATGGCTCATATTCGATAAAAATTCGCTTTTCGCCTGACTTGCAGCCTCTGCGCCATTTTTTGCCAGCCATAATTGCTTAATAAATTTTTTGCGCTCGGAAATATCACGCAAAATCCCCACAAATTTGCGCTGTCCAGCAATCATCATCGGGGAAATATTCATTTCCAAAGTCAACAAGCTGCCGTCTTTGTGCATACCAGTTAGCTCTATCATCTGCGCTGTGTTAAAAGCGGCTTGCTCTAACAAGGGCGAGTGGTGGTGCTGTTCTACCGCTGGTGCGTACAAAATAGACATATTTTTGCCAAGCAACTCATCAAATTGATAGCCAAATAAATGCCTCGCGCTAGGATTGGCAGTTTCTATAATGCCTTCATGACTCATGGTGATAATGGCTTCGCCAGAGCTACTTACAATCGCGTTTAAATACGCTTCTTTGTTGCTCAGTTCTTGTTCAATCAATTTTCTATCGGTAACGTCTCGGATAATCGCAGTATAAAATTTTTCTGTCACACACAGCCATTCTGTGTAAGTTAATTCAACCTCAATGCGATTTTTCTGTTTAGTGACGGCTGTTCGCTCAATGCACTGTTTATTCGATTGCTGCCACGTTTTATTTGCCAGTAAATTTTCAAAACCTTTCGCGTGCTGTTCCCACTCTTCCGTTGGAATAATAAAATCCAAATTTTGCCCAATGGTTTCTAAGGCACTAAAACCAAAAATATTTTCCGCACCTTCATTCCAAAACACAATCCGCCCTTTTTCATCCGTGCTAATAATCGCATCAGTACTGGAGCTAGTGACAGAACGAAACCGTACTTCATCACGTTTTAATCGTGTTAAAACCGAATCTAATTCTTTATAGCGTTGCACATGACCTTTAATAATCGCTATCAATGTCGAAAGTTGCGTATTTTTATCCAGAAAATCATCGCCACCGGATTCAACTGCATGAATTTCTTGTTCGCGAGTATTAACCGAAGTTAAAAACAACAAGGGAATATGAGAAAAACTGTCATCTTGGCGAATAATTTCTGCTAATTCAAAACCATTGCAACCGGGCATATTAATGTCTAATAAAATCGCATCAGGACAAAAACTTAAGGCTTTGTTGATTACGTCCATTGGATTTAAGATGGATTCGCAAATAAAACCGTTGTTATTGAGTGCCGCTTCATAAAAATCGGTTGTAAACGGATCATCATCCACAATCAAAATCCGTGATTTCTTTTTCGCTAATTTTTGCGTTAAACGGTCTAAAACCCGCACTAATTCCAAAATATCTATCGGTTTTACAATATACGCATTGCTGCCCGCGCGTAAGGCATCCAATCTGACTGCCACATCGCAGCGATTAGACATAAACACCACAGGGCAGTGAATTTTATTTTTTGCTTTTAATTGATTAATAATTTCAATGCCAGAATGTATGGCATCAGGAAAAACCACGTCCATTAAAATAGCGGCAGGTTGATATTGATCAATGGCATCTTCTAAATTTTCGGTAGTTAATAAAGGAATCACGTTATATTGAAAATGTTTCGCTTGTTCTTTAATCAAACTAACCAGCAATTCATCATCATCAACCACAATCACAGAAGAATGCGATTCGCCCAGTTGATAGAGCTGCTGTTCTTCAGATTGAAAGGCAGAAAAACTTTCTACAACGGTAGGGCGACCACTGACTTGTACATCACTGCGTAAACTGACAATAAACTCTAGCAACAAGCGATGCCAGTTTTTTGGCGCACTGGTTTGCTTGAAAAGCAGATCGTTGCTTAAATTTTCAATGGCTTTGGCTTTGTGATAAACGGTGGTGTGCTTAAACGTGCCGGCAGAACCTGCCAGCGTGTGCGATAAACTGTGGATTTTTTCTAAAAGTTGTTGATTATGCGGTTCTTGTGCCGAACTGCTGCCGTCTAATTGCAAAATCAAACGACTGAGTTCCTTGATTTTATTACCTAATTTCGCAATAAACGCAATTTGCAATTCATCCATGCGTTTTAAGGTGGCTTCCAAATTATTCGCCATGATGATTGTTCCAAATAGTTTGAATTTGCGCAGACAACGTCATCGCGTCAAACGGCTTGGCAATCACATCAATCGCGCCCATGTTTTTAAAACGATTAATTTCATCATTCATAATTTTTGCAGTTAAAAACACCACCGGAATATGCTGCAACTGCGGATGTTCTTTTAAGGCCAGCAGTGTTGTAGGGCCGTCCATAATCGGCATCATCACATCCAGCAAAATTATTTGCGGCTGAAATTGTTGTGCCAATGCCAGCACCTCACCGCCACTGCTACAGGTTGCTA
This sequence comes from uncultured Methylomonas sp., assembly GCA_936941155.1. Lineage (GTDB taxonomy): Bacteria > Pseudomonadota > Gammaproteobacteria > Methylococcales > Methylomonadaceae > CAIQWF01. Next base: position 3,046 of record CAKZJE010000018.1, on the reverse strand, counting down.
TTTCAAAACCACCAATGGTTTCTATCGCTAAAACGGCGATTTCCCGAATATCATCTTCATCTTCCGCATATAAAATTTTTGTTAAGGGAGTTGAGGTCATTTTTAAAGTGCCTTAAGAAGTTTTTTGATCGTTTTGACCAATTCATCATTATTAACTTGCGATTTGATAAGTGCCGCATCAACGCGATTCACAACTTCTGCGGTAATATTTTCACCTGAAAAAATAATCACCGGAATCAGCGATAATTGTTCTTTGAGCAAAGGTAGAATTTCCAAGCCTGTGCCATCAGGCAAGCCCACATCAAGAATCACCAAATCAAAATTCTCTTCTTTTAACAAGCGTTTCGCTTTACACAGCGTATCAGCCGAAACAACTGTCATAGTATCGCCCAACAAAGTTTCCATCATTTGCGTTAAATCGGCATCATCTTCCACATAGAGAACCTTAGAAGGTCTATCTCTGATTTTGAGTGATGAATGAACGCTGTTTAATAAACGCTGCTGGTCAATTGGTTTTTCTATCCAATCAATCACCCGCAAACCTGCGGTCACATTATTTCTTTGCGCTAATCCTGCTTCAGCAGAAACAATAATAATCGGCAATTGGTGTGTATCAGGATTTCCTCTTAGCTCACGAACTAACGATAAGCCATCTTGATCTGGCAGGCGAATATCGACAGTCATCAAACTAAATTTTTGCGTTGCTAACAGCTGTTTTGCTTGTTTTGCCGTGCCACAGGTGGTGACTGAAAAGTTTTGTTGCTCCAGCATTAATGCCAATAATTTGGCAATATCCGGCTCATCTTCTAAAACTAACACATGCCCTGCGGTATTTTTTCGTGGCAGAAAGGAGTCTGAATCGGCTTTGATTACCGCAGCATATTCACTATTTGGCGTAGGTTGCCATGCGGGTAAGGTAAAAAAGAAGGTCGCGCCTTTATTCACTTGCGTAATAAAATCAATCCGCCCGCCGTGATGCTCGACAATGGCTTTAGTGATATTTAATCCTAAACCTGTGCCGCCTTTTTGCCGCTTATCTGAGGCATCCAGCTGTGAGAACTTTTGAAAAATTTTGCTGTGATATTCCGGCGGAATTCCTAAGCCATTGTCGGCGACTGAAACTTGAATTGCATTCTCATCGCCTCTAACGTTAATCTTCACCACATCATCAGCGGGCGAATATTTTGCCGCGTTAGAAATTAAATTTGCCATCACTTGCAACATTCGGCTGTAATCTGCCACCACAAAATAATCTGCTGGCAACTCTTCTAAAACCAATTTCACTTTTAAATTGCTGGCATAAGTTTGATTCATGGCAATAGATTCTTTCACCAGCGTGGTTAAATTGACTTTTTCTATTTTTAAATCAATTTTTCCTGCTTGAATTTTTTCCATATCCAATAAATCATTTACCAATAAAATCAAGCGTTCAGTATTATTATGCGCCAGCTCCACCATCCGCTTTGCTTTATCGGGCAGCACACCTAAAACGCCGCTGTTAATCATCCCTAACGCGCCTTTAATCGAGGTTAAAGGGGTGCGTAATTCATGGCTTACCGTAGACACAAATTCAGACTTGACTCTATCCATGTGTTTGCGTTCAGAAATATCGCGAATAATCCCTAAAAAACGATGTTCTTCGTCTACGCCAATGTCATGGACAAATAATTCAATTTCAAAAATTTCGCCATTTTTACGTTGCGCTTCTAGTTCGCGTGATTGCCCAATGACTTTGGTTTGTCCTGTCCTTAAATAATTGCTGATATAGCTGTCGTGCAATTCATGGTACGGCGCGTTCATTAGAATATTGACATTTGCGCCAATCAATTCAGAGGTGGAATAGCCGAACATGTCTTCTACGGTGCTATTCATGGTGTGAATAATGCCTTTCGCATCAATCGTAACAATTGCATCAGAAATATTATCTAAAATAATAGTGTTCAATAACGATGGATGAGACATATTGAGTCTTATGGGAAAATCTAGTGGTTGTTGGGCAAGTTTAGCATAAGCACTACTTAAACAGTATGAGCAAAGTAGTTACCGTTCAGGACATGGCTAAAAATAACTTCCCGATTTTTCTAATGCTTATGTAGAGGCGAATTCATCCGCCCAGAGCGGTTAAAATTGCCTCAACAGGGATTCAGGGAAGTTATTTTTGACCAAAGCCTGATGTTGAGAAAAATGGTTTTTAAAATAACGGCTCGTTCAATTCGGTTTGCGGTTTTATTTCGCTGTCAGATTGGGATTTTTCCGGCTCAACTGGGAATGCTTTATCCAAAGAAGGAAGCATTGTTTCGGATTTAAGTTTCAACTCCAAATCCGCTTTTAATTTAGCCTCTATATTAAGTTGCGCCTGCGTTTTTAAGTCAGCTTCAGTTTTTGCTTGTTCCAACGCCTCAATGCGACTGGCATTTTCTTTCGCTTCTTTTTCCAACTGGGCATTTTTTTCTGCTAATAACTTTGTTTCATTATCGAGTTTTTCTTTTAATACTAACGCCTCTGCTTCCGCTTTTTTCTTGATTTCTGCCTCCGCATCGCGTTTGACTTGCAAACAATCGCCGGGAATTCCGCGTTTAGCAAACGACACAAATTGTCCTTGTGGATATTTGTCTAAATACGCGCAATAACTTTCAGGTGAAGGATTATCATAAATACTATGCCAATAATCCAGTTCCGCAGGATTAGTCATGGACGCGGTGCTAACTGAGGTGTTTTTTTCGCTATCAAAATCCTGATAAATATCTTTTGCCAAATACACCAAACTTATCGAACTGAGTATAAACACCAGTGTTTTAATCAAACTATGTTTTGGATTAACGGTTTGGTGATGTTGAAAGGTTTCAAAAACAATCTGCCCGCTGCTTAAAACAAAGGCAATAATCGCTAAGGTTAATTTAATTGTTATCACCGCAACCTCTTAAGTAGTGATGGATAAGTTTTTGGTACAAAACGACTGCCAGTCCTTTAAAGGCATAGTTATCTACACATCTTTAGTTTAAAAAAGTGTTTATATATCAATTGGATATTGAAATATGTAGGTTGG
>CAKZJE010000017.1 GCA_936941155.1 uncultured Methylomonas sp. | reverse complement strand
GTCTAAAGCACGGGCGGCAGTTTTTGAACAGGACTTTTAGGATTAAACGATGAATCTGATTTTTCGCAATCACGCTTTAAAACGCATGTTTGAACGTGACATTGATATTGAAGATATAAAACACGTTATTGAAACAGGGAAAATCATCGTGGATTATCCAGAAGACCAACCTTATCCAAGCTGTTTGTTGCTAGGCTGGAAAGAAAATAAACCACTACATATTGTTTATGCTAAAAGTGAATTGGATGAAATTATCATTATCACCGCCTATTATCCTGACCCATTAATTTGGAATGCCGATTTTACGAGGAAAAAATCATGAAATGCCCCATTTGCAGACACGGCGAAACAGAAAAAGGTTTTGCAACGGTTGTTTTAGAACGCTATAAAACCACGCTTATTTTTAAACAAGTTCCTGCTACTGTTTGTAATAATTGTGGCGAAGAATTCATTAATGAAACTATTTCATCTGAATTATTTAAAACGGCTAAACAAGCGGTAGAAATGGGTGTACAAATCGATGTGAGAGAATATTTAGTTGCCGCATAAAAAACCATTTTAATTTATCAATCTATCCCTATGTTTTTGAAAAAAATCCCCCTCATTTTCGCATTATTGCTTTTAACCGCCTGCGGCTATCACCTACGCGGTGACATTGAACTACCTGCCGGCATGGAAAATATCTATGTGGAAGGCGCGTCCAACGCATTACAACAAGAGATGAAAAAAGCTCTCAAGTCCTCGCAAGGCAAATTAGTTACCACGCAATCTGAAGCAGGCATCGTGATAAAATTTGCCAAAGAACAAACAACATCGCGCGTGATGGCAATCAACACCGCAGGTCGCGCCAATCAATTCCAATTAATTTATCATGTGGACTTTGCCATTTACGACCCCGCTGGCAAACTGCTCTTAGGCGATCAAAACGTCAACATTAAACGCGACTACTTCAACGACCAAACCGCGATTTTGGGTAAAAACAATGAAGAAGTCGTGATTCGCGTTGAAATGTATCAACAAGCCGTCAGTTCAATTATGAGCCGCATTAATTTGGCAATGGAAAACAAGGCGATCACCAAATAATATGCGCCTAAGTCTTTCTCAACTCAGCACGGATTTAAGCAAACGCATCGCGCCTATCTATTTGATTACAGGCGATGAACCGCTGCAAGCCGGTGAAGCCGCTGATGCCATTCGCGCTGCTGCAAAAAAATCTGATTTTCTCAATCGCGAAGTATTTAGTGCGGAAGGTCATTTTGATTGGAAACAGCTAAGCTTTGCCGCTGATAGCTCCTCGATTTTTTCTGATAAAAAAATTCTCGATTTGCGCGTGCCTTCCGGTAAATTTGGCACAGAAGGCAGTAAAGCTATCAGTGAATATTGCGAAAATTTATCGCCGGATAATTTGCTGTTAATTAGCTGCGCAAAACTGGACAATACCTCGTTGAAAAGCAAATGGTTTCAAACCATTGATAAACTTGGCGTAGTGGTGCAAGTTTTTCCATTGGAAGGACAAGAGCTGATTCAATGGCTGCAACATCGGTTATTAAAACGCGGCTTACAAGTGGAAGCGGCGGGCGTAAAAATTATTGCCTCACGGATTGAAGGCAATTTACTCGCAGCAGCGCAAGAGATTGAAAAACTTTATGTTTTATACGGTGCAGTAAAACTTTCCACTGAAATGGTGGAACACGCGGTGGCGGATAGCTCGCGCTTTGATGTGTTTAAACTCACAGAAGCGGTGTTAGCTGGGCGAGTTAATCGTGCCGCACGAGTTTTACATGCGTTGAGAGAAGAAGGCATTGCCGCGCCGGTGATTTTATGGGCATTAAGCCGTGAAGCGCGGGCTTTAATGGAATTGAAAACCGCAACCAATAAAGAAGCGGTGTTTAAAAAGCATTTTATTTGGGATAAACGCAAACAAGCCATCACGCAAGCCTTAAGCCGCTTGAGTTTAGCGCAATTGCAGCATATTTTTGTTTTAACTGCGAAAGCAGACAGGCAAAGCAAAGGGCAACAAAGCGGCGATGCGTGGGAAACTTTATTATTGGTTTGTTTGGCAATTTGCGCCGCCCCCAATACAAGCAAAATACTGTAGAGACGCAAAATTTTGCGTCTCTACCTGAATCAAACTGTTATAAAAATCGAATGTTAATACATCTAAAAACTTTAGGCTGTCGCTTGAACGAAGCCGAATTGGAAACATGGGCGCAAGCTTTTCAAAACGCAGGACATCACATCAGCTGCGAAGTTAAAAATGCAGATGTGGTGGTGATTAATTCTTGTGCCGTTACATCTGACGCGGCACGAAAATCTCGGCAATTGATTCGCCGAATTCATCGCGATAAACCGGATGCCAAATTAGTTGTCAGTGGTTGCTATGCGACATTGAACCAAGAAGAAGCCGAGCAATTATTAGGCGTGGATTTAGTGGTCAGCAATAAAGACAAAGACCAATTGGTGGAAAAAACCATTACCGAATTAAATCTGCAAACCATGCCCGCGATGTCCACCGAACCGGGCGAAAACTCGCTGTTTAGTCGTGGGCGGCAACGCGCTTTTGTGAAAGTGCAAGATGGTTGCCGCTATCGTTGCACGTTTTGTATTGTCACTGTCGCGCGTGGCGAAGAGAGCAGTCGCTCCGTGCAAGCGGTGATTGATGAAATTAATACCCTGCACAACCAAGGCATTAATGAAGTGATTTTAACCGGCGTGCATTTAGGCGGTTATGGCGGTGATATTGATAGCAATTTGGCAACGTTGATTACTGAAATTTTGGCGCACACGCAAATTCCACGCTTAAGACTCGGCTCGTTAGAGCCTTGGGATTTGCCGGAAAACTTTTTTGAGTTATTTCAAAATCCACGCCTAATGCCGCACCTGCATTTACCGTTGCAAAGTGGCTCGGATACCGTGTTAAGACGCATGGCACGGCGTTGCAAAACCGCAGAATTTGCCAAAATTGTCGAACAAGCCCGCGCACAAATTCCGCACTTTAATCTTACCACCGATATTATTGTCGGTTTTCCCGGTGAAACAGAGGAAGAATGGCAGGAAAGCTTTGATTTTATTCAGTCGATTGGATTTGGGCATATTCATATTTTCAGTTATTCACCGCGCGAAGGTACAAAAGCGGCAACATTGCCAAATCCGGTACTAAACGAAGTGAAAAGACAACGCAGCCAGCAATTGCATGAGTTAGCGCATCGTATGAAACAAGATTTTATCGCGGCGCAATTAGGGCAAGAGTTCCCGATTTTGTGGGAAGGTCAGCGTGAAGAAACGCCAGCAGGTGAGTTTTTGCGCTTTGGTTATACGCCAAATTATTTGCGTGTCGCGTGTGTTGTTGCAGAAGCGGATGATTTAGAAAATAAAATTCAGCCAGCGGTGTTAGAAAAGGTTGAAGAAAATTATATTTTGGCAAGAGTATAAAATCTTGTCTGAATCATGATTTTCAAGATTAAAGGATTAGCAGAATAATTTTTGCACATCTTATAAATCCTAAAATCCTGTCAATCCTGATTCAGACAAATAGTTAATACGCTCGCGCACATACCCAAACATCCACTTTTTCCACACCGTTTTTTTTCAACACGCTGGCGATTTCATGCAAAGTTGCCCCCGCCGTCATCACATCATCTAACAGCACAACGTGTGAAAACGGCAGTGGTTTTTGCAGCGAAAACGCATCTTTCACATTCACCAAGCGTTCTTGTTTCGATAATCCGACTTGATGCGGTGTGTCGCGGTGTCGAACACAGGCATTGAGTTCTAACGGAATGTTCAGTTTTTTGGAAAGCGTTCTGGCAATTTCAATGGATTGATTAAAGCCGCGTTCTTGATAGCGATTTTTATGCAGCGGTACGGGAATAATACATTGCGGTAATTGCGTTTCTGCTTGGATTTTTTCAGCTAACAGCATTCCTAAAAGCCGCGCGTTTTTGTAATTGTCGTTAAATTTTAAGCGCGTCACCAAATGGCGCATGATGCCTTGATGAGCAAACGGCGCGATGGTGCGGTTATAAGCGGGCGGATTTTTTAAGCAGGCTGTGCAAACAGTGTTTTGCGGCGTGGGTTGTTTAAACGGCGTGCCACATTGATAACAATAGTTTGTATTTTCAATGAGTTGATTTAAACAGGGTTGGCAGATGTCTTTTTCGCAGTGGCTTACGTTGTCACACAAAATGCAGGTGGGAGGAAATAAACCATTTTGGATGAGATTAAGCCATTTCATAATCGGTTAATTCATAAAGGCAAGTGAGGTTTAAGTTGTTAAACAAGATTTTTTTCACCTAAACCGTAAATTGAAGTCCAATCCTTATAAACTGTTAAGCTGTAATAGTTTGGCTGTTTTTTTAAATTTCAGTCGTTCATAGAATCTAAGGTGATGATGCTCTGCGTAACGTGGCAAGCAAAGCTTGCACTCCGAAATATCCTTAAACTTTTATTGAGCGGCTATTTGATTTTTTAATTATCGAATTTGCGCTAAATTTGTGATGTTACTCTTCATTTATCAGTCAAAAGCGTTAGAATACAGCACCGCCGCTTAAATCTAAAGCGTCATTTTTAAGGAATTACTATGATTAAAGATAATTTTATCCAAGCGTACAACAATCTCATGCAGCATCTTCACGAAACAATGGGAGATACTCATTATTCTTCTGCTGATGCTTTAGAAATTGCAAAAAACAAAACCAGTGAGTTAAGTGATTTAACTGAGGAAGAAGTTTCCAAGGTTGCTGGCTATGTCACGCGCGATATTTATTGGTTTTATCATTATGTTAGCAGTCTTGATAGCAAACGCAGTACAGATGCTGTAGCAGGAAGTGTTGATGAATATTCAAAATGGATAAAATTTGGGATTGATTTAATTGAAGACTTTGCCTTCGATGCGTTTATGAATGTAGCGGATAAAACGCGCCTTGAATTAGCAATTATCGAACAACAAGCCAAAAATTATCATCCTTATCACAGCGGCGAAATCACAGGGCCTGGCACATTTATGTGTGAAGAATGCGGCAAAGAAATTGCCTTTAAATCCACCAGCCAAATTCCAGAGTGCCCAAACTGTAAGGCAAATACTTTTATCCGCAGTTAAGATGTGACAGTGCGGATTTATAATAAAAACAATATCTATTTGATTTAACGGGGAAAATATTATGCGCAGGGTCATTTTTAATCAAAAAGGCGGAGTGGGCAAGTCAACCATCACTTGTAATTTAGCAGCGATTAGTGCGGTTGAAGGCTTACGCACCTTGGTGATAGACCTTGATATTCAAGGCAATGCCACGCAATATTTATTAGGCAACAAAATTTCCGATGCCAATAAAACCATTGCACTGTTTTTTAAAGACACGCTGAGTTTAGGCTTGTTTGGTGGACAAACAGTTGGATTGAGCAGCTTGGTGCATGAAACCCCGTTTCCTAATTTATATGTGATAGGTTCGCATCCTGAATTAGAGCCGTTACAAAGCCGATTAGAATCACGGCACAAAATTTTTAAACTCAGAGAAGCGTTAGATCAGCTCACAGGATTTGATGCTATTTATATTGATACGCCGCCGATTTTGAATTTTTATAGCCAATCTGCGTTAATTGCAGCCGATAAGTGTTTGATTCCATTTGATTGTGATGCGTTTGCTCGCGACGCGCTATTTTCATTGATGCAGGCGTTGGCAGAGGTGAAAGCCGATCATAATGAAAAACTAGAAATTGAAGGGATTGTGGTGAACCAATTTCAACGCCAAGCGAATTTGCCAACGCAATTAGTGGAAGAGTTGTTAAGGGAAGGACATCGCGTGCTAGAAAGTAAAATTTCCCCATCGGTGAAAGTGCGTGAATCTCACTCCCATTCACAACCGTTAGTACATTACGCGCCGACCCATAAATTAACCGATGAGTTTAGAGCGTTGCACGCTGAGATTACCGCTAAGTAATTAAATCGAATATCTTCAAGATAAACATAACTCCGATTCAGCTTAGTAATCGGAGTTATTATTTTGTCGATTTTTTTAGAAAACTTTTAAGACGACCAGTCGTCTTAAAAAATTTCAGAACTTTGGAGATTTTCGCTGAATCTATCGAAGACAAACTACCCCAGCACCTGTTTCTAAATAACCCTTTTGCTAGGTTGCTTTATCAAACTTACGGTGCTGGAATTGCAAGTCAATCGCCCGTCTAATAACTAATTCTAATTCCCAGTTCTGCACTGCGCCCTGCATCGGGGGCGAAATTGCGCAAATACGAAGTCGAATTACGGATGTTTTCATTCAACAAATTTTTGCCATTCGCAAACAACAGAATATTGCTGTTTTGAAAACTTGCCACTTTATACTGCGCACCTAAGTTGACTAAAAAATAACCTTTTGTTTTTGAATCATTTTCTGCTACATCATTTTGTGCCTGCGCTCGCGTTAAACGCAAATTGCTGGAGAAATTGTTCTTTTCATAATCCAACTGAAACCCAAAACGCAGCGGCGGCATTCGCGGCACATTGCCACCTTGCACAAAATAACCGCGCGTGTAATCACTAAACAGCGTCAAATCCACTGCACCAAGCTCATTTTTCAACAGCGGTGCGAGCAATTTCGCTTCAAAACCACGAAAAATCGCATTTTTTTGCTGACTTTGTTCCACAGGCAAACAATCGGCGGATGTGGTGCTACACGCGCTTTCCATTGCTTCAAGACTGGTATTAAAAATATCACCACTACGTTGTTGATAAATATAGTCATTTACCCAATTGTTAAATAGATTAATCTCAAGATTTAATGCAGAGGATTGAAAACGATAGGCTAAATCGAGATTATTGGAAAATTCTTTGTTTAAATTAGCACTGCCGAGTTCATAACTGCGCGTGGCTGCATGAACGCCTTTTGATAACAATTCTTGCACTAACGGTGCGCGTTGCGAATGCGTGGCAGCAAAACTTAATTGATGTTGTGGGTTTATTTTCCACAGTACAGACGCAGAGCCGCTGAATGGCGTGTATGAAAATGTTGTAGCATTTTCAGGTTTAATGGTTTGCACTTCTGCTCGTCCACCAAGCTCATACGTTAAATCGCCAGCATTCAGCGATTCCACTAAAAACACACCATAAGTGTCAATATCGGATTTTGGCACAATTGCCTCGTCACCGAGTGCTGCAAATTTGCTGTTGGTAGATTGAAAACCAATCGTGCCTTTCATGCCTGCAATCGCTTGATGTTGTAATTCCAAGCGATTTTCAAAGGTTTCATTTAAAAAGCGTGTCGCGGGAACGCCGTTATCCAGTTCTGTGTGTTGATAATCCGTGTAGCCAAATTTATAGCGAATAAAATCCACCCCGGGTAACGGTTTATTCAGTTGTGCTTTTAAATCATATTTGCTTTGTTTTAATAAAATACTCACAGGATCAGCCCCCGTGCCATCTGCCGGAATGCCATAACTGTTTTCTAACGTGTTAATGGATGCGCCGATTAACCCTTGTTCAGCAATATAGGATAAACCTGCCGAACCACCGCGCGACCAGCCGCGTGTGTCTTTAATCATGCCATTAGAATTGTCCAATACAGGTACATCCGCTAACGTGGGATCAGTGGCGCGGGCGTTTTGTTCGTCTATCGCGTTGCCGCCGATGCGTAAATTGCCGTGACTGCGATAAAATCCGTCTAAATGATAAGCGATGCCTTTTTTGCCACCTTCTATTTTTACCACGCTGGCGGTTTCGTTGTTAGAAGAATCATAACGCTGTTCTGCCGCACCGCCGATCAGTTTTGTAGGTAAAGTTTCGGGAATGCGATTATCAATCACGTTCACTACACCACCAATGGCTCCGCTACCGTATAATAAGGTTGCAGGGCCGCGTAACACCTCAATGCGCTCGGCTAAAAGGGGTTCAACGCTGTTGGCGTGGTCTGGGCTTAAAGTGGAAACATCATTGTTACCAATGCTATTTTGCATCACCCGCACTCGTGGGCCTGCTTGTCCGCGTATCACGGGCGTACCAACCCCTGAACCGAAAGATTGTGTGGTGATGCCAAGTTCATTTTTTAAGGTTTCACCGAGCGTGCCAGCGATTTTAGTGCGCAGTTTTTCACCGGATAATACAGTCACAGGTTTTGCAGATTCTGATACTTTTAAAGAAAAAGGAGCGGAAACAACAAGTTCATTTAATTCCGTTTCAGGGAGTTCCTCTGTTGCTGGTTCATTCGCCGCAAAAGCAACATGAGAGACAAAAAACATAACAATAACTTTTTTCATAAAAACGTAGGAAGGATCGTTTAGGGTGTTTTTCTATGTTATGTTATAACATAACAAAATGCAACCTATCTAAAACTTCTCACTACTTAGATTTAAAACTATGACATCATCTTCTGTTATTCACTGCCACGACCACGATTGCTGTATCAGCCATGCTTTAGAATCTGCACAAAATGTGTGCGTTGAAAAAAATATTCGATTAACGCCGATTCGCCAGCGCATTTTTGAATTGATTTGGTCAAATCACAAAGCGGTGGGCGCGTATGATTTATTAGCGAGTTTGCAGCAAGAAGACCCGAAAGCGAAACCAGTGACCATTTATCGAGCATTGGATTTTTTATTAAGCGCGGGGTTGATTCACAAAGTTGCGTCTTTAAATGCGTTTGTTGGTTGCTCGCATCCAGAAACGGCACATAATTCGGTGTTACTCATTTGTGATAATTGCCACGATGCAAAAGAAGTGGAAGCGCAGGAAGTGTACGAAGCGATTTATGAAATTGGCAGAAACAATGCGTTTCAACCACAACAATTAACTTTAGAGTTGCACGGTTTTTGCGATGATTGTCAGCAAACATGAGTTTGGCAAAGTGCAAACAACAGTTTCTTACAAAATCTATTTGTTCCTAAAATTGCAAAAACGGCGCATTTTCCATTGTGATATTCATCAGTGACACGGATTTTTTTTGAAAAGTATCTGTTGCAGAGTCAGCATGGATTTAAAAAACACTGAAAATACAAAAAGTTATCCTATTTTATTTTCCACACATATCTTAGCAATTTTCGCAATTGCGACTATCCAGCGTATAATTGCGCATCAAATACAAACCACCACAACTAAAAAGCACACAACTTTATTGCAACGGCACAAAATATGCTGCAAATAACACGCTGATTGGCAGTGCTTTTTTAGTCAAACACAGCTTAAAAAAGTATCTTAGCAGGGCAAAATCATTGCTACGCGAATTGCTAAATACTGCATCGTTTTCTTTTATCAACCTAAAACACAACTATGACTCAAAAATATATTCCGTTAAAAGACCATGAAACCCCGATTAAAGTTTTATTCACCGGCTATCTTTGTTCAGTTGCGGTTGGATATTTCTTTGCGTTAATCCAAATTCTGTTCACGCATGGCATGGCGGACGGAAAATTGGGCTTATCGCTGGACGATATTGTTTATAGCTATTATGGCAACCGCTCAGGCACCGTGTTGGAGAAAAAACTGAACGGCTCAATGAAACAAAATGCCTCCGAAAAAGAGCGTTTTGAAATTATGCAATGGGTGCGCGACGGTGCAGATGTGAAAACTTACGAATCCTCAGGCGTGAAAAAAATCATTGATGAACGCTGCGTGATGTGTCACAACAAAGAAGCCGGCACAATTCCAGACTTTAGCGATGTTGAAGTTTTGAAAACCGTTACAACTGAAGATCAAGGCGCAACATTTGCTTCGTTGACCCGCGTTTCGCATATCCATTTATTCGGTATCAGCTTTATTTTTATGTTTGTCGGCATTATTTTCAGCTTTGCGCAAAGCCCGACCATGCAATATAAATGTATTGCGATTGGAATGCCGTATGCGTTTTTGCTGGTGGATATTTTGTCGTGGTGGCTGACGAAAATTCACCCGATGTTTGCTATCTTAGTGGTGTTCGCTGGGATGGGGATGGGCGTTTCTTTCATGTTTATGTGGGCGATTTCCATTTTAGAAATGTGGTTCTATCCACAAGTCTTTATTAATAAAGCGTCAGGCGAGCCGCGTAAACAATTAAGTACGGTGATTTTAGAAAAACTAGCTCCGTTAGGTGGCGATACCAATGCTAGTTTTTTAACCAATGTCTTTACGATTTCTAAAACCGTTTTTGCTGTTGTTGCCGATATTTGGATAAACTCGCTATTGCCTTTTATTAAAGACAAATTGAATAAAAAATCTTAAGATCCCTTTGCTAAAACCTTTCAGGTGCTGAATGCCTGAAAGGTTTTTTTGTACACACTTTGCAGGAGTGAAAAATGAACTCTATGAAAATGATGGCAATGCTTTTGCCACTGTTATCACTGATCGGTTGTAGCAATATGACGTTAAGTCGTGAAGATTGTTTGCGTGGCGATTGGAATGCGTTAGGTGTGCAAGATGGTTTGGCGGGAAAAACGAAAGGCGAGTTGAATTTGCATAAAGAGGCGTGTTTTGAATACGGGATTATTCCTGATGAAAATCAATATTTTGCAGGACGCGAAACAGGCTTGCTGGATTATTGCAAATTGGAAAATGCGGTAACAACCGGTTTAAGTGGACATTTATATCAGTCGGTTTGCCCTAAAGAAGTGGATGCGGCATTTCGGCAGCAAAATTTGGCAGCGTACAATTTGTATTTAACCTATATGAGAAATAGCTATTACAACAGTTATTATAATAGTTGGTATGGTTCTCCGGTGGGTTATTATGGGGGTTATGGTTACGGCGGCTATGGTGGCTATTTAGGCGGGCATTTTGGAAACTATTACGGTGGTTTTCGTCCGTTTGGGGGTTTTGGTTTTCGATCTCATGGTGGGCGGCGTAGATAACAGTATCATACGGCGCAAATCACCGAATGGATTAAACAAATCGTAAACCAGACAGGTCTTAAAAATCTGTCTGGTTTTATTATTTGTGGGGATATGATTTTCATAACTCGCCCAAAGCCTGAAATTTTTCAAGGCGACTGGTCGTCTTTAAAAATTTTGCTATAAATCCGCCATGCCTTGTTGTGCTACTTTGGTGGCGATGCGCATTTTTGGTTTAATTTGCGAACTTTTTATGATTTGCGTTTGGCTAAACAAAATAGCTTGGCTGCAATTGAGCGGGAGGTTTTGCTGCCTCACCCTGTTTTTTTGCAGTTGTTGGGGTTGTTTGACCGTCCGATGAATGCGTAATAAAAAACCGCCTTTGGTTTTGCCTCTAGCGGTTTAAGTTGATTTATTTAGCTCAAATTAGGATTCATTTAGGATAAAATTCTTGTATTTTTTCTGCCAATGTTTTCCCTACTTCTTTGCCTTGTTCTCTGTAACTTTCATGCCCCTTAGGTGTGTAATTAAATTCAGTTTCGGTTGTTGCCGCTTCAAGCAAACCGTCAGCAATTCCTTTTTAAAAGAAGAACGCCGACCTTCTGGTAAAGTATCTGGAATTTCTATTTCAATAATCATTGAATTAACTCCTACCTCTACTTATTAAAGCCAAAGTACCATATTATAACTCCAGCTAAGACGCTAGAAATAATACTTACAAGAATGTCTTTTACCCAAGACTTTTGCTTTGCCTTTTGTTCTTCTGCATTTTTCTTTGCTTGAAGATAAACTGTTGTACCTAGTATTGCAGTCTCTAACAAAGCTGAACCAATTCCACTTTTTTTACTTTTATCTTCACTCATATTTTCTTCCCAAGATTTCGCATGAATATATAACCTTATGATTTTAAACCTTCTGAAATTTGTTACAATCAAGCAAATCAGGTATTTTATGGGTAGGAGCGATATTTAATGTCAGTCAATGAAAAAATCAGACTTATTCGAGAAGCTAAAAACTTAACTCAAGAACAAGTTGCTGAAAAATTAGGAGTTTCCCAAAGTGCTTACGGTGATATTGAGCGCGGAGAAAATGACCCAAAACTATCGAAACTACAAAAACTGGCAGAGATTTTTGAAATACAATTATCTGAATTAGTAGATTTAACTGAAAAAGGAACTTTAAATATAAATTTTCCTTGTCAACGAAACAAAACAAGACATGAAAATAACGTATATATTGGCTCATCAAATGCTGAATTGAAAGAACAGTTACTGATTAACGAGCTACAAAAAAAAGAACTTGCCATGAAAGATAGGGAAAATGAAAATTTAAGAGAAATCATTGCCTTGTTGAAAAAAGATGCAGTCAAATGAAAGTCCTCTATTTAGACGTATGCACCTATTGTCGCCCCTTTGATAATCAAGATGCTCTACGCATACGCTTAGAAACCGAAGCGTTTTACCTGATTCTGCAACACATCGAGCAAAATTATTATCAATCTGTCATTTCCCCCGTTCATCTCAAAGAAATTGAAGCTATTAGTGCGGTTGAAGAACGACTGTTATTAAAAGCGCAACTGGAGAAATTTGTTCATCCACTCGTTGATAATAAACAAGTGATTCGCACTCGCGCAGAATACTTGCATCAACAGGGATTTGGCATTGCCGATGCTGCACATTTAGCTTATGCTGAAACCTTAGCCGATATTTTTATTTCTTGTGATGATAAATTGTTGAAAAAATATCAAAAAGAAATTACTGCAAAAATAATCGCTGTCAATCCACTTGAATTCGTTTCATCTGAGGAGTTGCAATAATGGAACAAGCCGTTTTAACCACTGAATCTCAACTTATTCAACAAGCAATTATGATTTTGCTTGAAAAATTAGGTACAACCGATACCAACCGTTTTTTATCACTTAAATCTTCACAGCGACTAGATTCGGTTCTAAGACATCAAGCTTGGCAAAAAACTTTAGATAAAGATGATTTTTTTGATGAAGTTTTTTAAGCAAACTATTATTTGCAAAAAGCCAAAAATCGGATTGAAGAAATCGGACAATGGGAATTAATGCCGCGTTGGGAAAAAGTGTCTGAATCAAGATTTGCAGGATTTTAGGATGTACAGGATAAAAACGGGGTGTCATTATCAAGGTTGGCGAATAAGTCATAGAATCATCAAGAAAATCCTAAAATCCTGCAAATCCTGATTCAGACAACAAAAATGAATAATTTAGACCCCATCACCTACCGCATCAACGGCTGTGCCATGAAAGTTCACAACACACTCAGCAACGGCTTTCAAGAGGTCATCTATCAACGCTGCTTAACGATTGAACTAGAAAGAGCAGGATTAAATTTTGGCAGGGAAGTAGAACAACCGATTTTTTACGAAGACTACATGGTCGGCACACGCCGCGCCGACTTTATCGTTGAAAACCAAATTGTTGTCGAATTGAAAGCCATTATCAATTTAGAAGACGTACACTTAGCCCAAGCCAAAAATTACGTTGTTGCTTACAATTTCCCGATTGGCTTACTCATCAACTTTGGCGCAACCAGCCTGCAATTCAAAAAACTTTACAATCCAAAACACCATCCTGAACATCCTAAAATCCTGCAAATCCTGCAAATCCTGATTCAGACAACATAATCTCTTCCAATAACTTGCTGAACATGCCACAACTCACAGCTTATCTACAAAAACTCAAATCAGCACAGCATATTTACATCGCCTACAGTGGTGGCATAGATTCCCACGTTTTGCTGCACCTTTGCGCCACATATCCTGAATTAAAAGCCAAAATCACCGCCGTTTACGTCCATCACGGATTACAACCCAAAGCCGAAAGCTGGGCGATTCACTGTCAGCAACAAGCCGCACAGGTAGAAGTTAAATTTCAACTATTGCGAGTGAATGCGTTTCCTAAAAACGGACAAAGCCCCGAAGAAGCTGCGCGAGATGCGCGTTATCAAGCGTTAGAAAAATTAATTCACGAAAATGATGTCTTGCTGGTTGCGCAGCATCAAGAAGACCAACTCGAAACCGTATTGCTGCAATTATTTCGCGGCGCGGGAGTGCAAGGTTTAGCCGCCATGCCGAGGGAGATTGGTTTTAGCCAAGGAAAAATGCTGCGACCTTTTTTGGATGTTTCCAAACAAAGCATTCAAGAGTACGCGCAAACACATCATTTAACATGGGTGGAAGACCCGACCAATCAATGTGATGATTTTGATCGCAATTTTTTGCGCAATCAAATCGTGCCGTTATTAAAAACACGCTGGACAAACGTGGCGAAAACGGTCTCGCGCTCAGCTAATCATTGTGCTAATGCGCAGCAACTTTTAAACGAACTGGCGGAAAACTTATTTGCACAGGTTATGACTGGCAGTCCTTTAAACGACTGGCAGTCATGCACAAGCACTTTATCAATCAGCAAGTTATTGCAGCTTGATTCTAATCAACAACAACTCGTGATTCGGCAATGGTTTAAACAGCAAAATTTGCAAATGCCTAGCACTGATTTTATAGACAATATTTTTAAAACGGTGATTGCAGCAAAACCGAGTGCAGAGCCACAGCTTAAAAAATCCGGTATCGTAATTCGTCGCTATCAAGATAAATTGTATTGCAGCAAAGACCTGCCAGGTTTTAAAAACCTGGAAGGTCTAGTTTGGGTGCAATCAGAAAATCAAATTCTGTTACCAGATAACAGCATTTTGCAACGCTATCCAGCACACTCAGGCATCCCGGTTTCTTTATGGCAAGCTGCAAACGTCACTATTAAATTTAGGCAAGGCGGGGAAAAAATCAGTTTAGCCGGAAGAAAAGGTCAACATACTTTAAAAAATTTATTTCAAGAAAACGCAATACCACCTTGGGAAAGAGATTTAATCCCCTTGCTCTATTTTGATAATATCCTTATTGCAGTAGCGGATTTATGGCTAAGTTCTCAGGTTCAAATTGAACATCAGGAACTTTGTTATAAGTTAAAATGGCAAAAACTATCATAAAAAATCATAAACGCTTAAGTTAAAACTGCTAAAATGCCAAAGTTTTTCAACCTGAGTGCAGTGCAGTAGGATGGGCGTAGCAACGCGACCCCCATCGCATTGATAATCGCTTAATATGAGTTTTGGCTATCGCCTTGACTCATCCTACTTTTAAGGCTGGTAGTTCTCTTCCATGACAAAATTTATTTTTATTACAGGTGGGGTCGTATCCTCATTAGGCAAAGGCATTGCGGCATCTTCCCTCGCAGCCATTCTTGAAGAACGCGGGCTAAAAGTCACCATGACTAAATTAGACCCCTATATTAATGTTGACCCCGGCACAATGAGTCCTTTTCAGCATGGCGAGGTGTTTGTCACCGAAGACGGCGCGGAAACCGATTTGGACTTAGGACATTACGAGCGTTTTTTAAAAACCACCATGTCCAAAAAGAACAATTTTACGACCGGGCAAGTTTATGAAGCGGTACTGCGCAAAGAACGCAAAGGCGATTATTTAGGCGCGACCGTGCAGGTTATTCCTCATATTACCGACGAAATCAAACAACGAGTTTATGCCAGTGCAGAAGGCATGGATGTTGGAATTATCGAAGTCGGCGGCACAGTGGGCGATATTGAATCGTTACCTTTTTTAGAGGCGATTCGGCAAATTCGTGTGGAACTCGGTAGCGACCGCGCCATTTTCATTCATTTAACGCTTGTTCCTTATATTGCTTCGGCAGGCGAAATCAAAACCAAGCCCACTCAGCATTCCGTTAAAGAATTAAGAACTATTGGTATTCAACCGGATATTTTAATTTGTCGCTCAGAACGCCCGATTCCAGCCAGTGAAAAGCGCAAAATTGCCTTATTTACCAATGTTTCTGAGAACTCGGTTTTTTCAGCAGTAGACGCAGATACGATTTATCGGATTCCTTTAATGCTGCATGAACAAGGTTTAGATGATGTTGTCGTCAATAAACTGCGTTTAGACGTGCCGCCTGCGGATTTGTCAGAATGGAAAGCAGTGGTTGAAGCTCTGACCACTTCCTCCAATGAAGTCAATATTGCGATTGTAGGAAAATATGTTGATCATTCTGACGCTTATAAATCTTTGCACGAAGCGTTAATCCACGCCGGAATTCGCACGCACAACAAAGTTAAAATCAGTTACATTGACTCTGAAACGATTGAAGACGAAGGCGTGGCGCAACTTAAAAATCTGGACGCGATTTTAGTACCTGGCGGTTTTGGTGAGCGCGGAGTGGAAGGCAAAATTGCCACGGTGCGGTTTGCGCGTGAAAATAAAATCCCTTATTTAGGGATTTGCTTAGGAATGCAGGTGGCGGTGATTGAGTTTGCTCGCAACATGGTTGGTTTGGAAGGCGCGTATAGCACCGAGTTTTTACCAACCACATTACATCCTGTCATCGGTTTGATTACCGAATGGATGACAGAATGCGGACGAGTGGAAACACGCGCTGAGGATTCTGATTTAGGTGGCACAATGCGCTTGGGCAGCCAAAAATGTCGTTTGCAATCGGATTCATTAGCATTTAGCGTGTATCAAAAAGAAGTGATTACTGAGCGTCATCGCCATCGTTATGAATTTAATAACAATTATCTTGAGCAATTAGAACAAAAAGGAATGCGTTTTTCTGGTAAATCAATTGATGGGCGTTTAGTGGAAGTGATTGAAATTCCAGAACACCCTTGGTTCTTAGCTTGCCAATTCCATCCTGAGTTTACTTCTACACCAAGACGCGGACATCCATTATTTTCAGGATTTGTTGCAGCCGCCGCTTTGCATAAAAAAGAGTGTGAATAAATAGAAGAACGTAAAGCGCGGCAACTAAAGCACTTAACTAACCATGTTGGTGAATCAAATTGGCAAGTAGGTTATCAATGATGTTATCCATTCCTTTTTTTAAGAAAATGAACCTAAAGTGTAAAAAACTTTTAACAAACATCTGTGTTTTAATTGCCGCTCTGTTATTCAATCAAGCGGTTTATGCCGATTCAGCAGATTTGCCGGAATACTGCTCGCTGCAAAGCGGACTTTTTCTGAATGGTTTGGAAATCTTGGATTCATCTGGCAATCCAGAACTTGATCAGAGTATTAGCTTAGAACTGACGCATATTGCAGAAAGTTTTAAAGTATTACCCGGCTTTGGTTTTTATGATGACAGTGCAGCTAAAAATGCTTTTGCAGCCAGAGAATCTATTATCCCTGATACGCGCGGCACAGTGATATTTGGCAAACAGCTATTGGCGAATGAACTAGCACGGCATAAATGGGGAGGCTTGGCTGTCGCAGGGATTATGGCGCATGAGTTCGCGCATATTTATCAGATGCAAAGCGAGTTTTATGAACTTTTATTGGGATCACAACCAACGCATAAATTATTGGAATTGCACGCTGATTATTTGGCTGGCTACTATTTAGGCTTAAAGCGATTGCGCACGAATGATACTGAGATAGATATTAAAGCTTTTTTAGATAGCTTGTATCTTAAAGGTGATACGCACTTTTATTCGCGCGGTCATCACGGCACGCCCTCTGAACGCAAAGATGCGATGTTAGAAGGCTATAAAATGGGCTTAACGCATAACCTTGATATTCATGAAGTTGCAATAGCTGGCATGAATCTAGTTAAAAAAATGTAGGGCAGGAAAGAAGAATATGACTAAAAAGAGCATTAAAACTATTTTCTTAGGATTGCTGGTGTTATTCATCACTTCTGAAAGCTACGCATGTTATCGAGGTTTAGATTGCCCTGAGGATTTACCGAAATCCTCAAAACCAATAGTGACCGAAGAGTGGAAAAAACTAGATCGCTATTTAGTAAAAGGTGGCTTGGTGAAAGATCCTGTCACAGGTGTTATATGGATGCGTTGTAGCTTTGGACAAACATGGGAAGGCGACTCTTGCCAAGGAAAGCCGGCTAAAATTTCATGGATGCAAGCACAAATGATTGCTGAAAATTTTGAATATGCAGGGTATAGCGATTGGGCGATTGGCGGTGTTTTAGAGTTAAAACGCTTAGTCACCTGTGAAAGTGAACAATCTAATACAAGCGATGGTTGCGCTATTGGCTATGCTGGAGCTCCCACGATTATGCAAACGGTGTTTCCTGCTACTCCAGCGGTTAATTTTTGGACATCTTCAACAATTAATAATGATGATGCTTGGATTGTGAATTTCGCCACAGGCAGTTCTAATCCCGATAATAAAGAAAACTATAACGCTATGCGATTAATGCGCAAAGAGCCGTTATTTTTCATGCTGCATCAATCGTTTTAAATATTTTATAAAAGCATATTGCCAGAAACGGTACTGGTAACTACATTCATTCAACTATAAAGAGAATTTCTATGCAATTATGTGGATTTGAAGTCGGCTTAAATCAACCCTTATTTTTAATCGCAGGTCCTTGCGTAATTGAAAGCGAACAGCTTGCCATAGATACCGCTGGTTACTTGAAAGAATTGACGACTGAATTAGGTATCAACTTTATTTATAAATCCTCATTCGATAAAGCCAATCGCTCCTCAATGGATAGTTTTCGTGGGCTTGGATTTGAAGAAGGCTTACGGATTTTGCAAAAAGTAAAAACTGACATTGGTGTACCCGTTTTAACCGATGTTCACGAAGATACGCCGTTAGCGGAAGTCGCCTCAGTCGTTGATGTGATGCAAACGCCAGCGTTTTTATGTCGGCAAACCAATTTTATTCAAAACGTGGCGAAACAAGGCATTCCCGTTAATATCAAAAAAGGACAGTTTTTAGCACCTTGGGATATGGCGAATGTGGCAAAAAAAGCCAAAGCGACTGGTAATGAACACATTATGGTGTGTGAACGCGGCGTATCATTTGGCTATAACAATTTAGTTTCGGATATGCGCTCACTCGCAGTGATGCGTGAAACGGCTTGTCCGGTGGTTTTTGATGCGACTCATTCTGTGCAATTGCCAGGCGGACAAGGTAACTGTTCTGGTGGTCAACGCGAGCACGTTCCGGTTTTAGCGCGTGCGGCAGTGGCGGTGGGAATTTCCGGTTTGTTTATGGAAACCCATCCGAATCCTGAAAAAGCCTTAAGTGATGGGCCAAATTCTTGGCCATTGCACAGAATGCGCGAATTATTGGAAACCTTGATGATTTTAGATAAAGCCGTGAAAGCACAGCCGTTGATTGAAACAACTTTATAAGAACTATTTTCTAATTTAACTTTTAACTTTAAAACGCAGCCTTGGTTGCTTTTATTTTTTAACCCCTGGAGATATATATTAATGAGTAAAATCGTAAACGTTAAAGCAAGAGAAGTTTTAGACTCACGCGGCAACCCCACTTTAGAAGCAGAAGTCACTTTAGAATCCGGCGCAGTCGGCAGCGCAATGGTGCCATCAGGCGCGTCAACCGGTGAACGCGAAGCGATTGAATTGCGTGATGGCGATAAAAATCGTTATTTGGGCAAAGGCGTGTTGGACGCAATCAACAACGTCAATACTGAAATTAAAGCCGCTGTTGTTGGCATGGACGCAAACGACCAAGAAGCAGTTGACGCTAAAATGATTGCGTTAGATGGCACAGACAACAAAGCCCGTTTAGGTGCAAACGCGATTTTAGCGGTTTCCATGGCAACAGCGCACGCGGCAGCCAACGAAGCAGGCGTACCGTTATATCGTTTCTTGAACAAAACCGGCAAATTCATTATGCCTGTGCCAATGATGAACATCATCAACGGCGGCTCACACGCGGACAACAGCGTTGATTTACAAGAGTTTATGATTCTGCCAGTCGGTGCACCGACGTTCCGTGAAGCGATTCGTTACGGCGCGGAAGTGTTCCACAACTTGGCAAAAGTGTTGAAATCACGCGGTTTGGCTACAACGGTAGGCGACGAAGGCGGTTTTGCACCGAATTTGTCTTCTAACGAAGAAGCCATTGAAGTGATTTTAGAAGCGATTGAAAAAGCCGGCTACAAAGCAGGTGAAGACATTTTCTTAGGGATGGATGCAGCGGCTTCTGAATACTACAAAGACGGTAAATATGTTCTGTCTGCGGAAAACAGAAGCTTCACTTCGATTGAAATGAACGACTTTTTAGCCGCTTGGGTCGAAAAATACCCCATTATTTCTATCGAAGACGGTTTAGACCAAAACGATTGGGCTGGCTGGAAAGATCAAACCGAAAAATTGGGCAGCAAAATCCAATTGGTCGGTGATGATTTGTTCGTGACCAATCCAAAAATTTTGGCAGAAGGCATCGAGAAAGGCATTGCGAACTCTATTTTGATTAAAGTGAACCAAATTGGTACTTTAACTGAAACATTGGCAGCGGTGAGCATGGCTCATGCCGCAGGTTACACTGCGGTTATGTCGCATCGTTCAGGCGAAACTGAAGACGTGACTATTGCTGATTTAGCGGTGGCAACGGGCACAGGTCAAATCAAAACCGGTTCTTTGAGCCGTTCTGACCGTGTTGCAAAATACAACCGCTTGATGAAAATCGAAGAAGAGTTAGGCGATGCAGCGGTTTATGCAGGTCGTAGTGCGTTTAATAGAATTTAAAACTTAACCGTTTTATTTCTGATTGACGTTTGAAAGGGTGTGAGCAATCATGCCCTTTCTTTTATCTATCATCTTCAATTCTTTAGAGGTGCAACATGATTTCACAACAAATCGAACATTTCGATATTGAAGTTTCTTATTCGGTTAAAGAAATGCTAACTAAAGCGGCTGAGATTGATGGTTGTTCTTTGACGGCGTTAATTGTGCAAGCGGCGATAGATAAGGCACGGGAAATTTTGAAAAACCATCAGGAGATTGTTTTATCACCCAAGGAATGGAATAGTTTGATGGCTACGTTAGAAAATCCGCCATTGCCAAATGAGGCTTTAAAAGCGGCTTTGGAAGATTATCAAGACAGTGGTATGAGATAATCATGCTGCAATTGGCAGAAGAAATTGAGCTGTTTGATAAAAGTAAACATCAGCGTGATAGTTTTGATTGTGGCAATGATGTTTTGAATGCGTATCTGAAACAGCATTTGAGTCAAAATTTAAAACAGAATTTAGTACAAGCTTATGTGGCGTTGGAAAAAAACAGCAATCGAATTTTAGGTTATTACACCTTGTCGTCTGCTTCTATCAGTCACGCGGAATTGCCAATGGAAATGTCCCAAATATCCGATTCAGGCTATTTTAATTTCGCGGTTGGCTTGCGATAAAGTGACACGCGAGGCGCAGTTAAAGTTATGTTTTAAATTGGTGATTCATGCCTTGAAACAGGCTTTAAAAGCGGTTGAGATAATGGGTGTGATGTGTGTGATTGTGGATGCCAAGCCGGAAGCAGTTACTTTTTATCAGAAGTTTGGCTTTCAGTTTTTGACAGAAAGTGAGAACAGGCTGTATTTGCCCGTGATTACAATCGTTAAGTTATTTGCTGTTGAGCCGTTCTGACCGTGTGACAAAATACAACCGTTTGATGAAAATCGAAGAAGAATTAGGCGACGCAGCGGTTTATGCAGGTCGTAGCGCGTTTAACAGAATTTAAAACTTTAGGTTTTATTTCAAAGTAACGACATAGTAAGGGCGTGATAAACGCCCTTACTTTTTAAGAGTTACAAGATAACGGATTAACGAAAATGAGATTGAAAATAGAAAATATAGGAATGATACGCCATGCTGATATTCGATTGGATGGTTTGACTATTATTGCGGGTGAAAATGATACGGGTAAAAGTACCGTAGGAAAGCTTATATTTTCTTTAATCAAAGCATTTAACCGTTATGAGCAAGATTTAAGTGACAGTAAATCAGATGAAATTATAGAGCTAATTAAAGAAACATACTTTAGATTACAAAAGTCTTACAACTTTAAAGAAAAAAAAGAACTTCAGACTGCCTTTTACCCTCCTACATTTATCAAAGAGTTGAAAAAAAATGAAGATAATATTGTAAGCTTTATTAATGATAAAATTTCTCTTCTAGTAAAAATAAATGCTTTGATGTCTATACAAAATCTCGAAACAATAAAAGCTATATATTTGGAAGATAGAAGCAAAGCAACTATCATAAAAAAGTTATTGACTATAACTTGTGCTTCTGAGTTTTATTTTGAGTTATCCCCAAAAAATTCTGACTTAATATCACATATAAATATTTCAGAAGGAGCTAATGATATTTCTGATATTTTTATTAAAAGTGATGAAATAATTGACCTAAGTATTTATGATGATTTATTGTTCAAGGATGTAACTTTTATTGAAACACCTATTTTTTTACAATTGTATGATTTAATCCGCTCATCTTCATCTTTATTTGAAATGGAGGATAGACAGTTTATTAGGATGGGATATTCTAAAGTAGCACTTCATACAAGAGATTTAATATCAAAATTAGAAAATGCCCAATACTTTTCTTTTCAACAGAAAATTTTATCTGGAAACAACTTAGATAACCTGTTGAATAGCATAATGAATATAACAAAAGGATCTGGGTTTTCTTTTGAAAAAGAAGAAAGAGATTTTTACTTTAATAAAAACGAAAATACAAAGTTCAAGTCTATTAACACAGCAACTGGCTTAAAATCGTTCGGTATTATTCAATTACTGATTCAGGCAAACATATTAAATGAAAGAAGTTTATTGATTATTGATGAACCTGAAATTCATTTACACCCAAAATGGCAAGTTGAATACGCTAAATTAATTGTTGCTTTGGTCAAAAATGACATTCCGGTTTTATTAACTTCACATAGTCCAGAAATAATTCACGCTTTAACTGTTTTTAGTGAACAATTCGGCGTTCAAGACAGAACGGCTTATTATCTAACTGAAAGTGATGGTACGGTGTCTGATATTAATGACGTAACAGGCAATATTAATAAAATTTTTATTAAACTAACCCAGCCTTTGCGCGAGTTAATGAGAGGTGTTTGAGATGCTTCAAGAGTTGCTAGTTTTTGGAATTAAAAAAGGATTTTTTGAGATTAAAAATTTAGGTCAATTAAATTCAAGCTGTTGTTCACAATCAATATTAGAAGTTATCGATTACGATGAAACTGCAAAAAAAATAAAAAGAGAGTTAAATAATAAGATACGCACTCCAAAATCAGCAGATGCTCTAAAAATCATCCCCAAACATAATCGCGTTGATTTCATTGAACTAAAAGGTTTTGAAAAATTTATTAAATATCAAGATGTCACAAATGACTCAATTGAAAGTCAAATTAAAGACTTTAATCTTAGAGAAAAAATAGAAAGTAGTTCGTTCATCTTGGATTATATCATTCGATGTGAAGAATTTACTGTTAATGGTAAAAGTGCATTGGATGAATATCGCAATAAGTCTAAAAATTTTATTATTACAACTGACATTGAGTCTCCATTAGAAAATAGATTGTTTCTGTATGATTATTTGGCAGGTGATGGAAGTGAAAAAATGGACACAATAAAACAAACTATTATGGAAAAGCTAATTCAATCTACTAATAATATTTCGCTGAATGGTTTAAATAGACCTGTTATTTTAAGTTGCAATGAAATAGATGGCTATTATGCAAGCTTGGAACAATCATGAATCCCCTTACCATTTCAAATAGGGATTGAAAATGATTGATACACAAATCCATTTTTCCGACAAAATAGCCGACCGAATTCAAACCAATATTACAAAATGCGGCAAAACATCTCTGAAATACACAACCTGATTGAGTAAATCAATCCAATATTTAAATCTATAACATGAGTATTTTAAAAAAACTCGCCTCACAAACCGCCATTTATGGACTTAGCAGCATTTTTGGTCGTTTTCTCAACTATTTATTAGTCCCGCTTTACACCTATTATTTCACCGCCGCTGAATATGGTGTGGTTTCCGAGTTTTACGCCTATGCCGGATTTTTTTCAGTATTCCTATTATTCGGATTTGAAACCGGTTATTTTCGTTTTCGAGACAAAGAAAAACCACAACGCGATAAAACTTATTCCACCGCACTTATTTTTATTATATTGATTAACATAAGCTTTTTCGGCTTAATCTTATTAATCAACTCACAACTATCTGCTGCATTGCATTATGCAAATCATCCTGAATATCTACGCTGGTTCAGCATTATTTTAATTCTCGATGCCATTGGCTCAATTCCATTTGCTCGTTTACGCGCCGAAAACAAAGCTCTGCGTTTTGCCAGCGTTAAAGTCATTGAAATTCTCACCACCATTGCGTTGAGTTTATTGTTTATTGTTTATTGCCCCAAACTTGCCGCACAGCATAGCTATCCTGAATTAGATTTAATTTACGATCCCGCAATTGGCGTGGGTTATATTTTTATTGCGAATTTGTGTGCCAGCATTGTGAAATTCTTGTTGTTAACGCCGCAATTAAAAGGATTGTGTTGGGGATTTGATTGGCAATTATTTAAACGTTTATTGCTCTATTGTTTGCCAATGGTCGTGATTGGTTTTGCGGGAATTATTAATGAAATGTTGGACAGAGCATTATTGAAATATTTGCTCCCTTATGACACCCAAACCAATTTAAAAATGCTGGGTATTTATGGTGCGTGTTATAAATTATCTATTTTAATGTCATTGTTTATTCAAGCCTTTCGCTATGCTGCTGAACCATTTTTCTTTGCTTATTCTGATAAAAACGATGCCACAAAAGTCTATGCGCAAGTCTTAAAATTCTTTGTGATTTTCTGCGTGTTTATTTTTCTGCTGGTCACGTTATACATTGATTTCTTTAAATATTTTATTGGTAAAGAATTCCGCGCTGGTTTAGAGGTTGTGCCCATTTTATTAATGGCAAATTTGTGTTTAGGGATTTATGTCAACTTGTCGATTTGGTACAAACTCACCGACCGCACGGGACTGGGCGCGTTTGTTTCACTGGCAGGTGCGGTATTAACGGTGATTCTCAATCTGTATTGGATTCCCTTGTATGGCTATGTTGGCTCAGCGTGGGCAACGTTGGCGTGTTACGCGGGAATGGCGATTGTTTCTTATTTATTGGGGCGAAAATATTATCCGGTGGCTTACGACGTGATGCGCGTTTTAGGCTATATCGGCTTAGGCGTGGGATTGTATTTTGCAAACCAACGCTTGCTTGAGTTTGTGGGCTGGCAACCTTGGATTTTTGCCAGCGCGTTAATGCTGCTTTATTTATTAATCACAGCCTTATTTGAAGGACGACAACTGAAAAAATCGCGCTGATAACTCTTAAAAAAGGCTGGTGTTTGAATTTAGTCATTGATTTTCAATGTATTGACAAGCACTAACCTAGCTGATACTTTGCACGAATGGCACTTGCTTGTGGAGAGTGCTAATTTAACAAAGTAGAGGCTCGCGTGGGAAACAGTCAGAATTTAAACGATAGGTCATTACAATTACTGAAAAACTTGGTGGAACGCTATATTCAAAGCGGACAACCCGTTGGTTCTAAGGCGTTAGCGCAAGATTTCGATGCAAAACTTAGCCCAGCTACCATTCGTAATGTGATGGCAGATTTAGAAGAATTAGGCTTGATTTATTCCCCGCATCATTCTGCCGGACGCATTCCCACCGCCACAGGTTATCGTTTATTTGTAGATAGTTTGCTTACCGTGAAACCGTTAGCGGCGCAAGAGTTGAGTTATCTTTCGCAAGGATTAGAAAATCCTAACGATAATACTGACGTGGTGGCGATTGCCTCAAAAGTGCTGTCGGATGTGACGCAGATGGCAGGCATCGTCACTATTCCGCGCCGCGAAATGGCGTGTTTAAGCCATATCGAATTTTTGCCCCTTTCACACAATCGGGTGTTAGTGATTTTTGTCACCGATGAACAGGAAGTTCATAACAAAATCATTCAACCGAGCAAAACTTTTTCCCCAGCAGAATTACAGCAAGCCGCGAATTATCTGAATTCGGTGTATGCCGGACGCAGTTTATCTTCCGTGAGAGATGTGCTATTAACGCAAATGCAGCAAGATCATCAAAAACTCAATCAAGGCATGTTAGACGCGATTAATATGGCAAAATTGGCATTGGTGGATGAGCAAAAAGAAGATTATGTGTTAAGTGGCGAAACGAACTTAATGAGTTTTTCGGAACTGTCCGATATGGATAGACTGAAACAATTATTTGAAGCATTTAATCAAAAACACAGCGTGATTCAACTGTTAGATCAATGCCTTACCGCTGACGGTGTACAAATTTTTATCGGTGAAGAATCCGGCTATCAAGCGTTTGAACAATGCAGCCTGGTGACTAGCACTTATTCAGTGAATGATGAAGTGGTTGGTGTGTTAGGCGTGATTGGCCCCACCCGCATGGCGTATCAAAAAATCATCCCGTTTGTGGATGTGACGGCAAAATTATTAGGCGCAGCCTTGAATCCTAAATCTTAAGACCCCATTTTGAAAGATAACGCTTTGCGCAAAAAAGTGCGCGACTTTTTTAAACTATTTTTCTGGAGCAGAAAGAGAATGAGTACCGAACAGGAAACCCCTGACAACGCAGCCGAGTCTACCGTTGAAAATCAAGCGACTGAAACCGAAGTTTCTCCTGAAACTGAATTGTTAGAAGCATCATCACCGGAAGAAGCAATTGCCCAATTACAACAAGAACTTGAGCAAGCCAATCAAAAGGCACAAGAAAATTGGGATAAAGCGTTGCGCATTCAGGCAGAAATGGAAAATCTGAAACGTAGAACTCAAAAAGATTTAGATGACACACGCAAATATGCGGTCGAGCGGTTTGCGAAAGAATTAATCAGCGTGATTGATAGTTTAGAGCTGGGCTTGCAAGCGATTGCAGGTGATTCTCCTGAAGTGCAAAAATTTCGTGAAGGCAGCGAATTAACCTTAAAACAATTTGAAGCGGCATTCGCCAAAGCCAATATTGAAACTGTTAATCCGTTGGGGCAACCGTTTAATCCTGAACATCACCAAGCGATGGCAATGCAGCCTTCTGCTGAATTCGCACCGAACAGCGTGTTGACTGTGTTTCAGAAAGGTTATTTGTTAAACGGACGTTTATTGCGCCCTGCGATGGTTGTGGTTGCAAAAGCCCCTGAATAAGGCTTGAAAAACCCACATCGCCCCCCATATTTAAAGCAACTTTTAATTGTAACTTAAAACAAGTTTGGAGAATTCAATGGCTAGAATGATAGGTATCGACTTAGGAACAACCAATTCCTGCGTAGCAGTATTAGACAATGGCACGCCGCGCGTGATTGAAAACAGTGAAGGGGCGCGTACTACGCCTTCTATTATCGCGTTTACAAATGATGACGAAGTGTTGGTTGGACAATCGGCAAAACGTCAAGCCGTCACCAATCCTAAAAACACATTATTCGCGATTAAACGTTTAATCGGTCGTCGTTTTGAAGATGATGTTGTGCAAAAAGACATTAAAATGGTGCCTTACAACATCGTTAAAGCCCCTAATGGTGACGCTTGGGTCGAATGTCATGGCAAAAAAATGGCAGCACCTGAAATTTCATCGCGCGTGTTGATGAAATTGAAAAAAGACGCAGAAGCGTTTTTAGGCGAAGAAGTGACTGAAGCGGTTATCACTGTGCCAGCTTATTTTAACGACTCACAACGTCAAGCGACCAAAGATGCAGGTCGTATCGCAGGTTTAGACGTAAAACGGATTATTAACGAGCCAACTGCGGCGGCGTTAGCGTTTGGTATGGATAACAAAGGCGACACCACCATTGCAGTGTATGATTTGGGTGGCGGTACATTTGATATTTCCATCATCGAAATTTCAGAAATCGAAGGCGAACATCAATTTGAAGTATTATCCACTAACGGTGATACATTCTTAGGTGGTGAAGATTTTGACTTAAGAATCATTGACTTTTTAGCCGATGAATTCAAAAAAGACAGCAGCATTGATTTGCACAACGATCCACTCGCGTTGCAACGTTTAAAAGAAGCGGCTGAAAAAGCAAAAATTGAATTGTCATCATCACAACAAACGGACATCAATCTGCCTTACATCACTGCGGATGCGACAGGGCCAAAACATTTAAATGTGAAATTGACTCGCGCTAAATTGGAATCTTTGGTGGATGATTTAATTGAACGCACGAAAGCTCCTTGTTTAATGGCGTTGAAAGATTCAGGTTTGGATATTTCAAAAATCAACGACGTGATTTTGGTCGGCGGTCAAACCCGTATGCCAAAAGTGCAGGAAATGGTGCAAAACATTTTCGGCAAAGAGCCACGCAAAGACATCAACCCAGACGAAGCAGTGGCATTAGGCGCAGCACGTCAAGCGGGTGTTTTAAGCGGTGACGTGAAAGACGTATTGTTGTTGGACGTAACGCCATTGTCGTTGGGTATCGAAACGATGGGCGGTGTGATGACTAAACTCATCGAGAAAAACACCACCATTCCAACCAATGCGTCACAAGTGTTCTCAACGGCGGAAGACAACCAAACTGCGGTTACGATTCATGTGTTGCAAGGTGAGCGTGAAGTCGCTGTCGGTAATAAATCGTTAGGTCGTTTTGACTTGGCAGATATTCCTCCAGCACGTCGTGGCACTCCACAAATTGAAGTAGCATTTGATATTGATGCAAACGGTATTTTGAACGTTTCTGCAAAAGACAAAGCGACTGGCAAAAAACAATCTATCATCATCAAAGCGTCTAGCGGTTTGTCGGATGAAGAAGTTGAACGCATGATTCGTGATGCCGAAGCTCATGCAGAAGAAGATAAAAAAATCACTGAGTTAGTTCATGCTCGCAACCACGCAGAAGGTATGATTAACGCGACTGAAAAATCGTTGAAAGATTTGGATGGCAAAGTGGATGTGGCTGAAAAAGCAGAGATTGATAAAGCGATTGAAGAATTGCAAGCGGCGGTAAAAGGCGACAATAAAGAAGAAATTGAAGCTAAAACCAATGCGTTGACCGAGTTGTCTGGTAAATTAGCAGAGCGTGTTTATGCAGAGCAAGCTGAACAGGCTGGCGGTGCAGCAGGTGGTGAGCATGAACATCAAGCGCAGGATTCTAAAAAACCGGATGATGATGCGCTAGATGCGGAGTTTGAAGAAGTCAAGAAGTAAGGTTTTACATTTTGTAAGGTGGGTAATGCCCACCTTACGTTTAAAATGTGTTTAAGACAGTAAATTCTGTAGGAGTAGGTGGGTTGACAACCTTAGCAGTGGTGATTCTTTTAACCTTTTTGAGAAACGCAAGCATTAAATTAGCAACATTCAAGAAAGGAGGTCTTATGGGAAATTACTTTGAAACACTTTGGGCATTAATTATCAGTGCTACTGCTACCAGCTTACTGCCTTAAACGCATTTGTAGAGACGCAAAATATTGCGTCTCTACTGTTTTAAAATACATTTTATTTTGAAATTATTATGTCAATTACGATAGATTTAAATCCAAGACTTGAAAAAGAATTAGCATCTTTTGTTGAAAGAGAAAAGATAGATGTTTCTTTGTTATTTCAGCAGTTTTTAGAAGATTTAATGCGTGAAAAACATCAGCCAACGGCGTGGGAATTAGGACAGGAAGGTTTCGGAGCAGATAAAACCCATGAGGGCGATATAGCGCAAAATACGAAATCTTTATTAAAAGCGCGGTTTAACAATGTTGGTTGATACTGGTTTTTTAGTTGCCCTCTATATTCAACGAGATAAATTACATTCTCAAGCATTGGCTTTTTTACAGGTCAATAAACAACCCTTAATAACAACGGCTCCCGTTATTGTTGAAAGTTGTTATTTCCTAGATACAAGAGCGAAAGTTGAATTATTACAATGGGTTGTGCGAGGTGGGCTTAAAGTTATAGATATTCCAATAAAAGCATATCCTCAAATTGCGGAATCTATTGAAAAATATGCTGACCATGATATTGATTTTACAGATGCAACTTTAATTTGGCTGGCTAATGAATATCAACAACGAGAAATTTTAACCGTTGATAAAACTGATTTTTCTGTTTTTCGATTAAAAAATAATCATTGGTTTGAGTTATTGAGTTGGTACTGAGAAAACAATGAATATTCAGGCATTATACGAAACAGATTTTAACTCTTGGATTCAAGAAAATATCAGATTGCTAAAACAATCGCGCTTTAGTGAAATGGATAGCGAAAATCTTATAGAAGAACTAGAAGGATTAATCAGAAGAGATAAGCGGGAATTAGAGAGCAACTTATTAATTCTTATTGCTTATTTATTAAAGTGGCAATATCAAAAAGTTTATCGCTGTAATGAGTGGCTCTGTAAAATCATTGAACAAAGAATGCTTATTACACTTTTTTTTAAAGATATGCCAAGCTTAAAAAACTATTTACCATCAGCTATTGAGAATATCTACTATCGTGCTGCTGAATTAGCAACAGTAGAATCCGGCACTGACTCTTTCCCATCCATTTGCCCTTATACTGAAGAGCAATTATTGAACGATGATTTTTATCCTTAGCCATGTATCAAGAAAAATTCCAAAATTTTGAAAATGTCGAAAGTTTAGCCGGTAAAGCTTGGGAACATGCGGTTGCACTGGACGTTTTAAATGCGACAAATATCAAAGATTGCTCAATTCATTGCTTTCATTATCAACAAATGCTGGAACTTTTTTTTAAGCATTTATTAGAAACTAAAAGTGAATTCGGAGCATTTAGTAGAACGCATAAACTGCAAAAACTGTTAGAAGAGTTAATTGCATATACAGCATTTAGAACGGATAAATCTAAATACATTATGGCATTACAAGTGATTACGGTATGCGCTGAAGAATATCGTTATAATTTCTTAATTGATTGCAGCGGTTATAAACAAAGTGTTGAAATTTGCAATGAATTATTAACCGAATTGCTTGATTTTTAAGGTTAGAAAAATAAACGTGGCTCAATAAAAAGTTCATTAAAACTCAAAATTCATCTTATTAAAACGAAAAGACATGGCAGCCAAAGAAGACTATTACAAACTCCTCGAACTTGATAAAAACGCCAGCGATGCGGAAATCAAAAAAAGCTACAAACGCATGGCGATGAAATATCATCCAGACCGCAATAGCGATGCACCCGAAGCAGCGGAAGTTAAATTTAAGCAAATTAAAGAAGCTTATGAAGTGTTATCCGATCCGAAAAAACGCTCCGCTTACGACCAATTCGGTCACGCAGGCGTTGACCCATCCATGCGTGGTGGCGGCGGATTTAGCGGTGCAGAAGGCTTTGGCGATATTTTTGGCGACGTATTTGGCGATATTTTCGGTGGCGGACGGCAACGCAGCAGCGGCGTACAACGCGGTTCGGATTTACGCTACAACCTTGAACTGACTTTAGAACAAGCCGTTGCTGGCACAGAAGTTAAGATTCGCGTGCCAGTTTTGGTGTCGTGTACTGAATGTAATGGCTCTGGGGCGAAAAAAGGTTCTAGTCCAATCACTTGTTCAACGTGTCACGGTCACGGGCAAGTGCGGATGCAACAAGGCTTCTTCTCTGTGCAACAAGCTTGCCCAACTTGTCATGGCACGGGCAAACAAATCAAAGATCCATGCCGCAAATGCTACGGTCAAGGTCGCGTTCAAGATACCAAAACCTTATCAGTCAAAGTTCCGGCTGGCGTAGATACGGGTGACAGAATTCGTTTAGCTGGCGAAGGCGAAGCGGGAGAACGCGGAGGGCCTGCGGGTGATTTGTATGTGCAAATTCAAGTCAAAGATCATGCGATTTTTACTCGTGACAATGCTGATTTATACTGCGAAGTACCTATTAGTTTTCCAACCGCTTGTTTAGGAGGGGAAATTGAAGTGCCGACTTTGGATGGTAAAGTTAAATTAAAAATTCCCGCCGAAACTCAAACTGGCAAATTATTTCGCTTGCGTGGCAAAGGTGTAAAACCCGTGCGTGGCGGTTTGCAAGGTGATTTGCTTTGTCGTGTGCAAATTGAAACGCCTGTGAATTTAACCAAAGAACAAAACACGTTAGTTGAGCAGTTGCGTGATTCCTTATTCGGTGGTGGCAAACAACATAGCCCACAAGAGCATTCATTTATGGATGGCGTAAAAAACTTTTTTGACAAATTAACAGGATAATCGCGATGACAAGAATTGCAGTGGTTGGCGCGACAGGGCGCATGGGATTAAATTTAATTAATTCAGTCACGCAAAGCAGTGCGCAGTTGACAGTTGCAGTGTCTGCTTTAGACAAAGAACGTTTTGGTAAAGACGCAGGCGAATTAGCGGCTATCGGTAATATCGGTGTCGCCATCTCTGAACATTTAGATAAATCGCTCGCTGATTTTGACACGGTGATTGACTTTACCCGTCCTGAAGCAACGCTAAATTATTTAAAAGTTTGCCAACAAGCGGGCAAAAAAATTGTGATTGGCACAACGGGATTCACTGATGCGCAAAAAGCTCAAATCGCTGAAGCAGCAAAAGACATTGCCATTATTCTTGCACCGAATTTTAGTGTAGGCGTGAATTTGTCATTAAAACTGTTAGAAATGACCGCGAAAGTGATGGGAGATTACACCGATATAGAAATTATCGAAGCGCATCACCGTCATAAAGTCGACGCGCCTTCTGGCACAGCATTACGGATGGGTGAAGTGGTAGCAAGTGCTTTAGGACGCGACTTAAAAGACTGTGCAATTTATGGCAGAGAAGGCAATACTGGCGAACGCGACAGAAAAACAATCGGCTTTTCTACCATTCGCGCGGGCGATATTGTCGGCGACCATACCGTGATGTTTGCTGATGAAGGCGAGCGCGTTGAAATTACTCACAAAGCCACTAGCCGCATGACATTTGCTAACGGCGCAGTGCGTGCAGCGATATGGTTAGCGGATAAAGAAAATGGCTTATATGACATGCAAGATGTTTTAGGATTGAAAGCCGTTTAAAAAAATTAGCTTTTGTTTTCCGCAATAAAACCTACGAGAAGTTAAATGCTCGTAGGTTTTTTTTTCAAAGAATACTTCAAAACTCCTTACCGATTATTTACGAATGCAAGTTTTTTTTGCAGATTAACAATTTAGAATCGCAATTAGAAAAGCAATCCTTATCCTTAATATAAGCTACAAGTATAAAAGCGGTTTATTTTCACGAACTTGTTGATTCGATATTAAAAAAAACACCGTTCACATTTCGAGAGAAATGATTTTTTTTCTTAAGAATGATAGAATTACCCTCAATGAACTATCGGTTATATTAACAAGATGTCAATTGACAGCACTCTTATCTCGAATCAAAAAGTCGCGGTAGAAATTAAAAGTTCAGCCTTTAATATACCGGCATTGATTTTGTCTAGCCATTCAATTGTCGAGATTAAACAGCAATTACAAAAAAAAATTTTACAAGCTCCTGAGTTTTTTAAAAACTCACCGTTATTAATTGAACTGCATGAGTTGACTGAGCAACAAGTTGAAATTGATTTACGCAGCTTAATTAAAACACTGCGAAGTTTGCATTTAATACCGATTGCTATTTCAGGAGCGACCCGTAAACAAAATAGCATTGCCATTGAGTTAGGGATTGCAGTGCAGACTAAGCATATTTTGATAGAGCCGCCTGTGGTAGAAAAAATTCCTGCGGTAGAAGAAGTAACTGAAAAAATTGAGTCCATAGAGCCGTTAACTAAAACTGTTTCAGAGATTGAAAATAAACTCATTATGCAACCTGTACGCTCTGGACAACGGATTTACACAAAAGGTGATTTAACCGTTTTAGCCCCCGTTAATCCCGGCGCGGAACTCATAGCCGAAGGCAATATTCATATTTATGCACCGATGCGAGGACGCGCGTTAGCAGGAGTACAGGGCAATACCAAAAGCTGTATTTTTTGTTCTGATTTGCAAGCGGAGTTAGTTTCAATTGCTGGCGTGTATCGTTTGAGTGAAGATTTTGATAAAAGCTTACGGCAAAAGTTAGTACAAATTTATTTACACGATCAGACCTTGCTGATTAAAAAGCTATAACACACTGTTTCTTAGAGGAAAAACCATTGGCTAGAATTATCGTTGTTACATCTGGAAAAGGTGGGGTAGGTAAAACCACGACCAGTGCTGCTGTTGCTATGGGGCTGGCAAAAAAAGGTCATAAAACTGTAGTGATTGATTTTGATGTGGGCTTGCGCAATTTGGACTTGATTTTAGGTTGTGAGCGGCGTGTTGTTTACGACTTTGTTAACGTGATCCATAATGAATCCACATTGAATCAAGCCTTGATTCGTGATAAACGTTGCGGTGAATTATATATTCTGCCAGCATCGCAAACACGCGATAAAGATGCCCTAACAGAAGAAGGGGTTGGCAGAGTTTTAGAAGAACTCTCAAAAGATTTTGAATATATTATTTGCGATTCTCCTGCGGGCATTGAGCGGGGTGCGCATTTAGCCATGTATTTTGCAGATGACGCTTTCATTGTCACTAATCCTGAAGTTTCATCAGTACGAGACTCGGATAGAATGTTAGGGATTTTAGCCAGTAAATCGCGTCGCGCTGAAAAAGGTGAAGAGCCGATTAAAGAATTTTTATTATTGTCACGCTACTCACCTGAGCGGGTGAAATTAGGCGAAATGCTGAGTGTG
This sequence comes from uncultured Methylomonas sp., assembly GCA_936941155.1. GTDB lineage: Bacteria > Pseudomonadota > Gammaproteobacteria > Methylococcales > Methylomonadaceae > CAIQWF01. The sequence goes on along the minus strand of CAKZJE010000017.1, from coordinate 56,563 downwards.
GATGATGTACAAGAAATTTTATCCTTGCATTTACTCGGCGTAGTTCCTGAATCTAAATCAGTTTTAAACGCTTCAAACTCAGGCATTCCTGTTATCCTAGATGAACAAAGCGATGCAGGACAAGCCTATAGCGACATTGTGGCGCGTTATTTAGGTGAAGATAAACCGCACCGTTTTATTGATGCTGAAAAGAAAGGTCTTTTTGGTAAGCTGTTTAGGGGTAAATAATGAGTTTACTGGACTACTTTAAAACAAATAAACCTAGTTCAGCAGCTATTGCAAAGGAAAGGTTGCAAATTTTAGTAGCACATGAACGCTCATCACGAAACCAACCTTCTTATTTACCGCAATTAAAGAAAGAATTGTTAGAAGTTATCAAAAAATATTTCGATGTGAACGAAGAGACAATTTCAGTGAGTCTGGAACAGGACGACGAACGAGAAACATTGGAGCTCAATATCACATTGCCCGATGAAGATCATTTTAAAAATCTTAATTCAACTAAAACCAGAGGAAAATAATATGTCTACAACAATAGGCGAATCAGCAGGTAAATTATGGGCTTTTTTAGAAGCAAATGGCCCAGCAAGCCCTTCTAAAATTGAAAAAGAAGGTGGACTGGCTAAAGCAGAATTGCAACGTGCTATCGGTTGGCTGGCTAAAGAAGATAAAATTTTGATTGAAGTGAATGGCAGAAGCGAAGTTTTATCGTTAAAGTAATTCTGTTATAGATTAACATTGGATATGAAGACTGGCAGTTCGCACATTGCAGAACTGCCAGTCTTTTTTTTGCTTAAAATTTGCTAAATTCCTCGCAAAAATAATAATTTACGGTATTAAAATTCTGTTATTGTTAAGTAACGCAATACGATTTAATGCGTTTTTTTTCAATTTTAGAGGATATAACACTATGAAAAATAAATATTTTATTACGCTGGCTTTATGGCTCGCCACTCACAGCGTTTTGGCTGTGCCACTGCTGGAAAAAATTACTACACCGGGGTTTGTGATGGCGGAATATGCCATAAGCAAAAGTTGTGTCATTCACCGCACCGGCAGTCTTGTGATTAATCGCAATCTAGGGCAACTTTCATCAACTCGCACGATTGCGCTTAAGTTGAATCTTCCAACAATAAGCTCAGTCATTAAAACGGCGGCATTAGGTTCAATTACCACAGGAATCGCTCCGGTTGATGGTGGTCGCGTTGAATATCATGCGTATCAACTGCAAGCAAATGGTAGTTTAAAAAAGGTTGTGTTATGGGAAGATGGCGAGGGTTCTTCAAATATCAACAATACAATGGAAGCCAAAATGTTGCGTAATTTTATCGACTTAACTTGTGGCGACCCTTTGTTGTATTAAAACTAAATTTCGGAGGTTTATCATGTCATTCATTAAATTTTTCAATAGCTTAATAGTTACTTTACTCATTGGTTTTAGCTGTTCTGTGAATGCCGCTGAGATTTGTACGCCTATTGGTGCATCTTATTATTACACTGTGACACATGAAGATATGCGTTTATGTCCATCGCCTATGTGTGGCGGTTATTTTGTGAAACAAGTCAATAGTTTAAAAACATTGTGTGCAGATGGTGTGTGGCGTGAGGAATGTCATGTCGCAGGTCTGGATGCGAAAGCAATGGGCTGGACGCAAGCACAGGCAGATGATTATTTTTCTAATATTTTAGGAAAAAAAATAGGGATAGTTCGCGGAAATTTTGCTCACGCGCTGGATGCGAAAACACCTTTTGTCGGCAATATGACTGATACATTGACCATAACTGAAGCGTGGCAGGCGCAAAGTAAAAATGTTTCTATTGACCCTGTATATCACGTTAAAGATATGGGGATTGTTTGTATTACCGCGCCGTGCATGGACGATGTGATAGAGCAATTGGCAAATGCGTGGACAGTTCAAGATAAGATAATTAGCGATGTGCGATTAGGGGCATCAAGGGCGAGCCAAGCGCAGATAGATGCGGGGTATAAAACATTATCAGAAGCTGGAATTTTGGCGGCAGGCAAGCATAAATTAGCCAGCGATGGCAAAACTAAGTTATTAATTGCCAATCAATTTTATCTGCCAATGCCAACTAAACCCGCTGCGCAAGCGTGTGGCGGCACAACAGGAGCAAGCTGTGCTGTGGGGCAAGTGTGTAATATAAGTGCGCCGAATGCTTGTGGTACGGCGACAGCTCAGGGAACGTGTGAAGTTAAACCTGAAATTTGCACAACGCTTTACGCGCCTGTGTGTGGTTGTGATGGGGTGACGTATAGCAATGATTGTGCGCGACTGGCTGCCGGTGCACAGCTTAACTATGTGGGTGTATGTCGTTAGTTTTAGTGCGGATGATAAAAAAAGTAAATTTTGTGTTACTGGGAGTGCAAGCTTAAGTTTGCACTCCTGCTAAATATTTTTAACGGATGTTACGCATAACAGATTAATTGTTGGCGAAAATCATTTGAAGTCGAAATATGAAATATAAATTGTTTCAATCTTCTGAAATTTTCAAGACGACTGGTCGTCTTGAAAAATTTCACGTTTTTTATGAAAACTAAAAACCACGCTGTTTATAAAATTGCTCTACATCTCACTGCGTTACATCAATTAATAATATGCTCGTACACTCTCAAATATCGACTTTTTCCACGCCACTTTTCAATACGCTGGCGATTTTAATACCTTAATTAAAGCCGCGTTCTTGATAACGATTTTTATGCAGCGACACAGGAAGAATACATTTATGGTTGGAATTATGCTGCCAATAACAAACGAACATTGAAAACTTCATCTTTACTTAAAGGTTTGATAGCTGATTCAGCCACAGTTATTACAGCGATTGTGTCGCCTACTGCATTAAAAACCTCAATAGAATAGCCATTTTCTCCGTTTGCAACAGGGTGAAACTCAACAACCGTTGCTACATCGCCTTGTTTCAAGTTTTTTGATGGAATATCTATTAATAAAACCACTTCTTCAAATAATGGGTATTTCATTGTATTTCTCCTTTTTCAGGATATAGCGTAATAAATTTAGTGATTTTCGTTGCTGTTTCTGTCATCCATATCGTATGAACAGCAATCGTTTTTCCATTTACACCTGTTAAATTTCCTATAATTTCATAGGTTTGTCCGTAAGGCGTTATTTCAGAAAGTTGAGCATCAAGCGATAAAATTTGTTTTCGTAAATCATTTTCTAATACTTGCCAATTCTCTGCTGAATACCCAGCTTGTGCCAACCATTGTGATTTATCATTGCGTTTTTTAAAAACTAGCAAATAGTTTGTTAGTTTTTCAGTTGCAATCACTGTGTTTTTGGGAAGTTTCACAATAGATTTTTTTGATTATAAAATTGCCGTTGTTATGTCAGTTTTGTATAAGCAAAAAAGCGTAACCCGACAATAGAGTTAAATTTGACGTTATTGTTGAAAAGTTCACAAGAACCCATCCTAAAGCAAAACAATTGATAATAACACTCACCCAAAATATAAATTGAAACTCTTCTTTTTTCGACTTATGGTGCAATTTTTTTTGCGCAAGCAATGCTCCTGGCCAACCGCCTATAAGACTAAATAAGTGCAGTGTACTTTCTCTGGTTCTCCAACGATTATTTTTCGCTGATGATTTATCTATCGCATACGCAAAAAAAGTAATAACACTTGCGCTTAAATAAATACACAATATAACGAGAGGAATTTTGTGTATAAGTACAGATAAAACTAAAAACGAACAAAATAGAAAAGTGAAAACACTGCCAAATGTTGCTTTTGATTGAGATGCTGTTGAAGCAATTGATTGTTTTGCGACAAACTGAACATTTTTTGCTTGAAATCGCATCTTTTCATCAGTTGCCAATTCGTATGTGATAAGGTCGCCTTCAATTGGTCTACGTTGATGAATAGAGAAGGCTTTTATATGCACAAAGGCTTTTTCACCACCACCATTTGGCATAACAAAACCAAATCCTTGTTCATCTTTCCAGCCTGTAATTTTTCCTTGATAACGCATGTTTACTCTTGAAATAGCTGATAATTAGATACTCCAACAAACCACTTCACAAGCATCTAAATAAATTATTTTGAAAAATATCTGCTTACAATTCAAGCAAATAACCGATTAAATCCTGTTTGCACTAAAGAAATGCCATTTGATGTTGTTCAGCAAACTTGCGCAAAGCCCGATTGACAGCATCCGAATCTGGAAAAAGTTTATGCAAATCAGGCTCAATTAACACAATATTGTCCCTTCGCGATAACGACTTGCATAGTTTCCACGCACACCGGACTTAATTAAATCCGCAGAATATTCTGTTCTTAATGTATTTTCACTGTTCATACGCATTACGCTGAAACTTAAATCTAAAAAACTGCAAACGCCGCTGAGTTTATATTAGAAATTGTTAGACAACAAGCGAATTTCAGAACAATTCAAACAATCCTGTATAATATTCAGCCAGTTGTTTACACTTTTCATTTATCACAGTTGACTAATGTCACTTGCCGTCAACAAAAACACCGTTTTGGAGATTATACGCCATGTCAATTCTGCGTCACGATTGGACTTTAGCCGAAGTACAAGCCTTATACGCCTTACCCTTTAACGACTTGATTTTTCAAGCACAAACCATTCACCGCGAAAATTTTGACCCGAATCAAATTCAAGTCAGCAGCTTATTAAGCATCAAAACCGGCTCATGTTCAGAAGATTGCGGCTATTGCCCACAAAGCGCACGTTATGACACCGGCTTAAAATCTGAAAGCTTAATGCCGATTGACGAAGTGTTGCAAATCGCCCAACGCGCAAAAGACCAAGGCGCGTCGCGGTTTTGCATGGGCGCGGCATGGCGCAAACCAAAAGACAAAGACATCGAGCGCGTGGTAGAAATGGTGCAAGGCGTAAAAGCGTTGGGGATGGAAACTTGCGCCACGCTGGGAATGCTCACCGACACCCAAACGCAAGCGTTAAAAGACGGCGGTTTGGATTATTACAATCACAATCTCGACACCTCAGAAGAATATTATTCAGAAGTTATCACCACCCGCACTTATCAAGATCGCTTAGATACTTTGGCGCGAGTGCGTGACGCAGGCATTAACGTCTGTTGTGGCGGGATTGTGGGAATGGGCGAATCGGATGCTGATAGAGCCAAACTATTGATTGAATTAGTAAACTTACCGAAACATCCTGAAAGCGTGCCGATTAATATGTTGGTACAAGTGGAAGGCACGCCGCTGATGGGCACAGAACAACTCGACCCGCTGATTTTTATTCGCACGATTGCAGTAGCGCGAATTTTAATGCCGGAATCGCGTGTGCGTTTGTCAGCAGGACGCAGCAATATGAGTGATGAAATGCAAGCGTTGTGCTTTTTGGCGGGTGCAAATTCGATTTTTTACGGCGATAAATTACTCACCACTGATAACCCGATGACAAATCACGACATTTCGCTATTCAATCGTTTAGGTTTGCATTCAGGCGGTTCAAGTTACGCGCAATAATTTTCACAACCGTGAAATTCAAAAGCGCATAGTTTTTCAAAGAGTTAAAAAACTCTAACCTGTAGAGACGCAATTGTTGCGTCTCTACGTTAAAGTTTTAAGCCTTTACAGGTTCATCACTATACGCTCCATAGCTCATCATGCGCTGATAGCGTTTTGCAAGCATGGTATCTAACGGCTCAACTTTTAACTCAGCCAAATGCCGCAACAACGTTTCACGCAAATTCCCAGTAGTGGTTTTAAAATCACGATGTGCCCCGCCTAAAGGCTCACGCACCACTTCATCCAGAAAACCTTGCTCTCTCACTCTGTCCGAGGTAATCCCCATTGCCTCAGCTGCCAATTGTGATTTATCCGCACTTTTCCACAAAATTGACGCACAACCTTCAGGAGAAATTACCGAATAAGTGCTGTATTCCATCATAATCAAACGGTCACCCACCCCAATTGCTAATGCGCCGCCTGAACCGCCTTCGCCGATAATGGTGCAAATCACCGGTGTTTTTAGTTGTGCCATTTCAAACAAATTTCTCGCAATCGCCTCGCTTTGTCCACGCTCTTCTGCACCAATGCCCGGATAAGCTCCCGGTGTGTCAATTAAACAAATAATCGGCAATTTAAACCGCTCTGCCATTTTCATCACCCGCAACGCTTTGCGATAGCCTTCAGGACGCGGCATTCCAAAGTTGCGATAAATTTTTTCTTTGGTATCGCGCCCTTTTTGATGCCCAATAATCATCACGGCTTGACCATCTAATCGCGCCAAACCACACACAATCGCAGGATCATCCGCATAAGTTCGATCGCCATGCAATTCTTGGAAATCAGTGAAAATGTGCTCAATATAATCTAAGGTATAAGGACGACCGGGGTGACGCGATAACTGTGAAATTTGCCAGTCTGACAGTTTGGCAAAAATAGTGGAAGTCAGAGCTTCGCTTTTCTCTTCTAGCTGCTCAATAGCATCCGAAATATTAATATCATTATCAAACTCCACCTTGCGAAGTTCTGCTATTTTCGCTTCCAATTCAGCGATAGGTTGTTCAAAATCAAGAAATTTGAGGTCCATAGTGTATCTATTTAGTGTTAAAAGTCGTGAAACAAAGGTTTAGAACCATGCAGACGCGCTGTATTTATTATTGGGGGTTCTGCTCGTAACGCGCCATTTTATCTAAAGTTATGCCATCTTGTGTTGTTTTTTGATATAACATGAATCGCTTAAGCAAAATAACCATTTTTCGCTCAACACTTACAGGAATTTATAATGAAAAAAACATCAGACTTTAATCTGGGATTGAGTTTAGCAATCGCGCTATTATCTCTGGCATCGGTTGCAAATGCAGAAACCGCACCTGCCACTTACACAGTAAAACCTGTGTTTGGTGAATATCAAGATTGGTCTTTATTGGCGGTATCTCATCGCGAAGATAAAAAAACCTTACGCGCTATTTTAGGCAACAGTGCAGCGATTACAGCGGCGCGACATGGACGTACAAAACCTTGGCCAGATGGCGCAGTGCTTGCAAAAGTGGCTTGGAAAGAAAGCAAACATCCTAGCTGGCCACAAGCAATTGTGCCGGGCGCGTTTGAAAAAGCGGAAGCCATGATTAAAGACAGTAAAAAATACGCCAGCACCGGCGGCTGGGGTTTTGCGCATTGGGAAGGGAAAAACTTGGTGATGTTTGAAGAGGCAAAATCGAAAGAGTGTTTTGCTTGCCATACCGCAGTGAAAGATAACGATTACGTTTTTACTGCTGCCGCATTGCAATAATCGCTGCGTAGAGACGCTGCATTGCAACGTCTCTACATTTAAATGCGCTTAATGCTGGGCAAAATAATGCGCCAAAAACTCATCTAATCCTAATTTATCATTGCCTTCTAAAGCTTTTTGCTGTTGTAAAGAAGTCACTGCCATTTGTTGAAATTCTTGGATTTTTACAGCATCCAATTCGCGGTCTTTAAAATAAGCTTCATACTTTGTGGAAGCGGTTACGCCAAAATCACCAAAACATTGTTTATTTTTAGACATACCCGCCAAAATTTGTGCAGACGGGGTTAAGTCTGGATTGTCAACTAAGCGTTGTTGCTGCTCTAAGGCTTTTAAATACGGTTTATCTGGATTATCCGCATCTAAAATTTCACAAATCGGCTCAATGGCATCCATGATTTCCATTGCCCATTCTTGCAACAAAATAGATTCACCGTTTTGATTGAGTTCTAGATTCGGCTTTCTGCCAAAATTTGCCACTGTCAGTTGATTGTCATTATTAATTTGTTGTTCGTTTTCGCCTTGCAATGGGCTGTCTTTTAATAAACAACTGAGCAAAAACGCTTCCACAAAGCGACAAGTATTCTCGCTAATGCCTAAAGGATTAAAGAGATCCAAATCTAACGAGCGAATTTCCACATAACACACGCCGCGCCGTTTTAAAGCTAAGGTCGGTTTTTCCCCCGATTGAATAATTTGCTTTGGGCGCACCGTGCTGTAAAACTCATTTTCAATTTGCAAAATATTGCTATTTAATTGCTGATAATTGCCATCCACTTTCACGCCAATGGTTTCGTATTCAGGATATGGGGTATTAATTGCCGCGCTGAGGCTTTCTACATAGCCGTTGAGTGAGTTGTAATCTATTTTTAAATTCGCCTGATTTTTGCTTTTATAGCCAATATCGCTCATCCGCAATGAGGTTGCGTAAGGGTGATATAACGTATTGGCGTTAAATTCTGCAAATTGACTCATTAATTGCGGTCTGCTTTTGAAAAACTGTTTGCAAATTGCAGGAGATGCGCCAAACAAATACAGAATCAACCAGCCTTTGCGCTGAAAATTGCGAATCATGCCAAAATAACTTTTTGCAATAAATTCATCCAAACTCAGGTCACTTTGTTCTTGGTCGTAAAGAATCGCCCACAAATCGGTCGGCACAGAATAATTAAAATGCACGCCAGCGATCGATTGCATGGTGCGTCCGTAACGATGCCACAATCCGCGCCGATAAATATGCTTCATTTGCCCAATATTAGAGCTGCCATATTCTGCAATCCGAATGCTTTCGTCGCCATCAATTCCGCACGGCATACTGCTTGCTAACAACATTTCATTGTCCAGATTTTGATAAACAAACTGGTGAATGTCTTGCATAAAATCCAGCGTATCGCAGATATTTTCAAACGGCGGGGTGATAAATTCGAGCAGAGCTTCAGAATAATCGGTCGTTATATAAGGATGAGTGAGAGCCGAACCTAACGCGCGGGGATGGTCAGTTTGCGAAATATGCCCGTGTTTGGAAATGCGCAGGCTTTCTTTTTCAATGCCTTTGAGACCTTTGCAAAGCAGGTGTTGTTGGTTGTGTTGTAGCAGGTAACGCAGTCGTGGCGAGTCAATGGTTGAAATATTCATCAGGTGGGTTACGTCCCTTTAGTCTTCATAGTGTTTGGATATTATAAAGGCTTAATCAGGATTGCAAAAAATTAATCTTTTCGGTTAGTGCATTCTATTTTTGCGAAAAATTTTCAAGACGACTGGTCGTCTTAAAAAATTTTGTTGGAAAAGTACGTTTTTTCTGCCGCTTCGAACACGATGACACAGATTATTCGATTGCAGGCACATCCTGTTATTCCCTTAATCCGTGTCATCGTGTTCAAAATAGTTTTAGTCAAGTAACACACCAAACAGCGCAACATTGAATACTTCATGGCGAGCAAAAAAGCGTGCCTGCCCTACAAAAAAACAAAAACCCAAGGCGGTTTTTTATTGCCTGTTTTTTCTCACGATAAAAATGACACACCTTTTACAACTGGATGTACAATTGACATACAAATTATACTTTGGAGTTATCAATGAACACCGCAGTCACTAAAGAAGGTCGTTTAAATATCCGCTGTGACAGCTACAGCCGACAATTGCTCGACAAGGCCGCTGCCTATTCCCATGTCAGCGTTTCTAAATTTGTCCTCTCTCATGCTGTCGCCTCTGCCCAACAAATTGTACAGAATCACGAATCAATCACGCTCTCACCTGAGGATTTTCAAGCCTTTCTTTCTGCACTTGATATGCCGACAGAGCCAAATCCCGCCTTAAAACGGGCTTTTGCGCGTCATGCCGAGCAGGTTGTTCGTTGATGAATTATCGCATTCAAACGTTTGATAAAACTTTTGAGATAGACCAGTTTTGTTGCGGCAGTCAGGATTTGGACAACTATATTCGTCGCTATGCTTCACAAGATATGAAACGCAATCTGACCCGTGTTTTTGTAGCGACAGCGCAAAACTCAAACACGTTGGCAGGTTTTTTCACGTTAAGTGCAGGCAGCGTAAACTGTTCAGACTTGCCACTGGAATTAGCTAAAAAACTACCGCGTTACCCAATTCCAGTTGCCTTATTGGGGCGATTAGCGGTTGACAAGTCTTTTCAGGGAAAAGGATTAGGTTCGATTTTGCTTGCAGAGGCGTGTCAAAAAGTGGCGCAAGCCAGTACAGTGCTTGCCGTAGCAGGGATTATGGTAGATGCCAAAGATCAAATTTCTGCTTCTTTTTATCAACATTTTGGCTTTAAACCGCTACCAGAAAATGCTGAACGCTTATTTTTGCCAATTAACGTATTTGCTTAAAATCTACAACACAAAACTCTGTAGATGACAAAATGAATGAAGTCAAAAATCAAATACTTTCAAAACGCTTTGGTATTTTATAACAGGCAAAAAAAACCTCGCAGATTCAAAATCCGCGAGGTTTATTCAAGCAAGTTAATCATATCGTAGCGGTAGTTTTTTGCGATTTTTCTTTTAATAATGCAATGATTTCTCTTAAATTTTCATTTTCACGCTGTTGCATAGCAAGTTCTTTGTCTTTCATTTCAAGCTGCAATTGCAGTTTTTCTTCTGCTAAATTGCCGTGATACTCATTGCACAAATTTTTTATTTGACTTGTATCATGCGAATTTTGAGTTCCTGATAAATAAAAAACGATTTTCTCTTTGTCATCTACAAAATAATCAACATCAACTTTATAAAAATTAGCCAACTGCACTAAACGTGAAAGTGAAAGGTCAGATTTGCCTAATTCAATATCGCTGTAAGTATTTCTACACATATGCAGTTGTTTAGCCGCCTCCTCTTGCGTCCAATCATTAACAGTCCGTAACTCTTTGACTTTTTTGCCAATTTTAATTTGTAGCTCTTGAGTTTGCATAATGTAGATAATTTGTTGACAAAATGTAGTAGTTAAGTGTGGCGATTTTTAAGCTGAATTCTAGCATAATTAATCCATAACAATTTCATTCTACAGAAAACGAGGAAACTAAAAATGTTCATTGATAATCAAGGCAAGGGAAAAGAAACCAACGAAGGACGTGTTGAACAAAATTATAAAAGAGGCTCTGAAAATACAGACTCTCATAGCAAAAGTGTCAAAGAGAAAGTTAATGATGCACTAAAGAAAAAAGATTAGGAGATAGCACAATGTCTAGCATTAAAAATCTGTAGAGTTCGGTAGCGGCTCTAGTAGTTCGACAACAATAGAACAAATTTGCAGAGGTTTAAATTGTTAGTGTTTTTAATTTTCTGATGAGGTTAAATTTATGGATAGAGTTAAAGAATGGCGATGCACAAAATGTGGAGAAAGAAGATACAGTTCTGAATGGAAACCAGATGAGAAAGGATGTAAAAGTAACTACCCCTCCCAAGAGCATAAATGGGAAAAAATATACGATAGTAAGCTCGATGGACCTAAGTAGCGTATTCCACAGCATAACAAAACCGCCAGCGGCAAAAACCAAAGGCGGTTTTTTATTGCCTATGGCTTGATGGTATACTTGCAAAAAACTGATTAATTTACAGGAGAAATAACGATATGAATTCGCTTGAAATTTTAGAACACCAAATCGAAGAGCTAGATAATGATTCTTTTGCAAAACTACGGCAGTGGTTCGCAGAATTTGAAAAAATGCGTTTAGATGATGCTTATTGGGCAGAACAAGCCGAACTTGCATTAAAAAGCGGTTTTGTAGGAACGGAAAAAACCTTAAACCGCTTACAGGAACGCATGAATGCTGAAACTTAATTTAACCCATTCAGCCTTAGATTTTTTGGAAAATTTACCTGCAAAACAATTCAAACAACTTGTCAACGCGCAGTTTTCACTGTTGAAAAATCCAATACCGCACGACTCTCAAGAGCTTAAAGGTTATCCTTATCGCAGAGTTGATTGTGGAGAATACCGAATTATTTATCAGACTCAAGAAGACGAGCTGCAAGTTATTATCATTGGGAAGCGTAACGATGATGATGTTTACAAAAAATTAAAACGGTTGCTTTCTTAAACCGCCTCCTGGCAAAACTAAAGGCGGTTTTTTGTTGCTAATTTTTTGTATCTTGCTATTTATAACAGGCAAAAAAAACCTCGCAGATTATTAATAACCCGCGAGGCTTCTTTAAACAAATTACTCTTGTAACGCTTTCAACACTTCTTGCAATTTCACATTCGCATCGCCAAACAACATGCGGGTATTATCCAAGACAAACAAGGGATTACCGACACCTGCATAACCGGATGCCATACTGCGTTTCATCACAATCGTAGTTTCGCCTTTCCAACACTCTAACACAGGCATTCCTGCGATTGGGCTGTTGGGGTCATTCAACGCGGATGGATTCACAATATCATTCGCACCAATCACGATGGTGACATCAACATTAGCAAAATCTTCGTTAATTTCATCCATTTCAAACACGATGTCGTAAGGCACTTTCGCTTCCGCTAACAACACGTTCATGTGTCCTGGCATCCGTCCAGCAACCGGATGAATCCCGAAACGCACGGTTTTACCTTTCGCTTTCAATTGCTTGGTGATTTCGTTCACGGTGTGCTGCGCTTGTGCGACCGCCATCCCATAGCCTGGAATAATCATGATGTTTTTAGCTTCGCGCAATAATTGCACCGTTTCTGCTACATCAATCGGTTGCACTTCACCTGTGACTTCTGCCGCTTGTCCACCAGCTGAACCAAAACCACCCGCAATTACGCTGAGGAAATGCCGATTCATCGCACGACACATGATATAACTCAGAATCGCGCCGCTGCTACCCACTAACGCGCCTGTGACAATCAACAAATCGTTGTTTAACATAAAACCAGTCGCTGCCGCCGCCCAGCCTGAATAGCTGTTAAGCATAGAAACCACCACGGGCATATCCGCACCGCCGATTGCCATCACCATGTGAATACCGAACAGCAACGCTAAAACGGTCATCGCACCTAAAGCGATTAAACTCTCGTCTTGGGTTTCGCCATTGAGGAACATAAAGCTCAAGCCAATCGAACCCAGCAATAACATCAAGTTTAAATAGTGGCGAGCAGGCAATAACATCGGTTTGCCGCTGATTTTTTCGCACAGTTTGCCAAACGCAATCACTGAGCCGGAAAAAGTCACCGCTCCGATGAGAATGCCTAAATAAATTTCAACTTCATGAATGGTTTTTTCTACGCCTGTTAAATCAGATTCGCCTAAAAAGTTTGCGTATCCGACTAACACGGCTGCCATCCCGACCAAGCTGTGCATGAGCGCGACCAGCTCTGGCATTTGTGTCATTTCCACACGTTTTGCTGCATAACCGCCAATAGAACCGCCGACCAATAAAGCCACCACCAAAACGGCATAATTTTCGGTCACTGCCGCACTCAGCACAGTGGCAAGAATCGCAATCACCATTCCTGCCATGCCGTAATAATTGCCACGCCGTGCGGTTTCTTGATTGCTCAAGCCGCCCAAACTCAAAATAAATAAAATAGAAGCACCGATGTAAGACATCGTAACTAAACCTTGTGACATCATCTTTAACGCTCCTATTTTCTAAACATTTCTAACATGCGGCGCGTGACTAAAAAGCCGCCGCCGATGTTAATTGAGGCAATCAGAATCGAAACCGCTGCCAGACCCATCACCAGCGGGTTGACCGCAGAAATTTGCACCAGCGCACCGACCACAATAATACCGCTGATGGCGTTGGTGACGCTCATTAACGGGGTGTGCAACGATGGACTGACATTCCAAATCACTTGATAACCGACAAAACACGCCAATACGAATACGGTGAAATGTTCCATAAACGCAACCGGAGCGACTGCGCCTAAGCTAAGTAGAATCACTGCGCCGATTATCATTGGCAAAAATTGTTGCAATAAAGACGGTGGTTTGACTTCTTTTGCCACGACTGCTGGAGCTTCGGTAAGCGGTTTATGTCCGACAGACAGCGTAGGCGGTGGTGGTGGCCAAGTGATTTTGCCTTCTTTAATCACGGTTGCACCACGCAACACTTCATCTTCCATATTGATGTTAATCACGCCGTTTTTCTCAGGACACAGTTCTGTTAATAAATGACGTAAATTTGTGCCGTACAGTTGGCTGGATTGATTGGCTAAACGACTGGGTAAGTTGGTGTAGCCGATAATGGTTACGCCGTGTTTCACCACGACTTTATCTTTTTCGGACAGCGGACAGTTGCCACCTTGTTCGGCTGCTAAATCCACAATCACGCTACCGTCGCGCATGGTTTCCACCATCGCTTCAGTAATTAACACCGGTGCAGGTTTACCTGGAATCAATGCGGTGGTGATGATAATGTCAACTTCCATCGCTTGGCGAGCAAACATTGCCATTTGCGCATCTTGATAGCCTTTTGACATCACTTTCGCGTAGCCACCCGTCCCTGTGCCTTCCTCTTGATAATCAACCACTAAGAACTCAGCATCCATACTTTCGATTTGTTCTTTCACTTCGGGGCGCGTGTCAGAAGCGCGGACAATTGCGCCCATGCTTTTTGCTGCGCCAATCGCGGCAAGTCCTGCTACGCCTGCACCGATGACTAATACTTTTGCCGGAGGAATTTTTCCAGCCGCAGTAATTTGTCCAGTGAAAAAACGCCCAAAATGTTGCGCGGCTTCAATCACAGCACGATAGCCTGCAATATTCGCCATTGAGCTTAACGCATCGAGTTTTTGTGCACGCGACATACGCGGCACACTGTCCATCGCTAACACGTTGACGTTTTTGCTGGCTAATTTTTCTAATAATTCAGCATTTTGTGCTGGCCAGATAAAACTAATCAGGGTTGCGCCTTCGTGCAGTAATTCTGTTTCATCCATCGCCAATTCGGGATGAACTTCAGGAGCGCGAACTTTCATCACAATGTCCGATTCGCTCCATAACGCTTTTGCATTAGGGGCAATTTTCACCCCAACCGCTTGATAAGCTTCGTCAGAAATATCCGCTCCTTGCCCCGCGCCCGTTTCTACATAAACATCAAACCCCAATTTGATGATTTTTTCTGCCGCCTCAGGTGTGGTGGCGACCCTTTTTTCACCTTCGTGAATTTCTTTGGGAATACCGATCTTCATACAATCTCCTACATTTGTGTTTGTTATGGATTTAAGAGTGTAACGATAAAACTCCAGTTTTTTATTTACTGCATTATTTTTTTCATAAAACTAAAACATAGTAAAACGAAATAAAAATTGTTGTTAATACTTCCTTTCTGCATCAACTTGATTAATAAGTTTATCAAAATTAAAGTTAATCACAGTGCGCTGCCCGTTTTACATTCGGCTTGAATTTATATTTTGGCAAACTTGCCACTATTTCAACTCTGGTTTTATCAGTTTCAGCCGTGTAAAAAAAACTCGCCTCGGTTTTGTAGCGTTTTGCCACTTGCGCCTGCACACCTTTTTCAATAAATAGCTGTTGCGACTTGATTGCGCGTCTTTCATTTTTAAACACGCCCAATGAAAGCGAGCCTTTAAACTCACCTTTGTTAATCATAAAAAAATCGTTGATGCCCTGTTCTCTCAATACTTCTGCATTATTTTTGCCATCAGGTGAATTTGCAGCAGCGGGAAAATACACCAAATAATCTGCAATAGCGGGGGGAATTTCTTTAATTTGCACAGCACTTTTGCCAATCACCTGTTGCGCGGAACGTTTGGCGGAAGCTTTGTCGTTAAACATCCCAATTTGATAGCAATAAGACGGTTTAGGCGCAATGGCAACTGCTGGCGTTGGTGCTGTAATCACCTCAGGTTTTGCAACATTTGCTGTGGGAGCAGAGGCGGGTGCTGGCTGATTTGCAGAAGCTGTAGCGGGATTAACAACGGTTGAAGTGACTAACTGCTGCGGATTATTGCCTGCTGGACGCGCTATCACGCTAGCGGGGGCAATTAAACTAGCGACAGCGGGTTGTTTTTGCACGATAGGCGCGACAGTTGTTGGCTGTTGTTTTAGCTCAGATAACAGCAAAATTTGCTTAGGTTTGCTGGCATCAATTTTTTGCTCAATATTGGAATGGTTGAACGTGCCTATTTGATAAAGCCAAAGGAAAAAGATGACGTTAGCAAGCAGGGCAAGAAAAAACAGAATTTTCATAAGTCTAAATGGCTAAAAATGGACAATCCTTTTAAAACTAAATCCGGCTCTATTATCAAAGGTTGCTGTAGCTGTTGACTCACTAACTCAGCATCACCACCGGTTAATAATATCACAACCTCTGTTGTTTGAGTTTTCAACGCCTTCTCGATTAATCCAACTGCCGCATACACTGTTCCGCTGAAAATTGCCGCTTCCGTGAAATTTGCCAAGCCTAACTCAAACGTTTGCGCACTAAAATTCAGTGCCGCCGTATTTTGCAACAACGATTTTTTCATCAAGGTTAAACCGGGAGAAATTAACCCGCCTTGATGTTCGCCATCGGCATTAAGAAAATCTACGGTGATTGCCGTGCCGCAATCAATAATCCATGCCGCCGTGTTTGGATAAAAATAATGCGCTGCCAGCAAACATAACCAACGATCAACACCGAGTTTTTCAGGCTGTAAATAACTATTTTTTACACCAAATAGCGTATCCTGGCTGTTAGGAGTTGCGATTTTTACGTTTTCCCAAAGTTGTATTGCTAAATTAACAATTGTTTCCAAAACAGTTTGCTGAGCAACAGAGGAAATAATCAGTTTCTTTGGTGTTTCTAACGTTTGCCATGTATGAAAAAGCTGTGTTTGCCAATTCACAAACGGTGTTTCGGTGAGACCTTCCAGGTTTTTAAAACCTGGAAGGTCTGGGCTAGCAATATGTAATAACGCTGTGTGCAGCGTGAGATTTCCATTAGCTTCACACGCCCATTTCACCCGACTATTACCAATATCAATCAATATATTCATAGCGATGCTCGAAAACTCACTTCACCAGAGGCATAGGTTTTTAATTCTCCAGCATTGTTTTGCAACAACAACATGCCGTCATCATTAATGCCTTTCACAATGCCGTCGATAACCTGATTGCCGATATAAATACTGACTTCTTTCTCTAGCATCACATCGTAACTGCGCCATTCTGATAAATACTGTTGCAAAGTGTCGGTTTCAAAATGCGCAATTACTGGTAATAAATGATTGAGTAATAAGCTGGAAATGTGATTGCGGGAGCAGGACTGCCAGTCCTTTAAAGGACTGGCAGTCCTAATTTGCTCAAGGTCAACCCAAGGCTGAGTGATGCTAGCGGTTTCTTTTTCAGGCAAATACAAATTTAACCCTAAACCAATCACCGCACTGCAACTGCCGCCCGCCTCGCCTGAGACTTCAATCAAAATGCCGCCTAATTTTTTTTGCTGCCAATAAATATCATTTGGCCATTTTAAGCCGATGTCGATTAAACGTAATTCGCGTAGAGCACGAATCACCGCAACACCGACAGCTAAGCTCAATCCAGAAATGCTGGCAGGATCATTTTGAAAACGCCATAAAATAGACAGATAAATATTGCTGCCAAATGGCGACACCCATTGTCGTCCGCGTCTGCCTTTGCCTGCGGTTTGCGATTCTGCAAAACAGACTAAACCGGAAGCGGTTGCCGTCTGAGCGCGTTCAACTAAATAGCGATTGGTAGAATCAATTTGCTGATAAATTTCTAAATTTGACAATAATTCAGCGGATTGTTGGGATAATCCTGATTTAATTTGCGTTTCTGATAATAATTCCAACGGACGATTCAGCTTATAACCTTTGCCGCTTACAGCAATAATTTCCACGCCATATTCGCTGGATAAACTTTCTATTTGTTTCCAAATTGCTGAACGACTGATGTTTAAAGTGTTTGCCAATACTGTGCCGGAATGGAATTTGCCATCCGCTAATAGGCTAAGGAGTTTTTTTTGAGAATCTGTAAAAATCAGCCGCTGTTCGTTCATAGTGCCTTAGAAATGTGATTAATTCGTTAATTTTGATCGTTCAAAACAAACTAAAATCAAATTCTAATTTAAAAACAAGGCAAAAGGTAAAAAGATGTTGTTGATATTCGCAGTAAAATAGTTGGTTATTATCATAAAATTATCTGAATTTACGTTAAAATGCTCCCATCTTCTGTTTAACCTCACAAAATATCACAATGAAAAAAGTAGAACTTCTCTCTCCCGCTGGCACTTTAAAAAATATGCGCTACGCCTTGGCTTATGGCGCGGATGCGGTTTATGCGGGACAACCGCGTTATAGTTTGCGAGTGCGCAACAATGATTTTTTAGCCGAAAACTTAAGTATTGGTATTAAAGAAGCGCATCAATTGGGCAAAAAGTTTTTTATCGCTGCGAATGTGATTCCGCACAATGCGAAAATTAAAACGTTTCTGGCTGATATGAAGCCGGTGGTGGAAATGCAGCCAGACGCGCTGATTATGGCAGATCCCGGTTTGATTATGATGACGCGCGAAACATGGCCTGATATGCCGATTCATTTATCCGTGCAAGCGAATACTGTGAATTATGCGACGGTAAAGTTTTGGCAAAAAATGGGTGTGGAACGAATTATTTTGTCCAGAGAGCTGTCTTTAGATGAAATTGCGCAAATTCGCCAAGAATGCCCAGACATGGAATTGGAAGTGTTTGTGCATGGCGCGTTGTGTATTGCTTATTCTGGACGCTGCTTGTTATCAGGTTATTTTAATCACCGCGACCCGAATCAAGGCACTTGCACAAACTCTTGCCGTTGGAAATATGACACCAAACCGGCACAGGAAAATGCAGAAGGTGATTATGTTTTGGCAGAAGGGCAAGCTCCGTTGTCGATGAACGATATTAGCACGGCGAGTTGCGGCGGCGCGGAACGTCATCCTTTAGCCGATCAAGTGTATTTCTTGGAAGAAGAAGGACGCAAGGGTGAGTTGTTGCCAATTATGGAAGATGAAAATGGCACTTATATTATGAATTCCAAAGATTTGCGTGCGATTGAGCATATTCAACGTTTAGTGGAAATTGGTGTTGATAGTTTGAAAATCGAAGGGCGGACAAAATCGCATTATTACGTTGCCAGAACTGCGCAAACTTATCGGCAAGCGATAGATGATGCGTTGGCGGGGCGTGAGTTTCAACCAGAATTGATTGGTGTGTTAGAAAATTTGGCAAATCGCGGCTATACCGATGGTTTTTATCAACGTCATCACACCCATGAATATCAAAATTACATTACTGGCTATTCCAAAAGTCATCAACAGCAGTTTTGTGGTGAAATCGTCGATTACGATGATGAATCGGGTTTAGCCTCAATTGACGTGAAAAATAAATTTTCGGTCGGCGATAAGCTGGAATTGATTTTACCCGGCGGCAATCAAGATATTATTGTGGAACGGATGGAAGGGATGTATGGACAAGAAATGCACGAAGCATCAGGCGGAGGCTATGAAGTTAAAATTCCATTGCCAAAAGCCGCTTGCGAAAAAGGGTTGTTAGCACGTTATTTTTAGGCTTTTTATGCCGCAGTCTTTGCATGATTGTTTAACTATTTTTAAGCAATCTAAATGCAACCTGAACCTAAGCTGAACCTTGCTGCAATAGCACCTAGCCTGCTTTTCAAGGGATAAGGCTTTTCTATTACAGTTATAAATTTTATAGATTGTTTTGACACCAGACTAAAGCGCGTGATAAAAATATACCCGTCGTTAAGAAAAGTTTCATCGACAAGGAGCATTTTAGCTTAGGTCTCCATAGCTACAGTGCTTTCTCCTTTTAATAATAAAAGGAGAGTTATCCTTAATTATAATAATTAATCCTAGAGGATCAAAAAATGGCTGAAGAAAAAGAAAAAGACAATTTCTTATTGTATGTTGGTGGCGTTGTTGTTTTAACTGCTATATTAGCTATGATGCTGAAACAAGATGAAGTAAAACATCACAAATTGAGTCCTGAATTAAGCAAAGAAGAGCTTCTTAAAAAAGCGACCCATCCTGGCAACAAATTCACAGAATAATGTCAGCAATCCCCCGGTCAAACGGGGGATTTTTTTTGCCCGCAATATTTTCACTTCCTCGCTTTAAATCCCCCAACGTATATTTTTTAACAAAATCTTTATGCTTTAACAGCCTGTTTAAAGTGTATTTTTTTGATTCGCTTGATATTTCAGATTCAGCTTAATTAGGTCAGCTTAATAGCTCATTGTATAATTGCAGTTAAGAACCCCCTTTCTGCACACATTACAATTAGAAGGATTGAGGCAAATGACCGAACAAAATCAACCAACCCATCGTCATCGTGGCATTTATTTGTTGCCTAATTTATTCACAACCGGAGCGATGTTTTCCGGCTTCTACGCAATTACCTCGGCAATTAATCACCACTTTGAAGCAGCAGCTGTTTCGCTGTTTATCGCTATGATTTTAGATGGCTTAGATGGTCGAGTCGCACGGATGACGAATACACAAAGTGAATTTGGTGTCCAATATGATAGCTTATCAGACATGGTTTCCTTTGGTGTCGCGCCCGGCTTAGTGATGTATTTATGGGCATTTTCCTCGCTAGGAAAAGTAGGATTGTTTGCAGCTTTTGTGCATACAGCAGGTGGCGCGTTGCGCTTAGCACGATTTAATACTCAAGTGGAAACAGCCGATAAACGTTATTTTCAAGGCTTACCAAGTCCTGCCGCTGCTGCGATTTTAGCGGGATTTTTATGGATGAGTTTAGAATACGGCTACGATGTCGAATCCATCAAATATATCGTTTTACTCTTGACGGTTTGTACAGGGTTGTTAATGGTCAGCAATTTTCGCTATTCCAGCTTCAAAGAAATTGATTTCAAAGGCAAAGTTCCCTTTATCGTTGCAATTGCTGTGATGTTAGGTTTTGCCTTTATCATGGCACAACCGCAAACTATGTTGTTTGTGTTGTTCATGGCTTATGCGATTTCAGGGCCTGTGGTCACTTTAGTGATGCGTCGGCGCAAACGTCAAAACAGAAAAGCTTAATCTTTAGAAGGTGTTATGATGAAAAAAAATCATTCAACCATTAAAATTCAAGTTCGTGAACTTCCACCAATCGTTAAGAAAATGCTGGAAAATAAAAAACTGATGCAAGCTTATTCACGCGGGGAAATTACAAAAGAAGAGCTGAATCAACGGGGAATTCATCTTGTTAATCCCTTATAACTACAGGTTTGATGAAGTAAAGCAAGTTTTTGTATTTAATACCGATAATGACGTAACTTATGAGATTGAAATTAATCAGGTCGGCGAAACTTACTTTCCAGAAAGTTTGTCACTGCATCGGATTTGTTACGAAATTTGCCTTAACTATTGCGAATCTCTTAAAACCAAACAGGATGAACGTATTTGTCTAACAGTTATTAAAATTGTTAAGTCTTTATTATTAAAAGGATATATCCTGTTGTTTATTTGTGATAGTCTGGATAAAAAACAAAAAGGAAGGCACAGACTTTTTAATCAATGGTTTACCAAATACGGTGATCAATTTGAAAAAAGTGACATTGAAGTAGAGGATGATGAGTCACTTTATTCTTTATCATGGATGCTGAACCCGAAACAGCGTGATATATTGCACATTCAAAATATTTTTCAAGATTCCATCAATGAACACATCGTTTGTAAAAATAATACATAACCCCGCGCCTGCGATATGTATTTATCACGCTTTTGCCCTGCTATTGCTGCTGCCCTAACGGGCATCTAATCTTTACATTCTCTTTGCACAAAATTTTTCCTTTTTTATTTATCAACGATAAAGCGTTGATACTTCTTCATGGCTGGAGTTTTTCATGAAAGACAAATTAATTATATTTGATACAACCTTGCGCGATGGCGAACAAAGCCCCGGCGCATCTATGACGCGCGACGAAAAAGTGCGCATTGCTAAAGCGTTAGAGCGGTTAAAAGTTGACGTGATTGAAGCGGGATTTCCTGCGGCAAGTCCGGGTGATTTTGAATCGGTACAAGCCGTTGCCAGTGTGATTAAAGACAGCACCGTCTGTGGTTTGGCGCGGGCGTTGGATAAAGACATTGATCGCGCGGGTGAAGCATTAAAGTTAGCCAAAAGTTCCAGAATTCACACGTTTATTGCCACTTCGCCAATTCACATGCAAATGAAATTGCAGATGACACCCGAACAAGTGATTGAACACGCAGTGCGGGCGGTAAAACGAGCGCGGCAATATACTGATGATGTGGAGTTTTCACCCGAAGATGCCGGACGCTCGGAAGAAGATTTTTTGTGTCGCGTTTTGGAAGCGGTGATTGATGCAGGCGCAACCACATTAAACATTCCAGACACCGTTGGTTACAGCATTCCGCAACAATTTGGCGCAACCATTGCCAATTTAAGAGCGCGAATCCCCAATTCTGACAAAGCGATTTTTTCCGTCCATTGTCATAATGACTTAGGCTTGGCGGTAGCCAATTCATTGGCAGCGGTGATGAATGGCGCACGGCAAGTCGAATGTACAATAAACGGCTTGGGTGAACGCGCCGGTAATGCGTCATTGGAAGAAGTGGTGATGGCAATTCGTACTCGCCACGACATTTTCAGTTGTGAAACTCGCTTGGATACGCGCGAAATTTTGACTTGCTCAAAATTGGTTTCTTCCATCACAGGTTTCCCCGTGCAACCGAATAAAGCGATTGTCGGCGCAAATGCGTTTGCCCACGAAGCGGGGATTCATCAAGACGGGATTTTGAAAAGCCGCGAGACTTATGAAATCATGCGGGCTGAAGATGTGGGCTGGACAGCAAACCGAATGGTGTTGGGCAAACATTCAGGGCGTAATGCGTTCAAAAGTCGGATGACTGAATTAGGTTTTGATTTTAGCAGTGAAGAAGATTTGAACAAAACTTTTGCTCGCTTCAAAATTTTGGCGGATAAAAAGCACGAAATTTTTGACGAAGATTTGCAAGCCTTGATTTCTGAAATCAGTTTTCATGGTGAAGAAGAAAATATCAAATTGGTGGCGTTAAAAGTCTGTTCAGAAATGGGCGAAACACCATTTTCTACCGTGACTTTGCGCGTTGGCAATGAAGAAATCACCGGCAGTGCCTACGGTAGTGGCGCGGTGGATGCCAGTTTGAAAGCGATTGAAAGCATTGTTAAAGCCGATGCAATTTTGGCTTTGTATTCAGTCAATAACATCACGAATGGCACAGACGCGCAAGGTGATGTGACTGTGCGCTTAGATAAAGCCGGACGCATCGTGAATGGCTTAGGCGCGGATACCGATATTGTGATTGCTTCTGCAAAAGCGTATATCAATGCCGTGAATAAATTAAACAGTGCTGATCAGCGTTGTCATCCGCAAAAAGCGGACGTTTAAATGCTCCAGACCTGACAGGTTTTTAAAACCTGTCAGGTCTATCTTAAGAAATTTTCCAAAGGAGACATGATGAAAATTTTGTCCTACGCTCTACCTCTCATCTCCGGTTTATTATTCAACACAGCCGCTGTCCACGCCGCCGATAAATTCAAAGTCTGTGCCGACCCTTTAAATCCGCCTTATTCCAGCAAAAACAAAGACGGCTATGAAAATAAAATCGCTGAATTATTTGCCAAAAAACTGGGGCAAGAACTGGAATACACTTGGTTGCCGCAGCGAATTGGTTTTATTCGCAATACCTTAAAAGCCGAAATTGAAGGCACAGACCAATTCAAATGTGATGTGGTGATGGGCGTGGCGGCGGGTGATGATTTAACCTTGAATACTAAGCCTTATTATCATTCGCAATATGTGATGTTGATTGCGAAAGGGCGCGGCTGGGATGGGATTACGATTCCTGAGCAGTTAGGTTCGTTGCCATTGGCAAGCCAAGAAAAGTTAAAAATTGCCATGTTTGATCGCGGGCCCGGCACGGATTGGTTGCAACAAACCAATTTGTTGGAACAAGGTGTGCCGTATCAAAGCATGAGCGGTGATGAAAAAAATAATGCGGCGATGACGATTGCGCAGGATTTGCGCGATAAAAAAATTGATATTGCGATTTTGTGGGGGCCAATGGCGGCTTATGTATTGTCGCAAAGTCCAAAGGATAGTTTTATTGTGTTGCCGATGGCGACTCGCCCGACAGTGAAGTTTGATTTTTCGATGGCAATGGGTGTGCGGCAGAGTGATGGCAAACGTAAAGCGGTTTTGGATAAGTTAATTACTGAAAATAAAGCCGAAATTGAGGCGATTTTGAAAAGTTATCAAGTGCCGTTGTTGCCGATTCCTGAAAGCAAGGCGCGTAAAGATGATTAATTCATTTTTTGTCAGGTGTTATTTTAACGGAGATAGTAATGTCAGCCATTTTGTCGATTCGTAACAGTAGCAATGCAAACAATGTATTGCATTTGGTTCATTCAACGATTGATGCAGAAGTCAGCCGTTTACAGTTGGCGATTGAGTTAGCTAAACAAAAGCTTGCTGTTTACGAAAATAAATATCGGGTTTCTTCTGAATATTTTATGGATTCGATGACCGCAGAAGATTTGGCAGGCGGTGATGATGAATATATCTGTTGGATGGGGGAATTTAAGCTGTATCAAAAGTTGTTAGCCAAACAAAAAACCTTGCAAGATATTGATTATGTTGCTGGATGAGTATTTAAACAACATCAAAGCAGTGTTAAATCAGGTTGCACCTTTAGTTGTTATTCATTCGTTGACCATTGATAAGCGCGGTCAAGAGCAAGCGCATATTTTTGGCGTGTTGATTTTTGCTGATGAAAGCGCGTTACATTTTCGCGAGTTTGTTGATTTTTCTGAGGGTTATCTCGATAAAGTGGCTTACAGCTATCATTTTCAAGATAAATCGAATCAGTTGTTGTTTCGTTACGATAATGCCAAACATAAACCCGCGTTAGGTTTTGATGAGCATAAGCATTGTGCTGATGAGATTATTTATGAACCCGCTCCGCAGTTAGAGAAAGTGATACAAGAAACGATGTTATTGCCAATTCCTGCGGTTACTCCTCGTAAGAATGGTTAAATTGTCATTTACGGCATTAAAAGGTGAATTTAACATGACTGAAGAAAACAAATCAAAAATAGAAATTATTCTGGAATTTTTAAAAGTTCTTCTGAGTTGGCCTACTGTAGTTATATTTTTTTTATTTTATTTTCAAGATTCTGTAATTCATATTTTAAAAAATAGAAATTTAGAAGTTGGAGGTATTTTTAAAATTACTGGTAAAATTGATTCGTTGGATGAATCAATAAAAACTCAATTAATTAAGCAGAGAGATGAATTAAATCTTATCAAAAAATTTGCAACAAATCCTGATAAAGTTATTCATTATTCAAATGTTCTTATTTCTTCCTTGGATGGCTTTGAAAAAGGAGTAGAGGAAGAAATTAAAGCAATTCAAACTAATATTCAGAAGTCTGAAGATGTGACCCCAGATAATAGTATTAACGCTGGGTCAGAACCAAAAACAGTTATAGATTGGGAGCTTTTAGGCTTTGAATCTATCTTAAATAAGGATGTAAATAATGCGATTTATGCCTTTACAGAGGCGGAAAAAATATCGCCAGCGTATCATAATGTAGTAGAAATAAAATCATTGCTAAAAAAAGATAAGCACTCTCTTGAGAACAGCAAGAGCTCTGAATGGAAAACTATTTATCAGAAAATTTTAAGTAAATATTCATGGGGGATGCCCATGGAAACATTAAAAGAAATGAAGAAAGAAGTACAATAGGATGTGCTGAACGAAGGGAAGCGCATAATTATCAACACAAAAACACACAAAACTTAGAACAATTCACTAAAAAAATAGCAGTACTAAGTAACAGCGCATAAAT
Organism: uncultured Methylomonas sp.; assembly: GCA_936941155.1. Classification (GTDB taxonomy): domain Bacteria; phylum Pseudomonadota; class Gammaproteobacteria; order Methylococcales; family Methylomonadaceae; genus CAIQWF01. The sequence goes on along the minus strand of CAKZJE010000017.1, from coordinate 30,983 downwards.
CTCAAGGTCTTAATGTTATTTGTAGGGGCAATAAATTCGCCATTGTTCGGATAAATCCGAATCTACATATCCTTTAAAAGTTTATTCAAATACTTCACAAAAATAAAAAATAACATGTCAATTTCCAATCAGCATTACCACCTATTACTTAGCAAAATACATTGCAAAAATAATCAAGACCTGATTATAAAAATTTCTGAAATAATTAAACCACACAGTGAATCAATAGCAACGCATTTTTATAATACGATGCTCGGCAATGCAAAAGCCAATTATTTTATTAATCACGATACTGTTAAACAACGTTTACATAAAAGTTTAACAACGTGGATTAATCGCTCTCTGACGTATAAAAACACAGATGAAATGATTGCTGATTATATTAGCTATCAATTACAAATAGGTCATATACATGGTCGGATTGATTTACCGGTTAGTTTTGTAAATTATGGAATGTATTTAATTAAAGAAAAAATCAGTTTAATTTTAAAAGAATCACTTTCTGATTTTGATGAGATGGCAGCGTCCTTAATTATTACCAATCAAATTCTTGATATAGGACTGGCTTTAATGAATGAAACTTATCAAGGTGATTTGGTTTTTAATGAAAAAGAAACACAAGCGTTTAAATTACAATTTTCATCGCGAAATTTAGCTTTTGATTGTGAAAGGTTACGCACGTCATTAGCAAATTGGATGCGTGAATTATTGTTAGCCATTCAGCAGGAAAAGTTTTGTATTTCAAATAATGCCACGATTAGACATTCTGATTTTGGTTTATGGGTGGTGCATAAATCCAAACTGTTTTTATCAAATACTGAATATGAATCCTTATCCAAGTTATTAAATTGCATGGATGATGCCATGATTGCATTAATAGAGGATTTTGGCGATTTAGAGAAAAGAAAAGCGAATCTTACCTCTTTAAATGTGTTTGTTTCAAAAACTTTATGGATTTTAAATGATATTACCAAAGCCATTATTGATAAAGATAATGGACGCGATCCTTTAACTCGCTTATTTAATCGCCGTTATTTAGATACGGTATTGCGCCATGAAACTGAATGCAGTTTACAAAAGAATTTAATTTATGGCTTGATTATGTTGGATATTGATTTCTTTAAAAACATTAATGATAGCTTTGGACATGATAACGGTGATGCCGTGTTAGCTCAGTTAGCCGATATTTTGATTCATGAAGTGCGGGCGGGCGATTTTGTGTTTCGTTTAGGTGGCGAAGAATTTTTGGTGGTTTTAAGCGATATTAATGAAAGAATTTTGGAAAAAACGGGCAATAAACTGCGCTTGGAAGTGGAAAACACAAAATTTATTTTGAAAAATCAAGAGGAAATCTCCGTGACGGTGAGTGTGGGCGTGGCAATCCATGATGGTCATCCTGATTTTAATCGTACCCTCAAACATGCGGATGAGGCGGTTTATGCGGCGAAGGCAAATGGGCGAAATTGTGTGGTGGTGGCAAAATTGCCAGCAACAACGTATGCAGAGCTGGCTGAGTTGTCAAAATAGATAAATCACTAAACATAAGTTTTACGGTATGAAATTAAAGAGGGAGTACAAAACATGTTTTGTACTCCCGTTTTTAAAGCATAACAACTTGATATATAAAAATACTTTTTAAAACAAGTCTATGATAGAAAACGACATCCAGTCCTGTGAGGCATAGGTATCTACACAAGATAACTTGATAGTTTTTATAACAAAATCATTGATAATAAAGAGATTTTGTAGGTTGGGTTAGCATTATTGAGCGAAGCGAGATAAGCGTAACCCAACATGCAACATCAAAATAAACGCACTTTGTTGGGTTACGCTCTTTTTTCTGACGAAAAAAGCAGCTAACCCAACCTACATATTTCTATATACCATTGATATGTAAGAAATTTTTAAACTAAAGATGTGTAAATAGCTATGCCTTTGAGGACTGGAAGTCGTCGGCATGAGTATCTGCAATTTAATCTTCTGAAAATCCCGAATTTCACCCAAAAAAATATCCCATGAGTTTATCTGCATTTTCTTTGAGCACTACGCTAAACCACCTAAAACAACAGGATTTATACCGCTCGCGGCGCGTGATTGATTCACCGCAAGGGATTGAGCTGATTCTCAACGGCAAAAAAGTGCTAAATTTTTGCAGCAACGATTATTTAGGCTTAGCCAATCATCCAAACGTTATCGCCGCTTTTAAGCAAGCCGTTGATAAATATGGTGTTGGTAGCGGCGCGGCGCATTTAATTTGCGGACACAGCACCGCGCATCATGCTTTGGAAGAAGAATTAGCCGCGTTTACCGGACGCGATCGCGCCTTGCTGTTTTCCACTGGATATATGGCAAACATGGGCGTGATTTCTGCCTTGCTGGATAAAAATGATTTGGTGCTGGAAGATAAGCTGAATCATGCCTCTTTGCTGGATGGCGGTTTATTATCCGGTGCGATTTTCAAACGCTATTTACATGCGGACAGCGAAAATTTACAGGCGAAAATCTCGCAATCAACTGCTAAAAAAACGTTGATTGTCAGTGATGGCGTATTCAGCATGGATGGCGATTTAGCTCCGTTAGCAGAACTGATTGCAGTTGCGAACAACTCGCAAGCCGGTTTGATGATTGATGATGCGCACGGTTTAGGCGTGTTGGGCAAAACAGGCGGCGGCGTGGTTGAGCATTTTTCTTGTAGTCAAAACGATGCGCCCATTTTAGTCGGTACATTGGGAAAGGCATTTGGCACGGCTGGTGCGTTTGTGGCAGGTTCTGAGGAATTGATTGAAATTTTGATTCAAAAGTCTCGCACTTATATTTATACCACCGCGATGCCAGCGGCAATTGCAGAGGCGACTCGAGCGAGTTTGCAGCTGATTATTGCTGAAGATTGGCGACGGGAAAAATTGACTGCGTTGGTGAAACAATTTCGTGCAGGCGCGGCGCAGCTGGGTTTAGTTTTGATGGATTCGGATACGCCGATTCAACCTTTATTAATCGGTGAGAGTCAGCAAGCGATGTTGTTAAGCCAGAAATTGTTGGAACTTGGCTGTTTAGTGTCTGCAATTCGTCCGCCGACTGTGCCGCAAGGAAAAGCGCGGTTGCGGGTGACATTTTCGGCAAATCATCAAGCCAGTGATGTGGATTTTTTGCTGAGTGCTTTGGAAAAAGTCGCTAAATAATTAAAAAGTTTCGGTAGAGACGCAATATTTTGCGTCTCTACGCAGAAAAAACGTGCTGAATTTTTCAAGACGACCAGTCGTCTTGAAAATTTTTTGCGCAACTTAAACCGCATCCATTCAGAAACACATAGTTTTTTAAAATGGTTAGATGCTATGTAAACGTGTAGAGACGCAAAATATTGCGTCTCTACGGTTCAACAAAAAACTACGTTTCTCAAATTAGATGAGGTTTAACATTTGAACTGATGTTTTCAGGTATAAAAAAACCTTTCAGGTCTTTGAGACCTGAAAGGTTTGAAGGTTAAAACTTTTGCTTGTCGACTTAATTATTTATTTTCAACAATTTGCACGCGCTGCGTAATCCCGCATACCAAGGTATAAGGAATCGTATCTGAATTAAGTGCGATTTCTTCAACCGGCAAATCCATGCCCCACAAAGTCACACTGTCGCCCATTTTTGCTTCCGGTTGCGAATTTAAATCGACCGTAATCATATCCATCGACACCCGCCCAACCAGCGGCACTCGCAAACCATTCACTAACACGGGCGTGCCAGTTTTCGCATAACGCGGATAACCGTCACCATAACCAATCGCCACCACGCCTAAGCGCGTTGGTTTTTCGCACACCCAACTGCCACTATAACCGACTGTTTCGCCTGGATTTATTTGTTTTACCGCAATCAATTTGGAATACAAACTCATCACAGGTTTTAATTCCAATTGCGCACCGGTTTTTTCAGGAAATGGCGAAATGCCATAGAGCATCAAACCTGGACGCACCCAATCGGTTAAAGATTCTTGCCATGCCAGCAAGCCTGCGGAATTGGCAATGCTCCACTCGCCATCTAAATCGCTGACGACTTCTTTAAACAAATCAATTTGCGCAAGCGTTTTTGCGTCGTTTTTATCATCGGCATTGGCTAAATGCGTCATTAAATTAATCTTGGGATTGAGCAAGGCACAGTTTTTTAAACGTTGATGTGCGGATAAAAATTCAGTGCTTTTAAAGCCTAAGCGATTCATGCCGCTGTCGAGTTTTAACCACACGCTGATTTTTTCTGTTGCCTGACATTGTTCTAACAAACTAATTTGTTCAACACAATGAATCACGGTTTCTAATTGATAATGTGCAATCGCGATTAATTCTTCTGCGCAACTAAAACCTTCTAATAACACAATCCGCTGTTGAAAACCTGCTTCACGCAATTGAATCGCTTCTTCAATTCGCGCTACCGCAAAACCATCGACATTTTTGGCAGCTTCCGCAATCCGCAATAAACCGTGACCATATCCGTTAGCTTTAATCACTGCCGTCACTTTTGCCGCAGGTGCATAGTGGCGCACCACTGCCAAATTATGCTGTACTGCATCCAAATTAAGCACTGCGTAAGCCGCTGGTTTCATTCATAATCCTCGTTGCTATAAGAGTTTCCGGCAAAATTTTCAAAACGGGTAAATTGTCCTAAAAAGGTGAGCCGCACTGTACCGAGTGGGCCATTTCGCTGTTTGCCGATAATCACTTCGGCAATGCCTTTATCGGGGCTGTCTTCGTTATACACTTCGTCGCGATACACAAATACGATTAAATCCGCGTCTTGCTCAATCGCACCCGATTCGCGTAAATCGGACATCACCGGACGTTTATTTGGACGTTGCTCTAAGTTTCGATTTAATTGCGAAAGTGCAATCACGGGAACGTGCAATTCTTTCGCCAAGGCTTTCAAGCCGCGTGAAATATCAGAAATTTGTTGTACGCGATTTTCACCGCTCGATGGCGATTGCATCAGTTGCAAATAATCGACCACAATCAATCCGAGCTGTCCGTGTTCGCGTGCTAAGCGGCGCGATCTGGCACTGAGTTCGGTGGGGGTTAGCGCGGGGGTGTCATCAATAAATAATTTGGTTTCTGCCAAAATATTAATCGCGGAGGTTAAGCGTGGCCATTCGTCATCTTCCAATTTTCCAGTGCGCACTTTTAATTGGTCGATGCGTCCTAAGGAAGACATCATCCGCATGGCTAAGGAGTCGCCGGGCATCTCCATACTAAACACTGCGACGGGTTTATCGCCGCGAATGGCAATGTTTTCGGCGATATTCATGGCTATTGTCGTTTTACCCATCGACGGCCTTCCCGCAATGATAATTAAATCAGCAGGTTGCAAGCCGGAAGTTTTTTCATCAAAATCAGTAAAACCCGTTGCCGCGCCAGTAATATGACCTTCTTGTCCAAACAAGGTCTCAATTTTATCCACCGCATGAGCCAATAACGATTTAATGGATTTAAAACCGCCTTCGCGCTGAGTTTGTTCAGAAATACTTAAGACTTTGCGCTCGGCATTTTCCAATAATGCCTGTGTTTCCAAACCTTCTGGCGTAAAGGCAGAATCAGAAATTTCTGTGCCCACATGAATCAACTGCCGCAAAATAGAGCGATCCCGAACAATTTCAGCATAGGCGGCAATATTAGCGGCACTGGGCGTATCTCTGGCGAGCATCCCTAAATACACCAGCCAGCCCATAGGATTAAATTCGCCCGCACTTTTCAATGATTCCGACAAGGTAATCACGTCAAACGGCTCTTGTTTTTCAGCTAAACGCGAAATGGTGCGAAAAATCAATTGATGATCTTTGCGATAAAAATCAGTTTCCACCAATTTATCGGCAACCGCATCCCATGCTTGATTATCCAGCATCAATCCGCCTAATACCGATTGCTCGGATTGAATGGAATGCGGGGGAACTTTCAGCGATTCAACCGCATAATCACCCGAATAATAACGTTCTTCTACCATAGTTGTTATATCAAAACAGCTTTGAAAAAATATTCAAAAGAAAAATGAAGAATGGCAGCCTGAGCTGACAACGATGCAGTGTTTAGCACTCTAACTGCTGGGGTACAGCTCATGCCACGCTAACGTTTAGTGAAAAGTTAGCAGGAGTTTAGATAAAAAAATCGAGATGTTTTTTTAGACATGGCGGGGTAAGACTTAATCAGGCAATTATTCAATGATGTGTTCTTCAGAATCGGTGTTGCCTAAATTATCTCGCCAGTTGATAATGATTTTATCACCAACTGCGCCACCTTTGAGCATAAAAGCAAAATAAGGGTCTTTGGAAACCCCCGCGCCTATATTGCTGTTGACAAGCACTTTGTCATTATGTTTGACAGTGAGTTCTTGAATGAAATGCGCTGGAATCAGTTGATTGGTTTTCGGGTCTTTATTGCGTCCATGTTCCATCGGATGCGAAATCAATGTTCTAATTTGGGTTTTGCCGTCCAAACGTTTGGTGCGAATTTTAATACTCGACATGTTAGCCTCCACAACCGCCAATAGTGACCTTCACAGCTTGCTGAGTTTTGTACAATTGTGTCGCTGCTTTCACCACCACAATCACATTGCACGTTTCAGCAATTTTTAAGCGCGTAGACACAAACGCCTCAACATCAGGGGATAAATCGAACACCGCCGCCAAAGGTATGGGGTTTTTTTCCACTAAAATAAACACTTGCTCAATCAAATCCAACGTACTGGTAATCGTGATGGGAACAACCGCGCCATTTTCAGCAATACTGGGCAATTTCAGCTCTATTTTATCAGTGTTGTAAATTTTTGTGGTGTGAAAGGTTTTTTGAATCGTTTCATCCAATGTGCCGGGAGAGAAAAAATCCGCAATCCAATCTGCCTCCGTCGTCGCAGGCGCAACTAAACCTGTGGCAGTTGCTAAACTATACGCACTCAGGGCAACAGAGGCTTTTAAAAAAGCGCGTCGGGTGTCGGGCATAATTAAACTCCAGTTGTTTAAAGGATATGAGCAACACAGATAGGATAAAATCTGTAGATGTCTATTGTATTGCTGAATGTTGGGTTACGATTCTTTCGCTATCGCTCAATAACCATAGTTATCTACACATCTTAAAATTATAAAGCTATTGTATATCAATCATATACATTGATATGTAGGCTGGGTTAGCTGCTTTTTTCGATAGAAAAAAGAGCGTAACCCAGCAACCCAGCAGAGAGTGTTTTAAAACGCTGATGCTGGGTTACGATTATTTCGCTGTCGCTCAATAATCTAACCCAGCCTACAAATAACTATTTATTATCAATAGGTTTTAATAACATTGATGTTAAAAACTTGTGTAGATACTTATGCTCAATAATCTAACCTAACCTACAAATGATAACAAAACAAACACAGCTGCGCAGTTCTAAAAACTTTTTCCGTCTTCTGTGCCAAAAAGCGTGCGATAACTTGATTGGATTTATTCTATGATGCAAAAAATGCTGGCAACTCTCAAAAATGTATTCGGTTATGATCAGTTCAGACCACCGCAACAACAGGTGATTGAACAAGTTTTAAGCGGGCGTGATGTTTTGGTGTTGATGCCAACCGGCGGTGGAAAATCCTTGTGCTATCAAATTCCCGCGATTATGCGCACTGGTGTCGGCGTAGTGATTTCGCCGTTAATTGCCTTAATGCAAGACCAAGTGCAAGCTTTACATCAATTAGGCGTTCGCGCCGCTTTTTTAAACTCTTCACTTTCAGCGCAACAAGCCGAAACCGTAGAACAACAACTGTTAAATCAACAACTTGATTTGCTTTATATTGCACCGGAACGTTTAACTAATCCACGCACGTTGGCGTTATTACAACGCTTAACAATCGCCTTATTTGCCATTGATGAAGCGCATTGTGTTTCGCAATGGGGACATGATTTTCGCGCCGATTATTTACAACTCTCGCTGCTGCAACAGCTTTTTCCCGCCATTCCTCGCATTGCCTTAACCGCAACCGCTGACGAGCGCACTCGCGCCGAAATTATTTACCGTTTAGGTTTAGAACAAGCCGCGATTTTTGTCAGTGGTTTTGATCGTCCGAATATTCGTTATCGGATTGTGCAAAAACAAAAAGACAAACAGCAATTGCTGCATTTTATTTTAAGCGAACACAAAAACGACGCAGGAATTGTGTATTGCTTGTCACGCAAACGCGTGGAGCAAGTCGCAACATGGCTACGCAGCAAAGGCATTAACGCTTATCCGTATCATGCGGGTTTAGATAATCAAATTAGACAACAACATCAAAATTTTTTCTTAATGCAGGAAGGCGTGGTGATTGTGGCGACGATTGCCTTTGGCATGGGGATTGATAAACCGAATGTGCGATTTGTGGCGCATTTAGATTTGCCGAAAAGTATTGAAGGCTATTATCAAGAAACCGGCCGCGCCGGACGTGATGGTTTGCCCGCGAATGCGTGGATGGCTTACGGCTTGGGCGATGTGGTGATGTTGAAAAAAATGCTGCAAAACTCTGATGCTGACGAAGCGCATAAACGCTTGGAATTGCAAAAATTACAAGCGATGTTGGCGTTATGTGAAACCGTCTCTTGTCGGCGCGAGCGGCTGCTGTCTTATTTTGGAGATTATTTAAAGCAAACCTGTGGCAATTGCGATAATTGTTTAAATCCTGTGGAAACATGGGATGCGACTTTGCCAGCGCAACAGGCGTTGTCGTGTATTTATCGCACCGGACAACGGTTTGGCGCGTTATATATTATTGATGTGTTGTTGGGAAAAACGCTGGAGCGCATTAAAAATTTTCAACACGATAAAATTTCCACGTTTGGGATTGGCAAATTATTAACAGAACAGCAATGGCATTCGGTGCTTAGACAGTTGATTGCGTTTGGTTTGATTGAAGTGAATGAGGAAGAATTTGGCGCGTTAAAGCTTACCGAACAATGCCGCCCGATTTTGCGCGGTCAGCAAATGCTCATGTTGCGGAAAGATAAAGCCAGTGAAAGTGTGCCGGTGACAGCGCAAGAAAAACAACGGCATCGTGACGCTTTACTGTGGGAATCGTTGCAGGCGAAACGTTTGGAAATTGCCAGTGCGCAAAATGTGCCGCCTTATGCGATCTTTGATGATGCCACGTTGGTTGAAATGCTTGCGAAAAAACCGCGTAGTCATGCGCAATTGCTGGCTGTTTCTGGGGTTACTGAGCATAAATTGGCGTTGTATGGTGATGCGTTTATTGCAGTGATTTATTATTTTTTGCAGATACAAGAAAGTTCGTTATCAGAAACGGTTGCGGAAACCGTGAATTTGCTGCGTGCAGGTTATTCGGCAGAACAGATTGCAGAGCAGCGGCATTTAAAATTGGATACGATTTACACGCATTTGGCTGAGGCGATTGCGGCGGATTTGGTGGAGTTGAGTGCGGCGGTGGCTGTGCCTGCGTCTGAAATTCAGCAAATTCAAGAGGCGATTTTGGCGTTGCCGGAGGAGCAGAAAAATGCGTTAAAGCCTGTGTTTGAGTTATTCGGCGGGGTTTATAGTTATGGAGTGTTGCGCTGTATTAAGGCGCAGTTGCTTTAAAAAGATGTGTTTATAGGCGATTTTTCAATGCAAAAATAGCTGAATAATTCGCTTTTCTTCGTTTAGTCATTATGTTGCAGTGAAATTTTTAAAAACGATCGGTCGTCTTGAAAAATGCTTTGCATTGAGATTCCATTAATCCAGTTTTTGCACACGTTGTGCGAGAGTGGCTGTTCAAAAAGCTAAACACATGGTTTTAGTTATCTTTTATTAAATTCATTAGAAAAATCCTGAACAGGCAAAAATAATCGCTGCTGAGTTAATATTTTAAATCCATATTGTTGATAAAAATGGCAAGCTGATTCATTAATTGCATCTACCACAACTGCCATAATGCCAATTTTTTTTGACAATTCCAGTGAACGTTTTAACGCATCCATTAATAAAAAGTCGCCTAATCCCTGTCCTTGATATTTTTTGTCAATCGCTAATCGCCCTAATAAAGCTACCGGAATTAACGGATATTTTGGCAATTTTTTGATTAATTCTAGGGGTAAATCACTGACATTAACCGAGCTTGCTGACAGTGTGTAAAAACCGATAATGTGATTATCATCAAGCAATACAAAAGGCGCAGCAATATGACGCTTGGCATCTTGGCTTATTTGCTGTTGTAAATAGCGATTTAATTCCGCTATGCCGCAATCAAATGGTTGTCGCTGTTGCGATTTATTAAAAGCAACGATTTCCATCAGGATTTTATTTTTTGTTGATAGCGTTGGGCAGATTTTTTTAATTTCGCATTTTCTTCTACAGGATTTAATAACGCTTTGGCAAAGTTTTCTTGTTCTTGACTATTTAATTGAATAACGTTGTTGATAGCCGTTGATTTTTGCTGTTTTTTGAGTTTTTGTTCTAAAAATAATACAAAATCTAATACTTCGGATTTTAGCTCAATCGGTAGTGAAAAAATGTGTTTTTGTAATTGTTCATCTAATTGCATTTTGTTTTCCTCTCTAAATTCTGTTAATCTTTAAATCCTAAAAATCCTGTTCAAAAGACTAAGTGCATGTTTATTCAAATAAAAATCGAGAATAATCAACCAATTTTAAATCTGTTTGACTAAAATCATTTCCTTTAAAAAGCAAAGGTTCATTGGTTTCTTTGCTCAAAGCGTAAGTACAACAATCGCCAATATTTAAACTGGCAGGATGACGACCTTTGCCGAATTTTAGCCACGCTTCTGTTGCTAAATTGACTTGCGTATCGGTCAATGATTTTTGTTCTACTTTTATGAATTCTAAAAACTGTTTCAATTGTTGTAAACCTGCATCGCCTTTGCGGGAGGCAATGACAAAACTGGCTTCTAAAACAGAAAACGTGCTGATGAATCTTACTTTATCCAAAGCAATGGCTTGCATTAAATAAGGGGCTTCGGATTCTTCGAGCAGAATAGCGATGATAGCGGAAGTATCAATAACCATTATTCGCAAAACCCATTGATGCCGTAATCTAATATTTTTTCAATGGGTTGTTGATTTATATCGGGTAAACTGGCGCATTGATGGGCAATATGACGCATCATTTGTAATTCTTGTTTTTGGGTTTCATTTAATTGTTTAGAAACTTTTTTATTAACCGTTGTTTTTTTGCTCAGGCTGTCAATAAATAAGAGTATTTTTTCAATGTCTTTATCAGGCAATGTTTGCACACGTTGATATATTATTTCTGCGGTGTTCATTTTTTATTCTCCAATTCTGCTAATCATTTAATCGGTTAATCCTGTTCAAAAACTAAATGTAGGGCGAATTAACGATTAATGTAATCCGCCAAATGATGTGTTTTTACATGCGGCGTGACGCTATCGCTCACGCCTACGAGTTAAATTTAGATTCTATATCCATTGCGCCGTGCAATATACGCACAATATGAAGTTCATTATCATTGATTTGAAAGAAAATAACATAATTTCCATAAGCGCATGAGCGAATTCCCGCGCCTAATTCAGAACGTAAACGATAGGCTTGTGGAAATGTTGCAATTTTAGTGCATTGTTTGCGTAATTCTTTGATGTAACTTAATGCACGGCGCGGATTGTCTTGTGCTATATAATCGCCGATTTGTTCAATATCAATTTCTGCAAGTGGTGAAATAATAATTTTCATTCGCTTATTTTTCTGCCATTGCTTGATATTTGTTTTCTAAGCGATTCAAAACAATTTCTGCTGCTTGCCCTTGACCTTGTAATCCCGCAGAAATTGCAGAGCTTAAATCAAGCCTTTTTTGTTTTTGGCGATTCTCTAAGAGTTGTAAAGCATCGCCTATAATTTCAGTTATATCATTGTAATAGCCTGAGTTTATTTGTTCTTGAATAAATGTTTCAAAGTGCGAATTTAAAGCGATATTGATTTGCATATTAATTATCCTATAAAGTAATTGTTTGAGTGTGCGTATTCAAAAGGCTAAACGCAGGTTTTATTTTTTGTAATGATATTTGCAACTAATGATAATTATCGCATCGGTTTCAACCTTGTAAACCAAACGATGTTCGTCATCAATATGCCTCGACCAATAGCCTTGCAGCTCATGTTTTAAGGCTTCGGGCTTTCCTAATCCTTGATAGGGATTGCGACTAATATCTTTGATAAGTGTGATAATACGTTTATAGCGTTTTTTATCACCTATTGCCCATTGATTAAAATCATCAAAGGCGTTGGATTCAAAGCTGATAATCATAATGTTTCCAAATCAACATCAATTAGTTGATTTTTTTCAACGTTTGCAATGGCGGCTAATAGTCTGGATTTATTAGCAGGATTACTCAATAAATAAGCGGTTTCGTCTTGTTCAATTTGTGAAATTTCAGAAATGGCAATTTCAATAAGCTGATGTGGAAATTGTGCTTTTATGGCAGCAATAAAATTATTATTTAGCTCATCGGTGTTTATTTTGTAGAGTGTGTACATTGTTGTTGTCCGTGATTAATATTTTGATTTTTATTTCACAAATGTAGGGCGGATTAGCGATAGCGTAATCCGCCAAATGATGCGTTTTACATGCGGCGTAATACGCTATCGCTATTACGCCTTACGAGTTATTGTTGCGTTTGTTACGCATTTCATTCCATATGGGCTACTTGCTAGTTACCATCCACCCTGCACAAACCGAACGGCAGCAAATGAACTTTTTTCTTGGTCAGAACTATTGGCATTTTGGAAATCTAAAAAAAATGCGTTACTAGAATTAATAGGAGTGTCTATTAAAACACCTGCCATAATAGGCATTAGTACCATTGGTAAATAATGACTGACATAATTCATAGATGTAATAGATGGAGAAGAAGACCAATATAATTTTCCATTGTTTGGAAATATATCAGCATCAATATAATTGCCACTTTTTCCTTTGTTTTTATCAATAAGGGTTAATAACTCTTCAATAGTAGGTAATCGCCAATGATTGCAACCACCATATCCACCTTTTCGATTAAACTCTTCAATAATTGTAACTGCTGTCCACCAATCCACTTCTTTTAGTTTATTAATTGCCGTGTTATTTTGCCATGTTTGTCCGTGCGAAAATCGTAGCCATATTAAATTTGTTTTAGGGTCTAATACAAGTCCATCTTTAACTTTATATTTACCAATTGTTTGCCATTCTTCGCTTTTAAGTAAACGTCTCCAAGCTTTAGTAAAATAAAAGAAATCATTTTTTTGATTTAATAGGTCATCTAATAAACCATCTTGTTTTAATTGAAGTGTTGAAAGCCTAGAACAAGGTGTTTTTGCAATAAATACTGCTTCTGTTCTAATTTCAGCAACTTTTTCATCTTTCTTTTCAAACTCCAATAATAACAGTCTAATTTTTTCAGCTCGTTCCTTTCTGGAATCACGTCCACTTTTAGCAATCAACAAATTAGCATATTCTTTTTTAACATTTTTAGTCGGCTGCTGCGCCGGATTTTCCGCCACCACCTTCCCCTGCACATAATCATACAACTCATTCATGCTCACCCAACCATCGCCATCCTTATCCGCCTCCCCCGTTTCCAAACCGGCGATTAAATGCTTGGTGAACAAACTCAAACCCTCCGCTGCACTCTCATGCGCCACCTGCAACTCGGTAGAAGCCGTCACCAAATAAGTGCCGCGTGCGTTATTGAGTTGCTGTAACTGGTCATCCACCGCGCCTTTAAAACCTTGCCCCGCCGCGCCGCTGTAACAACAATCCAAAATAATCACGATTTTTCGACACTTCGCCTCAGACAATATTTCGTAAATCCGATTCATGGAAATTGCACTGGTTGCCAATTCAGCCACCACCGTATCGAACGTGGTTAAATGCAAAATATTGGACTTATTCGGTTTGCCATGTCCCGAATAATAAAGCAGGAACAAATCATCCGTCGTCGCTTGTTTCAGCTTGCGTTGTAATTCGCGCAGGATTTTATAACTCGGCTCATTTTTCAAGGCTAAAACATCAAATTCGCCGCGTTCAGAAGTTAAAACTTTTGCTAATCCCTCCACATCTTGCACAGGACAGGCTAAATCCGGCAATTTAGCTTTATCGCTTTCGTCAGGAAATTGGCTATTGCCGATTAAAACTGCGTATTTTTTCATGCAAAAAACTCATTTTTAATTGTTTTCGTGATTGTCAGAAAAAAACCCTTGAATTTCAACATCGGCTAAAGCCTTTTTCACCGCTTCATTTTCCACCCAACGATAAACCTCTTCTATCGGCAATTTAAAATCAATAGACTCAAACCAAACTTCATCACCCAACAAATAATGCTGCGATTGCCACTGCGTAGAACGCCTGCACACTTCCACATCCACAAAATCCTGCTCAATCAATACATATTCCTGCAAACTCGGCAAACTTTGATAGGCTAATTTTTTCACCGTTTTATCACGTTGTTTTGTGGAGTCAGACAACACCTCGACAATTAAAACTGGCGACTCTGTGTAATAAGCACTGTCCGATTTATCCTCACACACGACCATCATATCGGGATAATAAAACTTTCCAGCCACTTTGATTTTCACATCTGTACCAAAAGGGCGGCAACGTGTTGTTTTTAAATGCTGGCGAATTTCAGCTAAAACATTCCCTGCAATACTTTGATGATTTTTACTCACTCCCGCCATTGCATAAACATAACCATCTTCGTATTCATGCTTGATGTCGCTGACCAATTCACCTGCTAAATACTCTTCTACAGTGATTTTGTGATCTTTTAAAACCGCATTCATCTTATTCTTCCTGCTAAAAAGTTATTTACCGGAGTCCAAAACCTAGGTTTTGGATTCCAAAATTAATGATTAAATTGCGACAATAACGCCTGAATTTGCTCAACTTTTATATTTTGCGCAGAAATTTCCACTTCTGTGCCATCCGCTTTTTTCGCCTTAATAGTAAATGAAGAATTGCGCTCAAAATAAGCTTTGAGAACATTAAATAATGCCACCGCCGCGCCGCTACTCACAAAAGTTAAAGCAATCGTTGCCAATGTTGCCATATCGCCTTTATGTCCTTGCTGAACTGCGCCGCTAGGAATTTCTGCTTCTATCTCTGTTTCATCCGCAATGCTATCGCACAATTGTCGAGTCAAACGTTGTAGTTCTTCGTTATCTGATAATTCCGTACTGCTCAGGTTTAAAGTTAAGTTCATGTTTTTTCCCATTCGCTATGATTAAAATTCAATTTTTTCAGACAATTGTGACTGATTTTAACTATCTGCAAAAAATCCCTCACATTCTCATTCATCTTCCCACCAAAAATTCTGCTGTACATTCTCATCCGCTAATTGCGCATACCAAAAATCCCTTTGCTGAATTAGTTCCGGCAACGCATCCATTAACCGCAACTTTTCCTGCCTGTTAATTTCTTCACAATACCACGCATATTTCAAACGACTAAAATGCGCGTCATATTCTTCTTTAAAACCAAATTTTTGATGCCAATTGCGGCTCGCCTCATTGCCAATATGATAAAGACTATACAACTCACCAATCCCCATCTCATGTAATTGCCCAGTTACCTGCGAAACCATTGACGCGGCTAAACCTTGCTTTTGATAATCCGGTTTAACAAACAACAAATCCAGTTTGTAACGCTGTTTTTTGGTGATGACAAATAAAGCTAATCCAATCAATTGCTTAGTTTTTGGCTCTAATGCCATGACCGATTGCGGTAGCGGCACACCTCTTGCGCCAGCAAAGTAATCAGTGATGTTTTTTTCAGCGTGTTTGCGAATCTCTTGCGTTGTCCAATCGCAAAACTCGATTGAATCTCGAAAAGACTGGTAAAAAGTCTTCGTTATTTCCTGTTTATATTGCAAATCAATCGGTTGTATCAAAAAGTCTGATTTTATAACACTTGCTTGAATGTTGAGATTGGTCTTAATAACGTGTGAACGCGGAGTAAAATGTGCTTGGTCGTTGTAATATTCAGCTTTCCAGCCAAAAGGATGTGGCATTTGCTTAAATTCAGCAAAGGAGATGGATAAATGTTGGCTTTTCATTGCTTAACTCATGTTTTTCTCTGCTAAGTTGGTTTGTAAAAGCTGCTGTATGTTCTCAATCATCATCCCACCAAAAATCCTGCCTCAAATCTTCGGACTGTAAGATTCTGAGCCAATAATCCTGCTCTCTTATTAACTCTGGCAAGTCTTCCATTAACCCCAATTTTCCCAGCCGCCAAATTTCATCACGATACCAAGCACATTTTAAACGTACAAAAGAAGCGGTATATTCCTCCTTAAATCCGAATTTCTGATGCCAGTTTCGGCTTAACTCATTACAAATATGATAAAAACTATATAACTCAGTAATGCCCTGCTCATGCAATTGCTGTGTTACATGCGACACCATCGCTGTTGCCAAACCTTGCCGCTGGTATTTGGGATTGACTAGCAATAAATCTAATTCGTAATGCTGTTTTCTGTGAATCAAAAACAAAGCCAAACCAATCACTTGTTTTGTTTTAGGCTCTATTGCCATCACCGATTGTGTCAGCGGTTGACCGCGAAAACCTATAAAATAATTATTAATGTTTCTGTCCGCATGTTTGCGAAGATCTTTCTTTGTCCAGTCACAAAACTCTGCCGAATCCAAAAACGATTGATAAAACACTTCAATCATCTGCTGCTTATAACCTGCATCAATCGGTTGTAAGTTATAAGTGCTTGTTTTTACAATAGGGTGTATATCAAGCTTAGTTCTAATCGCCATATCTCTAGGCGTAATATGAGCCTGGTCATCGTAATATTCTACTTTCCAACCAAACGGCTGCGGTATTTTCTCAAGTTCAGCTAACGAGATAGAAAAATGTTTGCTTTTCATAGCTTACCCAAAAGCTTTTCTGTTATCTTTTAAAATAGCACTCATACTTATTCCCCTTACAGCGCAAAGTAGACCTTCCAGGTTTTAAAAACCTGGAAGGTCTGAGTCATCAATCTTCTAATTCATCCAAATATTTATCAGCATCCAACGCTGCCATACAACCTGCACCCGCTGAAGTAATCGCCTGTTTATACACCGAATCCATCACATCACCTGCGGCAAATACACCGGGAATATTCGTTGCAGTCGCATTGCCAGCAATCCCACTATTCACTTTAATATAGCCGTGCTCCATCTCCAATTGCCCTTCAAACAACCCCGTATTCGGCGTATGCCCAATCGCAATAAACACCCCATGCACATCAATATCTTTGGTTGCACCGTCTTTCGTGCTTTTAATCCGCATTCCAGTCACGCCCATATCATCACCGAGCACTTCATCCAAATAATGATCCCATTCAATTTCCACGTTGCCGGATTTCGATTTTTCAATCAATTTATCCGACAAGATTTTTTCGGAACGAAACTTATCGCGTCTGTGCACAACCGTGACTTTTGAAGCAATATTCGCCAAATACAACGCCTCTTCCACTGCGGTATTCCCACCACCAATCACCGCTACCGGTTTATTGCGATAGAAAAAACCATCACAAGTCGCACAAGCGGAAACGCCACGACCTTTAAACGCTTCTTCAGAATCCAATCCCAAATAACGTGCGGATGCACCTGTGGCAATAATCAACGCATCGCAAGTATAAACACCCGCATCACCGGTTAATTTAAACGGTTTTGCAGACAATTCAGCGGTGTGAATATGGTCGAAAATAATTTCCGTTTCAAACCGCTCCGCATGTTTTTGCATTCTGTCCATTAATTCTGGGCCTTGTACGCCCTCAAAATCTCCCGGCCAATTATCCACCTCAGTCGTGGTGGTCAATTGTCCACCTTGCTGCATTCCAGTGATAATCACAGGTTTTAAATTGGCGCGCGCCGCGTAAACCGCAGCTGTGTAACCGGCAGGGCCCGAACCTAAAATCAACAATCGACAATGTTTTACATCACTCATTTAAACAACTCCTTTACTTCGTTTATGAAAAATTTCCAACGATTATACGAGGAATTAGTTAAGATTTCCCGCTTTCGCCCGCGTGATTAACCGAGATTTCATCAATGCTGAACATTATTTGGATTGTGTTTTTTTTCATTGCTTTTTTCACCGCCAGTTTCAAATGGCTGGTTTTAGGCGACCAGCAAGTCTTTACCGAATTAATGACGGCAATGTTTAGCCTTTCCAAAGCCGCATTTGAAATCGCGTTAGGATTAACCGGTGTGTTGTCGTTGTGGCTGGGGATTATGAAAATTGGTGAAGAAAGTGGCTTTATCAATCTGTTGACACGCGGATTAACGCCGTTATTTAGCCGCTTAATGCCCGATATTCCAAAAGATCACCCCGCTTTGGGCGCAATGGTGATGAATATCGCCGCGAATGTGTTGGGTTTGGACAACGCCGCCACGCCGTTGGGGATTAAAGCCATGAAAGAATTGCAAAGTTTAAATCCCAATCCCGATACCGCCAGCAATGCGCAGATTTTGTTTTTGGTGATAAATGCTTCATCCGTAACATTATTTCCGGTGACGATTTTCACTTATCGGGCGCAACTCGGCGCGGTGAATCCAACCGATGTATTGATTCCGATTTTAATTGCCACTTATATGTCGACGATGTTCGGATTGTTGTCGGTTGCGATTGTGCAAAAAATCAATCTGCTGGAAAAAGTGATTTTCAGTTATTTGGCAGGATTTACCGCGTTTATCGTAGCGATTGTGATTTATTTTGCGCAATTACCGCACGAACAAATGTTGCTGCAATCAGCGTTGATGAGTAACGTCACGTTGTTTACGCTGGTGATTACGTTTATTGGCGGCGCGGTGTATAAAAAAATCAATGCGTATGAAGCCTTTATTGCTGGCGCGAAAGAAGGTTTTACTACGGCAGTAACAATTATTCCTTATTTGGTGGCGATGTTGGTCGCGATTGGCGTTTTTCGTGCCAGTGGTGCATTGGATTTGATTGCAGATGGAATACGTTATTTAGTACAGCTGATGGGTTTTGACGGACGTTTTGTGGATGCGTTGCCGACGGCATTAGTGAAACCGTTTAGCGGTAGCGGGGCGCGGGCGATGATGATTGATACGATGAAAACGCATGGCGCGGATTCTTTCGCTGGACGCTTGGCGTGCATTATTCAGGGCAGTACGGAAACTACGTTTTATGTGATTGCGATTTATTTTGGCTCGGTGGGCGTAAAAAATATTCGTCATACCGCCGTGTGTGGAATTATTGCGGATTTAGCAGGATTTACCGGCGCGGTTTTTGCGGCGTATTGGTTTTTTGGATAAGTCGATTTATTCAAACAAAAATCAAACCGGATTAGGCAGTTATTTTATTTCCCAAAGATAATCAACCAGTTGCTGAATATCATCGTCATTGAGAATTTTGTTTTTTCCAAACGGTGGCATAATGGTATTGGGATTAAAAGCGGTTGCATCCCAAATAAATTGTTTCAATTCCGCCTTATTTTGGAATCGCTGCGGTAAGTTTTTCAATTCGGGGCCAATATTTCCGGGGGAATCGCCTTCTGCAATCACATGGCAGGCTAAACAATTCCCTAACTCAAAAGTAAACGCGACTTTTTTGCCGCGATTTTGTTCCACTGCAACGGGTTCGGGTGGTTTTTCCACGCTGGCACAGGCGCAGACGAATAAACTGAGTGAGATTAAAATGGCTTTCGTTTTCATTTTGCTAAAAAACGTTAAGGAATATGTACAAAACTATTTAGTGGTTTGTTAAATCGCTAGATGTCACGACTGGCAGTCCTTTGAGGACTGCCAGTCGTTATGCTGCCGGAGTGATTTTATGATCGTTCCTTAGCAAAGCTTTAAAACAAAGCTTGATACGCCCGCGCTGATTTTTCCACGTCATCGCTAAAAACACCGCCAATCACCGCCAATAAATCCGCCCCCGCGTTTAATAATTGTCCGCCGTTTTCCGGCAAAATACCGCCAATTGCCACAATGGGAATCTGTAACAATGTTTTTGCCTGTTCTAATGTAGAAATTTGTGCAGGCGCGGCTAAAGGTTTTGATGAAGAGGGGAAAAAACGTCCGAATGCCACATACGTTACACCTTGTTTTTCAGCGTCTATCGCCAACGCCACATCGTTATAACACGACACACCAATAATCGCATTTTTACCTAAACGTTGTTTTGCTTGCGCAATATCACCATCGTGTTTGCCAAGATGCACGCCATCCGCGCCGATGCTGGCAGCCAATTCAATATCATCATTGATAATTAAAGGAACATCATAACGATGACATAACGCTAATAATTCGCTGGCTAAAAACTTTGCATCCAATGGATTTTTATCTCGATATTGAATCACCACCGCGCCGCCTTGCAGAGCTAAAGCTACTTCTGCCAGCACTTGTGCGCAGCTTTTATTCTCAGTTTGAGTAATGGCATATAAACCAGAACGCGGGAATTTCATTTAAGATGCCTCAACCCAGAAAAAACGATTTGGATTATGTTGACCTTTGCCCACTTTATAAGCGGCATCTAACGCATTCCAGCTGTAATCTTGTGCTTCGGTAATGGCTGAAAACGCATCTAAACCTTGCGCTAAAAGTCCAGCAATGCTGCTTGCTAGCGTACAACCCGAACCATGATAACTATGCGGCAATCGCGCCCAGCTAAATTCTTCTATCATCGCTTGCTGATGAAATAAGCGATTTTTCACTTGCGGTGTAGGTTCGTGGCTGCCAGTAATTAACACATAATCACAGCCTTGTTCTAATAACGCTAAGCCACACGCATCAAGGTCTGTAAGTCCGGTGAGTTGTTTGGCTTCTTCGCTATTTGGAGTCAAAATGGTGGTGCAGGGCAATAAAAGTTCATTCATTGCAGCGAGTAATTGTGTATTTGCCAAAGGAGTGCCGCCGCCAGCTGCTAACACGGGGTCTAAAACCACTGGAATATTCGGATGTTGTTGCAAAATGCTGTGAATGGCTTGCGCTGTTTCATAATGCCCGATCAAACCAATTTTAATTGCGGCAATTGG
This sequence comes from uncultured Methylomonas sp., assembly GCA_936941155.1. Taxonomy (GTDB): domain Bacteria; phylum Pseudomonadota; class Gammaproteobacteria; order Methylococcales; family Methylomonadaceae; genus CAIQWF01. Next base: position 10,018 of record CAKZJE010000017.1, on the reverse strand, counting down.
CATATCATCAAACAAAGTATTGGCTTGGCTGATAATATTTTCAGGTTGTTGTGGCAACATTTTTTTTACATTGCGCGAGTCTTGCTCGGTTAATGCGGTAATCACGCTAACACAATGACAATGATGACTGGTTAAGGTTTCAATATCCGCCTGCACACCCGCGCCACCACTGGGATCATGGCCTGAAAAACACAATACTACAGGATAGCTATTCGACATTTACAACACACTTTAAAAAGAAAACGGAGGATAAGGATAGCATGATTGAGAGCGGATTTTTAAATCATTCAGCATTTACTGCTCCGTAATTTATGAACGGATGTTGTGCAAAATAGAATAAGGATATGCGCAAAACAAGTTCAGCAACTGTAGGTGCGAATTCATTTGCACTGTGCGGATAAATCCGCACCTACACTCAATATTTACATAAGTTGATTTATGTTCGTTCCTAAGTATTGAGCAACATCATCTGAAATAGACATGAGAAATATAGACGCTATCCGTTGTGGTTGTGAGACAAACTAAGTAATGGCTTTAATCCTCTGAAATTTGCAAGACGACCAGTCGTCTTAAAAAATTTTAGCGCAACTGACACCTGAATATAACAACAACCTGAATCTTGAAAATTATGCTCATTCTAATCAGTGTTGCACAAAAACAGCCTATTTTGCCTTGTTCCATTTGAAGTGCTGGTTTAACATGCTCAAACGCAGACAAAATTGATTCAACACGAGGCTATTTTTCTCCTGCCGACTTTGAATTGAAAAAACAGCTTTCTGTTTAAAAAGTAAGTTAATCCGCAAAAGTTCTTGTCACTACGATTGCCAGCCCTTTAAAGAACCCGCAGTCGTGCTGTGCCGAAAAACTTATTTTTATATCCTTAACAGATTTTAATAGTAAGCTTACTTTCTCAACCTCATTCATACAAAAACATTTGACCCACAGGATACACAATGAGCCACAACCTCACCGCCATTTCCCCGATTGACGGACGCTACAGTAACAAAGTTGATGAACTACGCCCTATTTTCAGCGAATACGGCTTAATTCGCTTTCGCGTAGAAGTTGAAGTGCGCTGGCTGCAAGCCCTTGCAAATCAACCACAAATTGCCGAAGTACCTAGCTTTAGTGCTAGCGCGAATGACGTTTTAAACGCAATCGTGAAAAACTTTTCAGTCGCAGACGCACAACGTGTTAAAGACATTGAAAAAACCACGAATCACGATGTGAAAGCCGTCGAATATTTTTTAAAAGAAAAAATTGCCGGCAATGCGGAATTGGAAAACGTCAGCGAATTTATTCATTTCGCCTGCACTTCGGAAGACATCAATAACTTATCTTACGCGCTGATGCTGAAAGCCGGACGCGGAGTCATCGTTACGCAAATGAATGATTGCGTTGCCGCGCTGAAAAAAGTGGCGTTGGAAACCGCAAATCAACCGATGTTATGCCGCACACACGGACAATCCGCCACGCCGTCAACCATGGGAAAAGAGTTTGCCAATGTGGTCGCGCGGATGTTTCGCCAATTACAACAATTTGAAAAAGTTGAGCTTTTAGGAAAAATTAACGGCGCGGTTGGCAATTACAATGCACACAGCATCGCCTATCCTGAAATTGACTGGGCAGCGTTTGCGAAAGAATTTGTGGAATCTTTAGGGCTGCAATTCAATCCTTACACCATTCAAATTGAACCGCATGATTATATTGCTGAATATTTCCACGCTTTGGCGCGTTTTAATACCATTTTGTTAGATTTTGACCGCGACGTGTGGGGCTATATTTCTTTAGGGTATTTCAAACAAAAAACGGTGGCGGGCGAAATTGGTTCTTCTACCATGCCGCATAAAGTCAATCCGATTGATTTTGAAAATTCTGAAGGAAATCTAGGGCTTGCGAATGCGTTGTTTGGTTTTTTAAGTGAAAAATTGCCGGTGTCTCGTTGGCAGCGCGATTTAACCGATTCCACCGTCTTGCGCAATATTGGTGTAGGAATTGCTCATACTAGTATTGCCATTCAAGCGGCATTAAAAGGGATTTCTAAATTGGAAATGAATCCCGCTGTGATTGAAGCCGATTTAGATGCGAATTGGGAAGTGTTAGCCGAGCCGATTCAAACCGTCATGCGTCGCTATGGGATTGAAAAACCTTATGAAAAGCTCAAAGAACTAACGCGAGGACAACGAGTGACGGCAGAAGGAATGCGCACTTTTATTGAAAAATTGGAGATTCCAGACGCTGCAAAAGCACAATTATTGGCATTAACACCGCGTGCTTATACCGGTTATGCTGAAAAATTGGCGCAAGATATTTAATTCTCCCAAACCCTTCAGGTCTTAAAGACCTGAAGGGTTTTACTTTATTCCAAGGAATATTATGTTTGAAGACCTACGCGACCTCTATCAAGAAGTCATATTTGACCACAACCGCAATCCGCGCAATTTTCGCATTATTGAAAATGCCGACCGCAAAGTGGATGGTTTTAATCCGTTATGCGGCGACCGCTTAACTTTATTTTTGAAACTGAATGGCGAAGTGATTGAAGATGCCAGCTTTCAAGGCTCAGGCTGTGCGATTTCAACCGCTTCCGTGTCATTGATGACGGAAATTATCAAAGGCAAAACGCAAGCCGAAGCCGAAGAATTGTTTGAAACTTTTCATAAGATGACTACCGGAAAAGATGAGGAGATTCAACTGGAAGCGGTTGGCAAATTGGCGGTTTTAGCTGGCGTGCGTGAATATCCTGCACGAGTAAAATGTGCAACCTTAGCGTGGCATACATTGGATGCAGCCATCAAAAATCAACAAGAAGCCATTTCAACCGAATAACATTAATCTTTTAACGCAATCTGAGAGGTAAAAAATGAAACAACAACCGTTTTTTGCAATGCTTGTGGCAATAATTGGCATCACAGCCTGTGGCAGCAATGCTGTGATTGCGGCTAATTATGGGAATACGCAACCGTATTTACCTGTCAGTTTAAGCGTTGAAAGTGATAATCAGGGCATGTTACGCGAATTTCCGCTGAATAATGACCCGTCGCATTATCGTGCGTATTTACAGGCGTTTCCTGAACAACGTTATACGCTGCATGTGACGAATAATAGCGAGCAACGAGTTGGCTTAGTGATTGCTGTGGATGGGCGCAATATCGTCAGTGGCAAAAAATCGTGGTTGAGCAACAGTGAAAGTATGTATATTCTTGCGCCACACACAAGCGCGGAATATGAAGGCTGGCGCACTGCCACCGACCAAACCAATCGTTTTTATTTCACCGCAGTTGAAAATTCTTACGCCGCCGCGTGGGGCGACACCTCGGCAATGGGGGTGATTGCAATGGCGGTTTATCCTGAACAGCCACGTCCAGAAACTTCTAATTCACCTCAAGTTTATCAACGCGAAAGCGCGTCTTCTGACAGAGGGCGCGGACGATCTCAAAATAGAGGCATTAGAGGAGGCGCACCTGCAGCTGATGCTGCTGCACCTCCTGCTGCTGCGCCAGCACCCGGAACTGGCTTTGGTGAGGCAAGTTATTCGCCCAGCACAAAAGTTGAGTTTCAGCCAGCTAGCGAACAAATGGAAAAAGTCGTTTTAAAGTACGAATGGCGTGAAACTTTATGCAGTAAAAATATTTTACCCGAATGCGCCCCAAAAAGCCCTCAGCCCAGTAATCGTATGTGGCGTGAGGATAATAGCGGTTTTGCACCGCCACCGCCTGTGCGCTAGAAAATTTTTGAGATTTTTGCATGACTCCCCACCAAACAAACGCGCTTCAACAACTGGCGGTACTTTTTAACGGCGAAGGTGAAATTCTTCGCGCTGAACAACTTGCAGCGCAATTAAATATTGCGTTTTATCAAGCGGTTGCTAAAGAAACACCGGAAAACTTTTTTTTATGTTATCGCGACGGCTGTTTAAAACTGCTGGATAAAGAATTGCTGAAAAAAGGCGGTTTGATGGTGGAAATTGAACCGCGTCCCGGTGAACAACGCAGTTTTCCCGCGCCAAAACAAGGAGCGTTGGCACAAGCGTTAGGAAAAAGTAAAACCGTTGTTGATGCGACAACGGGCTGGGGACAAGATAGCTTATTCATGTTTCGGATGGGCTTTTCTATGCTGTGTATTGAACGCTCGCCGGTAATGGCGGTGTTGTTGGAAGATGCTTTTGCGCGACTGGCACATTGTGAGTGGGTGCAAAACTTGCAATTAGACGTGCCGAAATTGTTGGTTGGTAATGCAATTGACTTATTAGCGAAGTTAGAAACACCTCCCGATTGCATTTATTTAGACCCAATGTTTCCGCCAAAACGAAAAAAATCTGCGTTAGCAAAAAAATCCATGCAGATGTTGCATGAGTTGATTGGGCAAGATGATGATAGAGAACAACTTTTTAACGCCGCGTGGCAAGCGACAGGCAAGCGAGTTGTGGTGAAAAGTCCTGATTATGCCGAGCCTTTAGGCGGCAAACCGCAGCAAAGTTTTTCAGGAAAATTGTTGCGCTATGATGTGTATTTAAAAAATGGGTAAGTAATTAAACTAAAGTTTTGGAGTGCAAGCTTTGCTTGCCATATCAGCTAACGCCTGACCTCCTGTATTTTTAATACCTTGAAACTGATGTTCACTCACTTAGCTTTAAAAACTAGCTGATATTTTAAGGAATTAACAATGGAAACGTACTTAATCTCTCTTATTGCAACAATCGCCTTAATTATCCTTGGACTACGCATGGATCAAGAATATGAAAGAGGCGTTATTTTTCGGCTAGGACGTTTCTCAAGTGTCAAAGGCCCTGGACTTTATTGGATTATTCCGTTTATTGATAGCAAACAGCAAGTTGATATTCGCACCAATACGGTTGATATTGAATCGCAGGAAACGGTTACTAAAGACAGCGTAACCATTAAAGTCAACGCGGTGATGTATTACAAAGTCACTCATCCTGAAAAAGCAATTATCTCGGTCTATGACTATCGAAAAGCCTCGTATCAAGCAGCACTCACCGTATTGCGCAATATTATTGGGCAGCATCAGTTAGACGAAGTATTACGCGATCGCGACAAAATCAATCAATCCATTAAAGAAATGGTTGACCAAATTACCACGCCTTGGGGATTGAACATTGAGCTGGTTGAAATGAAAGATGTTGAATTGCCAGAAAATATGCAGCGGGCAATGGCAAAAGAAGCAGAGGCAGTACGGGAAAAAAGAGCGCGAATTATTAAAGCGGAGGCAGAATTTGAAGCTTCGCAAAAGCTTTCGGAAGCCGCCTGCGAAATTGCCAATAATCCGATGTCCTTAGAGCTGCGGCGGATGCAGATGATTACCGAAGTGGGGGCGGAGCAAAATACCACCACGATTATTTTGATACCGTCTGAGTTTTTGAATATGGCGCAGGCTGTGGCAGATAAATTAAATAAAACCTAGCGGTTGTTTTTTTGATTGCAGGCTAAAACTAAGTTCCGTATTTAAAATAGGCGGTTATTATTTGCATCAGAATTTTTCAAGACGACTGGTCATCTTAAAAATTTTTGTGATTAAAAAAATCATATACTCTTGTAAAATATTGATTTTATTATATTCATGGAATTCAGCTTGAAATCTGAACACCACTTAGGAACGTGTATGAAATAATCTCGACAACTGTAGGTGCGCATTCATTCGCACAGTGCGGATAAATCCGCATCTACACAAAATAACCTTGCATCAGTTGTTTCGTGCTCATTCTTCAGAAAGTTATACCCACATAAATCGTGAATATTGCATTGACGCAATTCTAATTAGCTGCCGGTTGGTTGATTGCTTTCAATTTGCAACAAAGCAATTATTTTCACAGTTTCCACCGACACCGTACACACCCGCATTAATAAATCAATGACCTGTTCTTTATAATCTGCAAAACGATAAGTATTAAACTGTTCACGGATAGTATCATCTTTAATTCTTTTTTCTTTGTACTGGTCTAATATCCATTCTAATGCACTGCGATTGCCTAATTTATAGTCCCACGCCTGCAAAGGAACGCCGCTTAAATGCGTATTGTCATCCAAAATTATGATGCCTTTTTCTTTATCGGCTTTTAATTTCGCTTTGGGGATTTTGGCTTGTTCTGTGTCGTGCCTTTCGAGCGGGAATTGTTTTACGGTTTCATAAGTCAAATGCAAATCCATTAATTGTTTTCCCCATTCTGCCCATTGTGAAAAATTTTCATAATAAGGAATGCGGGGGAATTCGCGTTTTAAATTGAGTTCGTATTTTTCGCGGTAGGCTGGATTGTGTAAAACGGCATAGACATAATGGAAAATGTCGAGTTTGGTTAAACCTTCCAGGTTTTTAAAACCTGGAAGGTTTGCGTAATGCTTTTTAAATTCGTTTAATGCCCAATTGGTTATATTCTCATTTTGAATATCTGCATTACTTTTAATATACATTGGCAAGCAAACAGAATCACCATTAAAATGTAAGTCAACAATTGAGTCAACAGTAATTGTATTAAATGGAAGCAAAGCACCGTTATTAAAAACAATAAATTTATTTTCGTTAAATAAAATTTTGTTAAACTCACCTTTTATATCAATTGGAATATATCCATTATAAATATAATTTTTTACAAAAGGTCTATAAAGACAATTTATTATATCGTTTTTATAGAATTTTCCTTTTTTATGTTTTCTTAATTTATCTCTTTTTAATCTGCTACTCCATTTTATAGAGTTTTTTTCATGTAAAAAATTATCAACAACACGATTAGACTCGTCTTTTATATCTGTATAAAAGTTTTCTTTTTTCCATTTTTTCCATCGAATAACTTCATTATTATATTCTTTAAAGAAAAATTGCATTTTCTTTGTTAAGTTATATTTTGAAAAATCATAAACCCATTCATCCCGATTGGTTGAAACACCATTAGAATATAAACTAAAAATTGCATCTTGACTTTTTCCTGATTTAACATCCTTGCTGCACAATGGAATTAAACTATCAAAATCATTATCAGTTTGATTAATCCAGTTATTTTTATCATCGGGGATAATTCTATCAAACTCCGATTCTAGTTCTTCAAACTTTGAATCTTCAAGTAATCTTAGTTTATCTTCTTTGCTATCACAATTAGGAAAAGAATAATAAAATAACTTAGCTTTTTTAATAGGATTATTATTAGTTTTGACTAAAAACAACAAAGCAACTCCGACCGTAATACCAAAAACATTATCATTACTATCGGTATTTTTACGCATGTCACCGCCTAAATTGATGACATAAATAAAATCAAATTCTCTCGCAACACATTTTCTAAAACCATCAAAGGTTTTGCTCTCAATAAATGAATTATTGGTGACAAAAGAAATAATTCCTTGTTCTTCACTGATTCTATCCGAAGCCCAGCGGTAAAAACGTGCATAAGGGTCATAAAGTTTTGTTTTTTGTGCATTACTTTCTTTTATGTAAGTGTCGCTAATGCGCCCATCAATACCGCCTTTCTTTTTTGCTTTATTATTTTGTAAATTATCAAATTTTTCTAAATTATTATCATAATACTCACGATTTTTATTATTATCGTTTTCATTTTTCTGGTTGGCGTTATAAGGCGGATTTCCTATGATTACAGATATTTTTTGCTCGTTTTGTTTTTTAATTCGCTCGGTATTTTCAATAAAAATATTACCTGAATCGAATAAATCCATATTAACTTCTTTTAAATAGCCCGTATTATCTAAAGTATCAGTCCAGCAAATATGTTCAAATTCAACATAGCTCCCCATTCTTTGCCGATAAGTATATTCAATATTTAAATTGGCAATATAATACGGTAATAAACCTAACTCATTAGCAAAAATCTCATTTTTGAATTTATACTCTAAATCCTTTTTAGGCAAATGATTTATTAAGTCACAAATATAAGTTCCTGTTCCTGTACACGGGTCTAAAATTTTAACTTCTCTGTGAGCTAGGAATTTCTTAAAATGCTGTTCTAATAAAGTATCAACACTTTCAAGTTGAAATTTAATGATTTCATTGGGAGTATAAACAATGCCCATTGTGTCGGCTTTATCAGGATTGTAGGCTTTATAAAAGTCTTCATAAACTGTTTTCAGAAATATTTGTTTATCGTGATGATTATCAATTGCGGCGGATAATAATTTAATAACTGCATAATATTTTTTTACTTTATCCAAAGTATTGCGTTTTATAGCTCCTTTAAAAAAAGTAGACTCTACTTTATAAAGTTCTTTTGCTATATTATTTTCATGGTGAAATTGTGCATCATTAAAAATACTAATAAAAATTTCTTCTGTTAATATATGCTGTATTAACATTTCATTAATATCGTTTAAAGTGATATTTTTATTAATACTGTTTTGACAAATTTTAAAAAAGTTTTTTTGTGAATCAATAAACTCTTTGTTATTTATCTCTTGCTCTTTTATTAAGACATTTAACTCTGTTAAAATATCAGGTAAATTTTTCTTAAATTTTTCAACTTCTGTATTAAATTCCTTTATTTCTTTGATTTCGTAGCTGACAAATTGAGTTAATAGTTTATCAAATTCCGCATAATCCTCTGTTGATGCTTTTAATACAAATTTTTCATCTTGATACAAAATGGCAAATTTAGTATCTTGAAACAATGTGTTTGTTAATGGATAACCTGAATTTATTTTTAATTCAATTTCTTTCTCTAACACACAATTAGCTTTACTTTCCCAATAGCCACAATTAAAACGTGAACGATTTTTTATAATGCCATCAGGACGAATAACTTCACCGTTTTTATTTTTAATGCTAATTTCACTCACAGTTAATAAATTACGTTTTCTGCAATAATAATTTAATAAATTAAGAAAACTCATTTTTATAGACTGTTCTTTTGTTTCCCCACTGAAGTCTTTTATTTCTTCAATTTCATTGTGGAATTTTTGAATTGCTTGAATTGACATAAATGAGCCTTTTTAGTTTTCTAATTTCAAAGATGTATTTATTTTATGTAAGTAATTAAACAAAAGTTTTTCGGTATGTCGGAGTGCAAGCTATGCTTGCAATGTCAGGCAAAGCCTGACCTCCAATATTTCATAATACCTTGAAACTTATTCTCACCCACTTAACACTTTATTTACTGTCATATCTGCGTCATCAATTAAAAAAAATACTTATCAACTATTTTAACAAAACAGCCTTTTCATCCAACTTTTAGCAGCACAGAGTCTTGAAAAACTCAAGTCGCGGCTCTTCGCACTGTTCCTTCACTAATCATCTGAAGCGTTCTTAAGACATTTTCTTCCGCCCCACCCAAACAAAAGCCACCAGCAATGCCACCAAACAACACCCCGCCGCAACCGAATAAACCACTTTCGCGCCGAAATCATCCCAATAATAGCCACTCAACAAACTGCCCGACATTCCACCCAAACCAAAACTTAAACTCGCATACAACGCTTGCCCTTTACCCTGATGTTGGTCTTGAAAATACTGGTGAATAAAATGAATCGCCGCCACATGCGCTGAACCGAAAGTCGCCGCGTGTAATAGCTGCGCACCCGCCAGCCAATACAAAGAATCAGCAGCAAAACCAATCATCAACCAACGCCCAATACTCAGAAAAATACTGCTTAATAACAAAGTGCGCAGCGACAACACACGCAGCAATTTTTTCATGTACAAAAACAACACAATCTCAGCCACAACGCCTAACGCCCATAATTGCCCAATCAGCGCGGAAGAATAATGCAGCTGTTTCAGATGAATGGAATAAAACACATAATAAGGGCCATGCGCCGCTTGCAATAATAAATAGACCAGAAAAAACGCCATAATTTCCGGTTGTTTGAGGATTTCAAAGACGGAAGAGGTGTTTTTTTCATGGCTAACTAATTGAATTTCTGGAACAATTAATGTTGCAAACCAAGTACTAGCAAACAGCATGATGACAATAATCGGCAATGAATTAATGCTGTGCGTATCTAAAAAACGCCCAATCCCCAACACTGCCACAATAAATCCCACAGACCCCCATAGGCGAATG
>CAKZJE010000016.1 GCA_936941155.1 uncultured Methylomonas sp. | reverse complement strand
CTCACCAATTTACAACGCATTAAACGCATAGAAGAAGTGTTAGATTCTTTACGTCCACAATTGATGGCGGACGGCGGTAACGTGGAATTGGTAGAAGTGATTGGCAACACCGCGTATGTGAATATGACCGGCGCGTGTAACGGTTGCCAAATGGCGGCGATGACAATTGCTGGCATTCAACAACGCTTGATGGAAGTGTTGGGCGAGTTTATTAAAGTTGTTCCTGCCTCAGAAATGGCGAAATTAGTCAGCATCGGAGCTTAAATCATGCGCGATATTTATTTAGATAATAATGCGACGACGAAAGTCGACCCGCAAGTTGTGGATGTGATGCTGCCGTATTTCACGGAACAATTTGGCAATCCGTCTTCGATTCACCGTTTTGCTGATGGCGTGGCGAAAGGGATTAAAAACGCACGGCAACAGATTCAAGAATTGTTAGGTTGCGAACATGATTCTGAAATCATTTTTACATCCTGCGGGACAGAATCCGATTCCACTGCGATTTTATCGGCGATAAAAGCTCAACCTTTCAAAAAAGAAATTATCACCACTGCGGTTGAACATCCGGCAATTCTGAATTTGTGTGAATATTTGGAAAAAGAAGGCTACACGATTCATCGTTTGCCAGTGGATAAACGCGGACGTTTGAATCTGGAAGCTTACAAAGCCATGTTGTCCGACAAAGTGGCGATTGTGTCGGTGATGTGGGCGAATAATGAAACCGGCACGATTTTCCCAGTTGTTGAAATGGCAGAAATGGCAAATGCAGCGGGCGTGATGTTTCACACCGACGCTGTGCAAGCGGTCGGCAAAATCCCGATGAATTTGAAAGATACCAAAATTGATATGTTGTCGTTGTCTGGTCACAAACTGCACGCGCCTAAAGGGATTGGTGTGTTGTATCTCAGACGCGGCACTCGGTATCGTCCGTTATTACGCGGCGGTCATCAAGAGCGCGGACGCAGAGCAGGCACAGAAAACAGTGCTTCTATTGTCGGTTTAGGTAAAGCCTGCGAATTAGCGTTGCAATATATGGAACACGAAAATACTCATGTCAAAGCGATGCGCGACCGTTTAGAGCGTGGCATTGTTGAACAAATTCCGCATTGTTTTATCACTGGGGATTTGGAAAATCGTTTGCCGAATACCACCGATATTGCTTTTGAATATATTGAAGGCGAAGCGATTTTAATGTTGTTGAATAAAGCGGGCATTGCGGCTTCTAGCGGCAGCGCTTGTACTTCGGGTTCATTAGAACCTTCGCATGTGATGCGAGCAATGGGGATTCCATACACCGCTGCACACGGCACGATTCGCTTTTCGTTCTCGCGTTATAACAGCATGGCTGATGTGGATCAGGTGTTAAAAGTGATGCCAGATATTGCTGCGGCGTTGCGTAACTTGTCCCCGTATTGGGAGAACGGTGCGCCTGTGGCAAACCCTGAACAAGCGTTTGCGCCTACATACTCTTAAAACTCCTCGTTCCCACGCGCTGCGTGGGAACGAAGCTACACCGCGCTGCGGTGTGAAAAACACGGCGTAGCACGCCTTAACTGCATTCCCACGCGGCGCGTGGGAACGAGAGTAAAAAAACCATGAAAACTCCAACCCGCACCGTGATTATTGATGACACCACCCTCCGCGACGGTGAACAATCGGCTGGGGTTGCGTTTTCACTACCTGAAAAACTGGAAATCGCCACGCAACTTGCCGCCTTAGGTGTGCAAGAGTTAGAAATCGGCATCCCAGCAATGGGCGCGGTAGAACGCGAAGAAATTCAAGCCATTGCAGGATTAGGATTATCCAGCAAGTTATTAGTCTGGGGCAGAATGCGCAGTGATGACGTTATGACTTGCAAAGGTCTCAACGTCGGGCTGGTGGATTTATCCATTTCCGCCTCCGATCAACACATTCAACACAAATTGAAAAAAATGCGCGAGTGGGTACTGGAAAACATCCATCGCTGCGTGCAACAAGCCAAAGAACAGGGGCTAGAGGTTTGTGTCGGCATGGAAGACGCGTCCCGTGCCGACATAAATTTTTTAAGCCAAATAGCAGAAGCAGCACAACAAGCGGGAGCTTGCAGAATCCGCTTTGCCGATACCGTTGGAATTATGGAGCCGTTTGGCGTGTTTGAAGTCATCAAACAATTACGCGCCAATACTGATTTAGATATTGAAATGCACGCCCATGATGATTTAGGACTGGCAACAGCAAACACTTTAGCCGCTGCGGTGGCTGGTGCAACACATGTGAATACTACGGTGAATGGACTCGGTGAACGGGCTGGCAATGCCGCGTTAGAAGAAATCGTCATCGGCTTGAAACAACTGTACAACATCGAAACGGGCGTGGATTTACACAACTTTTCGGCTTTATCGAACTATGTTGCAAAAGCCTCCGGTGATGCCATCGGCAGTCGCAAAAGTTTAATTGGTTCGGCAGTATTCAGCCACGAAGCAGGCATTCATGTGGATGGTTTATTGAAAGACATCAACAATTATCAAGGTGTTGACCCCGCGCTAGTCGGTCGTAAACATCAATTAGTGTTAGGCAAACATTCCGGCACGAAAGGCGTGATTCATGCGTATCAACAACTCGGCATTGCAATCAGCCAATCACAAGCCAAAAATATTTTAATTCAGGTACGCGACTTTGTTTGCAGTACCAAACGCAGTCCACAAGCAGAAGACTTAACCCGATTTGTTCAATTGACTTAACCAAACCTTTCAGGTTTTAAAGACCTGAAAGGTTTCAAACTCAGAGGTATTTATCATGAACGAAGTAGAGCAAGTTATTAACGACGAAGCGATGACACTGTTGGAAAATGATAACGACAGGTTAGACATTCCACATTGCGATGATCGCTATCCCGGTTCATTTTTCACTATTCCAGCTCCCATTGTTTTGGGAAAAACCGCTTGGAGTTTAAATTAAATGGTTGCCCTTATGCCTCACACTACGGCTGAAACTGCCAAAAATTTGGGAAGTCTGCTCACACAATGGCGCGAAGATATTGGCTGCGTTTTTGCTCGTGACCCCGCTGCCAATAGCAGTTTGGAAATTATCCTGACGTATCCGGGTGTGCAGGCAGTGTTATTTCATCGCGTGACGCACAGATTGTGGAAAAAACGCTGGCGGCTGAGTTCGCGCCTGTTAGCCGGTTTTGCCAGAGCCGTGACGAATGTGGATATTCACCCCGGTGCAACGATTGGCAAACGCCTGTTTATCGATCACGGTTTAGGTGTGGTGATTGGCGAAACCGCCGAAATCGGTAACGATGTCACTTTGTATCACGGCGTAACGTTAGGCGGCACGACTTGGCATAAAACCAAACGTCATCCGACCTTAGGCGATAACGTGTTGGTCGGCGCGGGAGCAAAAATTTTAGGTGCAATTACCATCGGCAACAGCGTTAGAGTCGGCGCAAATTCAGTGGTGATGAAAGATGTACCGCCCTGTTGCACAGTGGTGGGAATTCCTGGACGAGTCGTGCAAAGTAAAGGCGCGAAAATCCAACGCAAAGACGGTATCGACTTAGACCATCATTTGATTCCTGATCCGGTGGGTAAAGCGATGAGCTGTTTATTAGAACGAATTGAAGTTTTAGAAGCAGAACGTAAAGAAAAAGTTGCTGTTGTCACGGAAGATTGTGCCAATTGCGAAGCGGATACGGTTTGTCATGCTGAACAGAAAATCGTTGTTAAATTGAAATCGTGAATGTAGGTTGGGTTAGCTGCTTTTTGCGCAGCAAAAAGAGCGTAACCCAACGGCTGCGTTGATTTCAACGCGCAATGTTGGGTTACGATTATTTCGCTTTCGCTCAATAATCTAACCCAACCTACATCTTCAACCGGACTTTATAAGATGGACTTATTAGATTTTGAAGCTAAAGACTTGTATTTTGAGCAAGAAGAATCCGCAGAAGTAACACAGTTATTATGGCAAGCCTCAACCAGTTACGCAGAAGGCGAAGCCGAAACTCCGTTACTCAAAGCCTATTTTTTAGCTCCACAATCGCTGAATGTGTTGGTGGCATTAAACCGATTTTATTATCATCAGCATCGTCTTGAAGAAGCGTTGCTGGCGACCGAAAAAGCCTTTCAGCTTGTCACCGCGCAATTGAATTTTCCGCTGCAATGGCAAGATGTGAATCTTGACTTGATAACAGAAGTGCCGCCTG
>CAKZJE010000015.1 GCA_936941155.1 uncultured Methylomonas sp. | reverse complement strand
CAATATGATGAGCAGGGCGTGTTGCGTCATGCAAAAATCGCGGAGGATGATGAGGTGCGCGATCTTTATTTTGATGAGTTAGGCGCAATGGTTTCTGCGTAGTGGTAAAAAATGACTTCCAGTTTTTGAAGAACTGGAAGTTGTAGTGCAGAGTTTTAAAGTGCAAAAATTTTTAAGACGACTGGTCGTCTTGAAAAAATTTCAGAGAGTTTGTCAATTGGGATTTGTTTGATTTCTGCAATGAGTTAGGTTTTTAATTCGATAACTTGCTTGTTACACAAATTCAATGTTTTCGTAAATATCAGCAACTGTTAATTGTGTGCCAAATTTTTCTAATATAATTATGTCGTTTAAATCGGTATATTCAGTTAATAACCATTGATGTTGTGACTGTTTAATACGATATTCAACTTTAATTCTATTTTGATGAATTAAAATATAATCGGTAAAGCTTGGCAATTCACAATAAATATCAAATTTACCTGCGCGGTCATAATCTTGGGTGCTATTGGATAATACTTCAACAATTAAAGCGGCATTACACAACACATCATGCCGATTGTCCCAATATTCAGGTTGCCCTTCAATCACAAATACATCAGGGTAAGTCGAAATATCTACTTTAGAGATATATAATTTAACATCGCCAATAAAAACTTTGCAGGGTTTGCTTTTTAAAACCATTTTTAAAGAAAAATGCGTATTCCCTGCAATAAGATTATGATTAATTGTACCACCCGCCATTGTAAAAATTTCTCCTGCATAATATTCGCTTTTTTCAACGGCTAATTCTTCTGCCGCGAGATAATCTTTAAAAGAAAGATAAGGTTTTAATACCGCGTTCATTCATTTTCTCCTGCTTTATTTTGTTCTTTAATCATCCGCATAATCGTTATGTTTTTTCTAAAATATATTTCGCGTTAAATTAGATGGTTTGCATGGTCTTACTTTAATGGATTTTTTATATGTAAGCGTTTATAAACATAAAGGCCGTTTTGCATATCTTCTGAATACAATACCTGACAATCTGCACGCAATGCACTGGCAATCATTAAGCTATCCCAATAAGAAACATCGTAATCAGCGCGAATGGTTGAGGCAGTGATTAAATCTTCTGTGATTTGCGCTAAGGTTTGATAAGCAGCGGTAAATTCTGGAATAAATTTGGCGATATATGGCATATCTTTTTTGCCTTTGCGCAATAAATTTACACAGACTTCATTAACGACTTGGGTGCTGATAATGATATTTTCCACATTAGCAATACATTGTTTCGCCTTTTGATGTTTTTCAAGGTCTTCTTTGGATTCTATCAATGCGTATAGCCAGATATTGGTATCAATAAAGATTTTATCGCTCATAGATGTCATCACGATTTAAAGGTGTAAATTGGTTTAGTTTGATTGGATTATTAATGTAGGTTTCAAAAAAACTGTTTTGTGATTTAATTTCTACTTTTGTTTCCTGCTTTAAACCAATCAAAAAATAATGAATGACATCGTAAATTTCAGCGAGTTTGTCGGCTGGAATTTGTTTTATTTCTTCAATTAGTTGGTTTTGTAATTCGATGGCTTGCATGGTTTTGTCTCTTATTGCAATTTATTGGGGCATTGAATATTATGATGCCAACGTAGAGACGCAAAATTTTGCGTCTCTACCGCATTTAATTATCCGCATAATAGTTTTTCAATATTCATATTCCCAAGGATTAATTAATTCTAAATTTATTAAAAAATCAAACTCTTTCACATTATTAGTTATTAATGCCGCTCTGTGTCGTATAGCTTAGGAGTAGAACGTGGTAATGAGCGTTTTGGCAATTCTAATTCTATGCCGCTGCTTAATTCCATAATGTGTTGATGTAAATAACTGCCGAATTTCTTTTGTGGTTCAATCGGCAATAAGGCTTGTTTTAGAATGCGGCGCACTTCTTCTTCGATAGAGCAATTATGTTTTAGGGCGTTTTGTTGTAATTGTTTTTCGATGGCTTCGTCAATATCGTGAACGGTGAGGGTAGTCATTAGATTCCTCCATTTTTTATAAAATGTGGTTTTTATTTTGTAGGGTATCGCATTGCGTATTCAAAAGCATTTAAATTATGTGCTGAAAGAGGTGCAGTGCATATCCTACTTAATTCAAAATTTACTCATTATCATCAATTGATAAATCTAAGTTTTGAAAAATATCGTGAATTGTATCGGGTTGTAATGCCCATCTATATGCAGGGTGGATTTCCCAAGAAAAACCAAAATCAGAAAACTGACTACTTAAATATCTATTTTCCTCAAAGTATTTTCTAATTATTCCAGATGAAGTTTCCTTTCTTGCTGTCAAGAAATTAATTTTATACATAAAAGCAGCAAGTTCTTTAGGTTCTGCTGATTTTCCATTCGTCCATACAAATCTTGAACTTTCTGATATATTTTTAATTTTCTCTAATAATTCTGCGGTAGTGTATACATATCCTTCTTGTGTTGTACGCTCACGTCTATTTGGCTTCATGTTCATAAGCAAGTTTTGTATTGTAGGAAGCTCAGATTTAAACTCATTAACTGTATCCTGAATTCGCCCTTGCGAATATTCTTCAAAAATAGATTTAAAATCTTCTGTTTGAATAATAGATGAACCGCGTGAATAAGCCATTTTTGCAGCAAGTGTACATAATTTAACTAAGTCTCTTGGGCGTTTTCTAATTAAAGACATAAGAATTCTGTACATAGGAGCATTTTCCCACTTCCCTTTACCAGTAAAATAATCTTCTATAATTGGTTTAAGATATTTTTGTGCTAGAAATTTTTGATTTTGATGAGCATTTAATAATTCATCTTCATTTATATTTCTACCAAAAAATGTCTCTATTCTTTTAATCAGAAGAATAAATATTTCATGATTTTTCCATGCCAGCCAAACCACAGAGCCTTCTGTTTTATCGGTAGATTCGTCAGATGTTCTAACAAGGTAATACACATCAGTTCTAAGAGCAATTTTGAAATTAAGATGTTTGTTAGAGTTTGATATATCTCGAACAGCATTAAGCAATGCTGATATTTTATTTGTATCTTCTTTACGTCCTTCCCATCCTCTATCTAAATCATCTACATATACGTTTATAGATGGATTTTCTAAAAAATTTAATATGCTTGACAACGTTTTTTCATTGTCAGTATTAACATTATTTAAATAATTAACTAAAAATTTTAAAAAGTTTTTTGGATTTTTTTTATACGAGTTATTATCTACCCTATTATCATATATTTCAAAATGGACAAGGATTTTATTAAAAATAATTTCAAGAAGCCCTTCAGTCCAAATTTGTATTTTTTTTAGAAAATTAGAATCATCAATAGATATATCAACAATATCATTAGGTTGAATTAGAATTGGAAGTTTTCCTTGAGAAATATCTTCGTGCATAGCCATTTTAAATAGCGCAGATTTTCCTGTTCCTTTGTGTCCCACTAAGATTCTAAGGGATAAATTTGCTGTTACTTGTTTGTAAATGTTGCTTTTAAAATAATATTCTTGCAATCTTGATTCATCTTCATCTTCAGCCGCCTCATGTCCAAAAAGCTTTTGAATAGTTTCTTCTGTAAAACTTATATTTTTTTTCATAATAGATGCCTTTTATGATTTTAAGAATGGCTTTCCTAAAGCAGATAGCTTTTGATTAAGAGCTTTTTCTCTGTCAACTTTTTTTTGAGGCTGTATAAAAGCAATATCAAATAAATATTCAATAACCTCAATAGTCCATTCAGCCTCCCCTTGTTCAACATCTACTATTTCACCTGTATTTGTATATTTCATTGGGTGAGCGGAAAAATTACCTATCTGTCTAATAGCATCTACAGAAGATAAAATTTCACTTGGAATAGTGCTTAAAGCTATAAACTTATCTATTTCTTGAGAAAGGTCTCTTTCTTTTATGTTGTAGTGTTCTCTTATAATTTTTTGTAAAAGTCTTCTGCTTAAAGCAGCACTTGCTTTGGGACTTATATGAAGAATAGAGTAGGCTTCGTTAAATTCATTACGGTATGATTCTGGAATTAAATTATCAGTTAATTTTGATATTTTCTGAGGGTATATTACTTTTTCTTCTTTGCAATCTATTTCTCCTCCATCATCAGTCCATTTATAATTACCAGACTTTAAGATAATTATAAGATTACTGCATTCAGGACATGTTCCTCTAATTAATTCTGCCCCTGAATAAGTACATGCTTTAGTTTCAAAAACTTCGCCTTTTTTAATATCAAGTGCTACACCAATTTTACAATATGGACATTTCACAATATTTTCCTTTAACTTTGATTGAATAATTACCTATAGAAACGTATTTTTTAAAATTCACTCTCAACTTTGCAAAAGTTTGTTGCCAATCCTCTATTCTAAATTACAACACCAAACGCCTAATCAACAACGTTTTCCTTCATTCTGCCAACATTAAAACACAAAAAAGCCCCGCTTGCTTTCGCAAACGAGGCTTGTTTAAAGTCCGGCTTGTATAAAAACTACCGCCGCTGATGTCCCATTTCAAAAATAATCGGTGAACCTAGAATGCCACAATGTCACCTTTCCCCGCATTACGCAAAGCTTCATGCGGGCTACTTGCTGTTAACTCCAACAAACTCACCCACTGATCTGGCTACCGTGAATAAATCCCGACCACTACGCGATAAAACCAGGCGGGTCTTATCAGGATAATCGCAAAGGCAATCACAGGGGTAACGGGTACGG
>CAKZJE010000014.1 GCA_936941155.1 uncultured Methylomonas sp. | reverse complement strand
CCCGACCACTACGCGATAAAACCAGGCGGGTCTTATCAGGATAATCGCAAAGGCAATCACAGGGGTAACGGGTACGGGCGCAATATCAATTAAAAACAGCGTTAGCAAATAGGCAAAAGCCTTAACTCTAACGGCTGTACTGACTTCTTTAAGCGCGGGTATGCGCGGTTGATATAAATCCTGCGTTAAGTCCCAAAACCAGACCGGACGCATGAGTACGATAAACATGCCTATCAAGCAGCCGGGTGAAATAGGGCCAAAACCGATAATCGCAAACAGCGAAAATACCGCCAAACATTTTAATTGTGCTTTATTCATTTGCCTTTCTAGCCTTTAATCGGAGTGACGGGTTACAGTTTTTGAAATTGGGTCGTTTTTCTAATAATCAGAATTAAGCTGCCCACAAGCCGCCAAAACATCATCCCCTTTTTTTCCCCTGATTAACGTCGGGATTTTAAAACCATCTAAAACCGCTTTAAATTCTTCAACTTTCGCTAAACTCGGTTTTTGGTAAGAAGCCCCCGGATAAGGATTAAACGGGATTAAATTAATATACGCGCGTTTATCAACCAGCATCTCGCCCAATTTTTTGGCATCCTCAATCGAATCGTTAAAATCCTTGAGAAGAAGATATTCATAAGTAATAAACTGCTTCTTCTGGAGCGGGATTTGGTTAATATAGGTCAACACTTCATCAAGCGGGTATTTCTTATTGATAGGAATCAATTGATTGCGCTTGGCTTCAAACGGTGAATGCAACGATAACGCCAAATTGACTTTTGGAATTTCTTCCAGCCAGCGTTTCAGTCCAGGAATATAACCTGCGGTTGAAATAGTGATTTTTTGAATGCCTACCGATGTCCCATAATGACATAAGAAGATTTCACAGGCTTTTTTAACCGCATCAAAATTATGCAGCGGCTCGCCTTGTCCCATAAAAACAATATTCAAGATGCGCTCTTCACCCGGTCGGTTTTTCGCCAGCCAACGCCACGCCTGAATAAATTGCCCGATCACTTCATGGGTTGTTAAATGCCGTTTTAACCCTTGTTCACCCGTAAAACAAAATGAACACCCCATCGCACAACCGACCTGCGATGACAGGCAAATCGAATATTTTTGATTAAAGGGAATTAAAACCGTTTCAACTTTATGATTATCGTGCAGTTTAAACAGAAACTTTACCGTTTGATCTTGTTCTGATTCTTGCACAACTTCTATTTCAGGTAACGAAAAGTCGAAGTTTTCCTGAAAAAAGGCATAAGCTTGCGCGGAGATATTTTCAGTACAGGGCGTAATCTGCTTATTTTTATAATGCCACTTAAATAAAAGGGCGGCGACAGATTGATTTAAATTATTTTGCTTAATAATCGTTTCCAAATCAGCATAACTTAAATCATAAAAAGAGGGTTTCAACGGCTTTCTTCCTAAAGAGTGATAAACATTGCTGCTATTTTATGCAACTCGCGCCGTTTTTGTTTGAGTTTTTAATGTGGTCGGTATTTTGTAGCTTGTGTGGAGTGGGTAGCGGAACACAGGAAAAGTGTCGGTATTGTCAGGCGGTTTGCCTAGATTTCATTTTATTGAATAACACAATAACATTGACAGGGTGGAGTTTATAATCCGTTTCGCACAAAAAAAACCGCCCTTTTGGAAACTTAACGGCGGTTTTTTTGTGCTTATTTTTCAACGAAAATTTTTTAAGACGACCGCTCGTTTTTAAAAATTTTGCTTTAACGAAACACAGAACCATAACCCTCTTCCATCAAAACCTGTTTCACAGCCGGACGTTTTAACAAGCGTTGATAATGCGTTTGGCAATGTTCCGGCAAAGGAATTTCAATCCGATTTGCCCAAAATTCCACATAAAACAGCGCGGCATCCGCAATCGTAAAATGATTCACTACAAAATCGCGCCCCGCCAATAACTCATTCACAATCAAAAACGCTTTATTCACAATTTCCAGCCCTTGCGCTTTCACCGCTTCATAATTAGCAGGATTTGGCGTGTATTTTTCAGTGGTAAAAATCCGCGTAAAACCTTGCCCGTGAATCGTATTCACCGCGTAATTCATCATTTCTAACACCCGCACTTCATCTTCCAGTGTTTCGGGTAATAATTTGCGCTTCGGATAGGTTTTCGCCAGCCACCACGCAATGGATTGGAATTCAGTCAACGCCGAGCCGTCTTCCCGCACTAAAGTGGGAATCGTGCCTTTCGGATTGATTGCCAAATACTCGGCTTTTTGCTGATCGCCCGCCATTAAATTGACCAAATACGCTTCAAAAACCAGCCCGATTTCTTCCAACAAAATGTGAATCCCAGTCGTGCAAGAGCCGGGAGTCATATAAAATTTCATATTCATACGAATTCCTTAAATGGAAATAGGTTAAAACGGGAGGCAAAAGTCGCGACTTTTGACTCCAAAATTATCATTTAAATAAACCTTGTTCTCGAATCATGGCTTTAAATTCTTTCATCACCGGACGCGACAGCATCGTTTCCGCCAAGAGCCGCTGTTCATAAATCTGCATTTTCATTGCCTCATCCAGTCCGTTGTTAGCATTGGTAATCAGTTGATGATACTGTTCACCGAATAATTGGCTTGGAAAATTTTTAACCTGTTGATACAACGCCGTCATCACCATTTTTTCCTCAGCATTCATTTTGCATTTTCCATCCAAAATTTTCAGCATCACCGTGATAGCGCAATCCACATGAATCGGCGCAAGCGGATGTTCTTTAACCCATTGCGCAATCTGCTCAGTCGTCTTCATGTTCCATATCTCGAAAAATACTGCAACGTTTGAACACTTCCAAACTCGGCGGCACGGATTTGTGATGACAATATTTCGCGGCTAATTTCGCCAAACCTTTAATATCGCGCCCGCTGGCTTTGGGAAACGTTTTCGACAAAGTATTAATCAATTCGGCATCCACATTCAGCCCAAATTGCTCCACCATCACCGTCCAAATTTTGCAGCGATCATCGAAAGTCGGTTGATGGTAACGAATGATGGCAATGCAGCGCGAAATAATTGCTTCGTCAATGTCGCCCACTCGATTGGTAGTTAAAAATAGTAGCCCATTGAAATATTCCAACACCCGCAAAAACACCCCGACCACCGCATTCGCGGCAATATTGTCATCACGGCGTTTGATATAGACATCGGCTTCATCAATCAACATCACCGCGCCCCAGCGTTGCGCACGAGTCAGGGTATTTTTCAACGCCAATTCCATCTCCGTGACATTCAAACCTAATTGCCCAGAATGCACGCGATACAGCGGACGCTTGATAATTTCTGAATAAACCTCAGCAGTTAACGTTTTCCCAACGCCAGCGGGCCCGACACATAACACCGTTGTGCCGCCTGATTTGCCTTCGACAATATCATCCATCAGCAAATCCATTTCTGCGGTGAGAATATCAATTAAATCGGTTTGTTCCGGCGGCAAAATCAATTTATCTTTCAATTCCGGTTGATAGTGATAAGGTTTCATATCATCCACATGCACCCACAAATGATGATGCAGCTCCATGTGGAACATCAAAATGTAGCCATGAATCGGCAATTCGGTGAATAAACCTTTCGGGATGTCGGCTTGAATCGCCTCCGTTGCGTTTTCGACTTTGCTGTTGTAATTGTTACTACGACCGGCTTTGCGTAAATATTTGCTTAAAATATCGCCGCTGGCATCCAACGCCAATTCACGGTCTTTCAAAACTTCTTCATCATTCACTAACCGCGCCCAGCCGCCACCCGACGATAACACCACGATGTTTTTGCGTGACCAATCGGTATTGCGATGCGTTGCGGTGGGGTCGTCAGCCAGAATGCCCGTGCCGCTACCGGAAAATTGCCGACTGTAATCGGCACGATGTTCAAAATAACGCGCGGCGGAACGATCATAAGTGGTGATAAGTTCGGGAGTTTCTTTTAAAAAACCGTTAGTGGCGAAAATTTCTGCAATGGTTTTATTCAGAATATCGCGCTCGCGAATCATCATGGTCACAGCGGCAATTTTGCCCATTGAATTGGCTTTCAACTCCAACAAAATCCGCCCCGCTTCTTCTTCACCGGGTGGCGTAAAATCCAATCGCGCCACTAAATACGCCAGCGGTCTGCCTGCCGCATTCACCCGAAACAGCCAGCCGCGAATCGCATCGGTGATTAAAAATTCAGCAATCGCTGGCAGCAGTTGTTCTAATTCGCCTTCCGCAAAACGTTTGCCACCGACCAACAGCGCGTTTTTGAGAGTAGAAAGCTGCGCGGCTTTGCCCTGCATCGCGCTGCCTGCTTGTTGATAGAGTTGGTGGAGAAAATCCAGTTGCGCACCGGACAAAAGATCGAAAGAAATTTCAGCTTTATTGCCGAATTTAAGTTGTTCTGCTAACAAATGCAGATCAGGAAATTCAGCAACCATCGCCTCTGCATAACTGCGTTCAATTTGAAGTTTCATGCGTGTAAGCCTTGTTCAACGATTGAAAATCAATATTATGCAAAGCCTGTACCATAAAATAACTAGCTGTTTTTAAATGATTTTTAGAAAGTTTTAGGATTTTTGTTGCGAAACAGACATTTAAAAAAGAAAACTGTCTGGTTGAACTTTAAGAAAAAGTGTCACAAGTTGCGACAGTTTTACAGATGTTTAAATAAAAAAACCGTGCTGAAACTGAAATCTCAACACGGTTTTTTTAGGGGATTACGACAGCCAGTCCTTTGAGGATTGAGGATTGTAGGCTGGGTTAGCATTTTTTGCGTAAGCAAAAAAGCGTAACCCAGCAAAGTGCGTTTATTTTACCGCTGAATGCTGGGTTACGTTATCTCGCTACGCTCAATAAGCTAACCCAGCCTACGATTTATCATAAAGTGTCACAAGTTGCGACAGTTTTTACAGCGGCTTAAATAAAAAAACCGTGCTGAAATTGAAATCTCAACACAGTTTTTTTAGAGGATTACAACTACCAGTCCTTTGAGGATTGAAGACTGGCAGTCGTGAAAATCGAGCTTTAAGCCGTTTCTTCTTGATAATCAAAACGAACCCGCTCTTCTGCGGTGCGCCCTAACGCTTTTGCCAACCAAGGCGGCGGCGCATTAAAAATGCCCTGCAATTCTTGCAATTTCACCATTGCATCCACCACATCCGGCACTTTAATCGGATAAATATCGGCTCTGATCACTTTTGCCGCAGCAGGCCCGCCGATAGATTGCACAAACATAATGTGACAATCACCAATCAATTGCGCACGGAATAAATTTTTATCTTCAGCGGTATCGGCATCTGCGGTTGAGCGAATATCAATCAAGCGGCATTCCTCTGCGGTGAGTTGATACACTAAAAAGCGCACACACGAACCAAAATGCCCATTTAATAAAGAACCATCATTAGAGGCAATCGCCACGCGAATCGAATTCGGCATATCGCCTTCGCTGTAAGGTTCAATCGCCGGCAAACCGTCATCGTCTTCTTCTTCGCCCCACAAATAACGCACAGCGAGTTTGATTTTATCTAAACCAATGCCAATGTCTTCGCCGTCTTCTTCACCGTCTAAACTGCCGATGCCGGTTTTTAAATTTGTCACCGTAATGGCTTTGAGTTTTTCATCAGTCAACGAAGAACCTGCTAATTCCTGCAAAATATCCAGCAATCTAGCAATAGACATATCGGGCAATACTCTAGCTGCCAACGCAATCCGCAACGCAATATCACGAGTTAATTCAGCCATTCTTACTCTCCTTAAAAACAGTGTAGAGGCGTTGCAATGCAACGACTTACGGTGCACAAAAAATAATTACTCTTTTTGCCAAGCGGTATAGCCGCCTTCTAAGCTATAGACATTCGTAAAACCAAAATCACTAAAAAACTCCGCCAAATGTTCGCTGGCATGACCGTGATAACAATAAATCAATAAATGCCGTTGTTTGTCGCCGCGTTTTACCAAGCTTTCTTTTAAACCTTCATGCAGATGCAAGGCGTTTTCCAGATGTCCTACTTTGTAATCAGGCGTAGCGCGGCAATCTAAAATCATCGGTTCGGCTTCTTGAATCAGTTTTTTTGCATCAGGAATGGAAATGTTTTTGTATTTCATCATCAATCTTTTTTTAGAAAATAAAAAAAAGCGTTCTATCACAAACAAAGGATACGAAGTCGGATAGAACGCTTAACTGAGGAGAGCACTCACCAAATAACAGACTAACACTACAGACTAACATTAAATCTCAGCACAAACAGTGCCAAAATTAAATCGCGCCCACTGACGCTTCTTTTACAACCACAAAAGTAAATTCTTGCGCTTGTTCATACGTCACCACCGCGCCTTTGGATTTGTAATCTTTTGCTGCTGCATAAGCAATGGCGACTTTATCTTCTGCCGATTGCCCTTTTAATTCGCTTTTTTCAATGTACAACTCTTCCAGAATTTCATTCCAGACCAAGCCTTCTTTATAAGGCAGCAATTTATACATCACGCCTTCTAGTTCAATTTGCAAAGGTTTGTTGATGTTTTCAACGTAAATTAAAGCAACAGAATCAGCAGCAATATCATTTTTATATTTCTCAACGAAAACAGGTAATAAATCTAAAGTAGGAAACAAGCCATTGATAAATTTGATTTTATCGTCTTCAATAATCAGCGCGGAGTGAATAAATAATGCCTCGGGTGGCTTGCGGTCTGTGTCTGAGCCTTCGCGTAACGCGCCTTCTTTTAACACTAAATCACCACGATAGGCATACACGCCTTTTTTGCTGGTTTCACCTTTGACGAGGGTAACGGTTAATAAACCTTTTTCTTGATAGCTTTCAAGTAGCATAGTTTTCTCCTTAAGGATTTTGGCTTAACAGACTGATAAATTTTTAATGTTACTTTGCAAAATGCTTGCCAAGATTTTATTTTTAAATTTTTATCAATAAAATCAATAAGAAGAAAAAAGTTTTTTTGTAATTTATTTTTTTTAAGAGAGATGTCTTATGAAAATAAGGTTTTTGTAGGGAATCTTACAATGTGCTGAATCGGGTTTGTTTTATAGATGACATTTGAGATTTTTGTCTGAATCAAGATTTTCAGGATTTTAGGATTTTCTTGATTGTTGCCTAATCCAATCCTGTTCATCCTTTAATAGACTTTTTTTAACTTTACTAATCAATTAGTTATAAAAAAATCAATTTAAAAAGTATTCTTTTAAGGAGTACAAAAACATGTTTTGCACTCCAGTTTTTGAACTATAACACTTTGATATATAAGAATACTTTGTTAAAAAAGTCTAATCTTGAAAATCTTGATTCAGACAAAAGTTTTTAAGAGGATTGGGTCGTCTTTGAAAATTTCAGTTGAAAAACAAAGTGTTTGAATCTCAAAAGGTTGTAGATGACAGCTAAAAAATCTTGAAAATCCTAAAATCCTGAAAATCTTGATTCAGACAAAAAATTCTAAGACGACCGGTCGTTTTTAAAAATTTCTGAGAATTAAAGCAATTAACAGAAAAAGTCCGTCACTATAATTCATGTTAAGAAATTAGTTGTTGCTGCCAAAACTCAAGCACTGTTTTTTGCAATAAAACATCCACAAAAGCAATCGCTTGCTGCAAACTGCGCTCTGCAATTTCACTTAAATTTGCCCCCAATTCAAACTCCACCCCTTGCAAAGTGAGCAAAAAACACGGCGGCGGTGCGGCTTTCAGCGTATCTTGATAAACTTGCATCACAGAAACAGGATTCATGGCGTGCGTCGTGTAACTATTATCATGCGCGGGTTTTAATTGTTTAAATTCAATCAGTTGCTGATTAGCCAATGAAGCATCGGCAAATAAAACTAATTCACGGTTCTGCAAATCAAGCGCGTGTTCAATCTGCAATTGAAAATCGGTTAAACATTCGACTTTTTCCAATAACGCTTCCGGCAAGTTTTCCACATACTCCAACAACAACGGCGCAAGTGCGTCATCACCACGACTTAAATTTCCATAAGCTAAAATTAAAATAGGTTTGTTTGGACTCATTGAATAGGTTTTTTGAGTTAAAAAATCAATCATAGCCTAAATTCCCCTCATAATTATTGGAAAAATAGGGAAAGAAGAAATTAATCGTGTCATTACTGTCATATTAATTCTCGAAAATAGAACTATGATTTGTGATTTTTACAAAAAAACACTTTTTTAAAATAAGCAATAACATTTTTTATACAACCCCACAAAGTTTACTATTTTGAAAACTTATTTTTCATGGTAGAAATCAATCAGTATAATCACACCTTGTATAAGGTTTCAGATCAACTTAAGCTGTTTTTTTTTAACATTGTCGTCAGAGAGAAAATAAATGGAATCATTTATTAAGCACACACTCGAAAAATACGAACATCAAGCTACGCAGCTATTAATGATATTACGCGACATTCAAGCGCAGTATTTTCATATTCCTCGCCAAGCGATAGATTTGCTTGTTGCAGAACTGAATATTCCCAAAACGCAAATTTTGGGCGTGATTGAATTTTACAGCTTTTTATCTAGCGAACCTCGTGGTCGCTACGATATTTATATCAGCGATTCGATTACCGATCAGATGTTAGGCAGCCACGCAATGGCGGATTATTTGTGCGAAAAACTAAATACGCCACTCGGTACGGTCAGAGTGGATGGTTTAGTTTCGATTGCCTACACTTCATGTACGGGATTATGCGAACAAGGGCCGGCGGTTCTGGTGAATGGTTATCCGATTGGACAGATGACAAAAGCACGGATTGACGAAATCGCGGCGTTAATAGAGCAACAAATTCCAGTGACTGAATGGAAGGCAGAATTATTGCAAGTCAATGATAATATTTATAAAAAAGATTTATTATTAAGCGGACATATCAGACCTGGCGCGGCGTTGTGGGCAACCATAGAAGGTAGCAAAGAAAAAATTTTAGAAGAAATCAAATTATCGGGCTTACGCGGACGCGGTGGCGCGGGTTTTTCTACGGGCATGAAATGGCAATTTTGCTGCGAAGCGCAAGAAACCGAGCGTTATGTGGTTTGCAATGCAGATGAAGGCGAGCCGGGGACATTTAAAGACCGTATACTGTTAAATAGTTACGCGCACGACTTGTTAGAAGGTATGGCGGTTGCGGGATTTATCATTGGTGCGAAAAAAGGTTTTATTTATTTGCGCGGTGAATATCTGCATCTGTATCAGCCGTTGGTTGACATTATTGCCGAGCGCAAACGCGATAAATTTTTAGGCGAACACATTTTAGGCTTTTACTGGGAATTTAATGTGGAAGTGCGTTTAGGTTTAGGCGCGTATATTTGCGGTGAAGAATCCGCATTGATTGAATCGTTGGAAGGCAAAATGGGCGTACCGCGTAATCGTCCGCCGTTTCCGGTCACATCGGGCTATTTGAATAAACCCACGATTGTGAATAACGTGGAAACTTTTGTCGCCGCCGCACACATTGCCTTAAACGGTGGCGAATGGTTTAAACAACACGGCACCGAAAAATCCGCTGGCACAAAAATTCTCAGCATTAGCGGCGATTGTGCGCGTCCTGGCATTTATGAATATCCCTTCGGCACAACGGTTCGGCAAATTTTAGCAGATTG
Source organism: uncultured Methylomonas sp. (assembly GCA_936941155.1). Classification (GTDB taxonomy): domain Bacteria; phylum Pseudomonadota; class Gammaproteobacteria; order Methylococcales; family Methylomonadaceae; genus CAIQWF01. Next base: position 1,759 of record CAKZJE010000014.1, on the reverse strand, counting down.
CGGCGCGGAAGATGTGTTAGGGATTCAAGTCGGTGGGCCTTCAGGCACATTCATTTCTAATCAAGAATTTGATAGGAAAATTGCTTTTGAAGATTTAGCAACAGGCGGCTCATTTATCATCTTCAATAATAGCCGCGATATTTTTGCGGTTGTGCAAAATTTCACCCATTTCTTTGCGCATGAAAGTTGCGGTTTCTGTACACCGTGTCGCGTTGGTACTTCGTTGATGAAAAATCAATTCGACAAAATCTGCACCGGTCATGGCTCGTCTGGTGATGTGCGTGAATTGCAAGAAATCGCTAAATTGATTAAAGCCACCAGTCATTGCGGCTTGGGACAAACCGCCGCGCAACCAATTTTAACCACGCTGGAACGTTATCCTGAACTGTACAATGCCAAATTGAAACAAATCAGTTTTGAACCAGGATTTGATTTAGACGGCTCACTGGCAATCGCCAGATTATTGAGCGGACGCGATGACAGCAACGCTCATTTAGCGCAAGTGGAGGAAGAATAATGACGCACAGCAAACACATTACCATTGACGGACAAACCGTGCCGTTTGAAGACGGACAAACCATTATGGACGCGGCAACGCACGCGGGGGTGTATATTCCGCATCTCTGCCATCATCCTGATTTTACCCCGCACGGCAGTTGCAAATTGTGTACGGTGGATGTCAACGGACGGCAAGTCAGTTCTTGTACTTTTCCCGCCGCCGATGGACAACAGATTGGCAATAATACTGACGAGCTAAATGCCGAGCGCAAACGCTTAACGCAAATGTTGTTTGTGGAAGGCAATCATTTTTGCCCAAGTTGCGAAAAATCCGGCAACTGCCAATTGCAAGCGGTCGGTTATCATTTGAATATGTTGGATAATCACTATCCGCATTTTTTCGCGCTGCGCGAAGTGGACGCTTCCCATCCTGACGTGTTGATTGACCACAATCGCTGCATTTTTTGTGCGCTGTGTGTTCGTGCGAGTCATGCCGAAGATAAAGACGTATTTGGTATCGTTGGACGCGGGATTAATAAACATCTGGCAATCAATTCTGAGTCAGGAAAATTGTGTGATAGCGAATTGAGCGTGGATGACAGAGCGGCGCACATCTGCCCAACGGGTGCGATTTTGGTGAAAGGCACGGCGTTTAAAGTGCCGATTGGACAGCGAAAATTCGACCATCACGATATTGATGAAGTCAGTTTAGGAGAAGAACATGGCAAATAAAATCAGAGTGGCGACCACTTCGCTGGCGGGTTGTTTCGGTTGTCACATGTCGTTTTTGGATATTGATGAACGGATGGTGCAATTGGCGGAATTAGTCGAATTTAATCGCTCGCCGATTACCGATATTAAACATTGCGACCCGTGCGATATTGGCTTGATTGAAGGCGGGGTGTGTAATGCGGAAAATGTGCATACGCTGCGCGAGTTTCGCAATAATTGCAAAATTTTGGTGGCGGTCGGTGCGTGTTCGATTAATGGCGGCTTGCCTGCGATGCGTAATTCTGTACCGTTGGAAGAATGTTTGCGGGAAGCGTATTTGGATGGCATTGGGGTGGAAAATCCGATGATTCCAAATGACCCTGAATTGCCGTTATTGCTGAATAAAGTGCATCCGATTCATGAAGTGGTGAAAATTGATTATTCTCTGCCTGGTTGTCCGCCGTCCGCAGATGTGTTTTGGAAGTTTTTGACCGATTTAATCAATGGGAAAGAGCCAGGATTGGATTATGATTTGGTGCATTATGATTAA
>CAKZJE010000013.1 GCA_936941155.1 uncultured Methylomonas sp. | reverse complement strand
TCAGCATTTTTCTAATTTTTCAGTGTTTTTTTTCTCTAAGATACCGCTGGTTTTGAATACTTTCACTGTCTCTTTAGCTTGGTTATTTTAAAAAGTGCTTTGAAATTAACAGTATGCTAGACTCAAAAAATACTCTTAAAGCATCTAAATACACACGGCGCATTTACGCAATCTTTCATTTTTATCAACCGTTAAATGCAATCTAAAACAGCTTTTAGTTCAACACATTAAAAGACTTAAGAGCGTTATTTGAAATATTGGGAGATTCTATTATGATGAATAAAAAACTAACGACCGCACTGATTGTGCCCCTTCTTTTTGCAGCCCATCCTGCTTATGCCTACCTTACTTCAGGTACTTGTTCCCGCGGCTATACCTCTTTCTTTGTAGGAAATGGCATTATTTCAGGGGGGGCATTTGTTGCAGTCACTCCAGGTACGGCTATTTATGAATGCTTAGCATCAGGAAGCCAGCGCGAATCAGCGGATACAACCACCACCAATACTTTTCAAATTGAAAGAACCAATTTCAGTCTTCTCAATCAGCATATTACCAGTCAGATTGTCACGCAATCGTCTCTGTCGTTGGCGGCTAAAAGCCAAAACACCCAAAGTGCGTCTGCTGACGCAAGTTCTTCGCCTGTGACTTTTTGGGGCGAAACTAATTTTTCAAACTTAACCGATCACGATAAAAAATTTGGTGAATTTTCCACCAACATTTATCAATTCACAGGTGGTTTTGATAAACGACACGGTGATATTTTTTATGGTTCAACCTTAACTTACGCTTATTCGGATAACTCTCTACCCAATAATAGTAGTTCCACCATGCACACGGTAGGAGTCACGCCTTACATTGCGTATAAAATCAACGATTATTTATTTGCCTCAGGACTTGCTAGTTACAACTATTCAAACACCAGCAACACCTTCGGTCTTAAAAATGAAATTGATACACATGATTACAGTGGCGAGGCCAATATCAATGCTTTTAAAGTCATGGATGCTTTCACACTGAAAGGACGGGCGGGTGTGCGGTATAAACATACTTTCTCCTCTCAACAAACAGGCGCATGGGGTAGAGATAGCACATTTGATGAAGTCACCGGCATTGTTGATGCGCAACTTGACTACCGTTTTGATAATGGCATTACCATTTATTCGGGTGCGTTGTATAACCACTATGTGCGTGAAGCCAGTGCTGCCAGTATAAAAATTAATGGCAATGACGTAGTGTGGATGCGCTATGGAGCAGAATACGCCATCAGAAAAGGTTTATTGGTTGGCGCGAAAATCGAAAATGATTTGAATGATAAAACAACCAATTATTTAACTGGCAGCTTGAATGTGCGCTTAGAAATTTAAGCCTGCAAATCACTTGCAAATCATTCACTTAAAAGCCTCGTAAATCGGGGCTTTTTTATTTCTGTCAGAAACCACTGCAAAAAAACAGAGAAGACTCTAAATTAGCACTCCCCTACTAAAATCTTTGCGAAAATAACGCTACAATATTTACTCTTTTTCAATCGCAACTTTTTGTTATGAACCTACTATTGCAATACCTTTCGCTTTGTTTCTTTAAAAACGACCCTACACTTTTAGTTCCTGATAAAGCTTTTACCAAAAAAGTGATTATTTTCTTTCTCATCAGTAGTTCGATTATTGAGGGATTGATTGCCGATTATGAAGGCGTGATGGAAGCTTGGTTACGAGCCATAATGGCAACACTGGCGATTGCAACGCTGGTGTGGTCTATGAAGCAATGGGAACGCTTTTGGCAATTATTAACCGCAGTTTTTATTTGTGAAGATGTGATTGTGCCGTTAGCAGGAATTACGGACGGGGGTTTATATCATTATATGGTGCTTAACCATGTCAGTTACGGCGGAATTTCGGCTAAATATTTCACGGAAGCTGTCACAGGTTTTTTAGCTTTCTTATATGTGCTTTGGTATTTGTTAATCATCGCTTACATTTTGCGTAAATTTTTCAGCTTTGATTTTTGGAAAAGCTTTATTTTGGCTCTTAGCTATTTTGTGTTCACCTATGGCGTGCCAATGATGCTATTCGATATGTAACCATACCAAATAATTAATAATAAAATCATAAAGTTAGCGTATTTTTAGGGAAAATACGAATACAGCGTTATAATAACTCACATAAAAAAATCACCTGTCTTAGCCTCAAGTCACTGCGCAATGAAAATACTCACTCTTTATTTTAAAAACATCAACTCATTAGAAGGCGAAAGCCGAATTGATTTTGCGCAAAACCCACTCGCAAATGCTGGCGTGTTTGCCATTGTAGGGCCAAATGGTTCAGGTAAATCCAGTATTTTAGACGCAATTAGTTTGGCTTTTTACGGTGAAACCTTTCGCTTTGACCGCCCCGCCGAACATGTGATGACAACCAATACCGCAGAATGTTTTGCGCAAGTGGAATTTGCATTAGGTGAGGAAAAATTTAGAACTCGCTGGCAAGTGCAACGCGAAAATAATCAGCCCAAAGGTGAATTGCTTGCGCCGCAAATGCAATTAATTGCCCTAACAGCTAACGGTGAAGAGCTTTTAGAACAAACACCACAAGGCGTATGCGAAAAAATCACTGACATTATTGGCATGGATTTTCGCAATTTCAGTCGCTCCATTATGTTGGCGCAAGGTGATTTTTCTGCATTTCTAAACGCTCTGGACAGTGAGCGGATGGATATTTTAGAAAAAATGAACAGCAGCGATATTTATGAAAAACATCGCCAAGAACTGCGTGATAACACCGCGACTGCGCAGACAAATATTGAGCAAATAAAACAAGAACTAACGACCTTGCCATTAATGGATGCGGCTGCGTTTGAAGCTAGCGAGCATGATTTAGCGGATTTTAGAGAACAGGTTGGCGATTACAAACAACAACAAAATCAAATTCGTGAGCAACTTGCAACAGCCAATAAAATAACCGCGCTGGAAACACAACTGCAATCTCTGGAAAAAAATCAACGCCAAACCACTGAACAAATTGAACAAAAAACCAGTGCGTTAGCAAAAATCAATGCGGTGCAAGGTGCATTAGTTTTTAAAGACGATGTTGCCACGATTACTAATTTTCAAAAACAAGTTGAACAAAGCAATAAAACGCGCAATGCGTATAAGCTGGAATCAAATCAACTCAAAAACCAACTTGCCGCGCTCGGAGTTTCAGAGACAACGCCGCCCGTTTTAAAAAGCCCCGCGGAACAAAAACAAGCGATTGACGGCTTAAAACATCAAGTCGGGCAGTTAAAACTGGAATTAAGTTCTGAATCCGGTTTGCAACAAGCTTTAACCAAACAAATCAACGAAAAACAAGCGATTCAAACAGCCACATTGCGCTGGTTAGAAAATCATAGCGGTGAAAAAAGCTTATTAGATCATTTTCCTCAAACCGCAAAATTAAGAACTCTGCGCGATGAAATCACCGAATTAGACGCACAGCATCAACTGCATTCCAGAAAGCTGAAAGTTTCAGGTCAATCGCTGAAAAAAAATGATGCCACTTTAGAGCAAGCCAAAGCCAAATGTGTTGATTATGAACAACAATTAATTGTCGCGGAAGATGAACTAAAGCAAATTCTAGCAGGCAATACTTTAGCCGAGCTTGAGTCCTTACTGGTTGAGCAGCAACAACGCGCGGTCGATTTTAATGAATTATATGCACTGGCGCGTGTGAATCAAAAAGTCAGCTCCAATGGTTTTTTCAGTTTTTTCACCAAAAAACAAGACGCAGAAGAAATTGATATTCCGGCTTTACAACGTCAAGCGGAGGATTTGGCAGACCAAATTATTCACGCAAAAAACATTAGAAACAGCTTAGAACAAGCGGTGTTAAATGAAGTTTTGATTCAGCGTTTACGCCACGAAAGACCGCATTTAGTTGATGGAAAACCTTGCCCTTTATGCGGATCGTTACAACATCCTTACGCGAGCATTCCGCCGCAAAATATTGATTCACGCCAAGCTTTAACCAATCAGAAAATCAGATTGGAAAACTTAGTTGCGCAAGCAGACAGCATTGAAAAACAAATTGCGTTTGCAGAAAAACAAGCACAAAACGCAAAAACCAAAGACCTCAATCTTAAGAAAGTTCAGTTTGAATTTAATGCGCTGAGCAATAAATTGAATGTTGCAGGCGAATGCAATATTCACAATTTGTCTGATTTAAAAACACGATTGCAAGCCGAGCAAGACGAATTAAACAATATTAATCGGTTATTAAAAGATCACCAACAACAGCAAAATAGAATCAGCAAACTGAAACTGTATCTTGAAAAAGAGCAAACTTCCATCACACAGTTGCAAAATGCGCGTGGACAATTAAGCAGCGATACCGGAATTTTGCCGCAAGAAATGCAAGATTTGGAAGCCGCTTTAACTAAGCTGCGTGCTGAGGAAACAATCTTAGCGGAAGAAGTGCTCGGACAATTAGCCGCATTAGGCGAAGTGATGCCGGAAAAAGAGAAAGAAGATGCGTTTATGGAGCGTCTCACCACGCGGCGACGTGATTATTACACCTACGTTTTGCGTGACAAAGCTATCTCTGAAGAATTAATTCCGTTGCAAGAAAAAGCGGCTACCAATCAACTGAAAATAGATCAACATAATCAAAAACTACAAGAATTGTCTGCGGCTTTGCAAATTGAAGAATCCGCTGGCTTGCAATTGGCGTTGATTGAAAAACAAAAACTCTTGCAAGAACAAGATCAACTTTACAACACGCAACAACAGCAATTACGCGATTTGCAGCAAGCTATAGAAGCAAAATTAGCCAATACGCCGTTTAAAACCATTAAACAAGTCACTGAAGCGTTAGCTTTGATGAGTAATCAAGCCAATTTGGAACAACAATTATTGGCTTTGGAAAATCAATTGGAGCGTTTTGAGCAAGATATTCAAAAAACCCAAGCTCAACTTGCTGCTGAACAAGCTCTATCGGCAACAACCGCAAGTGAAGCAGAATTGGAGGCCTTGCAACGCAGCGTTACAGAAAAATTGGCGATTGCGACTGAAGAAGTGCGTCATATTGAAGACAAACAACGTAAACAAGCCAGTTTGCAGGAAAAACATGCCGTGCTCACCGCGCAATTGCAACAGCAAGAACAACAATTTGCGGAACTGGCAGAGAGTTTGCGCTTAAGTGAAGAAAACGGAATGGCGTTCAGACGACAAGTGCAATTGAAAATGATTAATCAATTGCTGGCGCAAACTAACAAAATGCTGGAAAAAATCAGTGGTCGCTATTATTTACGTCAACAACCGACTGAGCAAGGTTTGGCACTAGAAATAGAAGATACGCAACAACAAAACAGCCGCCGTTTGCCACAATCTTTATCCGGTGGAGAAAGTTTTGTCATCAGTTTGGCATTGGCATTAGGCTTATCAGAACTTGCGAACAACGGCAAAGCAGTCGATTCACTATTTTTGGATGAAGGCTTTGGTAGTTTAGATGCAGAAGTATTAACCACTGTTGTCAATACTTTGCAAAGTCTGCGGATGCAAGGCAAAACAGTTGGAGTAATTTCTCATGTGGATGCAGTGAAAAAACGGATTAAAACGCGCATTGAAATGGTGAAAAAACCTAATGGTTTAAGTCAGTTGAAAAAAGTGTCTTAAAAAATCCCTTTTATCAAAACCATACTCTAACTAATCCCTTATGAAAAATATGTACTATACTCAACTTATAGGACTTGACAGATGCCCTGTATTGAGAAAGACAAATTGATTGATTAAAAATAAACATTACCTAACAATGTGAACGGTTTTTATCGACTGGATTGAAAAATGAAAATATTAAAACAAAAACAACATTCTCTTCGTACTCTTGTTGCTGCTTTGGCAATGACATTGCTATCAACAACGCATGTGCAAGCATCGGTAAACTCTGATTTTCAAACGTGGATACCTATCAATATTAATCTGAAATTAGGCGAGCAACTGCGTGGTTTTTTAGAGTTTCAACCGCGTATTGGTGACGATACATCCCATTTAACCACGATGATAATTAGACCAGCACTCGGCTGGGCGGTCACACCCACTGTGACGCTGTGGGCAGGTTATTTGATGTCAGCAGATTCAATTGGATACACCGATAAATACCTAATTGAAAACCGCGTGTGGCAAGGCTTAACGTGGAAAGATATGACCGAAGATAAACAATTTATCTGGGAAATGCGCAATCGTTTAGAAGAGCGGTTTTTACCCAGAAACTCAGACCCTAGCATTCGTTGGCGTACTCGTTTTAGATTCGAACAGTTAATCCCCGCTTTTCCTGCCATTTCCATCATTGCCTCTGAAGAACTATTTATCAACCTAAGTGACAATGAAAATAATCGTCAATTGCAAGCTGGGTTACAACAAAATCGTGCCTATATTGGTCTTGGCTACCGATTCAGCCCCGAATTTCAAATTGAATCAGGTTATTTAGAACAACATGTTTGGAGAAGAGCAGGTAGCGCAGATCAAAACAACAGTATCTGGATGACGAATTTAAATATTAATTTTTAGATTTTAGCTCGCAACACAGAAAAACAAACCTGTCATGGCGCAAAAGTCTGACAGGTTTTTTTATGCCTTAAATACTGCTATAAACATCCTTGAATTCAAATTTCACTATGAATTTTTATTCAGACTCTAAATCGCCATCCCTACCCTGCCCTATGCAAAATGTTAAATCTTTTGAAAAAATAAAAAACACCGACTCGCGCCTGTGGCAACTTCTGGTGATGACAAGTTTGTTAATGATAGGCGTTTGGCTACGCGATTTCAGTTTAAAACCTGAACAAATCGCTCTCACCTTCAGCGCGGGTTTGCTGACGCAAGCGGTGTTTCTGCATTATTTTCAACTACAACAGCGCGGTTTTTTAAGCAGCTTTATCACCTGTTTTGGCTTATGTTTATTGCTGCGCTGCTCCAATCTTTGGGTACATCCTTGTGTCGCCATTCTTGCGATTTCCTCCAAATTTTTAATCCGTTTTCAACATTCGCATCTGTTTAATCCAGCAAATTTAGGCGTGATTTTAGGCTTAACGCTCTTCCCGCAAACGTGGGTAACAAGTGGACAATGGGGTGCAGATTTAAGCACCGCGCTGTGGTTTATTGCCGCCGGTTTTTTTGTTGCCAACAATGCACGGCGCATCGACATCAGTGCTTATTTTTTATGTTGTTACGCCGCGTTATTTTTAAGCATTCGCGTGTTCTGGTACGGTTATTCGCTTGATGTATTTCTGCACCAGTTTGAAAACGGCGCGTTGCTGCTTTTCACGTTTTTTATGATTACCGACCCGCTCACCATTCCGCGCCATCGTACCGGCAGAGCCATACACGCAGCATTAGTGGCAATCTTTGCTTATCTCTGGCAATATGTGTTTTATGGCAATCAAGGCATCATCTGGGGATTATTTTTTGCCAGTTTTTTTGTACCGTTATGGAACTACTTATTTCCCGCGCCGCTGTATCAATGGCGCACTCTTTCTGTAGGAGCACTAAATGATTAAAAAACTCTGTTTGCTATTCCTTGCTTTAGCCACACCCAACTTAAGCCAAGCCTTTTGCGGATTTTATGTCGCCAAAGCCGATGCCAGCCTTTACAACCAAGCTTCGCAAGTCGCCATGGTGCGCAAAGACGGCAAAACAGTCTTGAGCTTAATGAATGACTATCAAGGTGAATTAAAAGATTTCGCACTGGTGATTCCCGTGCCGCAGATTTTACAGAAAAAACAAATTCACATTGGCGACGCTGCTATTTTTAAACACCTCGATGATTTTTCTGCGCCACGCTTGGTTGAATATCACGATGACAATCCATGCCAAATGGCAGAAATGGCAGCCGCTCCTGCCGCAGATGCTGCCGCACCGTTAATGATGCGAGCTGGAATGATGAAATCAGAGGCAAAAAAATTAGGCGTAAAAGTGGAAGCTGAATACACCATCGGTGAATATGACATTGTGATTTTATCGGCGAAAGAATCCAATGGCTTAGAAAAATGGCTACATTTGAGTGGTTATAAAATCCCCAAAGGGGCGCATAAAGCTTTGAAACCTTATATTAAACAAGGATTGAAATTTTTTGTCGCAAAAGTCAATTTAAAAGAGCAAATTAAAACCGGTTCAAAAATGCTGCGACCTTTGCAATTTGCGTTTGAATCGCCCAAGTTCATGTTGCCCATTCGCTTAGGAATGATTAATGCGAAAGGTGCACAGGATTTAATGCTGTATGTGCTGACTGAAAAAGGACGTGTAGAATCAAACAATTATCAAACTTTAAAATTACCCAGCAATATAGATATTCCGGTTTATATTAAAGATGAGTTTCCGGCTTTTTATAAAGCCATGTTTGATAAACAAGTGAAAGAACAAAACATGCACGCGGTATTTACTGAATATTTTTGGAATATGGGTTGGTGCGATCCGTGTGCTGCTGAGCCGTTAAATCCTGATGAATTAAAACAATTGGGCGTATTTTGGCTCGATGAAAACTCTTATGCGGCTAGTCGTCGTGGCGGCGGTGGTGTACCTGTGCAAATTACCCGTTTGCATGTGCGTTATGACAATCAAAGTTTTCCTGAAGATTTAGTGTTTCAAGAAACTGGCGATACTGAAAACTTTCAAGGTCGTTATGTATTGCATCATGCGTGGGATGGCAATCCTGAGATGTGCCCTGCCGCAAAAGAATATTTTAAACAATTAGCCGTGCGCCATGAGCAAGAAGCGAAAAATCTAGCTGAATTAACCGGTTGGAATGAAGATGATATTGCGCAAAAAATGAATCCTGAAAAAGCGCAATATATTGAAAGTGGAGGTAAAAAACCGGCTAAAAATCAATGGTGGCGCGGCATTTGGAAATAATCGAATAAGACTTTCCACAATAAAAACCTACGAGATGTGAAAAGTTTTGTAGGTTTTTTTAACCTGCACGGCATCGTTTTTCATAAAATTCTCGGTGGCTTACTTGATAGTTTTAGAAGCTGTGAAAGTATTCAATTTTGGAGTCAAAAGTCGCGACTTTTGACTCCGGCATCTGTACAAGTTATTTCGATTTCATTCAATATTTTTACGAGAAATTTTTTCAAGACGACCAGTAGTCTTGAAAATCTCTGATAATTAAAAACAACATTCAGAATAAATCCGTAGTTACAAAGAACGCTTGTCGCGACATTTCTTATCTCGACTTCAGTTGATTTTCTTCAACAATTAATGCGATTTATTTTGAATCAATGCCAACGTTTTTTCCGGCAAATTTTCAATAGTATTACCTTCCAAAAACAATCGCGCCTCTTCATGCACAGTGGTCATAAACTTTAACAACTGCATTTCAAGCTGCATTTTGTCTTGAAAATTTTCCTCTTCCCACATTTGATTAAGCAATTGTTTGGCATGATGATGAATCGTAAAAGCCACCGCTTCTGGCAAATGCGCATAGCTTTTTTGAATCGAAAGCTTTAATTGATCGAGTGAATTTAGATATTGCTTATAATCTTTAATATCTTGCTGGCATTTGATTTTGAGCATTGCCAACTGCGTTTGGTTTTCAGTCGTTAACAAATCAATGTCGTGCGCCAATTGCACGGTTCTTTTTTTTAATTCAATTTCCAACGCTTTTTCAGCCAAAATTTGCGCCGATTTAAGCTGTTGCTGCGTGTGTTGATGCTGCTGTTGCCATTTTAAATTTTCTGTTTTTGCCGAATGAAAAACCGAAAACAAGGAAAGCAGCCAACTATTTAACTGTGACATAGGATTATTTTGAAGCTACGTTAAAAAGTTTTCCTTCAAACCTTTCAGGTCTTTAAGACCTGAAAGGTTTTTTTACTTAAAAGTGGAGATGTTTTGTTGCAAGTTTAACAAAACCTCTATTTTTTGCTGTGCGGCGGCTTGTTTAATCGCTTGCCGATAGTTTTTAAACTCTATTTCTGACAAATGTGTTTTATGCCTTTGCAATTCTTTTAACACCGCTTTTGCCAATAACGCTGCTTGTTTTTTATCATTTTTATGTAATAACGCCTGCTTTTTTAGCGTGGCAAAATACAGTATTTGCTGTTTTTTACTGGCTAATAATTGCTGTAAATAACGATGCTGCGCAATTGAAAAAAAAGCCCGTCGTTGTGCGCGTTCAGTTGCTGAAAAATAGCGTTTTAAATTTTCTGCTATTTGCTTGGAAAAAAACATCATGCCGCTGATTAAAAGTAAGGCAAAAGACAGTAATAATACGTCATCGCCCAGTTTTAAAACCAGCGTGGCAAAATAGCCTAAATTCAATTCGTACAATATATCCGCAACAATTAATACGATTAAAGCTGCAAAAAACAGCGTTAAAAAGATTTTAATAATCAAGCTGGATACTCATTTTTAATCATTTGCGTAATGGCGTTAATTCGTAAAGCACGAATCGCTTCACCAATTTGCGCCCCGCGTTTGCCGCTTGCCAGAACTGCTTTTGTGTCAATTTGATTGGCGGCTTGCATCGCTTTTCTGATGTAATCGGCTTGCGGATAAGGCTGTATTTCTTTCCCTAATCGCCCTTGCGCATCGGCTTGGCAACTGAGCAAAAAATCTTCGAGGTCAGCCCCTTTTTTAAACGCGCCTAAATTTAACAAAATATCGGTTAATGTGTTTGCGCGTAATTTAAACACAGTATGACAATGAGTATGATGCTCCATCACTTGCATAGCTAAGTATTTGAATTCATTTGGCACACGCAATCGTTGGCAAAAACTCTCTAAAGTTCTTAAACCTTTTTTCTCGTGTCCATAATGATGCGGCAAAATTTCCGCCTCGGTTAAGGCTTTACCGAAATCATGCACCAGCGCGGCAAATCGTACCGTAGGTTTTGCTGATAATTGCGCCGCTTGTTCTAAACACATCAAGCTGTGAATGCCTGTATCAATTTCAGGATGATGCTGCGCGGGTTGTGGCACGCCAAATAGATTATAAATTTCAGGAAAAATCCGCTGCAAGGCTTGGCATTCTTTCAAAGTATAAAAAAATGCACTCGGTGTTTGCTCATGTAATGCTTTATGCAATTCAGCCCACACTCGTTCCGCAACTAGATGGTCAACCTCGCCTTCTGCGACCATTTGCTCCATCAGTTCACGAGTTTCTTCTGCCAAACGAAACCCTAAATGTGCATAACGTGCGGCAAAACGGGCGATTCGCAACACCCGCACCGGGTCTTCTGTAAAAGCGGGCGAAACGTGCCGAAAGATTTTATTTTTTAAATCCACTTGTCCGTGATAAGGATCAATAATGTTGCCATTTTCGTCCATCGCCATTGCATTAATGGTTAAATCGCGACGAATTAAATCCTCTTCTAATGTGACTTCTGGGCTGGCATGAACGGCAAAACCTTTATAACCGTGTGCCGTTTTGCGTTCTGTTCGTGCTAGCGCATATTCTTCGTGGCTTTTCGGATGCAAAAAGACTGGAAAGTCTTTTCCTACGGCTAAAAATCCTTGTGCCTGCATGGTTTCTGGTGTTTCGCCGATTACCACCCAATCGCGTTCTCGCACCGGATAGTTCAGTAATTGGTCGCGCACTGCACCGCCAACTAAAAAAGTTTTCATCATGTTTGTTAAGCGTATCTGAAAGATGTAGGTAGAATAGCATAGTCAAAGCATATTTTAGATTCTTACAGGTAACAGGAACAAATGATTGAGTTTTTTTTAGCAAGTTTATTATTAGGTGCAATCGCGGGCTTAACTGCGGGTCTATTTGGAATAGGCGGAGGCACGGTGATTGTGCCAGTCTTAGTTTGGATGTTGGCATTGCACGGTATTCCTGAAGAACTGGTGATGATTATGGCAATCGCAACTTCTTTAGCCACTGTCATGTTTACCTCGCTTTCTTCCACTTTTGCACATCATAAACGCGGTTATGTGCTGTGGGACAAAGTGCTTTATCTGAGCTTTGGAATTACGATAGGAGTGATTGCAGGTTCGTTTGCAGCAGAACATATTAGTGCAGATCATTTAAAACTGATTTTTGCCACATTTTTGTTTTTCTTTTCATTGCAGATATTGTTACAACTCGATCCTAATACTCCAGATGAGTTAGAAGAAACTCCTTTACTTGATTATATGGTAGGTATTTTGATTGGCGGCGTTTCTGCTTTGTTAGGAACAGGCGGCGGCACATTAACTGTACCGTATTTAGTGCACCGAAAAGTGAATGTGAAAAATGCCGTTGCCATTTCAAGTGCTTGTGGTTTTCCACTTGCGTTATCAGCTAGCATCAGCTACATCATCTTAGGCATGAAACATACAGGCTTACCCGATGGCAGCTTTGGTTATATTTATTTACCTGCTTTTTTCGGCATTGCTTTGTGCAGTATTTTTACTGCTCCAATCGGAGCAAAGCTAGCTCATGTCTTGCCCGCAGCAAAATTAAAACGTTATTTTGCGTTAATCTTATTTTTAATGTCCATTAAAATGCTGTGGTATTAATATATACAGCGTTTTGTAATTTACGAGGTAAGGCACAGGATATAACGTACAGCTCTGATTAGAAGATTCTTAATGACCAATAACGCATAATCTCGTACAATTAGCCAATTTTTATTTTTTACAACGGGATGCCCTTAGATAAAAGCGCATCCCGTTTTTTCGTGTGAGGGTGAGATTTTGAGTAAACCTGCATTGTTGGTGTTAGAAGATGGAACGGTATTTAACGGTGTCTCCATAGGTGCAGATGGCTGCTGCGCGGGTGAAGTGGTATTCAATACCGCGATGGCAGGCTATCAGGAAATTTTAAGCGACCCGTCTTATGCACGGCAAATTGTCACTTTGACTTATCCGCATATTGGTAACACTGGCACAAATAGCGAAGATGATGAGTCAGTTGGTGTTTTTGCCAGCGGTTTAGTGATTCGTGACTTACCTTTGCTATCAAGCAACTGGCGGTCTGAAAAAACATTATCACAATACTTAGAAGATAATAATGTCGTTGCCATTGCTGATATTGATACCCGCCAATTAACTAGACTTTTGCGTGATAAAGGTGCACAACGTGGGGCGATTGTCGCTGGTGAATCTGTGGATGTTGAAACCGCACAAGCTGCGATTTCTGGCTTTGCTGGTTTAAAAGGCATGGATTTAGCAAAAGAAGTCACAACTGCTGAAATTTATGAATGGACAGAAAATACTTGGAATTTGAAAAGCGGACACAGCGTTGGTGAAAACTTAACCAAACATGTGGTGGCTTATGATTTTGGTATTAAACGTAATATCTTGCGATTATTGGTTAATCGCGGTTGTCGCGTGACGGTAGTTCCTGCAAAAACCTCTGCTGCTGATGTCTTAGCCATGAATCCTGATGGCGTGTTTTTATCCAATGGCCCTGGCGACCCTGAACCTTGTGATTACGCAATCGAAGCGATTAAAATCATTCTGGAAACTAAAACTCCTGTGTTCGGCATTTGTTTAGGTCATCAATTATTAGCCTTAGCCAGTGGTGCAAAAACCGTAAAAATGAAATTTGGTCATCACGGTGCGAATCATCCGGTGCAAGAAAAAGCGACAGGTAAAGTGATGATTAGCAGTCAAAATCATGGTTTTGCGGTGGATGAGGCAACCTTGCCAGCGAATATGGTTGCGACGTATCACTCTTTATTTGATGGCAGCTTGCAAGGACTGAAACGCACAGATGTTCCTGCATTCAGTTTTCAAGGGCATCCTGAAGCCAGTCCAGGGCCACATGATGTAGAAGCATTGTTTGATGATTTCATTGCACTCATGGAAACCGCAAAAAATCACGCCGCTCATTAATCGTTTTCAAGTAGTATCAACATGCCAAAAAGAACCGACATAAAATCCATCCTATTATTAGGCGCAGGCCCTATCGTCATTGGACAAGCCTGCGAATTCGACTACTCCGGCACTCAAGCCTGTAAAGCCTTGCGCGAGGAAGGCTACCGCGTGATTCTGGTCAACTCCAATCCTGCCACCATCATGACCGACCCCGACATGGCGGACGCGATTTACATCGAGCCGATTGACTGGCAAACGGTGGAAAAAATCATCGAAAAAGAACGCCCCGATGCAATTTTGCCAACGATGGGTGGACAAACCGCGCTGAACTGCGCTCTGGCGTTAGACAAACACGGCGTATTGGCAAAATATAACGTGCAGATGATCGGTGCAACCAAAGACGCGATTAACATGGCGGAAGATCGTGCTTTGTTCAACCAAGCCATGCGCCGCATCAATTTAGAAGTGGCAAAATCCAGAATTGCTCACACCATGGAAGAAGCTTTAGCTGCACAAAAAGAAGTTGGCTATCCCACTGTGATTCGCCCGTCTTTCACAATGGGCGGTAGCGGCGGTGGCATTGCCTATAACAAAGAAGAATTTGTGGCGATTTGTGAACGCGGTTTGTATCTGTCACCGACTAACGAGCTATTGATTGAAGAATCGTTGCTCGGTTGGAAAGAGTACGAAATGGAGGTGGTGCGGGATCGGAAAGACAACTGCATCATCGTCTGCTCGATTGAAAACTTCGACCCGATGGGCGTGCATACGGGCGACTCTATCACTGTAGCTCCCTCGCAAACCTTGACCGATAAAGAATATCAAATTCTGCGGAATGCCTCGCTCGCAGTATTGCGGGAAATCGGCGTGGACACTGGCGGCTCTAACGTGCAATTTGCTGTGAATCCACAAAATGGTCGCTTGATTGTGATTGAAATGAATCCGCGCGTGTCACGCTCTTCCGCGTTAGCATCAAAAGCGACAGGTTTTCCGATTGCTAAAGTTGCTGCGAAATTAGCCGTTGGTTATACGCTGGATGAGTTGAAAAATGAAATCACGGGCGGCAAAACTCCGGCTTCTTTTGAACCTTCGATTGATTATGTGGTCACAAAAGTGCCGCGTTTTACCTTTGAAAAATTCCCGCAAGCTGATGACCGTTTAACCACGCAAATGAAATCGGTGGGCGAAGTGATGGCAATCGGGCGCACATTTCAAGAATCGTTGCAAAAAGCTTTGCGCGGTTTAGAAATTGGGGTCAGCGGATTAGATGAAATCGTTGATTTAACGGAAGAAGATGCAATGGACACCATGCAGCGCGAAATGCGTCATCCGGGCGCAGACCGCTTGTGGTATGTTGCCGATGCGTTCCGTGCGGGCATGAGCTTGGAAGAAATCCACGATGCCAGCAAAATTGATCCGTGGTTTTTGGCGCAACTGGAAGATTTAGTTTTATCTGAAAAATCTTTAAAAAACAAAACGTTATCAGGACTAAAAGCCAATGAAATATTCCAATTAAAACGTAAAGGTTTTTCCGATGCGCGATTAGCAAAATTATTGGATTCCAGCGAATCAGAAGTGCGTAATGTGCGCCATAAACATGGCATTCGTCCGGTTTATAAGCGCATTGACTCTTGCGCTGCCGAATTTTCTTCCGATACTGCTTATTTATATTCCACTTATGAGCGCGAATGCGAAGCACGAGTCTCTGATAAAGAAAAAATCATTATTTTAGGCGGTGGCCCGAATCGCATTGGACAAGGGATTGAATTCGATTATTGCTGTGTTCATGCCGCGTTAGCATTGCGTGAAGATGGCTATGAAACCATCATGATTAACTGCAATCCTGAAACTGTTTCGACCGATTTTGATACGTCTGACCGTCTGTATTTTGAACCCTTAACACTGGAAGATGTGTTAGAAATAATTCAGTTAGAAAAACCCAAAGGTGTGATTGTGCAATATGGCGGACAAACACCGCTGAAATTAGCCCGCGCTTTGGAAGCCGCAGGTGCGCCAATTATCGGCACCTCACCTGATTCGATTGATTTAGCGGAAGACCGCGAACGTTTCCAAAAATTATTAGAGCGTTTGAACCTGAAACAACCACCGAATGCCACTGCACGTTCAGTTGACCAAGCGGTGAATTCTGCCAAAACGTTGGGTTATCCATTGGTGGTGCGTCCGTCTTATGTTTTAGGCGGTCGGGCGATGGAAATTGTGTTTAATGAAGAAGGTTTGCGCCGCTACATGAAAGAAGCCGTTAACGTTTCTAATGATTCGCCTGTGCTATTAGACCGCTTTTTAGATGACGCGGTAGAAATGGACGTGGATGCAATTTATGACGGCGAAACTGTGCTGATTGGCGGTTTGATGGAACACATCGAACAAGCGGGAGTACATTCTGGCGATTCAGCCTGTTCATTGCCGCCTTATGATTTGGAGATGGAAATTCAAGATAAACTTCGCTACCAAGTGGGCGTGATGGCTGAAGCTTTAGGGGTTAGAGGCTTGATGAACGTGCAGTTTGCGATTCAAGGTGAAGATATTTATGTGCTGGAAGTGAACCCTAGAGCTTCGCGCACCTCGCCGTTTGTCTCGAAAGCGACAGGTTATCCACTGGCTAAAATCGCCGCGCGGGTGATGGTTGGTCAGTCGTTGAAACAACAAGGTGTGACTGAAGAGCGCATTCCTGATTATTTTTCAGTGAAAGAAGCAGTATTCCCATTCATTAAATTTCCTGGCGTTGACCCTTTATTAGGGCCCGAAATGAAATCCACAGGCGAAGTCATGGGGGTTGGCAAAACGTTTGGTGAAGCGTTTGCAAAATCGCAACGTGCGGCAGGCGTAGATTTAAGTCATAGCGGCAAAGTGTTAATGAGTATTCGTGATGCCGATAAGCCTAAAATTGCTGAAATTGCGCAAATGCTGGTCGAGAAAAACTACGAAATTGTTGCCACACGCGGCACAGCACGGGTTTTAAAAGCAGCTGGAATTCCATGCGTTGAAGTGTGTAAAGTCAATCAAGGTCGCCCTAATACCGTCGATATGATTAAAAATGATCAAATTCAAATGATTATAAACACCACTGAAGGCAAAAAAGCGATTTCTGATTCATTTACCATGCGTAGAGAAGCTCTACAACATAGAGTCACCTATTACACAACCTTAGCAGGGGCAAGAGCGGCTTGTTATGCGTTGGGAGAATTAGACGCGGGTAGCGTCAACTGTTTGCAGGATTTGCACAAGAGTCTGGAAACTCAAGTTTAAAATTTCACCCTGCATTTTTTCTTTTATCAACGCCTGATGTTTGTCATCGGGCGTTGTGTCTACTAAATATTGTTTTGTGTTTAACTGCATTGCAGAATAAAAATAATAACATCTGGAGTTATCAATGAATAAAGTTCCTCTAACCATTAATGGCGCAAATAAATTGCGTGCAGAGTTAGAAAATTTAAAATCTGTGGTTCGCCCACGCATTGTTGCCGCAATTTCTGAAGCCCGTGCACATGGCGATTTAAAAGAAAATGCCGAGTATCACGCTGCAAAAGAGCAACAAAGCTTTTCAGAAGGACGCATTGCCGAAATTGAGGCGAAATTATCTAACGCACAAATTATTGATGTCACCCGCGTTGAGGCTAATGGAAAAGTGATTTTTGGTGCAACAGTCGAAATTGAAAATATCGAAACAGGTGATGTTGTGACGTATCAAATTGTCGGTGAAGATGAAGCGGACATTAAAGAAGGTCGAATTTCAGTAGGATCGCCCATTGCCAGAGCTTTGATTGGCAAAGAAGTTGAAGATGTTGTGATTGTGAAAGCTCCTAGTGGCAATATTGAATACGAAATTTTGGCGATTCAATATATTTAAGTTTTCGCAGTAAGGCAGACCTAGCCTGTTAAAAAAAAGCTAGGTCTACTATTTTTATTTATCCGGGTTTTTCCTATAAACCACAGTAATTTGACCAATATTTTGCACTAGTTCCGCACCTGATTCTGCACAAATTTGTTGGCTAATCTGAATACGCTCTTCTTTTTCAGCGCGAATCTTTATCTTAATCAGTTCATGTGCATTTAAAGCTCCATCAATTTCTGCCAACACAGCAGCGGTAAGCCCTGCCTGACCAATCATCACTACAGGGTTTAAATTATGAGCGGTTGCTCTTAACTTTCTTATTTCAGCAGCATTCACACTGATTCCTCACAAAAAAATAATGCAATTCTACACGAAAACACTATGACACGAAGTAAAAGCAGCAATCAATGGCTACAAGAGCATTTTAACGATGAATATGTCAAACTCGCGCAAGCTCGCGGTTATCGTTCCAGAGCCATTTTTAAACTGATAGAAATTCAGGAAAAAGATAAAATCATCAAGCCCGGAATGAATATTATCGATTTAGGAGCTGCTCCGGGGGGCTGGTCACAATATGTGCGGCAAATTATTGGTAAACAAGATAAAATCATTGCTTTAGATATTTTGGAGATGGAACCTCTCGAAGGTGTCGATTTTATTCAAGGTGATTTTAGAGAAGAATCAGTGCTTAATCAATTGTATGAAGTGCTTGACGGCGAGGTCATTAACGTGGTTTTATCCGATATGGCACCAAATCTAAGTGGTAATAAAGATGCTGATCAAGCGCGTGCTATTTATTTGGGTGAATTAGCTTTAGACACTGCTGTAAACGTTTTGAGTAAAGGAGGAACTTTTCTGGTGAAAATGTTCCAAGGTGTGGGATTTGATGCTTATCATCAACAAATAAAAAACTCTTTTTCCTCTGTAGTGATTAGAAAACCAAAAGCATCCCGCCCTAGAAGCACTGAAGTTTATATTCTTGCTAGGGGGTTTAAATAATACTGCCCTACCCCCACATCTCTCGGACGGATTTAAGTTTTACGCAACACTTATAGTTTTGGGACTATAAACTAAATTTACGAAAGGCAGGAATAGCAATTCCTGATACAATCGCTGTGTATTTATATAATGAGGACTGTTCTGGTCAGGAGCGAGTAACGTGAACGATATGGTTAAAAATGTAATTTTATGGGTCGTCATCGCCGTAGTATTGATGTCGGTATTTAATAGCTTTGGCTCACGAACTAATAATCGTGCGGACGATTCTTGGTCTTATTCCCAATTTATTGACGCAGTCAAAGCAGGTCAAGTACAAACGGTTAATATTGACGAAAAAATCATTAAAGGTAAATTGCAAACAGGAGAGCAATTTAAAACTTACTCGCCTAATGATTCACATTTAGTCGATGATTTGTTAGCTAATAACGTAGAAATAAAAGCCCAACCCCCTGAACAGCCCTCAATGCTGATGCAGATTTTTATTTCTTTTGGGCCAATCTTATTATTGATTGCAGTTTGGGTGTTTTTTATGCGCCAAATGCAAGGTGGCGGAGCAGGCGGTCGTGGTGCAATGTCATTTGGCAAAAGCAAAGCACGAATGCTAGAGCAAGACCAAAACAAGGTCACTTTTGCTGATGTGGCAGGTTGTGATGAAGCAAAAGAAGAAGTCACCGAAATGGTAGACTTTTTAAAAGATCCATCCAAATATCAAAAACTCGGCGGCAAAGTACCTTGCGGCGCATTGATGATAGGGCCTCCAGGAACAGGTAAAACCTTGTTAGCACGAGCGATTGCAGGTGAAGCTAAAGTACCTTTCTTTACTATTTCCGGTTCTGATTTCGTGGAAATGTTCGTAGGTGTTGGCGCATCACGAGTTAGGGATATGTTTGAACAAGCTAAAAAACATGCGCCTTGTATCATTTTCATTGATGAGATTGACGCTGTAGGTCGGCAACGTGGTGCAGGTTTAGGCGGTGGTAACGATGAACGCGAGCAAACCTTAAATCAATTATTGGTAGAAATGGACGGTTTTGAAGGCAATGAAGGCATTATTGTGATTGCTGCCACAAACCGCGCTGATGTTTTAGATAGTGCGTTATTGCGCCCAGGACGTTTTGACAGACAAGTGAATGTTGGTTTGCCGGATGTTCGTGGCAGAGAACAAATTCTGAATGTCCACATGAAAAAAGTACCCGCAGCCAGTGATGTTATTGTGAAATACATTGCGCAAGGCACACCTGGATTTTCCGGTGCTGATTTAGCTAACTTAATCAATGAAGCTGCTTTGTTTGCTGCTAGAGAAAACAAACGTGTCGTCAGCATGGTCGATTTGGAAAAAGCCAAAGACAAGCTGATTATGGGTGTAGAACGTCACTCAATGGTGATGGACGAAAAAGAAAAACGGATGACAGCGTATCACGAAGCAGGTCATGCGATTGTTGGTAGAATCGTACCTGAGCACGATCCTGTTTACAAAATCAGCATCATGCCGCGTGGTCGTGCATTAGGTGTAACCATGTTCTTGCCGGAAAGAGATCAATACAGTGCTAGCAAGCAAAAACTAGACAGTATGATTTCTAGTCTGTACGGTGGACGAATTGCCGAAGAGTTGATTTTTGGTTGGGAACAAGTTTCAACTGGAGCTTCTAACGATATTGAACGTGCAACAGAATTAGCACGGAATATGGTAACAAAATGGGGCTTATCGCAACGTTTAGGGCCACTGGCTTATAGTGAAGAAGAAGGCGAAGTCTTTTTAGGTCGCTCTGTCACACAACATAAATCAGTAGCAGAAGAAACTTCGCATACTATTGATGAAGAAATTCGCTCTATTATTGACAAAAACTACCAACGTGCCGAAAAAATCTTAAAAGAAAATGAAGATATTTTGCATACCATGGCAGATGCGTTAATGAAATATGAAACAATTGATAAATATCAAATTGAAGATTTGATGAATCGTAAACCAGTGCGTGAACCACAAGGCTGGGATGACAGCACACCACCTAGCAGTGGCGTAAAATCAGATGATAAATTTGAAAAAAAAGCTGAAGCACATTTAGGTGATACAGCCAAGCAAGTTTAAAATTGAAATAAAACAGCTCTCGTTGTTTTAATCGTCAATCAAAAAAAGGGGAGGCCTCGGTCTCTCCTTTTTTTTAGCGTTTAAAAAGGTTAGAAAATGGCAAAAAAATATTTTGGGACAGATGGAATTAGAGGCAAAGTGGGTGAAGCACCGATTACTGCGGATTTTTTTCTAAAACTAGGCTGGGCAGTCGGGCGTGTTTTTGCGAATGAGGGCAAAGGTTTTGTATTAGTAGGAAAAGACACGCGCATCTCTGGTTATATGTTTGAATCAGCACTCGAAGCTGGACTTTCTGCCGCTGGCGTAGATACAAGACTTTTAGGGCCTATGCCAACCCCTGCAATTGCTTATTTAACCCGTACATTGCGAGCCAAAGCAGGGATTGTAATTAGCGCATCGCATAATCCTTATTATGATAATGGGGTTAAGTTTTTTTCGGTGGAAGGTACAAAACTTCCCGATGACTTGGAACATCAAATCGAAGCCTATTTAGATGCACCAATCACCACTGTAGATTCTGCTAATTTAGGTAAAGCTAAACGAGTTGTGGATGCCGCAGGGCGATATATTGAGTTTTGTAAAGCCACCATTCCTGCTGGATTAGATTTTAAAGGGCTGAAAATCGTATTAGATTGTGCCAATGGTGCGACATATCACATAGCACCTCATGTGTTTAGCGAAATAGGTGCAGAAGTTATTAAAATCGGTTGCGAGCCTAATGGTTTGAATATTAATGATAATTGCGGATCAACAAAACCCAATAATTTAATCGCAAAAGTTTTGGAACAACAGGCCGACTTAGGAATCGCTTTTGATGGTGATGGCGACCGCGTAGTGATGGTTGATCACAAAGGAGAAATTGTCGATGGTGATGAGCTAATTTATATTATTGCGCAATCCAGACTAGCTAAAAACCAGTTAAATACGCCTGTGATTGGCACTTTAATGTCAAACTTAGGAATGGAAAAAGCGTTAGCAGAATTGAATATTTCTTTATTGCGGGCGCAAGTAGGAGATCGGTATGTAATGGAGATGCTCACGGAACATAAGGGGATTTTAGGTGGAGAAAACTCTGGGCATATTATTTGTTTGGACAAAACCACAACAGGTGATGGAATTGTAGCAGCGTTACAAGTGCTAGAACAAATGCACGAAACGGGAAAAAGCTTGCACGAATTAAAGTCTGGAATGCAAAAATATCCGCAAATCTTACTAAATATAAAAGTTGCTCAAAAAGTCAATTTAGCCGAAATACCAGCAATTCAAAAATCTGTTGCGGCTGCCGAACAAGTTTTAGGCAAAAATGGGCGTATTTTGTTAAGAGCATCAGGCACTGAGCCATTAATTCGCGTGATGGTAGAAGGTAGTGATGAAAAAACAGTCACGGCACTCGCTCAACAATTAGCCGAAGATGTGAAAAACGCAATCATTGCTTGAATTTGAAGTCCTTAGCATATATCATACTCCGTTTGATTTTGTTTGGAGTAAATGTGATGCGGCAGTCTCTGATAATGGGAAACTGGAAAATGAACGGCACTCGTGAGAGTGGCAAAGCATTATGTACAGCAATTATGGCAGGTTTGAATGAAAACGATAAAAACATCGCTATTTGTGTCCCTGCTGTTTATTTAGCTGATTTACAAACATTAACCAGCAATAGTCCGTTGGCGTTAGGCGCACAAAATGTGGCTAACCAAGCATCAGGTGCTTACACTGGCGAAATTTCAGCAACTATGCTGAAAGAATTTGGCTGTGAATATGCCCTCGTTGGACATTCTGAACGTCGTACTTATTATGGCGACACTGATGCCTCAGTTGCTGAACGTTTCTGCCAAGCACAAGCACAAGGTGTGATTCCAGTGTTATGTATTGGTGAAACCTTAGCAGAACGCGAACAAGGCGAAACTTTTAATGTAGTTAATACACAATTGGACGCAGTCATTGCTAAAGCAGGTATTGCAGCATTTGCAAACGCTGTGATTGCCTACGAACCAGTATGGGCAATTGGCACAGGCAAAGTTGCAACTGATGATCAAGCACAAGAAGTTCACAAAGCGATTCGCGAAAAACTGGCTGGTTTAGATGCCGTTATCGCAGAAAAAATACAAATTTTATACGGCGGCAGCATGAAAGCAGATAATGCAAAAGCATTATTGGCAATGCCTGATATAGATGGTGGTTTAATAGGTGGGGCTTCGTTAGATGCACAGTCCTTTTTAGCAATTTATCGTTCGATTTAGAGCACTGTAAGTTTTATGTATCAAGTAATAATTGTTGTTCATGTATTATTAGGTTTGGGCATTATTGGTCTCATATTAATGCAACAAGGCAAGGGAGCAGATGCAGGAGCAGCGTTTGGTAGTGGTTCTTCAGGCTCAGTGTTTGGAGCGCAAGGCGCGGCATCATTTTTGTCACGGACAACAGCTATTCTTGCAACATTATTTTTCACGACTAGCTTAACGCTTGCTGTTTTAAACGGTCAGCAAAGTAAAAAAGCAGACTTAATGGATACCGTAGAAGTTGAGCAAAAAACAACGGATGTCCCATTAGCAAAAACAACAACAGATGCTGCACCAGTAGCACCCGCTTCTGACACTCCAGCAGTAGGAGTAAGCACAGAAGCTCCAGTATCCGTAACCGCTACTCCAGTTGTTGATAGTGAAAAGAAAGACAGTTCAGTTCCCGCAAGCAAAGTTGATACAGATAGCAAAACTGCTGATAATACAGCAGGCGCAGACGTAACAGCTAAATCTGAAAAAGCAGATTCTAACAAAAAACATGAATCTGATAAAAAGAAAGCAGCGGATAAAAAATCAGAGAAAAAACACGAATCTGATAAGAAAAAATCTTCAGATAAACATGAAAAAAAGCATGAATCTGATGCTGATAAAAAAGACAAAAAATAACGCAGTAACACGTAAAAAAGTTTAGCCGATGTGGTGAAATTGGTAGACACGCCATCTTGAGGGGGTGGTGACGCAAGTTGTGCTGGTTCGAGTCCAGTCATCGGCACCAATAATAGAATCAAGGATGTTCAAAGAAGTACACAAAACCCGCAACTGGCAACGGTTAGCGGGTTTTTTTATGTCCATTATTACAACCGTGCTATTCAGTCGAAGAGCTTAAGCAGGCGTTTAAAACGAACATTGTTTAAAAGAGCCGATAAGCAAACTGAAAAACCAAAAAATAACCCGTTCCAATAGTCGCCCATCGGAACGGGTTTAATTTTTTCTGGAGTTCAAAGTCGTGACTTTGAACTGCGCTATTCTCCTAAAATTAGCTTTTCAACGTGTTGTTTTGCCTGTTCCAATTCAGCGGCGGCTTGTTGTTGTTTGTGTTTAGCTTGGCTGCGAATTGCGCTGATGTGGTTAGCGATTTCGGTTTTTTTTCCAAAAAACAGCACAAAAGAAACTTATAGTCCGTGTATTTATAGTCTACAGAAAAGGACAATAGAGCCTTTTATTTTCAGATGATTGTAACTTTATGGAACGGAAACTGGTACAAGCGGTTGCCTCAACAATACGACATTTTCGTAAATTGGCAGAGATAAGCCAAGAAGCCTTAGCGGATAAAGCCGATTTAGACAGAACCTATATCTCAGGCATTGAACGCGGCGTTAGAAATATTACGTTAGATTCTTTAGAGCAAATCATTAGTGCACTAAATGTTGATGTACAAACTTTTTTCACCAAAGTATCGGAGGAATTTAATGCGCTATCTCGTTAATGAATCAGCTAATACTTGTTTAACCTCAACAAGTGGTTATAAATCCGTTTTAGACAGAGCATTATTTGAACGCGCTGTTATTGATGTCGATTCGGTTGTCAAAAAAATAATGGATGACATCCCCGTCGATATTTTTTCAATCTTAGGAATGCGTAATCTTTCGGCTTTTGTCGGTGAATTGTTTGCCAGAAGCATTGCCAAAGAAGCCAATGGCTTGTTCATTAGTAATCCACATCAAGATGGCTATCCTGATTTACTGCTGATAGATGCACACGGTCAAACACTTTACAACGCGTTAACCCAATCTGTAAAACTGCGTGATAAAGCACCTTTTAGTCCATTTCCTAATGGCGGACTGGAAATTAAAGCCACTTGCGGTTCAGTACCAACACCTGCGCAATGCGCTCGAAAAAACATTGAAAAACCGGATATGGGCGATACAAGAATTGGTGTTTTACAAGGCTACGATTGGAAAGCGCATCATAGAGAAACTAATAACCTTATCGGTATTCTTTGGGATTTTCAAAATCGCCGACCTGAAATTGCAGCTGTTTTCTTTGGCAATCATTTAACCGAAGATGATTGGGGAAAAATTGTGCAACCGAAAGAAGGCGGCGGCAGAACAACCAGTGTTTCAATTATGACTCGTTCAGGTATTGAGAAAATGTATCAAAATTGGATTTTGGTAAAAAACGATTCACGCTATATTGATTTTCTTAATCGCTACAATCACGGCAATTTAATTTCAAGCAAAATCTAATTCTTGCTGTCCTAATCGCGGTTTAACAGGTAAATCAATGTCTTGTAAAATTTGCGCTAAATGACAAAAAATCTTTTCTAATCCGGCGGGTGGGATGCTTTCACCAATCAATTCACGAATCAATTTATCGCTAACCCTCTTACCATCGGCGCGTTGCCAATAAAATTCATAATCCGTAATCGTGTGTAAAATCATGGCTTCATAAAGAGATAACACCCGATTTTGCTCAGGATGCACTTTATTATCACTACACGCATACGATAAATTTCGGGTTAAAGTGCTGGCGGGACTATCCCAGCTCATGCGTTTATAAGCACTGGTGTAACCTTTCATTAAACGGTATTGCCCATTCTCTTTCACCCAAGGACGCGGTAATAAATCACCACATTTAGCACAGAACAAAGGGGTTTCAGTGTTATAACGATTAACTCCTTTTTCATCAACACTTGAGCCATGTGTTGGATTTTTATCAAAGTAGCATAAGGGGTTAATACATTGATTATCAAAAGCTCCCTTCTCTTTTGGCGTATTAGAAACCCAAAAATATTTTTCTTCATCCAATAAGGGGACGCTGTGATAAGGGATAAATTTATGTTTAGCTGTTTCTGTTTTGCTTGCATCTAAAGCGGGTAAATGAGCTATTGCATTACGCACGGTTTTCCAAGGTAAAAGCTGTTTACCGTTTTTACTATGGGTGTTATCGGGGAAAAGAGAACCAGTCTGTTGTAAATACCTTTTTAATTTCTCATGCTTGGTAAAAATAGAAATCAAACGCTGCCGACATTGAGGTACTCCGTAATCTGCAAATTCAACGACTCGAATTGAATTTGAAAACTCAGAACCAAGTGATTGTTTAATAAAGTCGATTATTCCTATCATTTCTCCATCTTGAGAGGGATTTGGAATATAAGTATTTTCCATTTCTGGCACATTTTCTAAAACCAACGTATGTGCGCCACTGGCTAAAAAAATCGCTAAAGTTGGCATAATAAGTAAATTTCTTTCATCTATTTCTGGTTTCAAACCTTGACGAATTGCATTTAATAATTTACCACGCCCATTTTTTGACATTCCTTGGCACGGCGGCGTTGCAAAAACAAGATCTAGCGGCTTACCATTAAGTGCTTGTTTAGTTTGAGTAAGAATATTTTGTTGCTTTTGCCAAATATCCCCTGCAATCATTTGTGTATTGGGATAGTTAAACTTAAAAACTTCTGCGCGTTCTTCTAGTAATTCATTTGCAACTAAAACATCAAAACCAGCATGATGCAAGCCGAGGTCGCCAATGCCACCACAGGAAAATAAACTAATTGCTTTCATAATTACTTAACCTACCCCCTCCCCAAAAAAAGAGACTTATAATCTACATTATTAGACTCGAAAAAACAAATTCTTTGGTGTTTTTTCAACCCTGATTTTACAAAAATTAATTCATCAAACAC
This sequence comes from uncultured Methylomonas sp., assembly GCA_936941155.1. Lineage (GTDB taxonomy): Bacteria > Pseudomonadota > Gammaproteobacteria > Methylococcales > Methylomonadaceae > CAIQWF01. Next base: position 19,009 of record CAKZJE010000013.1, on the reverse strand, counting down.
TTCCGATGGATTACGTTTACCACCCGCCCACAGCGCGTCATGGGCTTTTTTAAACAGTTGGGTCAATTCTTTTTCGGTTAAAACTTCGATTTCAAAACCATCTTTACCACCCTTGACCCATTTGTAGTTGCTGATGGTTTTTTGTCCGTAACGCGGTAAATCAGCGATTTTGTTTTCGTTGCGCTCCATTGAAGGATAATCGGCAACGTTGTAAAAATTTTCTTTCGCGCCTTCGGTTATCCATAAAAACTGCGCTTTAATCGAATTGGCATTGCCAAAACCTTGTTCTATGGCTTGGGTAAATTCCGCCTCCGAGATTTCAGGCTTTTTACATTCAACAACAATATACGGCGCGGTGAATTCGTGGTTTTCATAAACGACAATATCAGCTAAGTTATTCGGGGTGCGGTGCGGAACTTTCACTTCAAAATCAATGTGTTTTGCAGGATAGCCATATTTAATAACCAATGAACAATAAATCACCGCCCGAATTTTTTCTTCGGGGTCTGAATAACGGTATTTTTTGTTTTGCTGGAGATAAGAAATGTTTTTTTTCATCATCACTGATTGAGATTAAACCTTGTGCAATGCCTTGTTGTATCAGTTCCATAAATTCATCTTAAAAATAAAAAGTGGGGAGTGCGTTATTTTTGAATCATTGTAACATCATAGAACTGGGGCGAAATTACCAAGTGGTTAAGTTTATCTTCAAAACTTAGTTGCTGTTATGGATTCACACAACAAAAACTAGCCAGATTCTTGCGCCCCATTCGCAACAGTTAAAAGCGACTCTGGTAGAAATAACTGAATTTTTTCAATACGACCAGTCGTCTTGAAAAATTTCAGCTAAGAACTCAAAGTCGCAACTTTAAACTCCGCTAATCTTCATCAAGATGTAAGTTTTTATGTGCAGAGTATTGTTTAAATTGATTTATTATTACGCCGACTCAACTAGCAAGTGCAGCGTTAGCGGTGTATCAAAGCACAATTGTTTAAAAAAACACCTTGCCGCAATACAAACTTGATGAATAACAATAGATGATTTCCAAACTATAATACCGGTATACGCAATTACCGTTGCTCCCTAACAATTGAATCATCATGTACAAAACCCAGATAGCCAACCTAAGCTACGATTTTAAAACCTTAGCCAACTTAATGGCAAAAGCCACGCCGCCACGTTCCGGTGATTATCTGGCAGGCGTGGCGGCAATAGATCATCTGGAGCGCGTTGCAGCACAATGGGTGCTCGCGGATGTGCCCTTAAAACAGTTTTTAAATGAAGCGTTAGTGCCTTATGAAACGGATGAAATCACCCGTTTAATTATGGATGAACACGACAGCGCGGCATTTGCAGCGATTAGTCATTTAACCGTCGGCGATTTTCGCAACTGGTTATTATCCCCACAAACAACTTCTGACGTTTTAAACGCTCTGGCAACAGGCTTAACCCCTGAAATGGTCGCAGCGGTGTCTAAAATCATGCGCATTCAAGACCTGATTTTAGTGGCGAAAAAATGCCGCGTCGTTACTCGTTTTCGCAACACCATTGGTTTAGAAAATCGCTTATCCACTCGTTTACAACCCAATCATCCCACTGACAATCCTGCAGGAGTCGCTGCCAGTTTATTAGACGGTTTGCTGTATGGTTGCGGCGACGCGGTGATTGGCATCAATCCCGCGTCTGATAATGTGGAGGCTACCTCGCGGTTGCTGAATATGCTCAATGACGTGATTGCACGTTATCAAATTCCCACCCAATCCTGCGTGTTAGCGCATGTCACCACCACCTTAAAAGCCATTGAACACGGCGCACCTGTGGATTTGGTGTTTCAATCTATTGCCGGAACGCAAAAAGCCAATGCGGGTTTTGGTATCAATTTGAATTTACTAGAAGAAGCGCGTTCTGCCGCTTTGTCGTTAAATCGCGGTACAGTGGGCAATAATTGTATGTATTTTGAAACCGGACAAGGCAGCGCGTTATCAGCGAATGCCAATGAAGGCTTGGATCAACAAACTTGCGAAGTGCGAGCTTATGCAGTGGCACGAAAATTTAAACCCTTGTTGGTGAATACGGTGGTCGGTTTTATTGGCCCTGAATATTTGTATGATGGTAAACAAATTATTCGCGCGGGTTTAGAAGATCATTTTTGCGGAAAATTATTAGGCTTGCCAATGGGTTGTGATGTTTGCTATACCAATCATGCCGAAGCAGATCAAGATGATATGGATATGTTGCTGACCCAATTTGCGGTGGCGGGTGGCACTTTTGTGATGGGTGTGCCAGGTGCGGATGATGTGATGCTGAATTATCAATCTACGTCTTTTCACGACGCGCTGTATGTGCGGCAAGTGCTGGGTTTGCGTCCCGCGCCCGAATTTGAACAATGGTTGCAACAACAACAGATTTTTACCCAGCACAATCAATTATCTCTGCAAGCAGAAATTCCCGCTTTGTTTAAACCGGCGTTAAATCAACTTTAAGCCGTAGGTTGGGTTAGCATTATTGAGCGAAAGCGAGATAAGCGTAACCCAACAAAAGCATTAATTTATACTCTGAGCGTTGGGTTACGCCTTTTTTTCTTGCGAAAAAAACGGCTAACCCAACCTACGTCTCCCAATTTTAATAAGCAAGCCATGAACATCAACCAACCTACAACTATCGCAAATCCTTGGCAAGATTTAAAACAATTTACGCCAGCGCGAATTGCATTAGGACGCGCGGGAATGAGTTTGCCCACGCAAGCGCATTTAGAATTTCAACTGGCTCATGCTTTAGCGCGTGATGCGGTGCATATTCCATTGGATTTTGCAGTGCTTGCACAAAGCTTGCAGCCGCTTGGATTTCCAACTTTAACGTTGCAAACTCAAGCTGAAAATCAACGCATGTATTTACAGCGTCCCGATTTAGGGCGGTTATTGAGTTTGTCAGCAACAGAAAGTTTAAAAAACAATATGATAGGAACAACAGATGTGGCGATTGTGGTTGCTGATGGTTTGTCATCAAAAGCGATTGCGCAACACGCTGTCAGTTTTTTAGATTTATTGTTGATTGAATTAAAAAAACAAAATTACAGCTTATCACCACTGTGTTTAGTCAAACATGGACGGGTTGCGATTGGTGATGCGATTGCCGAACAGTTTGCCGCGCGGTTGTGCATTGTGTTGATTGGCGAGCGTCCGGGCTTAAGCTCGCCCGATAGCATGGGGATTTACTTCACTTTTCACGCTAAATCAGGCATTAGCACCGATGCCGAGCGCAATTGCATCTCTAATATTCATCACAATGGCTTAAGTTATAGTGAGGCGTTAAGAAAATTGTTATTTTTAATCGCAGAAGCGGAGAAATTGCAACTTTCAGGGGTAAATTTGAAAGATGAAACCACTGATTCCGCATTGAACTCTGAGCAACCACAAACAAATTTTTTATTAGTCCAATAGTTTATTTTGTAAAAATAAACACGGATGAACGATCCCAATTAAAACCATCATTTTTAAACAGTGGATTGGCGGCGTGGAATGGTCGTTAAGTCTGGTTCGCTACCACCCAGCAAAGCTAATCTTTTTGCGCTTTCACGTTCTATCAAGGCTTTTAGTGCTTCTTTGATAAGATTAGATTTTTCTTTTAAATTGGTGAGGGCTTGGGCTTTTTCCAATAAGTCATCGTCTAATACAATCGTGGCTCTCATGTTTTTTGTCCTTGTGGGTATTGAGTGATGTTAGTTTTTATGCGGCAAGTGTGATGGGGTTCGTTGTTACTCTCCCCCATCCCACCAAGCTAATCAGCATAATTAATGGAAAAAGGAAGCCCTGCTTTAATTTTTATCCAATTGCCAGCAGTTGAAGAACACTCCCAAGATGAAATAGCTCCTTGTATGTGACCTGCTCGATTGGAATTCCTTTTTTGCAGAAAATCATAACCAACTTGAATCATTCCTGCGCCCTCAATTAATACTTCTGCCACGACTTCATATTGCTTATTGGGCAATGCTTCCGCTACAGGCCATCTAGTGTTCCAAGCATGAAAAACTTTTGTTGGATAAGTAGATGTAGGAAAAACTACTGTTGCATCAGATGATGGTAAAACTGAAGTCATGTAATTACTTTCAACTTTCACAATTTGATGACCTAATGAACTAGGGTTATTAGCGTCCGTATAATTTGCATAATCAATAGGGTCTGCTTTTCCATCCAAAGAACCATAATCATACGAAGCAGAATACTCCTGTTTTAAATCCCAACACTTACCATCTGGACACTGCCAATCTTTACGCTCCATTATGAATCCAGCTCCGCCCAATGCTCTCCAACACATCCCTGTATTATAGTTATCCCAACATGCCCACTTTGAATCTAAATCTAATAATGTGCGATTTTTCGTAATAGGGTCAATGGCATAGATATTTAAACTTCTAACTTTGACTTGCCCAGGTTGAGAACCATTATTTACAGCAGCAATCCATCCGATAATACCTTTGTAACCAAGCGGAGGAGATACGATTTCTGCATTCCCATATTTGTTTACGCTTTGTTGTTCAATAGGGGCTTTTTGAAAACAAGAATTAACTTTTTTAGAACTAAGAACTTCTTTATATGTTGATGTACCTGGAATACGCACAAAATCAATATTCCAGACTTTACCGTTACGAATTACATTTTCTAAGTGAAGTTTATTTTGGCTTACCGGAGTAACTTTTGCTAATTTTAAATCCGAGTTAGCTCCTATGACCCCCGCATTGGCGAGCATAGGAAAAATTAATCCAATTTTAAGAAAATATAGTATGTATTTCATTTTTTGTATCCTCATGTTAAGTATTAGCTTTTTTAAATATGGTACTTTTGCAAAGCATAATTATGATGGCTAGAAAAACGACTAAATCCATCACATGCAATTGAAAATTTAAAACAACTTTTTATTTCATTTGCGCCTATTGCTGCTTTTCTATATATATCGCCAATCTGCAAACTTATATAAAACATTCGCACACACGCTTAATTAGAAAGCCCCTCAGCCTGTGCCACTATAACATTTTTCAGGCTGTTTTTTGCTAAAATGCTCCAAACAGCGGTGATACAAACTATCCCTCTCAAATCCACAAACGATTCTGCAAACAGCAAGCTGTTAGGGTAAACTTAGCACATTAACTTTTACATTTTAAACACCATGACTGAGACACAAGTAACCGAACAAGAACAAATCAGACAACGCCGCGAAAAACTCACCGCCCTGCGTGAAGAAACCATTGCTTTTCCGACAGATTTTCGCCGTGACACCCTTGCCGCTGAAATTTTGGCAGCCTACGAGAGCAAAACCAAAGAAGAATTAGAAGCCGAGCCTATCAGAGTGAAATTAGGCGGGCGAGTAATGACGCGCCGGATTATGGGCAAAGCCTCTTTTTGCCATATTCAAGATATGACAGGGCAAATTCAACTGTATGTGGCTCGCGATAATCTGCCTGAAGGCGTGTATAACGACCAGTTTAAAAAATGGGATATTGCTGACATCGTAGGCGCGGAAGGCGTACTTTTTAAAACTCAAGTCGGTGAGCTGAGCGTTAAAGTCGATAATATTCGCTTATTAACCAAAGCTTTACGTCCATTACCCGAGAAATTTCACGGCATTGCAGACCAAGAAATCAAATATCGGCAACGTTATTTAGATTTGATTATGAGCCAAGAATCGCGGCAAACGTTTTTAATGCGCTCAAAAATTATCGCGTATATTCGCCAGTTTTTGATTGAGCGGCAATTTTTGGAAGTGGAAACGCCAATGATGCACGTTATTCCGGGCGGAGCTTCGGCGCGTCCGTTTATCACGCATCACAATACGCTGGATATGGATATGTATTTGCGTATCGCCCCAGAATTGTATTTAAAACGCCTTGTCGTCGGCGGTTTCGAGCGCGTGTTCGAGGTGAATCGCAACTTCCGCAATGAAGGTTTATCAACCCGCCATAATCCTGAGTTCACCATGTTAGAGTTCTATCAAGCTTATGCAGAATATGATGAATTGATGGATTTAACCGAAGATATGTTGCGCGGCATTGCCACCGATTTATGCGGCACAACTACGATTGTGTATCAGGAACATACTTACGATTTTGAAAAACCGTTTGAGCGGATTTCGATTTTTGATTCGATTTTAAAATACAATCCAGACTTAACTGCGGAAAACATCAGCACGCGTGAAGCCGCAGCAGAAGTGGCAAAAAAATTGCGTTTGCCGATTAAAGACAGTTATGGTTTGGGAAAAATTCAAGTGGAAATTTTTGATGCAACCGTTGAGCATCATTTAATTAATCCAACCTTTATTACGGCGTATCCGGTGGAAGTTTCGCCTCTTGCGCGGCGCAATGATAAAGACCCGCATGTGACAGACAGATTTGAATTTTTCATTGGTGGGCGTGAAATCGCAAATGGTTTCAATGAGTTAAATGACCCAGAAGACCAAGCAGAGCGTTTTCAACGTCAAGTTGAGGATAAAGAAGCCGGCGATCATGAAGCGATGCACTATGACGCGGATTATATCGTCGCGTTGGAACACGGTTTGCCGCCAACGGCTGGTGAAGGAATTGGGATTGACCGTTTGGTGATGTTGTTTACCAATTCGCCATCCATTCGCGATGTATTATTGTTCCCGCATTTGCGTCCGAAAGCTTAAATTTCAGCGAAAAAACCTTCTAAAGCAGCTGTTTTATTACCCAAACCTTTCAGATCTCTAAGACCTGAAAGGTTTTTACCGCCTAAAACTTATTTAGCACAGCTTCCTCAGCTTAACTTATAAAACACTTGACCCGCTGAACACACATCAGCCAAAGCCACGCCACATAAAGTTTTTCTCTAAAATTTAAATACTCACTTAAATAACATCGTTCAAACTTTAAAGAGGTGAAATCATGGGACAATTTTTAGCGATTGGTATTGTCAGCAAAATTAGCGTAGCAAAAAAACAAGTCAATAAAGCGCAAATTTCGATTGATCAATTACAAGAAAAAATGCAGCAGGAATGTTATTTTTTGCCTGAGCTGTATGAAATAAATGAAACAGAGGATTCTTATTATTTTGAATTGAAAGAATCTATTTTATATGAACAACTTGTGCCTTTTTTGAGAATACTTTATCCGCTGCTTTATGATAAGTCAGCGTATTATGAAAGTGTTTTAAAAGAATTGGAAACCTTGCCACCTGCGGAATGGTTGGCGTGGGCAGAAACCAAACCGGAAGAGGCTTTTCAGTTTGATGAGTATGGAACATGCGATTATTTAAGGCAGGGATTTTCAGATATTGATGTGAATTACGATTGTTTGTTGCTTTCGATGGAAGGGAAAGTTTCGATGGAAACGTATGGTAGGCAATTTCGTTTTTTTAAATATGCGATGGCACAGGCATTTAAGGAATTTACATTGGCGGGGGCTTTGCGGGTTTATATTACCGGATAATATGCAAGCCATTTTAGGTTTGTTAGTTTAAATAGATTTTAGAAATACGATGACTCATTAATATTGATTGACAATATCATGGAAAAACAAAATAAAGTACGCAATTATTCAGAAGCTGATTTAATTACAATTTACAATTTAAAACGCAGTGTTGGACAGGAACAAAGTGCGTTATTGCAAGAATGGCTCAATTGCGAAACCACACTTGATTCTGTTGAACAAAGTATTTTTGAAATGATTTTAAAAGATGCCAAACAAAATATAGACAGTTGGCATGAAGAAGAATTGAAAATGCGCTTTATTGCTTTTGTATTGCGCTTGGGGCATTTCATGGATGCGAGCGAATTCAAAGCGTATTTTGAACGCACGGTACAAGCTAATGTTGAAGGACATTTTTTGAAAACCAAAACCGATTTTATGATTGCGAAAGGTGTGTTTGATACGCCACAGTTACCTTATTTTCATTTTCAGGAATATAAACCGCACAAAAAACCAACCGGTGATTCAATGGCGCAATTGTTAGAAGCTTTATTAATTGCTCAGGAATTAAATCAATATCAATTTCCGATGTATGGTTGCGAAGTCATCGGAAAATATTGGAGTTTTGTGATTTTGGAAGGAAAAAATTATTTTATTTCTGAAAGTTATGATTGCACAAAACACAATGATTTATTACAGATTATTGCTATTTTGCGCAAATTTAAACAGATTTTGGAAACGAGATTATTGTCTTAATGTAAGGAATATTAAAAATGAAAAAATTACGCAGTTATTCTGATTATTCTTTAAATGCACTTTCTGATAATTGCCATATTGATAATACGAAAAGAGCTTTGAATTTATGCAATCAACTCATTCAGCCTTCTGAATTTTTACAAGAAGCATTAAAACGAAATAACACATTGCCTATTAATTCTGAAAAAGCCCGTTCTGAGTTAATCGTTACGCCGATTTTAGTCGAATGGATGCAAAATAATCCGAATAAATTGCAATATTTTTCGGGAAATACCTTTGATGTGTTACCTGAAAAAGCTTTGAAAGGGCGTTGTGATTTTTTATTTACCAAACATTTTTCTTTGCATATTGCCGCCCCTGTTATCGCAATGTTTGAAGCGAAAGATGATAACGTGGACAATTGGTATGGACAATGCGGGGCAGAAATGTATGCGGCAAAATTGTTTAATGAGCAGAAAAATGAACCGTATAAAATTATTTATGGCGCGGTGACTGATGGTTATGAATGGGTATTTTTGCGTTTAGAAGAGAATATGTTATTGATTGATACTGAACGTTATTATATGCAGGATTTGCCGCGCCTTTTAGGTGCATTACAAACGATTGCGGATTTTTATGATAAGCCGCAAGTTTAAACATTTTTTCTATGAAATTTAAGAGATGAATACAAAATATATTAATCCCTATACCGATTTTGGTTTTAAAAAACTCTTCGGTGAAGAAGGTAATAAAGATTTATTAATGGATTTTTTAAATCAGTTATTACCCGATTATCATCAAATTGCCGATTTGAGTTTTAAAAACCCTGAAAAAATTCCCAGTACCCCTAAAGAACGTAAAGCGATTTTTGATATCTATTGCCAAACCAAAGAAGGCACTCGCTTTATCGTGGAAATGCAAAAAGCGAAAGTGAATTTTTTTAAAGACCGTTCCTTATTTTATTCAACCTTTCCAATTAAAGAGCAGGCGAAAAGAGGCGGTTGGGATTTTAAACTCATGCCGGTTTATTTTATTGCCATTTTGGATTTTATTTATGATGAAAAAGAAGAAAAACAAAAGTTTTTACGCGCGGTGAGTTTAAAAGACCAAGATGGCGAAATTTTTTATGACAAACTGCATTTTAAGTTTTTGCAAATGCCCTTGTTTACTAAAACCGAAAACGAATTAGAATCGCATTTTGATAAATGGCTTTATTTTTTAAAAAATTTAGAAAGTTTTGACCATATTCCGGCGATATTAAATGAACCGATTTTTCAGAAAGGATTTGAAATTGCCGAAATTGCACATTTAAAACCCAGTCAGGTTGAGTCTTATGAAAAAAGTTTATTGGAATATTGGGAGTTGAAGAATGTTAAGGATACCTATTTCAATGATGGTGAGATTTCAGGCATTATGAAAGAAAAATACAGCACGGCAAGAGCATTAAAAGCTGAAAATATGCCAATTGAATTCATCATAAAAATAACCGGATTAACTGCTAAAGAAATTGAACCGTTATAAAAGGCTGGTTTTATACGATGCGATAATTGCTGTTGCGGATTTACAGAAAGTTTTAGGTTTGGAAATTTAAACAGATTTTAGAAACGCGGTTGTTGAATGTAATGGAAAAAGAAAAATTAAAGGTTGTGTTTATATCATCACAAACAAGGATTAGAAATGGCTCACTGCTTTCCATCTCAAAATGAAATAGATAAGTTTCGTGTCAAATTGACCGAAGGTGAAGCTTATTTACTTCAAAGTTTACAGAATTATTTAGATGATAGTTTTGAAATTTTTGTCCAACCATTTCTTAATGGAGATAGACCTGATTTTGTTATTATGCGAAGAGGTTTTGGCATAGTTATAATCGAAGTCAAAGATTGGGATTTATCATGCTATACAAATCCCAATGGCGCATTAAATGATTGGTATCTTATAAAAAATAATTGTCGAATTAAATCGCCTCTCGCTCAAGTACAAGCGTATAAAGAAAACCTCTATTCCCTTCATATAGATATATTGTTTGAAAAAAATATCAAAAATAGCAAAGCTTTTGCTATTGTCCAGCCTGTTGTCTATTTCCACAATGCAACTAATAATCAAATAGATAACTTTTGTGGAAATGTTCCTTATTTACATTTCCTAGTACGCGATGGTGTGAATGAAGATGGAATCAATAATTTACTTAAATTAACTCGTTTAAATAGAGAGTCTTATTTATTTGATGAAGCCTTATATCAGAGTTTTCGCCGCTTTCTAAATCCTCCTTTGCATTCTCCAGACATTGGTAGAAATATTATTTATAACAAAGAACAGGAAAGACTTGTCAAAAGTAGTGCGAATACAAGACAAAAAATTAAAGGTGTGGCAGGTAGTGGAAAAACACAAGTTTTAGCAGGACGTGCAGCAAATGCGTATTGTCGCACTCAAAGCACTGTACTCATTTTGACATTTAATATTACGCTTCGTAATTATATACATGACCGTATTAACGAAGTTCGTTTACCTTTTCCTTGGTCTGGATTTGAAATTACCAATTATCACCAATTCTTTAAATCGCAAGCGAATAACCATAGTCTTTCTTGTAATAGTTTTGATGATTTCAATAATGAGGATTTCTTTGATTCAGTAACTGGTCTAATTCAACGCTATGAAACGATATTGGTTGACGAAATTCAAGATTATGAGCAAACGTGGTTAAAAATTTTACTTAAATATTTTTTATCACCAAACGGAGAGTTTGTTGTATTTGGTGATGAAAAACAAAATATCTATGACCGAGAAATGGGAGCAGATAGTTTTCCTCAAGTTCCAACAATTACGGGACGTTATAATTTACTAAATCAATCTTATCGTCTTGATAGTGTGGTGATGCCAATTGCTCAAGCTTTTCAACGCGAATATTTTACAAAGCGTTATCAAATTGATGAAGCGAATGCAAAACCACAGCAAGAATCAATTAAGCTAGGGGAAGTTCAATATATTTCAAAATCTAGTTTTCCTCACGATGATTTATATCATTTTGTTCGAGAAGTAATTTTATCACTTGGCATACACCCAAATAATATTGCAATATTGGCATCAACTGTTGAACCAGTTAGAGAGCTTGAATATAGATTTCGCAAGCTAAATCGTGAAAATACATCTAAATCCTGTGAGACTAAAGAAGAATACGATGATATTACAGCAAGTTATTCAGAGCATAATGCTAAACAAAAGTTAAAAGAAATAAGACGAGGGCGTAAACTTCATTTTTGGGGTAATGCTGGTACTACAAAATTTTCTACTATTCACTCTTTCAAAGGTTGGGAAGCTGACACAGTTATTTTAATTATTTCTGAAAAAGATATTAATTCTTCTGATGAATTAATATATGTCGCATTAACGAGGACACAAAGAAATTTAGTGATTATTGATACCTCTACAATGGGACGTTATTCTAATTTTTTCAATAGCCAAATAGCATAAACAATCTTTTTACCTAACGTAAAAATAAAAAATACCTCAGAAAATAAAAACGCACATTGCCTTTAATATCCCTGACAATAAAGCCAAAGAGAAAACGCCATGATAACCGAACAATTACTAATTAATGAAATTCACCAATTACCTGAAAACCTAAAAGAAGAGGTTTGGCAATACATTACCCAATTGAAAGCCCGTTATAACAAAACATCATTATCTGTTTTAACAACTGAGAAAAAACAAAAAAGAGTATTTGGCAGTGCCAAAAATAAATATCAATTATCGCCTGACTTTGATAAACCCTTAGAAGATTTTAGCGACTATATGCAATGAAATTCTTAATTGATACGCATACATTTTTATGGTTTGTTTCTGGTGCAGAAAATTTAAGCAAAAAGGCTAATGAACAAATTGCCAATAACGACAATCAAATTTTTATCAGCATTGCCAGCTTATGGGAAATGGCAATTAAAAATTCTTTGGGTAAATTAGACATAAACGGTGGCTACGAAACCGTAATCAATGACGTAATTGCAAATGATATTGAAATATTAGCGATTAATTTTCAACATACTTTGATTCAAAACAAATTGCCGTTTTATCACCGCGACCCATTTGATCGTATTATCATTGCCCAAGCAATTGCAGAAAATAACAACGCACCTTGTCCTTAACATCCATGACAATAAAACCCAAGAGAAAACACCGTGATAACCGAACAATTACTGATTGATGAAATTCACCAACTCCCTGAAAATCTAAAAGAAGAGGTTTTAAAATTTATTGATTTTTTAAAGTTCAAACAACAAATACCCAATCAAACCACAATAGAAGCCATGCAATCTGCCAATCGCGGCGAATATGAAACGGTCAGTTTGAATGATTTAAAAAAACAATGGGATGAGGCATGAGAGAAATCGTCCAAACTTCGCAATTTAAGCAGGATTTGAAAAAAGTCAAACATTCAAACCGCTACAAAATAGACGATTTATTGGTGATTGTGGATTTATTAGCAAACGACAAAACACTGGCAGAAAAACATAAAGACCATCTCTTAACCGGAAACTGGCAAACACATCGTGAATGTCATATTAAGCCTGATTGGTTGCTGATTTATCAACGGGTTGAGAATAAACTGATTTTGGTGCGGACAGGTTCGCATAGTGAATTATTTTAAATAGCCGAGTAGGAATACCGCCATGATAACTAAAGAAGAATTAAAGCAAGAAATAGAACAATTAGACGATAACTATTTAGATTTGGTATTTCGGCTATTACAACAATTTCCTCATCAAAAAAAATCTAAACCCGATTTATTCGCTAATTCACGCCCTATTCATTACCCTGAAGCAGAAACGCAAGACGGACTCGCTTTTACTGATATTGAAGATACCGCCGCCTTTAGCAAACAATTAAGAACCAACGCTTGGCAAAGAAACCATCATGCCTGATTATTTGCTTGTGGATACTTGCGTTATTATTGACTACATTAACAAACGCAATACTACGCTAAACGATTTATTCGATAATGGCGAGGTTCTATTTATCAATTCGGTGATTGAAATGGAATTATTGCAAGGCGCGCGAAATAAAATAGAATTAGCAGTGATTAAGAAAAAACTGCAATCTTTTCGCTTGCTAAATCTACAACAACCGATTTTCGATTTAGCAACGAGCTATGTCCGCACCTATTGTTTATCACATAATTCAGCTTTGCCGGATGCCGTGATTGGAGCAACGGCTATCTTTTATCAAGTGCCGTTATTAACCTACAATAAAAAAGATTTTAAGTTTTTACCTGAAATTCAATTAGCTTAAATAAAATCTTTTCAAATAAAAAACTTTTTTAAACCTTTCATTAAAAACACCATGCAAGAAATTTACAATCCAGCCACCATCGAACAAGACGCACAACAACACTGGGAAACCTCCGGCGTATTTCACGCAGTCGAAAACCCAAATCAAGAAAAATTCTACTGTTTAGCCATGTTCCCCTATCCGAGCGGCAAACTCCACATGGGGCATGTGCGCAATTACACCATCGGCGACGTGATTAGCCGCTACCAACGCATGTTAGGCAAAAACGTGATGCAGCCGATGGGTTGGGATGCGTTTGGCTTGCCCGCTGAAAATGCCGCGATGAAACACGGCGTACATCCTGCCAAATGGACGTATGAAAATATTGATTACATGCGTACCCAATTGAAAAGCTTAGGTTTTGCTTACGATTGGTCACGCGAATTTGCCACTTGCGACCCCGCTTATTATCGCTGGGAGCAATGGTTTTTCCTGAAATTACTGAAAAAAGGCTTGGTTTACAAAAAAACCGCGCCCGTGAATTGGTGTCCGCACGATGCCACCGTATTGGCGAATGAGCAAGTCATTGAAGGCTGTTGCTGGCGTTGCGATACGCCTGTTGAGCGCAAAGAAATTTCGCAATGGTTTTTGAAAATCACCGCCTATGCGGATGAATTGCTGAAAGATTTGGACACTTTAGACGGCTGGCCGGAGCAAGTAAAAACCATGCAAGCCAATTGGATTGGGCGTTCCGAAGGCGTGGAAATGGACTTTATCGTCGCGGACAGTGGCGAACCGTTGCGCGTTTACACCACCCGCCCTGATACCTTAATGGGCGTGACTTACGTTGCAGTGGCGGCGGAGCATCCATTGGCGAAACGCGCGGCGGAAAATAATGCAGATATTCAAGCGTTTATTGATGACTGCAAAAAAATGGAAACCTCCGAAGCAGCAATGGAAACCATGGAAAAACGCGGCATTGCGTCCGGTTTAACCGCGATTCATCCGATTACAGGCGAGCAAGTTCCGGTTTGGATTGCGAATTTCGTGTTAATGGGCTACGGCACGGGCGCGGTGATGGCGGTTCCAGCGCATGACCAACGCGATTATGAATTTGCGCAAAAATACGGCATTGCGATTAAACAAGTCATCGGAGCTGCAAATGGCGAAGATGACAGCATTGCAACTCAAGCATTCACGACAAAAGGCGTATTGAAAAATTCCGCTGAATTTGACGGTTTAACCTCACAACAAGCCTTTGTCGCCATTGCTGAAAAACTAGAAAGCCAAAACAAAGGTTTGCGCAAAACCAATTTCCGTCTGCGTGATTGGGGCGTATCGCGGCAACGGTATTGGGGCGCACCCATTCCGGTAATTTATTGTGATGATTGCGGCACGGTTGCTGTGCCTGATGAACAATTGCCTGTGACTTTACCGGAAGACGTAGTTTTGGACGGTTCGCAATCACCACTGGCGGCGCATCCGACTTTTCCGCATACCACTTGCCCAGAATGTGGCAAAGCCGCTAAACGCGAAACCGATACTTTCGATACCTTTATGGAATCGTCTTGGTATTTCGCCCGTTTCGCATCACCCAAAGCTGACCAAATGCTGGCTGAAAGCGCGAATCATTGGTTGCCAGTGGATCAATATATTGGCGGCATTGAACACGCGATTTTGCATTTACTCTATGCGCGTTTTTTCCACAAGTTACTGCGTGATGAAGGCTTAGTCACTAGCGACGAGCCATTTAAAAATCTCCTAACACAAGGGATGGTCGTTGCGGAAACCTTTTATCAAACGGACGAACAAGGGCATAAAAACTATTTTAATTTGACAGAGTTGGACATTGAACGCGATGCGAAAGGCAAAATCTGCGCGGCTAAACTAGCGTCTGATAGCTCGCCGGTGACGATTGGCGCAATGGAAAAGATGTCGAAATCGAAAAACAACGGCGTTGATCCGCAAGTGTTGATTGATAGATATGGCGCGGACACCGTGCGGCTTTACACCATGTTCACTTCCCCACCAGAACAGTCGTTAGAATGGAATGATGCGGGTGTGGAAGGAGCGCAGCGATTCTTAAAACGGTTGTGGCGACAAGCGCATTTGCATGTCAGCGCAGGCGTGGTCAATGTTTCGAGTTTGGATAAATCGGCGTTGACCGATGGACAAAAAGCGATTCGTCGCCAGTTACATCAAACGTTGGCGAAAGTCGGTGATGATTTGAATCGTCGCCATACTTTTAATACTGCGATTGCGGCGAATATGGAATTGCTGAATAGTTTGAGCAAATTTGAAGATGCCAGCGAAAACGGCAAAGCAATTCGGCAAGAAATTTTGGAAGGCATTGTCTTAATGTTATCGCCAATTGTGCCGCATATTGCCAGACAACTGTGGTTTGATTTAGGACATAACAACGACATCGTGCATGAATTGTGGGCAACGGTGGATGAATCGGCGTTGCAACAGGATTCTGTGCAAATGATGATTCAGGTGAATGGCAAACTGCGCGGAAAAATTGACGTGGCGTTAAATGCGACGAAAGAAAGTATTGAAGCGCAAGCGTTGGCACAAGAGGATATTAAAAAATTGATTGGCGATAATCCAATTAAGAAAATTATTGTAGTGCCGAATAAGTTGGTCAGTATTGTGATTTAATGGCATAAAATAAAACCTGCCGGATTTTTTGATTTGGCAGGTTTAACCTATTTCAATAGTTTAGGAAAATTTTATGAAACAAGTTGCTTCGTTACAATATGATGTTATTTTTAAAAAAGCCTTTTCTAAGCCTGAAATATTTAAAGCTTTTGTAAAAGCGGTTTTAGGTATTGAGTTAGAAATAACTAATGTAGATATGGAAAAAACCTTTGACACAAAAATAGGACAGGTTAAATCGCGGTTTGATTTGTTTGCAGAAGATGTTAAAAAGCGTGTGATTGTGGATATTCAACATATGCAGCATGAGGATTATTATGACCGATTTTTGCATTACCATTGCATGGCGATATTGGAGCAAATTAAAAACTCAAAAGATTATCAGCCTAAAACAAAAGTATTTACCATTGTAGTTTTAACATCAGAAAATAAAGAAGGAAAAGATGTTTTAACGATTGATTTTGACCCAAAAGATTTACAAGGCAATGGCATTAATAAAATTGCCCATAAAGTGATTTATTTATGTCCGCATTTTGTTAATGAAAATACGCCGATTGCATATCGGGAATGGCTAAAAGCCATTGAAGATACTTTAGATGGTGAAGTAAACGAAATGGATTATGAGAATCCGATAATTAAAGAAATTTTTGATTTAATTGAGACAGATAATATTACAAATGAAGAGCGTTATGATTTAATTGAGGAAAATCATCGTCTGGAGGAAGTATTAACTGAAAAAAAGAATATTGCTAAAAATATGTTAGCAGAAAATCTCTCCCACGCATTCATTGCTAAATTAACCGGTTTAAGTGAGGCTGAAATTGAAAAGTTGTAAAAAATAAGTTGGTCAGTATTGTGATTTAACTTTAAATAAAAAACCGGCTGGATTTTTTAAATTTCGGCAAAACTTAGCATTTTTAATAAGATTTAAAATATGTCAGTTATAAAATATCTCAGTGATTATATTGATAATCAAGATTATCCTAAAGGTGTAAAAGAGTCTCTAAAATGTAATTGGAAAACCGCCGTTAAAAAGCGTATTGAGGATTATCATGGAAAATATTTCATTGAAAGTCGTTGTGTAGTAACTGATTATGAAATCAATATATCTTGGTCTGATAAGTATCGGTCAATTTATAAAGTTAATAACGAATTATGGATTTCATCTGCTGTTCCTGCGTGGAGAAATGGATGGAGACAGTATATAAAGAAAGAACAAACAAGAGAATTAGTTGATTATTACTTTCATTTTCTCACTCAATATTGGCATCGTTGCAATGTAACCCCTATTCTTGTATTTTTGATGTGGCGTTATAACGTTAGTGCTGAATGGGTAGGGTCACCTACAATTAATCAAGAAAATTTCTCTGATTTAGAGTTTCAAGAGAATTTTAAAAATAAAGAATTGAGTGCCTTTGTAAAACAAATAAATTGTGACTATCCAATGGTTCATAATGCTTGTTATCATTACATAAGAATGTGGAATTTGTTAAATAATGACTTTACAGAAGACGCATTTGTGAATATGGATTGCATAGCAAGTTTAGTAAGAATGAGATGCGAGGAAGCACATGGTAAAAATTCCAACCTAGCATTACTTGGTTTTAATGAAAAACAAATAAAAATGATGACATCATTGCATATAATAAGGTCAGAGTTTGCAGCGCATCCGTCCCAAAGTAAATGGTGGGATTTTTTTGAAGTATTTAAAAATGAATCAGATGAATATACTGATTTGAGTATTAATATGATTCTTAAAATTGGATCTAGTTTTTATTCTAAAAATCCTGTAGAAAGAAGTTATGAAGGAATAACAAATGCCCCTACTAAATTTCACGATTGCTTTTGGTTTAACAAAATTCAGGCTAAAAATGGATAATAGCCTTGATGAAATCTAAGAAAAAACATCCAAGATCACGGGCGGCGGGTTTTGAACAGGATTTTTAGGATTGAAAGAGAAATGGGATGTTTTTAACAAAACGCACTTATAGGAAAACGCCACTATGAAAAACTTAAAATATCTGATTTACCGCGAAGGCGACTATTTTGTTTCGCAATGCCTCAATGTCGAAGTCGCAAGTTTTGGCACAACGATTGACGAAGCATTGACCAATTTAAAAGAAGCTGTGGAGTTGTATTTAGAAGATGACAACACAGCAAGCCAATTTCACGAAGTCGGTGAATTTATGCTGGGTGAGTTTGCGGTTCATGCCTAAGTTACTGTCCTCTAAAGAAATTATTGCTGTTTTATTGGTGCATGGCTTTGTCAAAGTCAGTCAAAAAGGCAGCCATCAGAAATATTGCAAGGGTAATCATGTTGCAATTGTGCCTGCACCTAAAAAAGAAATTCCTATCGGCACGCTGTATTCGATTATTAAGCAATCAGGATTAAGCCGTGAGGATTTTAATCTTTAAAAACAAAAATACCGCCACCTTTCTTTGTGTTCCGCTCGTCTAAAGCACGGGCGGCGGGTTTTGAACAGGATTTTTAGGATTAAATGATGAATAGGATGCTCCTTTAAACAACGTGAGAAATAACATGACCGAGATTGAAGAACTTGAAGCCAAAGTCAGCGAATTACCCAACGAAAAATTTGCCTTGTTCCGTGACTGGTTTTATCAATTTGAAAACGAAATGTGGGACAAACAAATCGCCCGCGATTTTCGCGCCGGAAAATTAAATCACTTGATAGAAAAAGCCCGCCGTGAATTTGCACAAGGCAACGCTACCGCGCTTTAGGGATTGATTCAGAGGGCGGTATTCAATGGATTTGGATAGGTAGCCACGCTGAATATGACCAGATTATTGGTTAGCAAACAAAAACATCACCCCGCGCTACCTTTTTTTGTGTTCCTCTAGTCTAAAGCACGGGCGGCAGTTTTTGAACAGGACTTTTAGGATTAAACGATGAATCTGATTTTTCGCAATCACGCTT
>CAKZJE010000012.1 GCA_936941155.1 uncultured Methylomonas sp. | reverse complement strand
TGAGTTCATGTGTGAGTGGTGCTTTCTACTTATGTTGTTATTATAACTTGTTGAAGAAGGATACTTTCACAGTCTCGATAGTTTTGATTCGCACTTCGTTGTATTCTGGTTTGGTACTGTCTTCTTCAAGGCGGTTGGGGTCATCAAAAACCGCTATTGCCGTTGAAAAGTCTATTCCGTGTTTCTCTATATTTACTTCTTTTTTGTTCTCATCCCATTCATATTGCATAGTTACTCTCGCTTATTTGTACTGATAACCAGTATATCATGTGATTTTGTGATTGCAAAAAATGTTGTTTTAAAACAAGCCTCGGTTGCGCAAGCAAGCGGGGCTTTTTTATGCTGTCTAACTCTTCAAGGTTTACTTTCTGAACCTTTTTCTCTCATCCGCAATTAAAACGCGGACTCACTGAAAGAAAGTAAACTGGCTTTTCTCCGCCGGTAATTAAAAACAGCGTCAGACTTTTTGAAAATTTAAAAGCATAACCACTGAAACATGCAAGATTATTTCTCTACTCTAAGTTGAAAATAATACTTAAAAAACTCTTAATAAATAATTAACAATTTAACATCTTAATAGAAAAATAAAATAATAAAAAAAGCTTAATCTTTGTTTATCTTTGTTTTATATTTCAATCACTTAAATCAATCTTTTTCTTGTTAAATCCTTAGTCTTGTGCAAAAATACCCGCATCGAAAATAAATGAGGAGAAGAAATGAATATAAGTAAAAAAGCAAGGTTATCTATGAGTCAATTTTTAGATATATTTACTAAGGATAAAGTAGATATTTTAATGAACAAGTTTGATTTCACTTATAAAGACGAAGATGGTAATGATATACCAGTTTTCGAAACTGGTTTGCCAGTTGACAAAATAATGTTGGAAACAAGTGATGAATCAATACTAGATTTATATGATGAAATTAAAACCACATGTAGCTATCTTAAAAATATTTCTCAAGTAAATGAGAAGGCATTTGAAGATAGATTCAATGATTTAAAAAAATATTTTGAAGATAATTATTTTTAAAGAGAGAAAGCTATGGATGCTAAAAAAGCTAGAGCATTAACAAAAAACTGGGGCGATAAGCCATGCAATCACCCGTCAATTGATAAGGAATATGACGCAGGAAGTTCAACGGGAGATTACATTTGCACACAATGCGGTCAAGTGATTGATAAGGATGAATGGAAAAAAGAACAGGAAAAGAACGAATAGAACAGTTATTTTTCTGCTAATTAGGGTACAAGCTTATGAGTTTGTACCCCTAACACTTCCATTATTCCACCTAAAAGATACTTTATGAAAATAATACGCCTACTAATTTTGTTTTTGCTTATATCTGGCTGTAGTTCAGAACGTAATGTTTTGACAAAAACAAATGTTATAGAAAACGTTACACAAGTACCTAATCCAGATTTTAAAAGCGTGCGAAAACAACGAATACCTAAAGCTGTTGCTTCAATTTTTGAAACACAAATAGAAGGTGGTCAAATTGCCGTAATTCAGCAGTTAAAAACTTGTTATGAAACAGAGGCAAAAAGAAATCTTGGACATACTCATGAATTGGAAGATTGTATTGCCCAAGATTTTATTTATACACAAGTTACTAATAATTTAGGTGATTCAAAAGTAGCTCATGTTATTGAACACATGAACCCAAAATATGTTACTGTTAGTGAAATGGAAAAACGTGTTTCTAAAATTGCGGATTCTGTAGGGCTAAAAAGCGCAGATATAAAAGAAATAATAGAGATAGGAGTTAATTCATTAAGCGCAATAAAACATTAATTAACAACTATTTGTAATGAACATAAAATGATTAAATTACTTTTTATTACAATTGCTTTGATTTTTCCAGAAATAGCGATAAGTAATGTTTATAGATACGTTGCTCCTAATGGTGAGGTTTATTATACTGATGAGCCTCCCAACAATACTCAATACAAGGAAATAGTTAGAACAAAAGTTATAGTTCAGACTAGACCTACAGAGAAAGTCTGCACAGAAAAGCCTATAACAAAAAGCCAAATAAACGCAGTAAAAAAACATATAAGCAATAAATTAAATGACCCGTATTCAGCACATTTTAAGTGGTCTAAAAATAAAAGTGTTTGTGATTTTATGGATATAACTACTATCACTTATTGTGGTTTTGTTAATTATAAAAATAAATTCGGTGGCTACATTGGATATATCCCGTTTAAAGTCAACTTAGTTGAATCAAAAAATGGATGGAAAGTAGAAGTAATTGATAGCGGTGAACATGTATATTGTGATGATATTGATGAATAAACTCGTAACTCGTAAGGCGCAATAGTAAAACGTATTGCGCCGCCTCAAACAAAAGCCGCCATCTTTCTTAAAAGGATAAACAGAAGCTTTCCCCTGTCACCTTAAAACAAGCCGAAAATGGCTGGTTTGTGGTTGAATGCCCTGCACTGCCTGGCGGCGTTTCTCAAGGCGCGGATGAAAAAGAAGCCTGAGAAAACATCAAAGAAGCCATAACCGCTGGGCTGTGGGCAGAAGAGTGGAAAGCCGTTGCCGCTCTCTCGAATCAACAAGCCCTCTCGCCGCTGGTTGTCGCGGTTTAGTCAGGGGAAAGTTTGGCAATAGCTCAGGCGATGAGTTTATCTGTTGCTGTCAACAAGCCTAAATCCTAACAAAACCGCCTTTAAGGAAAAACTTGGGCGGTTTTTTTACGGCTGACTCGATGCGACAGCGTTATGCGACGAACTTCTTCTTTGGAAACCAATTTTTCCGTAAAAACACAGCCTTTTTCATCCATCGCATTCAGCAA
>CAKZJE010000011.1 GCA_936941155.1 uncultured Methylomonas sp. | reverse complement strand
CAACCTACAAAAACTCTTTATTATCAATGATTTCATTATAAAAACTGTCAAGCTATTTTGTGTAGATACCTATGCCTCAAAGGACTGGCAGTCGTTTTATACCTCAGAAATAGCTGTTAATACTGAAGATTCCACTCAGCTGGAATCTCAATGTTATGGCAATAATAAAAATTCAGCGCGTCTTCAATCGCCTGCAAACGATACACCGCGCCGGTATCCGTCATCGCAGTTAAAGGAGCTTCCGGTTTATTCAATGCGAGAATCGGCGGTTCAGCATCACCTTTTTCTGCAACAAAACGTAAATAATTGGAATATTCAGCTTGCGCCCCGTGCATAATCCGCACAACCGGATGCGGCGGTTGTCCACGCCAAGGCAAATTTTCATTCAATTTTTGGCGAATTTCTAAATCTTCTGCCGACTCGCCCTGAACCCGTTGCCCGTTGGCTTGTGCCATATCCATCAAATCATAATCGCAAGTTAATGGCTTGCCGTCGGCGGTTAAATATTGCTTAGTCAACGGCTCTTTGATTTTCTCACCGGGTTTTGGTCTTTGCGCAAGCGTGGAAACTGTGCCGGCTAAATATTTGTATTCTGAGGATAAATTATTTTCAGCAAAGGTTTTTGTTAAAACTCGATGTCCTTTTGAGGCCATACCTGCTTGCAAATGGGGAGCGCAGCTTTGATTGGCATCTCGAATGCTAACGATAATTTGCAATTGCGTGATTGTTTTTTGCAAACTTAAAAAATCATCCGGCAAAATGCCCGCTTCTGTTGCAGCTGCCGGATAATCTGTTTCTGACACACGCAAAGTGTTGATGGTGCTACAAGCATCCTGTTGATTTTGCGCTAATTTTTTTGATTGCACTCTGACCAAAGAGCCTTTTAATTGCTCCGCTGTCAAAGGTTGATACGTTGTGCAGCCGGTTAAGATAAAAAAAGTAGCGGCGATTACGTTTTGATAAATAATTCTGCGCATAAAAAACGCTCTGTTGTAAATGAAGGATAAAAGGTTAAGTTTTTTAAGTAGTTAAACAAAATTGTTATCACCTAAACCATTCAGGTCTTTAAGATTTGAATGGTTTTTATACCTGAAAACGTATGTTCAATGAGTTAAGCCAAAATACGTTTTCAAATATTAATCGGGTCTTTAATGCGTTGAAGGCTCAACTGCTTGCTGATGCGGCACATAACTGGAATACAAATACACCGGAATTTCCAGCTCTGCCAATTCATGCTCAATCACCGGCAACACCTCCGCCCATTCCAATTCACCCGCGCTGGTGGCTAATCGTGGCAGCGCAATCGAAGTAAAATTCTCTTTCGCGACTCGTTTTTTCAACGCATGTAGCGCGTGGCGAATTTGATTGGTCGTGATTTTGCCGTGATTATTCACAGAATTATTGTAGCCGCCATCTTTAATAATCAAATTCACAATCAAGCGGTTTTTTAACGCATCCCACACCCAAATTTCTCCTGTTTTTGGATGATGCTGGTGACACCATTGATGAAACGCTTTGTGCATCGGTGGAAAATGTTCATGCAGCGTTTTTGCCAGTCCATGATTCATGCGGTCATTAGCAGACACGCCTTGTGCAATAACATGGGCTTTACTTAATAAAATATCCCCTTCGACATGGTAAATCATGATTGCATTCCTCTAAAAATAAGCTTAAGTAATTAACGCATTTTTTAAATCAAAATCAGATTTCACAAAATTGTAGGATTAACGCGATATGCTAAAAACACTTTTGAAAATCGTTTAATCCTGAAAATCTTGATTCAAACACCTTTCAAAATACCAATTTTCTACGAAGCAAGGCACAATAGCCGCGATAAATAGTCGCTTAACTTTGGAGTCAATATGGAAAACCTGTTGCAACTTGCTAGTCATAGTTTTCAACTAAAACGCCTGCCGTTGCGAGCCGGAGAGCTGTTACGCGCTTGGGATGCGGCAGATGAATACTTGCTAGAATACATCGACGAGTTGAAACCTGCTAGTGAGTCGCGCATATTAATTTTTAACGATAGTTTTGGCGCGTTAGCATTGGGTTTAAATCACTGGCAGCCGTGCGTGGTTTCTGATTCCTATTTATCACAAGCTTCTACACGTTTGAATCTTAAGGAAAATAATTTGCCAGAAAATAGCGTTACTTTGCTCAATAGCTTGCAAGCTCTGAGCGGCACTTTTGATTTTGTGATGATTAAAGCTCCAAAAACACTGGCTTATTTGGAAGATTTTTTAATTCGCTTGCAGCCTTTTATCACGCCGAATAGTCAAATTATTGCGGCGGGAATGATTAAATCACTGCCTGCCTCGGTGTGGACATTGTTAGAACGCTTGATTGGTAACACAACTACGTCGTTAGCGAAGAAAAAAGCCCGCCTGATTTTTGCCACGCCCAATCCTGAGCGCGTGATTTCTGCCAACCCTTATCCGGTTTGTTACAGACTGGAAAATACGCAATATCAAATCTGCAATCATGCGAATGTGTTTTCGCGCGATAGTTTGGATATTGGTACGCGATTTTTATTAGCACATTTACCGCAATTACCAGAGGCGGAAAATATTGCTGATTTAGGGTGTGGGAATGGTGTAGTGGGCTTGATGCTGGCAGAAAAACATCCGGCGGCAACTGTGCATTTTGTGGATGAATCATTTATGGCGGTGGCTTCGGCACAGCAAAACTTTACTCACGCTTTTGCCACGCAGCGACAAGCACGTTTTTCAGTCAGTGATGGTTTAACCGAATTTGCCAATGATTCGATGGATTTAATTGTCTGCAATCCGCCGTTTCATCAGCAACAAACGGTTGGCGATCAGATTGCAATGAGTATGTTTAAACATGCAAAACGGGTTTTGAAAAAAAACGGCGAGTTTTGGGTGATTGGCAATCGTCATTTAGATTATCCGCAAACGTTGAAAAAATTATTCGCCAAAGTGACGCAGGTTGCTTCCAATCCTAAGTTTGTGATTATCAAAGCGACACGCTGAGCAGTGCCAGTTCTCAAGATTGGTAGTGCTATTTGAATCTAAATTTTCTAGCGCGTAACTCATGTTAGAATGATACTCATAAAAATTTTCAGTTTTCCTTAACTTAATAAAGTGAGATAAAAAATGTTTGATACTAAAACGCTTGATGATATTGCTAGCCACTTGGCGAATGCTGTGCCTCCTGGCTTGAATAATTTGAAAGAAGATATGGAAAAAAATTTCCACGCGATTTTGCAAGGCGCGATAGGCAAATTAGATTTAGTCACGCGCGAAGAATTTGAAGTGCAAAAAGGCGTGTTAGCCAAAACTCGCACTAAATTGGAAGCTTTAGAGCTGCAAGTGGCTGAAATTGAAAAACGTTTCGCTGAAAAAACCGAGTAAAACCTTAATCGTTTATTAATGACTGCCAGTCCTTTAAAGGACTGGCAGTCATATTGATGCTCACAACCAAATTCTAACAGCTCAACATAGATTCGCCATGCCCCTAGCCATTGTTTATAGTCGCGGACGCTCTGGAATAGAAGCTCCGTTAGTGACCATTGAAGTGCATGTTTCCAACGGTTTGCCGTCGTTATCAATGGTGGGATTGCCCGAAACCGCCGTCAAAGAAAGCAAAGAGCGCGTTTATGGGGCAATTTTAAATTCGCACTTCACCTTTCCCATTCAACGCATCACCATCAATATGGCTCCGGCAGATTTGCCCAAAGAAGGTGGTCGCTTTGATTTGGCGATTGCGATTGGGATTCTTGCAGCATCGGGGCAAATTCCTAGCAAACTTTTGCAACAATATGAATGTGTTGGTGAGCTGTCTTTAGGCGGTGAATTACGCCCGATTAGCGGCACTTTACCCGTAGCATTACAGGTGAAACGCGCTGGACGGCAATTGATTCTGCCATTTGAAAATGCAGCAGAAGCGGCGTTAGTGCAAGATGTCGCGTTATGTCCGGCGCGAACTTTGCTTGATGTTTGCAATCATTTGACCGGACAAAAACAGCTCACAGCGGATATTCCACCAATTCAGCTGCAAGAGGAAATTCACACGTTGGATTTTGCAGATGTGCAAGGACAATATCATGTGAAACGGGCGTTTGAAATTGCGGCGGCGGGTGCTCATAATTTGCTCATGTTGGGCCCACCGGGTACGGGAAAATCAATGTTAGCCTCGCGTTTGCCGAGTATTTTACCGCCGTTATCAGAATTTCAAGCGCAACAAACCGCTGCTCTTGCTTCTATCAGCGATCAAGGTTTTAAAGTCGCTGATTGGTGTAAACCACCGTTTCGCGCCCCTCATCATACCGCCTCTTCTGCGGCGTTAGTCGGTGGTGGCAGCAACCCTAAACCGGGGGAAATTTCTTTAGCGCATAACGGTGCGTTATTTTTAGATGAATTGCCCGAATTTGATCGGCGCGTGTTGGAAGTGTTGCGCGAGCCTTTAGAATCAGGACACATCACGATTTCCCGCGCCACTCGGCAAGCCGATTTTCCAGCGCGATTTCAATTAATTGCGGCAATGAATCCTTGTCCGTGCGGTTATTTGGGTGATGCGTCGGGGCGGTGTCATTGCACTTCTGAACAAGTCAGTCGTTATCGCGGCAAAATTTCGGGGCCGTTACTTGATAGAATTGACATGCACTTAGAAGTGCCGCGCGTTTCGCATGAAGTGTTGCGGCGTGGTTCACCGGAAGGACAAGAAAGCAGCGCGACCATTCGAGCGCGAGTAATTGCAGCGCGTAATGTTGCCTTAATGCGCAGCGGCAAACCCAATGCGGTACTATCTGCCAGTGAAGTTAAACTATTTTGTCCACTCACAGAGCAAGGACATCAATTATTGGAACAAGCGATGGAACGTTTTGGTTTGTCACATCGGGCATATCACCGTATTTTAAAACTTGCTCGCACCATTGCCGACCTTAGCAATTCTGCCCATATTGAGATTGGGCATTTGAGCGAGGCAATTAGTTATCGTAAATTAGACCGTACCATCAAATAAAACAGCGTATCCGAATTTAAAGTTTTGTCTTAAAAAAAATACCAATGACTCGCAAACCTCTTACAAGATCATAGGATAAAAAACATGGCAGTCTCACTCTCTAAAATCTCTTTTATTGATCAGTTTATGAAACAACTGGGGATTATTTCAATCGCCGCTGTTGTCATCAGTTTCGTTGCAATCGTGTATCTTGGATACGAATGGTCAAGCATTAGAACCACCATTATCGAAGAAACTAAAGTGCTGGCGCAAAAAGAAGCTGAAATCGCCCGCAAAGAAATTGATACACAGCTAAAGTTTGCAATGCAGACTTCCCTGGAATTAGCGGATGATTTAACCAGCGGTAAATTGCCTTACAAGCAAATAGATGGTGTTCTCAAAAATAAATTTATTAGCACAAGAGACGACCAATCTAAAAGTAGTTTTTTTGCTGTCAGTGTGGCATTTCGCAGAGGCATATATGATAAAAACCAGCCGCAACAGCTCAAAAACTGGTATTACTATTACGACAAAAAACTCTCAACAATTATGAATAGAGAGCGCGATCACGACTATACAACCAGAGCAACCGTAAAACGCAATGTGGAATGGTTTGTTAAGCCTGTAGAATCAGGACAAGCGATGTGGGAAGAGCCGCGCTTTAGCTCCACAACACATGAGTTTATTGCAGGTTATTCCGTGCCTTTTTACACAGCAGCGGATAAAAAACAAATTGCAGGCGTGGTTTACATTAACTATTCGATGTCTGAAATTAAAAAAATCATGCACGAGCGTAGCTTTATGAAAACAGGCTATGGCGTAGTGTTTTCACAAAAAGATAAATTAATTTATCACCCGAATGACATTGCGGTAAAAGGAGTTAATAGTCGTCAACGCCAAGATAATGATATTCAGCAGATATTAAAAGATAACGAGATAGACACTATTTATTATCTTCAAAAAATAAAAAAAGATGCTCAATATACGCTGCCTAATGGCGAACAAGCTTGGATTTTTTCCAGTGTTATTCCCAGCACAAATTGGCAACTAAAAGTTATTTTCTTATTAAATGAATTAAACTTAGAAGAAAAATCACTTAACAATCAATTAAACTTTATTGCCGCATTCGTTATTTTTATTTCAAGTTTATTATTGCGCGTTTTTTCTTCAAATAGAAATAATCTGCGCATATTATGGATTATTTCAATTGCTGTTACTCTTCTTTTTATTATTGCAATTGCTAGATTGTGGTCAATAAGTAATGGACTCTCTCCTTTTTCTCCTAACGGCGCAGTCAAGCTAAAAACTAGAGCGAATATAGATACATTTCAAAGAAAATACGACAAATTATCCGAGGCATTAGAGTTAAAAAAACCTATTTATGTACCAACAGGTGTGTTTTTTAAATCCGCTGAATTTGTTGGTGCTAACAATGTTAATATCAGTGCTTATGTTTGGCAAAAATATCATTTTGGCTTTGATGAATTAGAGAAAATCAAAGACATTGAAGATCGCGATAGTATTTGTAATTATGAATCAGATTCAATTCCAAAAACAAAAGGTGTTTCATTTATTGAAGCCATTGAAACAGAAATTGACTTTAATTGTCCGCAAGCTACTTATATTACCCACGATAGTGCGGGAAACGTCACGATTGGCTGGTATATTAAGTTAAATTTACGGCAAGAGTTTGATTATTCAAAATATCCTTTTGATAAAAATATTATTTGGCTGCGTATGAATCATAGTGATTTTAAAAGGAATATGGTTTTAATTCCTGATACTCACGCCTATCGTTTGCTGTATGAAAGTGCAAAATCAGGGATTGATTTAAAAGGCTTTATATTACCCGGATGGCAATTAAGCGGCAGTTATTTTTCCGAAGTTACAGCAGCTTATAATAGTGACTGGGGAATTGAAGATTTCGTTGGGCAATTCACCCCTGAGTTATATTTTAATGTGGAAATTAATCGCGAATTTCTTGATCCATTTGTTTCAGGAGTCACTCCGGTTATTATGGTTTTCTTAGTCTTATTTATTGTAATATTTGCCTCTTCTGATAAGGAGGAATTAGCTGAAAAATTTGGTTTTGATGCGATGACTGTTTTTGCCATTTTAGCCGGTTTGTTATTTTCAGTGGCATTATGGCATGGCGGGTTAAGAACAACGTTAGCGTCTGCTAAAGTATCGTATTTTGAATGTTTCTTTATTGTTTGTTATTTCTTAATTGTGTTAGTTGGGGTCAATAGTTTAATACTGTCTTCACAGTATTCAGCGAAATGGTTACGTTATAAAGATAATTTATTCGTGAAATTATCATTTTTACCGTTAACTGCTGCGATGGTATTTTTTGCAACATTGGTGATGCTGTTTTAAACAATGGGTTGTGGTAATAAGCAATAGACAAAAAATATCAATCTTGTCGTAGAGACGCAAGATTTTGCGTCTCTACAGCAGGGTATAAATGAATAGCAGATGTTACGCACACATAATTTACGAAGAAAATTTTTAAGACGAGCGGTCGTTTTCTAAAATTTTCAGAATTTTGCAGGAATTAACAGCGTAAGCTTTGAGTAACGAATGATGAAATTAGCCCTGCAAACACAGCCGCTAATCCTTAAATTTCTTCTGCGGACATCAGATGATTTTCATCGACAAAGAATTTGCATAAGGTCAGTTAAGCAAGTTTTTTATAACCGATTGATTAGTAACATTAAAGTATATCTAACAAAAGTTTAGAGAGGTTTTGGAGTGCAAGCTTTGCTTGCTGTGTCAGACATGCCTGACTTTAGATTTATTATCGACTGAAATTTCTACTGGCTTTGATAAAGCGTATCCCTGATTTCAATCAACACTTCTTCCGCTTTAGTCAAGTCGGGTAAATTTGGCAAGCTGGATTTTTTAAACAATTCATCTATTAAGCTGATCTTCTGATTTGCCAAGCGCACCAATTCATCATAATCATAATTTCCGGCGCGAATGGAGAGTAAAAATTCCCTATCTGCGCGTCTGACATTGAGTACGCCCTCTTTAGCAATTTCTTCTGCCATATTCAATAAACGAAAGGTGTGCATCATGTTTTTGGCATCGTAATTCTTGCCGTGTTCCAAGGTATTGGCATAACGCGCTTCATTCCGGTTTTCGACCCAATCCCAATACTCTTTGTAGTCTTTGCAATATCTGGAATAACCGTCTTGATTAAAACTCATAATCGCCAGCGGATTAATCCCTTTTGGCACAGAACTGAGCAAAATATCATTCGCTTCCAAACTTGAAGCGATACCGCGCAACGCTCCTTCAGGCAATTGACTATTATGGAACAGCGCGTAAATTTCTTTCATGTGCGCAATATTTACCAAGCCGCAGTGTTCTTGGGAAAACTGCTGTTGCGTTAGCCAACTTTGCAAACTGATTGATCCTTGCTGTTGAATCACATAACAAAAATCGAGGATTGACTTGCGCTGTTTTTCCATCGGATTGACGATTTTTTTATTCAACCCTTTGGCTTTTTTAATTTGCGCCTTGGCATAACCGGCAAAAGTTTCCTGACATAATTTGGATAAAAACAATTCTGGTTTTAACAAATCCATCAGCGGATGTTTGAAAAGTATGCAATCGGGCGGCGTGTTTAATAATTCCAAAATATTGGGATTATTTTTCAGCAGCAAATCGACAAACCGTTTCAGTTCATAATAAACCTCGTCATTTGTGCTATTACTGACTTGCTCTGTGGTTTCCAAACCATAATAATCGCGCTTAGACAGTGCAAACACGCCTTTTAAATCCGTGTCAGATTGCGCTGTTGCCAAACCGTATGCTTTGCTGCCGCTGATGCACTCTAGCAATAATATGGATTGGGATTTGAAGGTTAGAATATTCATAATGAATACATCACAATGGCTTTAAATAAGCTATCCAAATCAACTTGTCTTTGTTTTCTACCCGATAAATTGGGGAAAACCTGCTCTGCTCTTTTCAATTCGGTGCTGATGAAGTGATTCAACTCGCTTTCGGCAGGATGAATATAGCCTTCCATTTTTGTCGCTTTCAGAGCAATTAAAGAGGTGATTTTAGTTTTTAAAGCGACATCAAAATTCAGTTCATTTACCATTTGCATAAACACAATCGGCGGAAATCCTTCTTTTTCTAACAGCCATTTACATGCTAACGTGGCACGCAATACATAAAACAATTTTTTCAGTTTGATGTTTTCTGCATTTTCAATCTCTGTAAAACTGTTTTTTGCCATCCACAAATAATGGTGCATGGTGCTAATCGGTGAAAAACAACAGGCAGCCGCTTCTCTTAAATGCGTGGCGATGGGCAGTTCTTGTTGATAAATAATCGGCGATTGCAGCCACTCCTGCAAAGCGGCATTGGATTTGTGCATCAGTTGCAAGGCTTTTTTTATATCCCAGCCGCTAATATCCAGCTCGCCATTATCAAACATCATTTCTATAGTGCCTTTTTTATCAGAGAGCGATAAATACCAGTCCGGCTGATGCTTGTAAATAATTCTGACATCATAATCGCTGTCAGGTGATGGAAATCCCCATGCACGCGAACCTGATTCAGTGGCGCAAAGTATTTTTACATCGCGTGACTGTTCAATTTCTTGCAGTTTGTGTTTGATTTTGGCGGTGAATGGCATTTTTACTTCTCAATTTATGCTGGCACTTGCTTAATGCCGTACTAATACTCAAAATTTTTCGGTAAGTTCTGAAAAAGAGTAGAGTTTTCTATTTTTCCTGCATCACTATAAATTTCTACATTGCCATATTG
>CAKZJE010000010.1 GCA_936941155.1 uncultured Methylomonas sp. | reverse complement strand
TAAACCTAGATGTGAGCTTCATCTTGGCTTATCTATTTATTCGGCTATTGAGTCTATATCTTTAGAAGATATAAATGAATATTTTAAATATGTTAATAACTTTTATATCTGTTAGAATTGAAATTGCTATATTCCTGGAATATGTAATAATTTGATTGTCATTTTCTATTTGTCTATTTCCTGTTTAACTTTGTGAAGATTCAATCATGGCAATAATTTCATGTTTAATAAATAACAAATTTTTGTAAATTAATTTTAAATCCTCTAATTTCGTTGCATCAAAGTTTTGAGAGATAAAATACTGATATTTATTAATATCTAACTTTTCCAAAATCGCAAAATGCCAGTTTCCACCGATAATATAAGCTCCTTTTATAAAATGCCATTGATTTAATTCAACAGCACTTATCAACTCTGCCAGCAATTGCGGTCTTGGATTGCCATATTCCTCGCTGCGTTTAAACTCTTGAATAAAAAAATAAGGCTTTTTACTTTCCACTAAACCCTCTGAAACAACAAAATCAATCGTTCCATTTAAAATAAATTTATCGGTTTTATAAGTCAGTTGAGATTCATAAAAATCGCGCATTTTTCGCTCAAACGATTTAAAACGGATTTTATTTAAAATAGGCACAATAAAATTGATTTTTAAATCCTCCTCATTGTAACTATCAATTAAAACCTTATTATCTTCTATTAAGTTATTTAGAAAAAAAATGATTGAATCTTCTATTTCAATCGAACAATTAAACCACGCATTAAAAATACTGTTATCCAAGTTTTTTTCAATATCCACCAATGTTTTTAAATCACTATCGCGGATTTTACTGTATTGATAAGTGGGGATTTTTTGTTGAATATTTCCCTCTAAGGAATTAACTTTTCTTTTTAATTCCTCAATTTCATATAACAGCTTTAGCTCAATGTCATGGCTCATTTTTTATCACAATAAATGCTTAATCGCATCTCTCTCTTCTTTCAATTCCGTTTCAGTCAATTTCATTCTTTCTTTGCTAAACGGATTAATTTTTAAACCCTGCACAATACTCACTTTTCCATCAGCGCAAGTCACTGGATACGAATAAACCAAGCCTTTTTCAATTCCATAACTGCCATCGGACGCAATTCCCATGCTTACCCAATCACCATTTTCTGTTCCCAGCTCCCACGCCTGCATTTGCTTAATTGCCGCATTTGCCGCAGAAGCCGCACTCGACAAGCCCCGCGCTTTAATAATATCCGCGCCGCGTTGCTGCACAGTTGGAATAAAATGATTCACAAACCAAGCGTTATCCACCAACGACAACGCATCTTGTCCTTTAATCTTGGTATGATGAATATCAGGATACTGAGTCACAGAGTGATTACCCCAAATAATCACATTTTTAATCTCAGTTGTTTGCACACCGCTTTTTTCCGCCAATTGCGCAATCGCGCGATTATGGTCAAGCATACTCATGGCTGAAAAATTCGCTGGCGTTAAATCAGGCGCGTTGCGAATTGCAATCAACGCATTGGTGTTTGCAGGATTTCCCGTGACCAACACTTTCACATTCCGGCTTGCCACTTCATTTAATGCTTTTCCCTGCACGCTAAAAATTTCTGCATTGCACTGCAACAAATCTTTGCGCTCCATTCCTTGACTTCTTGGACGCGCTCCCAATAAAAACGCAAAATCAACATTATTAAATGCCACTTTTGCATTATCGGTAATCGTCACTTTACGCAACAACGGATAAGCACAATCATGCAGCTCCATCACCACGCCATGCAACGCAGGCAAGGCATGTGTAACTTCTAACAAATGCAGATTAATCGGCTGATCCGCGCCTAACAGCTCTCCACTTGCCAAACGAAAAAGCAAAGAGTAACTAATTTGCCCCGCCGCCCCTGTCACGGCAATATCAACTGGATTCTTCATTTGTTTTCCTTATAGTGTGTTATTTTTTTATGAGTGATTTATAAGTTTTATTATCACCGTAATGAAATATGCAAAATAATCAAAATATTGATTTTGGATATTTAAGACTCGCTAAGCTACCTTATTTAATCGCAATCATCAATCCCTTTCTAGCTTGCTTTTTCAGTGCCAAACAGGGATTTGATTAAATCAAGCAAGGTTTATCTTATACGATATAATGACGAAATTTTGAAATCGCTTAATAAAAGCGTGTTATTTTTAAGAGAGTAGGACTCATTAGATGAAAAAATTGTTATTCCAGTTTGATACAGATTTCCACCCTTCTGTTTTTGACTCCGTGGTTGCTTATGATGGTGGCGCAGATCATGTCATCGGTCTTGGTGGAGTGAGTCCTGAAAATGTGAAGGGCTTAGTGGAAGGAACAATCTTTACGCGTGCACCCAAAGACAAAAAAAATACCGCCATTTTTGTCGGTGGCAGCGATATGGCAGCAGGACAAGCCTTGTTTATCGCTGTACAAAAGCAATTTTTTCCGGGCTTTCGTGTCTCAGTGATGTTAGACAGCAATGGCAGCAACACTACAGCCGCTGCAATGGTGGCTAAATTACGCACAACCGGCACACTTGCGGGAAAAAAAGCAGTGGTTTTAGCAGGCACAGGGCCAGTCGGACAACGTGCGGCAGTGATGTTGGCACAAGAAGGTGCAACCGTTTCAATCACTTCGCGGCAAATTGCCAATGCTGAAAAAGCGTGCGCAGCGATGAAAGAGCGATTTAATGTCGATTTAACCCCGATTGAAGCAGTAGATTACGATGGCAGAGTTCAAGCGATACAAGGTGCGCAGATTGTATTAGCAACCGGCGCGGCAGGTGTTGAACTATTAAAACCTGAACATTGGCAAGACAACCAAACCCTTGAAATGATAGCCGATGCAAACGCCACTCCGCCTGTTGGCATTGGCGGCACAGATGTGATGGATAAAGGACTCGACCGGCACGGCAAAATTATTTGGGGCGCAATTGGTTTTGGCACATTAAAATTAGCATTGCATCGAGCTTGTATTGCAAAATTATTTGAAGACAACAAACAAGTATTTGATGCAGAATTAATTTTTCAACTAGCAAAAGAAATGGCGTAACAATTTTAAGTCTTTAGATCAGAATCAGGAATACAACAGACTTAACAAAGAGATGACAGATAACATGCTGAAAATCTTTCAATTCTGCAAATCCTAACTCTGATTGTTGTTCACTTTACATTTGACGAGAGGAAACCATGAAAAAACTTATTTGGATGATTTTGGCTTGTTCTGTAATGAATTATGCACAAGCAAAAACAACATATACCGGCGAAGATTTAAGTGGTGTATATGATTGCACGGGTGATGATGCTAAGGAAGGCAAGTACAAAGCAACAGCGACGTTAAATTTGAAGCCTGAACAAAGCACAGGCATTTATGCGTCTTATGATTTTAAATTAAGCGTGCAAGGTTTTGGTGTGTATTTAGGCGAAGCGGTTGCGCAAGGTGATAATGTTGCGATGCACTTTGCTTTGAATGAACTCAATACCAGAGATATAGGCACAGGGATTGCAAAATTTAAGAGAAATTCGCAAGGCAAACAAACTTTTCACAAGTTTTATTACGAGCCTGAATACAAAGGTGGAAACTACGGCTTTGAAGATTGCGTGGAACGCTAAAGGGTTTAACGATTGCCAGTTCTTGAATGCATAGGTATCTACACAAGATAGTTTGATGGTTTTTATAACAAAAGCATTGATAATAAAGAATTTTTTGTAGGTTGGGTTAGCATTATTGAGCGAAGCGAGATAAGCGTAACCCAACATTCAGCGTTAAAATAGACGCACTTTGTTGGGTTACGCTCTTTTTTCTGACGAAAAAAGCAGCTAACCCAACCTACATATTTCAATATCCAATTGATATATAAATACTTTTTTAAACTAAAGATGTGTAGATAACTATGTCTTGAAGGACTGGCAGTCGTGAGTTATCAGGCGTTTTTTAGTCAAACCTCAATCTAAACGAGATCGCAATGCCAGCTTTAGCACAATCCCTTGATATTTTACGCCACGATGCTTTGCAGATTTTTCAAGCAGGCATTGATGCAGCAGATCCCTACACAGCGGTCAAACGCGCCATCAAATTTTCAGAAAATCATCTGGAACTTTATTTAGACCTCAATGACAGCAGCAAAGTTCGCATTGGGCGTTGGTCAAAAGTGCATTTGATTGCGTATGGTAAAGCCGCTTGTGCAATGGCAAAAGCCGCGACGGAAGTGATTCCTGCTGAATTATTGGATGAGCAAGGGATTGTTGTGACTAACTACGACAATCTGCTGGCATTGGAAAATCTCACGGTGATAGGCGCAGGACATCCATTGCCTGATAACGCAGGCTTGCACGCTGCAAGTTTGATTGCAGAACGTGTGAAAAAAGCTGAACAGGGTGAATTAGTGCTGGTTTTGATTTCCGGCGGAGGTTCAGCGTTATTACCTGCGCCGCTTGCTCCACTGACCTTAGCAGAAAAAATTGCCACTACGGATTTGTTATTGGCTTGCGGTGCAAATATTCAAGAAATCAACTGTGTACGCAAACATCTCTCGCAACTGAAAGGCGGGCAATTAGCGCGATTAGCTTTTCCAGCGGATTTGCACGCGCTGATTTTATCGGATGTGCTTGGTGATGATTTAAGCGCGATTGCCAGCGGTGCGACAGTGCCCGATGACAGCAGCTATGCAGATGCGATTGCCGTGTTAAATCGTTATCAGATTTGGGAAAAAGTGCCAGACACCGTGCAGCAGATTTTGGAGCAGGGCAGGGTAGGGCAACTCAAAGAAACGCCAAAAGCAGGCGATCCGGTTTTTAAACACAGCAGCCATACTTTAATTGGTAGCAATACAATGAGTCTGAACGCTGTTGCGGTCGCGGCACAAACGCAAGGCTATCAAACAGAAGTTTATAGTCAGGCATTATGCGGAATAGCGCGAGAAGAAGCCGAAACACTGGCTTTGCAGGTGAAAAAATTGCTGAATAACGGCTTGAGTCTTCCGACTGCGATTGTCGCGGGTGGAGAAACAACAGTGGTTTTAACCGGCACAGGGCAGGGCGGGCGCAATCAAGAAATGGCTTTAGCATTTGCGTGTGCTGCAAAAAAACACCGCTTGCCAGATTGCTGGGTGTTTTTAAGTGGCGGAACCGATGGACGTGATGGCGTTGCCGATGCAGCGGGTGGTATTGTGGATGCTGGCAGTGTGGAGCGGATGCGCAATGCGCGGGTGAATGCTGCTAACCGATTGAATAATAACGACTCTTATAACGCATTAAAAAGTTCAGGTGATTTGCTGGTCACAGGGGCGACCGGAACGAATGTGGCTGATTTGCAAGTGTTATTACTAAAGCCATGAGAATGTCTGAATCAGGATTTTCAGGATTAAAAGATGAACAGGATCATTGAGTTATCAAGAAAATCTGAGAATTTTGAAAATTATCATCAGGCAAAAGATTACAAAATATACGCTAACACCCCGTTTAACGCGGGCGTATTGACAAAAAAATCCGCGTTATCGGCAACAATTTTTCGCATCACCACGCCGCCAAAACCAATCACTTTCACGCCCACTTGTTGCGCTTCTAAATCCGTTTTACCGTCGCCTATCATCACCATTGTTTCAGGTGCTGAACTTATCTGCTGACAAATAATTGATTTTCCACCTGTTTTTGCTAGAGGTGATTGTTGATTAAAGTCGCGATAACTGCCATCTTCATTAAAATAAATATCAACAGCATGAACTTGATTTTCTGGCACATTCAATAATTTTGCCAACGGTAAAATCGCTTGTCGCAAACCGCCGCTAATAATATGCACTTGTTTTTGTTGCTGTTGCAGGGTTTGAAAAACCTCCGCCACGCCGTCCACGATTTGCGCAATATATAAATCTGCAATTTCAGCGATGGCAGCACGGTCTGGGCGAATCAGTTCTAATCGTTTTTGATAAACCGCTTCTAAAGGTAACTCGCCATTCATTGCCGCTTCGGTGAGCTTAGCCATTTCTGCGCCTAAACCGACGCGCTTAGCGCATTCGTCGATGCCTTCAATTTTGCTTAAGGTGCTGTCGCAGTCAAAACAAACAATTTCAAAACTCATTTTTTTCTCAAGATTGGGAAGTGACAAACCTGACAGGTTTTTAAAACCTGTCAGGTTTACTTTTAAGATGCTTTAATTAAGCGCACAGACAACACGCCATCAATCGCGCGTAAGCTTTCCAAGACTTGCTCAGGCACATCACCATTAACATCAATCACGGTATAAGCATAATCTCCCCGTGATTTATTGGTTAAATCAATGATATTCAGCCCAGCATCGCCAAAAACAGAAGACACATGACCGACCACACCAGGTACGTTATGGTTTGCAACGACCACGCGCACTTCATCATCGGTCAGCGGAACAATAACTTCTGGAAAATTCACCGCATTGCGAACAATGCCTTGCTCCAAAAACTCACGAATTTGATCGGCAACCATCGCAGCGCAATTGTCTTCCGCTTCTTCAGTGGAAGCTCCCAAATGTGGCAATGTAATCGCGCGTGGATGTTTTAACAAAGCAGGTGATGGAAAATCACAAACGTAAGCGTGTAAATGTCCTGAGTTCAATGCTTCGATAACAGCGGCTTCATCCACCACGCCAGCGCGGGAAAAATTCAATAAAGTCGCGCCTTGTTTAATTTTGGCAATGCGCTCTTTGTTGATTAAATTTTTGGTTTTATCGTTCAATGGCACATGCAAGGTAATAAAATCAGAATGCGAGACCAAATCATCAATATCGGTTGCAGGAATAGTTGAAGAATTCAGTTTCCAAGCACTTGCCAGCGAAATAAACGGGTCAAAACCGATAATGTTCAAACCCAACGCTGCTGCTGCATTGGTGATTTTCACGCCGATTGCGCCTAATCCCAATACGCCCAAGGTTTTTCCAGCGATTTCAAAACCAGCAAAATCCTTTTTATTTTTTTCAACGACAGTGTTAATCGTTTCTTCATCACCTTCTAACGTGCTGACAAAACTTAATGCCGCTGGAATATGTCTAGCAGCCAGCAACATTCCCGCCACAACCAATTCCGCCACTGCGTTTGAATTTGCGCCAGGTGCATTAAACACAGGAATACCGCGTTTGGTATATTCTTCAACAGGAATGTTATTAACCCCCGCCCCCGCACGACCGACTGCTTTCAACGACTCAGGAATAGCCAAACCGTGCATTTTAAAAGAGCGCAATAAAATCGCATCAGGGCTGGCAAGGTCTGCGGAAACGTTGTATCGCTCACTTGGAAGTCTATCCAGACCGGCAGAAGAGATATTGTTATAAGTCAAAATATTAAACATGCTGTTTTTTTCCTTAAGATTTAAGTTGAAATAGAGGGCAATGCGGTACTGGCGTTTGCATTCAGATACAGGCATTTTACCAGCTTTGTTATAATCACGAACTCAAAAACTGCAAAACTCACCACGACTGCCAGTCCTTTGAGGACTGGCAGTCGTTACTCAACGCTAGGTTAAAAGCAAAAACAATGAATTCACTTTCAATCAGCAAGCTGTGGAAATATGGGTTAGTCGCATGTTTCATTCTGGTTCTATTTGTAACGGTCGCGGGTGTGATGTGGAAAAAACATTCAACTTTACCCGCGCCTGATGTCGTTTTTATGACGATTAAAGGGGAAAAAATCGCTTTAAAAAGCTTACGCGGCAAACCGGTATTGGTCACATTTTGGGCAACGGATTGTCCTAGTTGCGTGAAAGAAGTGAATGATTTTATTGATTTATATCAACAGTTTCATCAACAAGGTTTAGAAATTATTGCGGTCGCCATGTATTACGATTTACCGAATCATGTGGTGGAAATGACTGCGGTGAAAAAAATTCCCTATCATGTCGCTTTAGATTTGCGCTCAGAACAAGCGACTGCGTTTGGCAAAGTGGAACTTACGCCGACTACTTTTTTGATTAATCCTGCCGGACAGATTGTTTTTAGAACAACGGGACGCTTTGATATGGCGGATATGCGGCAACGATTACAGCAGTTATTCGCGATTGCACAGTGAAAAAAAATCAATATGACCAGTCGTCTTCATTTTTTATGTGGGAGAGAAAATGTTTTTCAAAAATTGTTTAAATTTAATGGGAATCGCTTTTTTAGTGGCTGTCATTTTTTTGCGTTCAGCGTTTGCAGGCGAATTTATTGAAAAAAATTGGAAACATAAGCCAATCCCGCAATCTCAATCAAAACAATGGGAGGCAACTAATCAATCTGAAAAAGAGTGGAGAGTTTTTAAAGTAAACAATCAGTTGTTTTTTGATAAAAATAAAAGAAAAAAGAATTCAAAGGAAAGGGTAACGCAAATCAATGTCAACGACGGCGTTTTATATGGTGTTGATGCGGGTGAATGGGGCGGTAAATTGTATTGGCAGTCGAATTCAGGGCAGGAAAAATACGACATTGCCACAGGTAATTTTAAGCAGTTTATCAAAGACAATGATGATGTCTATATTCTGGAAGGGCTTGCGCATTTATCAAGCAGCACTGGAAAAATATGGCGAATTTCCGCCAAAGATAAATGGACGGCTGAAGAATATCTTGATTTAGAAGACGCGCCTTACGCTGCTGTGGTTGATAATTCAGGGAATGCGTATGTTGTAACCTCACAGAAACTTTTAAAAATTTCTTTAAAAAACAAAGTAGTATCTACGCTATATTCAGATATGTTTTGGTGGGGAATGTATTCGAATTCGATAGAAATGATGAATGACGCTACTTTAGTGATTGGAATGAGGGGCGGGATAGTGAAAGTTTCGCTCAAGAAAAATGAAATTGTCTGGCTAACAAAATAAGTCTTTCAATAATCAAAACGTAAAATCTGGAGTGCAAGCTTTGCTTGCGAATCAATATAGAAAACAAGCAAGCACAGCTTGCACTCCTGAGAAATATTTCAACTTTTAAAAAGGATGTACCTATGTGGTTAAAAGCTTTGCACTTGATTTTTATGGTGACGTGGTTTGCCGGATTGTTTTATTTGCCGCGTTTGTTTGTGTATCACGCCATGAGTGAGGATGAAATCAGCAACGCGCGTTTTAAGGTGATGGAGCGCAAATTGTTTTTTGGGATTATGACTCCGGGCATGGTGGTGACGTTTATTTTTGGGATTTGGATGTTAGCCGATTATGCGTGGGCGATGTATAGCCACGCGGGTTGGCTGCATGTGAAGTTGACGTTATTGCTGCTGATGGTGGTTTATCATTATTTTTGTTATGTGTGGTTGCAGGATTTTAAACACGACCGCAATCAGCGCAGCCATGTTTTTTATCGGTGGATGAATGAAGTG
Organism: uncultured Methylomonas sp.; assembly: GCA_936941155.1. GTDB lineage: Bacteria > Pseudomonadota > Gammaproteobacteria > Methylococcales > Methylomonadaceae > CAIQWF01. The sequence goes on along the minus strand of CAKZJE010000010.1, from coordinate 9,621 downwards.
CCGGTGTTGTTTTTGGTGGGAATTATTATTTTGGCGGTGGTCAAGCCGTTTTAACTGCATTAAGTCATTGGGAAAGAGTGATGAATGAGAATGATATTTTTATTACTTCAATTGAAGTTAAAAAGGTGCGCAATATTGAGAATTTTATAATTCCTTTAAGCGAAACTGAGCGCAAACATTTAATTATTACAGGGAAAAATGGCAGTGGTAAAACGAGTTTATTGTTAGAACTAAATAAGTTTATTTCACTTTCACTTTCACAATCTATTGTTAATTACTCAAGTATTAACACCTCTTATTCAAACCTTAATTTTATTTTAAAAAAAGTAAAAGACGAATTAAAAAAACCTTTAGATTATGAACGATTTAATCTTATTGATAAATCTATATCGCAATTACAATCAGAGATTTCTATTTATGGTAATACTAAAATAATTTTTAATCATGAAAATAAGTCTAATGAAAGTTATTTATCTGTGTTGTTTGAAGCAAAGAGATTTACTCAACCTGTTATTCCAGAAGGCATTAATAAAATTGAATTAAAAGAAAATTATCAATCTACAGAAAAAATAAATCAAAATTTCATTCAATACATTGTTAATTTAAAAGCCGAACGCTCTTTTGCTAAAGATGATGATGATGATAAATCTGTTGCAGAAATTGACGATTGGTTTATAAAATTTGAAAATCAACTAAAAGAATTATTTGATGCGCCTAATTTACAATTAATTTTTGATAGAAAAAACTATAACTTTCATCTTCAAATTGGCAATAATGAACCATTTAGCTTAGCGGAATTATCAGATGGTTATTCGGCTGTTTTAACCATTGTGACTGAATTAATTTTGCGTATGGAGGCAACGGGAAATAAAGGGCATGATTTACAAGGCATTGTCTTAATTGATGAAATAGAAACGCATTTACACGTTGCTTTGCAAAAAAAGATTATGCCGTTTTTGTGTGCGTTTTTTCCCAATATTCAATTTATTGTCACCACACATTCGCCTTTTGTTTTGTCTTCTATTAGCAATGCGGTTATTTGTGATTTGGAGCGAAAAGAAGTTATTTCTGAGGATTTATCTGGTTATTCTTATCACGCATTAGTAGAAAGTTATTTTGATACGGATGAATATTCAGAAGAAGTAAAAATAAAATTGCGTCTTTTTGAATTGCTTTCAGAAAAAATGGAATTAACTGAAGAGGAGGAGGATGAATATGAAGAGTTAGATGATTATTTTATAAATTTACCTAAATTTAGAGCTAAACAATTAGAAGTGAAATTACAACAAATCCAATTGAAAAAACTAACTCAAAAAGGCTAAGGAAATGTTGTATTTTGAAAAATCACAACCAGCTCCCGATTGTTTAGAACAAGAAAAACTTAAAGCGAGTGGGGATTATAAATGTGGCTGCGTATTGGACAGATTAAAATCCGACTTTAAAAATAAATGCTATATTTGTGAAAGTAAAGCACCTGCCAGCGTTAACGTAGAGCATTTTAAATCGCATCAGGGAAATAAAGATTTAAAATTTGATTGGGACAATTTATTTTATGCTTGTGCTCATTGCAATAACACCAAATTAGCAAAATTCGATGATATTTTAAATTGTACTGATTCAAATCATAGCGTTGAAAATAAACTTAATTATTATTTTAATCCATTTCCATTTGAAAAAATAAAAATTACTGTTAATGCTGATGATAATAAAACACTAGAAACACAAAAATTACTAAATGCTGTGTTCAATGGTACAACGACACTTAAAGAAATTGAGTCTGATAATATTCGCGGCGAGCTATTAGAGCAAATCCAACATTTTCAAAAATATCTTACCAAGTATTTTAAAGATACCAATGATGCGAAAGAGAAAAAACGCTGTTTGAAAAAAATTAAAGAACATTTGAGTTCTGCATCAGCTTTTACATCATTCAAACGCCAAATCATCAAAGATAATCCACAGTTACTTCAAGAATTTGGCAGTTATTTTCTAAACTAAATCAGCAATAAAAAGCCAAAACCTAACGATAAGTTTTCAACCAATTTTTCAACGCAGCAGGCGACTGCAAAGCCCGAATCTCTGTTTTTAAGCGCGAAACATTGTGCTGCATATTGCGAATTTCCATGTTTAGACCTTCCAACACCTTTTCTGGAGAAGATTTTGTGTTGCGCTGCTGCGTAAAACCTTGCGTGATTTCAGCGATTTCTGCTTGTAATTCAGAGGCTTGCTCTTGCAAAATTTTATTAAAATAATGCAAACGCTGCTCGGCGATATTATCCAAATGATCTTGGTCAATTTGCTCAACTTCCAATTGCAACTCTAACAATCGTAATAAGTCCTTTTTGCCATAAGCCACATTGACCTGCTGCATCAATGCGGTTTTGCGCTCGCGCTCGTTTTCATCAGGCTCGCGGTCTGGATGCAACACCGCCACCAATTGCCGAAACACCGTTTGAATAGATTTTTTCAGATTTTCTTGTTCTGTTTGCAGCCGCGCTTCGATTTCCTGCTCTTCCGGTGTTTGCGCTTTCGCTTTCGTTTCGGCAGAGCGGTTTTCTTTTTTAAACTGCTGTTCTTTAAGCTTTTCTTCCAGCACTGCCTGCATTTTTTCCTGCGAACTTACGTCGTCGTCATCCGAAATTTCCACGCCGTACATTTTTTTCAATGCCGCTTTCATGGCTTGCAAAACTTCGGCTTCTTGCGCTTGATTATCGGCATCAAAATCGGAATCACTGTGTCTGTTATACAACTCTTTCAATTCATCTTTGCCGTGTCCTGCAATTAAATCTAAGCTTAAGTCGATGATAATAGACTGTATTTTGCTTTTATCGGCTTTTTTAAAATGTTTATCGTGATAGGCGTTATCAAGCAAATAAACTAATTCGCTGCGCTGTTTGTTATAGCTGTCTAATAACGGGCGATATTTGCTGCTGAGCAATTGATTGTAGCGAGGGATGGTGTCTTGCCACGCGCTTAAGAGTTGTTTTTGCGCGGCTACTTTTTGGCTGAGTTTGTTAAATTGTTTTTGCGCGTTCGATAAATGGGTTTGTGTGGGGTTGTCGTGAATACGCAGTTTTTTTGAAGTGGCTGATGACACAGATTGTCTCGGTAGGGTTTGCAAGAGAAAGGCGGCGGGCAGTTGTGGTATGCCCGCCTTAAGAATTTGATTATTCAGCAGATTTTTTCATTTGCCAATAAAACACGCCAGCCACAACTGCGACAAGCACGAGAACTAAAAACGGATAGTCATAAAACATTTCAAAAAAACTGCCGGTGGTTTGCGATGTCGCACGATAATAAGGCCCCATGATTTTTTTCTCCAAGTTGCAAAATATTTTTGAATTTTCATTATAAAGGCTGTACCAGAAAAAACGCTGAAAAGTTTAGCAAAATCATAGTGAAGAAATAGGATATAGAGCATAAACTGGGCTTAATTTGGCAATGGTAGAGATGAAAAAGATTGCGTTTCTACCGGCTGAAAGGCGTAAAACTTTGTTGGAATAATGTATCACGTTGGGAGAGCTGCAATGACAATTGAAATAATGAGTGCAATTTTAGGATGGTCAACGCTCATTAACATGAGTATTTTGACGCTGTGGTTTTTTTTAATCGTGTTTGCGCATGATTGGATTTATCAGCTGCATAGCCGCTGGTTTAAGTTATCGGAAGAACGTTTTAACGCGATTCATTATGCAGGCATGGCTTTTTATAAGATAAGTATTTTTCTCTTCAATCTGACTCCTTTTTTGGCATTGCAGATTGTGGTTTAAAAAAATCTCTCAAATTGCAGCTTTATAGCTGAAGCACTATAAAATGATAAGGAGGAGTAACTCGCTTTAGAGTTTTTAACTGATTGATTTATATTGATTACTGGAGTCAAAAGTCGCGACTTTTGACTCCAAAGTCGATAATCTCTAAAGCGATTTGACTCTTGCCCAAAAAAATGGGCAATGAATTTAGTGATAGATTATCTGCTTTGTGTATTTGGAGAAAACATTTGGTGATTATTGGGAACTTCTACCGCATCAAACCAATAATTAACCAAAGCTTGCATTTTTTTTACATAAACTTCCAAACTTAAGGGCTTACAGATATAGCCTTGCGCTCCTAGTCGATAGGCTTTTTCAATATCTCTAGGGTTATTAGACGTAGATAACACCACAACAGGAATGATAGGAATATGTTCGATAAGTTTTAATTTTTCCAGAAATTGCCGCCCGCCCATGCTGGGTAAGTTAAGGTCTAAAAGAATTAATTTAGGTAGAGGGGGTTCGCAGTCTACCTGTGATGCTCTAGCAGACAGGGATAATAAAACCTCTTCTGCTTTACTCGAACGCTCAATTGGACAGTGCAAATTAGCTTTTGCTAAAGCCCAACAAGTGATTTCAAAGTCTTCGTCTGAATCTTCAATAATCAATAAAGGATGCTTGTTATGCACAGTGTTCAACATTTTTAGAGGACTCAGGTGTTAAGGTAAAGTAAAAAGTTGAACCTTTGCCTAGCTCAGATTCAACCCAGATAGTGCCATTCAGCCTTTCAATGGCTCTTTTTGCGATGGTTAAGCCAGCTCCAGTGCCGCCGCCATATTGATTGCGTAAATGCAACCGACGGAATAATTGGAAAATATACGCATAATTATCGGGCGCAATCCCTATGCCATTATCGCGCACATAAAATACTGGCGGGATTAAGCTGGTATCACAACCTATTTCCACACGCTTTATGGTCTGTTCGTTATATTTTATGGCATTGATAAGCAGATTTTGCAAAATACTGCTCACCAGCATTTGGTCACATAACACGATGGGTAAATTAGGTGACAGGATGAATTCAATATTGGGGTCGGGGTGGCTTTGTTTAATTAGTTCAATAGCTTGCGTTGCCATATTGCGGGTTGAATAGGCTTGCAGTAATAATTCATTTTTGCCAATCCGTGAATATTGCAGCAAAGAATCCAACAGAAAACTCATGTGCTCAGACAGCGATAATACCGTTTTAATGCGTTTTTCTCCCAGCTCCGATAAATGTTCTTTTTCTTCAAGTTCGAGTAATTCAAGAAAATTGTGAATGCCTCGCAATGGCTCTTTTAAATCGTGGGAAGCCGCATAAGCAAAGGAGTCTAGTTCTGAATTGCTACGTTGCAGCTCAGCATTAACTTTAGAAAGCAGTCTCGCATGTTCAATGAGTATATCCGCAATAATTTGTCGCAAGCGATGCGCATAATCTATTTCAGTGCTTAGCCAAGGAAGCGATTGACCTAAAACGGTTTCTTTCCAAATTGCAAAGGATGTGCGCGGTCTTAATCTGACTTCACAATTTTCGAGATTTATTTCAACAGGCTTGTGTGGGTCGCCTGCCCAATTGACGGTTTTCGATACTTCGGAGCGAAACCAGAGAATTTGATCTTTTGATGTAAAGCCGAGTCTGATGGCGAGTAAGCCGCTTGCAGTCTGTTGATATTCTTGCGCATCAGGAAATTCGGTTGCTAATTGATGGCTGGAAAATACGCTAGTTTCACGTTGAGCAATCCACTTCGCTAACTTTTCAATTTGTTTTCCAGTGGGGGTTTTACCTAACAGAGTGAGTTGTCCATCGACAATAATTGCTGCACCATCGGCATTCAGCGTGGAAAGCAGAGCTTCATCTCTAAAGGCAAGAGCTTCAGTAATGCTGACACAGTTTTGCAATTGGCTGGTGAGTTTTTGGGTGGAATAGTGTAGTTTTGTATGATAACCAAGCTGATCTATATTTTCTCTATCGGTTAATAAAGTTGAACTCAATTGCGCTAAAAACTCCGCAGGAATGCGTTGTTCGTAGGGTAAATATCTTACACTGGAATGCAGACAAGAAATTAAGCCCCAAAGTTTTCCTTGTTTAAATAAAGGCATCACCATGCTGGCTTTTACGCCCATATTGCGTAAATATTCGCTATACATCACCGAAACGCTGCGCAAAAATGAATAACTCAAATCCACTCTGGTAGGATGCAAAATATTGGGGTCTGAAACTAAAGGGACTGGCACATAATCCACATTAGGCAAGTGCCGCAGCGCACTTAAGGCAAACAAGCGTCGGGCTGGTTCTGGAATATCACTGGCAGGAAAGTGCAGTCCAAGATACGGTTCTAAGTCAGTTGCTTTTGCCTCTGCTACCACCTCGCCACTTTTATCTTCGGCAAAGCGGTAAATCATTACGCGGTCAAAGCCAGTCAATTTACGCATTTCTGAGGCGAGTTTATCCAAAAAAAACTGAAAAGATTCTGCGCACTGCAACGATTTTAAGCTTTCGCGGATGTCGCTAAAAACACTCAGGATTTCAATAGGAGGAAGCGGGTCAACTTGCTCAAATTCCAACAGTAATAAATCATTGATTCGATTGCCAAATAAATGAAGCGGTTGTTTGTTGTGTAGCGAATGTTTGATAGAGATTAGGTGGGAGTGGGTGTTCAGCAGATTGGCTTTAGCCAGATGATCGCATAACACCAAAATATCTTCATGGCTGAGCAGTATATCGAGTGTTTTTCCGATTAAAAACTCAGTGCCGATGCCTAAAAAGTCTTTGCAGTTTGCACTGGCTTGAACAATGCGTAAATGCGGCTCTTCAAGAATCAATAGCACTCCATGTGGTTGAATAGCATTCACTAAATGCACTTGTTCAAGATCACAATTGCTTAAAGTGACATTTTCAGCGTTTACGAATAGTGGAGGGGATGAAGACTCAGAAGAATCAGAGCTTTTTGTTTGCGTCATGGCGTATCTCTGATGCTGAGGCTAGTTAAAATGTGGATTCAAGGTGAAATAAAATGTTGAACCTTCCCCCTCTTTTGATTCCAGCCAAATAGAGCCGCCTTGTTTTTCAATGTGTTTGCGCACAATGGATAGCCCTGCTCCATTACCACCCCCAAATTCATTGCGTCCATGTAAACGCCGAAAAATCATAAAAATACTCTCAAACTTGTCTTCATGTATGCCGATACCATTGTCTTTTATAAACAAAGTTAATGTTGGTTTCAGAATGCAGCCAATTTCAATGCGTTTTTCTGTTTGTAGGTTATATTTGATTCCATTCGTGATGAGGTTTTCAAATATGGCACGAGTTCGCATTGGATCACAAGCAATCTCTGGTAAAGGTTGCTGTATGCTAATCACAGTACCAGACTCTTTCACAAGCACAGCAATATTTTCGAGTACAGATTTCACTAACTCATTCAAATTGACAGTTCTAATTTCTGGTGCAATTTGATTAGCGAGGGAATAACTTAATAAAGCCGTAATTTGCTGATTCATTCTTTCACTTAGCTTCATAATTGAGTCTAGCCGAGAGACTTCTTTCTCTGTTAAGTGATTGCCGCTATCTTCGCGTAAAATTTGAGAAAAATTGCGAATACCGCGCAGCGGCTCTTTCAAATCATGCGAGACAACATAGGAGAAATCTTCCAATTCCTTGTTACTTATTTCTAATGAAGATCTAATTTGCTTGAGCTGTTCTTGTTTTAAAGCAGACAATAAAGCTTGATGTAAGTCAGTAATCGTTTCTAGTTCATGCGGCAACCAAGGACGCGCCGTGCCTTCTACTGTTTCTTTCCACTCATCAAACGAGCCGCGCGGCGTTAAGCGATATTCACCACTGCTAACATCTATCTCAACGGGTTTTTCAGGATTGCCAGCCCAGCGTACTTCATGTATCCATTCTGGACGCAGCAGCAATAAATAATCACCTTGCTGTAACAAGCGCAATGCCACCAGTCCAGCTGCTTGGTGTAAATGAATACTGGCAGGTTCAAACAATGTGGCTAGTCTATCTGTAATGAATAGGGGGGCTTGTTGATTTAACCAAGGCAGCAAAGTTTGCACGAAGGTTTTAGGCGTTGTGATTCCTGAACCAATAGTTTGACCTTGTAAACACAATATTGCACCGCCAATATCCAATAATGTCAGCACTTGTGCCGGTAAATCGCGCAGATTTGCCATCAATACTTGCGAACTTGCCCAATGGCTTACAAGGTCTGCAATCTGCCGTTTTGCATGTAAAGTGGATTGCTGCTGCGCGAGTTTTTCTTTTTCGGCCAATACCGATGACGCTATTTTGGCAAAGGTTTCATACACTAATCGTTCAGCATAACTGATGTAGATGGATTGTGGCGCGAGCAATGAAAAAAAGCCCCACAGTTTGCCTTCTGTTTGCAGCGTTAATAATAAGCGCGAACGTGCACCCAGATTGCGATAATAGCGCGTGCACATTTTGGACATGCTGCGCAGGACTGAAAAACTCAAATCCAAGTCTGACGCATTCGCTTGCGGGTCTGCCATCACTAAAGGCACTGGCACATATTCAAAATCAGGATTGTATTGCAACGGCATCAGCAGCATTTTTTGCCGTGCCGGTTCAGGAATGTCGGAACGGGGAAAGCGTTTATGGAGATAGAAATCCTTTTGCGTCGCGCTGGATTCTGCAATCACTTGACCTGAACCGTCCGCAACAAAACGCACGCCAATAACGGTTTCATAGCCTGTAATCTGTTTTAATTGCTCTGCGGCAATCGCCATACTCTGTTGCCACGTTGGGGCATTTTGCAATTCTGCAATCAATTCACTGATTTTTGCATACAGTTCGGTGGGATTAGTATCTAATCGCGATGCGTCGATGGGTTCAAACTCCAGCACAAACACATCGCCAGAAAGATGTCCCAACACATCAAACCAATTTCCTTTCGGTGAGATTTGATAACGACCAAAATACCGAGGCGGTCTTGCGGTGGTTAGGAGCTTTAAATTCGCCTCAACTTTAAGTTTATCCGCATCATTCATCAGTTGAGCGAGGGTTTTTCCCATAAGAGAGCTGTGTTCTATGCCAAAACAGCTGAGGGTATTTGCACTGGATGCAAGAATAGAATATTCGCCGGCTGTTAAAACTAGCATGACCCCATGTGGCATGATTGCCGCTGAAAACTGCACAATTTCTTTATCGCAGGCAGTAAGGTCTATTGGACTATTCCATGCTTTTGTTAAGTTTGAAGAGGAATTATTCATCACAAATGTCTTATATTATTATTGATTTAGGATTAAGAATGAAATCTACAGGCTTGCAGGAGCAAAAAAGCTTTAGCTTTTTATGAGGTACAGCAATAGCTAAAGCTCGCACTTCGGGTCGAGAAATAAAGGCTAAAAACCTTCCAGGTCTTTAAGACCTGGAAGGTTTGGGTGATAAAACTTTAGAAAACGACCGGTCGTCTTAAAAATTTTTTCCCCAATTTACAACTTAGTTAAAAATAACTTCTCGATTTTTTTCAGATTGATGTAGCGGCGAATTTATTCGCCTTAGGCAATTAAAATGTTCCTGCTGCGCACGTTTGCAGGAGTAAAAAAGCTTTAGCTTTTTATGAGGTACAGCAATAGCTAAAGCTCGCACTTCGGGTCGAGAAATAAAGGCTAAAAACCTTTCAGGTCTTTGAGACCTGAAAGGTTTGGGTGATAAAACTTTAGAAAACGACCGGTCGTCTTAAAAATTTTTTCCACAATTTACAACTTAGCTAAAAATAACTTCCCGATTTTTTTCAGATTGATGTAGCGGCGAATTTATTCGCCTTAGGCAATTAAAATGTTCCTGCTGCGCACGTTTGCA
>CAKZJE010000009.1 GCA_936941155.1 uncultured Methylomonas sp. | reverse complement strand
AAATTGAGAGGAAACAGCCATGACAACTGCTTATGAAGTTTTACATGAATCAGGTGCATACCCCGTGAAAGCGTGGACGCGCGGCGTGAGTTTTGATGACAACTCCAAACGCCAACTTTTAAATATTGCGCAATTGCCGTTTATTCATAAATGGATAGCCGCCATGCCGGATGTGCATGTGGGAAAAGGCGCGACTATCGGCAGCGTGATTCCTACCATCGGCGCGGTGATTCCTGCGGCGGTCGGCGTGGATTTGGGTTGCGGCATGATGGCAACCAAAACCAGTTTAACCGCTGCGCAATTGCCGGATTCTTTAGCGCAATTACGCGCCGCGATTGAAAAAGCTGTGCCGCATGGTCGCACCGCGAATTTTAAACTGCGTGATGAGGGAAGTTGGGGACAACCGCCCGAAGAAGTTGTGCAAGCGTGGTTGCCGTTGCAAGCTGGTTTTGAACGTTTGTGCGAAAAACATCCTTGTTTAAAAAATACTAATAACATTAATCACTTAGGAACTTTAGGCACAGGCAACCATTTTATTGAGTTGTGTTTGGATGAAACTGACGCGGTGTGGATGATGTTGCATAGCGGTTCACGCGGGGTGGGAAATCGTATCGGCACTTATTTTATCGAAAAAGCGAAGCGCGATATGGAACGTTGGTTTATCAATCTGCCTGATAAAGATTTGGCCTATATTCCGCAAGATACTGAAACGTTTAAAGATTATTTGGAGGCTGTTGGCTGGGCGCAGGATTTCGCGCTGGCGAATCGGGTGTTGATGATGAATAACGCGCTGCGTGCCTTGCATGAGATTGTGCCGACTCCGTTTGTGGCGCAATTGGAGGCGGTGAATTGTCATCATAATTATGTGAGCCGTGAGTATCATTACGAGAAAAGCGTGATTGTGACCCGCAAAGGCGCGGTGAGTGCGAAGTTGGGGGAAATGGGGATTATTCCGAGTAGCATGGGGGCTAAGTCGTTTATTGTGCGTGGTTTGGGAAATGCGGAAAGTTTTTGTAGTTGTAGTCATGGCGCGGGGCGGGTGATGTCGCGGACTGAGGCGAAAAAGCGCGTGTCGTTGGCGGAGCATATTCAGGCGACGCAAGGGGTGGAGTGCCGTAAAGATGCGGATGTGATTGATGAAACGCCGTCTGCGTATAAGCCGATTGATGATGTGATGGCGGCGCAGGCGGATTTAGTGGAGATTGTGCATACTTTGAAGCAGGTGCTTTGTGTGAAAGGATAAAACGAAGTGTTTTAAGGCAAAACTGTGTATCATATTTATATTTTATACACATCAGGAGAAAATCATGCGTACTAATATCGTGATTAACGACGTTTTAATGAATGAAGCGATTTTGCTCACCGGCATTAAAACCAAAAAAGAAGTGGTGGAATTAGGTCTTAAAACCTTAATCCGCTTAAAAAATCAGGAAAAAATCAGGGCTTACAGAGGGAAATTAGCGTGGGAAGGCGATTTGGAAGCGATGAGAAATAACGAATGATTTTAGTTGATACCAGCGTTTGGATTGATTATTTTAATGGAGTTGATACGCCGCAAGCCCAAAGGCTGGATGCGTTGCTATCCACTGAAATTATTGCCGCCGGTGATTTGATTGCGGCGGAGTTATTGCAGGGATTTCGCAGTGATAAGGATTTTCAAACGGCTAAATCCTTGTTAGCCAATTTAGAGCAGGTGTCTGTGTGTAATGCTGAAACTGCGGTAAAAGCGGCACAGAATTACCGTTATTTACGCAAACAGGGCATTACCATTCGCAAAACCATTGATTGTATTATTGCCACGTTTTGTATTGAGAATGAAATGGTTTTGTTGCATTCAGACCGTGATTTTGAGCCGTTTGTGAATTATTTAAATTTGAAAACCGCAGTTATTTTTACCTAAGAGGATAAACCATGATTCAAGAAACTCCCGCTCTCACAGCGCAACGCGATTTCAGCCAATTATTGAGCAAAGTTCAATATCAGCATGAGCAATTTATTATTACCGATGTCGGAAAACCTGTAGCCGCGTTGGTGGATATGGCGTTGTTTGAAAAGTTTCTTCAAAATGAACGTCTATTTCAAGAAATGACAGATGATATGACTCAGGCTTTTGCAGACAGTTGCGAAGGTAAAATTGATGCGTTATTGAACGAATCAAAAAAAGCCTAAAAATCCTCCCACAGTTTTCCCATTACAGTTGCACCGCCGGTCTTTATAATACATTTCAGTTTATGGCGTTACCGACACAGTACCGCATTTTGATAATAAACTCTTTCATTTCACTCATCCCAAACCTAACTAACGAGGCTTAACGCTCATGCAAGTGATAGCAGAAAAAGACAATCAAAAAGTGGCTGAAGTTTTTAACGCGGTGATTAACGAGTTAAACCGGATTGCTGACGATATAAAAATGGCGATGGCAAATGCGGCGATGGAGGGCGATTTTGAAAAAATGGATGCTGCCAAGTTTTCGGCTTTGCAGTTGAAAAGTTTTGCTGAGGATGTGACGGCGTTATCAACGCGCTGGGAAAATGGGATTTTTAACGCGCCCGTTCCTGAAAAAATGCCACAGCCCACAAGTTTGGGTGTTCGGACTAAAGGCTCTCCCACTCGGTTGCGGGTAACTTTTCCCAATATCAACAAAGAGATTCAGAGTAGAACAGCGGCTCAAACGTTTGCAGAGTCGTTGCGGATATTGAAGTTTGAGCATGTGGCGAAATTGAACAAACAGGTTGCGGGTTATCCTTTGGTGAGTCAATCCGAGTTTATTCCAGACCCTAATCGTTATCTGAAATGCGGGGATTGGTATGTTAATTTTCCTAGCAGTACGCAGTACAAGAAAAGTTTTTTAGAGGAAATTAGCGCGGTTTTAAATATCCCGCTTCGGGTGGATGTGGTGTAATTCGCGCCATTATTTTGGCTGAATGAGAACAACTGTGTGCGATATGTGGTCGCGTGTGATGGAGAATAGGAAATGGCAAGTTTAAAACAGAAAAATGTTGTAGCAGTCAATGATATGGATATTTTAGAAACAAAGCTTGAGTTAGCGAAAGCTTATCTTGATATGGGGGATTCAGACGCTTCAAAATCGCTTCTTAACAACGTATTGGATGATAGTAATTTTTCTAGGAATGATGTTTTGGAAAGAAGTTTTAAAATATCAGGGGAGTTTTCTACACCAAATAAAATCGCTGAGTTAATTTCAATGATTGCTCATATTTACAGACCAAATAGTATTATTGATATTTGTTGTGGCTCTGGAAATATTTTAAATTATTTCAATCAATTAAAAAAAGTAAAAGGTTTGGATATAAATGAAAATTGCATCCAATTAGCTAAATATATAAATCCTAATGCTGATTTAAGCATAGCTGATACTCTTAAATATAAATTTGGTAACGAAAAATATGATTTAGTTATAGGTAATTTGCCTTTTGGAGCTAGAACAATAGACAGAAAACCATTAGAAGAAGAACTCATTAAAAAAGGTTTAACTTTACTTAATGATAATGGTGTAGCTATGTTTATAGTTCCAGAAGGATTGCTAACAAATAGAGCATCATTTGAATTTCGCCAAGAAATATTATCTAATTTTTCCTTAGATATGGTCATAAGTTTACCTATTGGCATTTTGCCTTATATGGGAGTTAAAACATCTATTCTTGTTTTAAGAAATGGAGAAAAAAATAAAGATGTTTTTATGCCTGAATTCAAAGACAATTCACTTGAAATAGCTAATAATTTCAAACAGCATAAAGGTAATTTTTATTTTCCAATATCTAAAATTACGGATAGGTTGAATAGAAATTATTATTTATCAATAGAAGCTATTGATAAAATACTTAAAGGACACCAATTAAAAAAATTATCTGAGTTATGTCAAATAATTAGAGGAAAACCTTTAAACTCCTTTAAAAATAATGGAAAATATTTTTCTTTTAATAAAAAAGATAGAGATGGGAATAATTTTGTAGACAGCATTCCCGATGAAAGATGTATTTTAAGAGATAATGATATTGTTGTTTCTCTAGTTGGGACAAATAACAAAATTTATCTTTATAAAGACGATGGTATAAAAAATGTTATCACACCAAACTATGCCATAATTCGTCCAGTTGATAAGAATAAATACATAAGTGTATTTTTACAAACAGAAGATGGAATAAATTTATTTCAACAGCAAATAAACCGTCATCTAGTTGGTTCAACAATTCAACATTTAACATTTTCAAGTTTGGAAAATATTGAAATTCCAATTTTGCCGTTTGAAGAACTTAACCAATTAGTTTCAAAAAGTATTGAATTAAGCAATAAAACACGCTTTTATTTGCTCCAATCTTCTGAAAGCCTAAAAAACAAAAATTACAACGCTGCAAGAGCCTATATTGAACAAGCATTTGAAAATGCAGATGCTGAAGAAAATCAGCATAAGGATGTTTATTTGGAAAATATAGATAGGGCTGAAGAGCTTGAAGAAAAAAACAAAGAATTAAACAATTTAATTGCCATGTTCGCCCATAACTTTTTAGGCACATTGCAATGTATCCGCTCCAACGCCGAACACGACAACAACCCTAAAATCCATCTAAAAACCGTCAAAATGATGAGCGGCGCATTAACCGCTTTTAGCATTATCTCCGCCGACGATGACAAACTCATTGAACAACTCAAACAAGACAAAACAGGCGAAACAACCCTGCTGCAAAACCTCGCCAATAATTTAGCCCTCGCGGTTTCACAATTACTCAGCAAAACCAATAAAGATAAAATCATCAATATTTATCTCAACTATTTGCGCAAAACAAAACAAATAAAACCTGAAACCAATGGCGAAGGTTTAAGATTTAATGAAACTGATTGGGAAAAATGGCAAGCCTTACAACAGCAATGGGAAGATGAATTTAACGCTTTATTTTCTGAAAAAGTGGAATTATCCCGTTTGCAAATATGGCTGGAAACTAATTTTTTCCCTGTCCAAATCATAGGCTTTAATGATTACAGCATCCGCTTTAAAGAATACGGCATTACCGATTCCATTTTTCTCGTGGTATTTATGGAAATATTAGTCAATGCGTTAAAATATACGGATGTTAGCAAAAATAAACCGTTGACAATCACGCTTTGCAAAGAAAATCAAACCTATCAATTAACGTGTGAAAATCCTAGCGCACAAGAAAGCTACAGAGGAACACATAAAGGCATGGACTTTTTAAAATCCATTGCCAAAAAAGTAAACGGTCAGTTTATTACCGAATCCACCGAACAAAGTTTTAAAACCACTTTCATTATTCCCGCTGAATTACTTGAATAAGGCAATCACATGACACATTTCTTATGGGTAGAAGACTTTAAAGCCTCAGAAACAAAACGCGAAGAAAATATTATCTCCTCAACTATTGACTTGGTTTTTGGCAGTATTTTAGAAAATCAAGACTTTACAAAGGGCGATGAATATTACGCTCGCCGACTTTTAGAAAAACAAGGCATTTTTTTAAGGCATAATCTTTTAGACGCATTGGAATTTATTCACAATCCCAATGAATTGGCGAAAATTGATTTTATCGTGTTAGATGTGGATATGCCGCTTCAACGTGATGGACAAAAAGATAACCATAATTATCTGCCACCTTTAATTAAGCAATATCAATCCGAAGCGGAATTGAAAAAAATAGCCGGTTATCAAATCTATATTGACTTGGTGATTGATTTAGGATTTCCAAAATCCCATATTTTGTTCTGTTCAAATCATGCCGGTTATTTTGAACAGTTTGTAGAAAAATTTAAAAGCTCAAATATTAAGTTTCCAGAATTGTTACAAAAAGAGCATGATAAAGAAATTAAAGACTGGCTAACTACTGCACAAAGCGATTATTTTGTATTAAGACGAGGAATTATTGAAGGTTGTACGCATATAGCCAAGTTAATTAAAAATGAAGAAAAAGACGAAGGTAGTTACAAGGACAAAGAAAAACAGTTGACCAAAGATTATTTGCGTTTCAATGACTGCATTGAGCCAGGAAAAGAAGTTAGTCCTGAAGATATGCGTGATTATCTGAAAGTTTTAGAAAACTTTTTACCCTTGCGTGAACCCGTTGACAAATCCACCTTGTACAAACTCTTTATCAGAACCTTAACACACGAATGGGAAGCGACAGAACCTAAAAAAATACGCGGTTTAGCATGGATTATGAAATGCACCCGTAACTGGATAACGCACAATTCAACTTTGTTTAATGCACTTGATGAAACCATGCTGGCATATTTATTTATGACTAATATGCGCTTGATGTTCAGCTTTGATGAAGCCGTGCAGCCTTATGAAAAGATACTGCTTGCTCTATTTAAAGATAAGGATTTACCGAAGCTGGATACTTTTAAAAATCAAGCGGCTAGTAAATCATTCCCACTGAGTAAAGCTTACCTCGACCTGAAAAACATCGTTTTGGATGAACGGCAAGTTAAAAATAACACTGTTCAGGATGGCTTTTACTTTAATGAGTTGGGCAATAATATCCAGCAAAGCAATTCCTCTGTCAGAAATGATAAGTCATTGTTTTCTAAATTACTTTATCAAATGTTTTGGCTTTCAACATCAAATCCATTTATTAGCACAGGAAATAGAAGAAACTTGCTAGAAATAAAATTCTGGGATTTTAATTACGCTGAAAAACCTTATATTTTTGAATTAGCACGGCATATTTATAACCGCAGTTTCACTGAGGTATAAAAAATGCAATGGTCAGACGTGTTAAACGATAAAAGCTTAAGCAATTTACCTTACAAAATCGAACTCAATGAATACGGACAAATCGTCATGTCTCCCGCCTCTAATCAACATGGATTTTTACAAGTTGAAATCGCCTTCTTTTTGCGTACTCAAAAAACTGGCAAAGTCATCACCGAATGCTCAATTGACACACCCAAAGGCGTAAAAGTCGCTGATGTAGCTTGGGGAACGAGTGAATTTTTCTTAAAAAACGGCTTGGCAACGCCTTATCAATTCGCCCCTGAATTATGTGTCGAAATTTTATCGCCATCCAATTTACGCCAAGAAATCAACGAAAAAATCAGCCTTTATTTGCAACAAGGCGCGAAAGAAGTTTGGATCTGCAATCAATATGGCAATGTAGAAATTTATAGTGATGCAGGAAAAATAGAAAACTCTACTCTTTTTCAGAACTTACCGAAAAA
>CAKZJE010000008.1 GCA_936941155.1 uncultured Methylomonas sp. | reverse complement strand
GCCGTTGCAAAGGTCAATAATTTAATTTTAGTCACTCGTAATACGGATGATTTTAAGTATTTTGATGATTTAAAATTAGAAAATTGGTTTAATTAAATGAAGAAAGCCGAAATTTATTATTTCACCTTAACTGATGAAATGCCGCGCATTGATAAATTGGAGTGGTTTAAAAATAATCCTTTCCAGAAAATTGAGTTTGATAAAATTATTCCTGATGATAAAGGCAATTGGATTAATTTAACCGATAATGATTTTGAAAGTTTAATGCCTGTTTGTGATAAAGAAGTTAAAGCCAATAAATCACAACAGGCTATTTTTAGATTATTTTCTTTAGGGGTTGTAACAGCGAGAGATGAATGGGTTTATGATGATAACAAAGAAAATCTTATCAAAAAGGTTGAATTTTTAATTGATATTTATAATCAGGATGTTGAAAAACATCATGGAAAATCAAAAGAAGATATAAGAAATTCTGTTGATTATTCAATAAAATGGACAAGGGCTGTTAAAAATGATTTAGAAAAAGGCGTTAAATATAAATTGATTGATACGTTAATTATTGATAGCTTGTACCGCCCATTTATAAAGAAAAAACTGTATTTTAGTAAACAACTAAATGAAATGCAGTATCAATTATCTAGCATTTTTGGAATTAAAAACAAAAATATTGTTATTTGCATTAATGTTGGAAGTAAAGATTTTAATATACTATCCTCTAGTTTCCTACCAGATTATCATTTTAATGGCGATTCAAATTGCTTGCCCTTATATATTTACGACAAAGAAGGCAACCGCCACGACAATATTACCGACTGGGCATTAAACGAATTTAAAAGCCATTACGCCGCTAGGACTAGCAGTCCTTTAAGGACTGCCAGTCCTGAAAATCCCCCTGAAATTACAAAGCTCGACATTTTTCATTATGTCTATGCCGTTCTGCACAATCCCGCCTACCGCGAAAAATACGAACTCAATTTAAAACGCGAATTCCCCCGCATTCCCTATTATGAAAACTTTGCACAATGGGCAGAATGGGGAAAACAATTAATGGAATTACATTTGAACTATGAATCAATTGCACAATTCCCACTCGAAAGACACGATATAGAACAAGCCAAAATCCCCAAAGCCAAATTAAAAGCGGATAAAGAAAAAGGCTTAATTATTTTAGATGACAACACGCATTTAAGCGGCGTTCCTTTGCAGGCGTGGGAGTATAAATTAGGCAATCGCAGTGCCTTAGAATGGATATTAGACCAGTACAAAGAAAAAAAGCCAAAAGACCCGACCATTGCCGAAAAATTTAATCATTACAAATTCGCGGATTATAAAGAACAGGTCATTGAATTATTAAGCCGCGTTTGTACGGTATCAGTGGAAACGGTGAAAATAGTTGATTTGTTGCGAATAGAAAGCCAACAACAAACCGAACAGTGACAGCAAAACTATGAGAGGGGTTTAGAGTTAAAGTCGCCGTATTTTTTATGTTAAATATTGTTTTTACAGAAATTATTACATACATTTTAGTGTGTTAAATCAGCTTTTTAATAGCTCGCAAAACTTATTTTCAGTTTACTGTTAGATTTTCGTCTCTTCAAAACATTTATAAAGTAAGTCGCTCGACTTAACTACGATTATAAAATTTAGGAGATACTAAAATGAAAGCCTTATATTTACTTCCTCTGATTGCATTGCTACCTTCCACATCCGTGTTTGCAGCTGTTCCTCTTCTTGATGCGTCTAAAGGAGCAACGATAGGTCAGCAATATGAAGCATTCCCAAGCCCTTGGCAGGAAGCGGATGAAGAAAGTGCCACACCAGCCAATACTGACCCAGCATTCAAGTCAACAACGCCCTCCATGACCAGAGCGCAACGGGTGGCAGATGGTCATCGTGGCGATGGTCTGATACGTTTTAGCAAAGATTTAAGCAAAGCGTATGTCGACATCAAGATTGAACTTGGCAGCATTCCACTGACGAATATCAATATGTTCCATATTCACTGCGGCGTGCCCGGAATTTTAGGGCCGATTCTGATTGATTTTGCCCTTGCCAAAGGCAGCATTCAAACCGTTCAGCAGGACATTAGTGATAATGGCATCTTATCGGTGATCATCACGGATAATGACATTGTTCAAAACACCCGATCAGGCGCGGGTTCTGTCGCTGGCGTTCTTAGCCGAGGGTGCGTTATTCCTGACCCATCACTGGCAAGCACTACTCCGCTGAAAGTATCTACTGTTGCTGGGATGGCAGCTCTCGCTAAACAGGGAGGTTTGTACTTTAACCTCCACACCACAGGACAAACCTACTTTGGTGACATTCGTGGACAATTTCAGCCTAGATAATCATTTGTAGAATGCGATTTCTTAAGTTAAGGCGGAGAAAACAAATGAAAAACAATAAATTAATCAAACAGTTTGCTAGTGCAATGCTCGTTATCACAGGATTGATACCCTCTTTGACAGAGGCAGTTGTAATGACTAATCAAGGAACAAAATGGACGAATTTGGCTCGACAACAATATTATGTGCAAGATCAAGGCTCACGGATGATACCTCTGAAATGGATACAAGCTTTAAAACAAAGTAATGGTCAGCCGTTTATGGCGGCTAGTTTGAGTCGCTACGGCTATTTACCGAATCCCAAAACGCCAAATATTCCGATTGGTTTTAGTGTGGCGATTGAAAAAAATGGTGATAAAACGCTTGGGATGACGTGTTCCGCGTGTCATACGCGGCAAATTGATGTTGCTGGTATTTCGTATCGGATTGACGGCGGCCCTGCGATTAGCAATTTTCAAGGTTTTATGGCTGACCTTGATAAAGCAGTGAATACAGTTTTGATGGATACAACCGCATTTGCAAGCTTTGCGACCAGCGTGTTAGGGCATTTGCCGTTGAAACCGGAAGAAGATGTATTACGCGCCGCTGTGAACGAGTGGTTTTTACCCCATCACACCTTAGTCAGCAGAGCATTGCCAACTCCCGCTTGGGGATTTGGGAGACTGGATGCGATTTCAATGATTTTCAATCGCTTGACTGGTTTGGATATTGGTACAACGCCTGACCATATCATTGCAGAAAATATCAAACGAGCTGATGCGCCAGCACGTTATCCGTTTCTTTGGAATGCCTCCGTGCAAGATTATACGCAATGGGCTGGATTCTCACCTAACGGCAATCGGTTGTTAGGGCTATCGCGCAATCTTGGGGAAGTCACTGGAGTGTTTGCTAAATTTTATCCAAAACAAGATCCCACGAATGTTTTAAAAATGAATTATGTGGCAGAGAATTCTGCAAATTTTGCCGGTTTAAATATTAATGAAGAGCTGATTATGAAATTGGCTGCACCAAAATGGCCTTGGACATTGGATGCAGCCTTAGTGACAGCGGGAAAAGCCGTGTTTGCTAAACCAGACCCCAATCAAGGCAATAAAAGTTGTGTAGATTGTCATGCCATCAAAACCGGCGATTTACGCTCGTTTACAGCCAAAACTTGGGCAACACCGATTGTGGATGTGGGCACAGATTCCAGAGAAATAGGTTTGCTAGGTTCTGAAGTGAAAACAGGCGTAATGGAAAACGCCAAAATATTCCCCAATGATGAACCGATAAAAGCGGTGGATAAGGCTATCAAAGTGTTGGCTGTGGCTGGCGAAGGGGCAATGATTCAGCATTATTTTCCTTCCCTTTTAACTTCGCCTGAGCAAATCGGTGTGGATTTAGTAGGCATGACCGTGACAGATTTTGCTACAGCGGTAAGCTCAGTTGACAAACAAAATTTAGGCGGTTTTGGCACGCTGGCAGATATTAAACAGTTTATTCAAAAACAAACAGCGAGCGGAACTACCACCAGTTCAACCACACCTTCATACCCTTATGAAGCACGCGTGCTGAAAGGGATATGGGCAGTTGCGCCTTATTTGCACAATGGTTCTGTACCCACATTAGCAGAGTTATTAAAGCCTGCGGCAAGTCGCGTGGCTTCATTTAAAGTAGGGACTGCTTACGACATTGTGAATGTTGGATTAGCAGTGACTCAACCTAAGTTTAATTACACCCTAAAAACCACAGATTGTACGAACCGGAACTCTGGTAACAGCCGTTGTGGACATGAGTTTGGAGCGAGTTTTAGTGCGCAAGAAAAAACAGCTCTGATTGAATACCTTAAAAGTTTGTAGATTGCAATAACACAAGACCTTTCAGGTTTTTAAAACCTGAAAGGTCTCAGTAGTAGTTTTCAATTTTTATAAAAAGTTATGCGAAAATTTTTAAGACGACTGGTCGTCTTAAAAGTTTTTAGAAATTTGAGCGATTATAAAGTTGAGTAGGCTGCAAAAAAAAGACCTTCCAGGTTTTTAAAACCTGGAAGGTCTCGTTTAAAACTCAGGACTGGCAGTTAAAGGACTGCCTGTCCTAAATCAAGCGTTTTTTAGTAGTTAAACTGCAACTGCATTCTTAACAAACGACCGTCCGCTTGAGCGTAAGCACTGTCATTAGTACGGCTCATATCAGAATAAGCAACTGTAAATTCTAAAGCTTTCATAATTTGATACTCAACGCCTGCTTCTAGCTCAGAAGTTGAAATATAAGGCATATTGGTATCTTTTTTCCATGAACCTTTATAAGTTTGCCATTTCACATAGGGAATCATCGTGCCTTCTGTGCCGAAAACTTTATCAAACTTATACATAGCTTGTACATAACCACCATGTAGAGCGCGTCTTTCAATCGTGCCATTTGCTCCAAGGTCTTTGTTTAGCCCGCCACTTTTCCCCCAGTTCCATTCAGCTTGTAAACCGAAAGGTTGTGGGAATAAAACAGCATGAACTGCTACACGGTCTTCACTGATTCTGCCAAGTCCATCGCCTTTTACTGCTGGAATACCTTTGGAAGTTGTTGCAGGAGCAATAGCTTTAGTTCCAAACGGAGTATAAGCGGCTGTTACTGGAGTAAATCTTCCAGAGATGGCATCCGCACCGACTTCTAATACTTGTCCGTTAAAGAAATCGCCCATAAAGCCCAGTTCTAAAGGATAAGTCGAGTGAGCGACTACATATAAATCATCGTTTTGTTCTGCACGGTTAAGTCCTTGACCGTTATAAATACCTGCACCTAATATCCCGTAATCGCCTGATGTTTTTAAACCTTTTTTAGACAAATCTTTCCACAGTTTTTGTACATGTGTTGGAGTCCAATACGCGATTAACCCTAAATCGCGTTCATCTGGAGTTGCACTGTTTAAAGCATCTGCACGGTCAAGAGTTAAGCGGTTTTGTGAGGATTGTAAGTTTTCCCAGCCAAAAGGCGTTTTAGAAATACCCGCACGGACGCGATATTCATGTGCCTTATCAAAATGTATATCAGCATAGGCATCACGCAATTGCGCAAAATGTAACGCACCACCAGCAACGCCTGTGCTAGAAGCTAAATCAGATTGAATATATAAAGACAAATAATCATTCATATCGCCAGAAAATACTAAGCGAGTACGACGTAAGAAGAAGCCAGTATTATTGCCAATTGAGCCGTCACCTGTTGAAGCTAAAGCAGGTTGTTGACCTGATGATATTCTGCCAGATAAGCCTAGGTTATAACGCATTTGCGTATAACCGCGAACAGCGATTTTGTTAAACCATTTTTCATCATTTTTAGCTTTGTCTTCTTTTACCGAGACTACTTTTTCTTCTAAAGCTTTGATTGCATTATCTTTTAACTCAAGCTCTTCCTTAACTTCTTCAATAGCCTTTTTTTCCTCAGCAAGTTCTTTTTGAGTCGCACTATTAGTAACTTGCTCAAAAGACCCCATTTTTACCCGGTTTTTTCCGGGTTCAGCAAAAATTTGTTTCGTTTTTGTATCAACGTAAAAATCAATCGCAAATGCGGCTGACGACACGCTTGCCCCTAAAGCGGCAACCACCGCTAATGTAAGTTTGGATAATTTCATGCCATTGCTCTTAAGTAGTTTTAAAATTCAGGCAAGGTTAATGTAGAAAAGTGACGGTTTCGTGACAGTTTTATGACAGTTGTGTGACAAAACCTTATAAAGGTCGTTTAAAAGCTACGATAACAAGGTTTATGTAGTTATTTTGCAACAGTTTTTAGAGGTTTTTTTAGCTAAATGGGTGAAAATATAGCTAGTGATGTTTCAAAGAGATTAGTCATTGAGTAGATTTTTCAGCAGAGCATAGAATCTAAGAAAGTCAGGCTCTGCCAAATATAGCAAGCAGAGCTTGCACTCCAATATATCCTAAAACTTTGATTGTACTATTTAAATTAAGGTGATGCTTTCGTTAATAATAAAAAAGGGAGCAATTGCTCCCTTTTCTTTTTTTTACAAAACTTAAAAAATCTTAGCGTAATGAAGCCATGCGTGTTCCAGCTGGCGCGTATTCTCTAAAGTAACTGGCGATTCCTTTAAATACAGCATTTGCCACTTTCGTTTGATGCTCGCTTCTGCGCAATTCATTCTCTTCAATAGGATTTGAAATAAACGCAGTCTCAACCAAAATGGATGGAATATCGGGCGATTTCAACACCATAAATCCGGCTTTTTGCACTTCATTTTTATGGACTTTTCCCATTTCATTGAAATACTTCAAGATTTTACTAGCGACGCTACGGCTTGCTTCTTTTGTCGCTGTTTGTGATAAATCTAATAAAACCGATGCTAACACGTCATCTTTATCATCTAAACTCACACCGCCAACCAAATCCGCCGAGTTTTCACTGTTTGCTAACCAACGAGCAGCTTCACTTGAAGCCCCTGTATTCGATAAAGTATAAACAGAAGCCCCTTTCACACTGGTATCGCTAATCGCATCCGCATGAATGGAAACAAATAAATCTGCTTTTGCCTCGCGAGCAATTTCCATGCGTTTTCTTAAACCAATATAGTAATCGCCTTTACGCACCATCACAGCCCGCATTCCGGGTTGCGCATTCACCATTTGTGCTAAGCGATTAGCAATCGAAAAAACCACTCTTTTCTCTTGAGTCCCACCGTGACCTTGTGCGCCAGAATCAACGCCGCCATGTCCTGCGTCAATAGCAATCACAATTTCTTGGTTTTTCTTAAAAGCATCTTTAACGACTACATTGTCTGCTTCAGATTCAGCGTTAATTTCAGGCTCGCTGTTTTTAGCGTCTATTTCAGGAGGTGGAGCTACATCCACCGCTTTAGGAATACTTTTTTCAGCGACGCGCTCGCGTGGTTTTTCACTCACGAGCGGTGTTTTTTCATTATTGAGCACACCAACCACAATATGTGTTGCAGATTTATCGGCTGCAATTTTTAAATTCCGTTGTGAAAATTCTTTTTTCAAATCCACAACCACTCGTAAATCGGTATTATTTCGTTCTGCACTGCGCACTTTTGCAAACAATGGATGATTTGCCGAAGGCTGTGGCAAACCTTTAATAAGGCGTGCATTTTTCAGATCAATCACTAATCGCGCTGGATTATTTAATAAAAATACACCTTTAGAGATAGCGGCTGAAACATCAAAAACCATTCGCGACCCAGTTGAATCGCTTAAAAACTGTACAGAATCAACACGCGCCTGTCCTGCAATAGCGGTTACAGATAATAATTGCAATCCCGCAATTAAAACAATCTTCTGAAAAACTCTCATACTCTCCCCAAATGATAATGATACTTTTGTTTAAATTATAGCAGTAGGTTATTGTTTTTCCAGTATTGCAGTAAGAAAACTTTCGGCATTTTTAGAATTCGCTAACATTTCTACCGTGCGATAGTGTCCATTAATCGCTAAATTTAAGATTAAATCAGGCTCAGGTAAAAAACCGCGTCCTAATTCTGACCATTCAATAAAACATAAACTTGTCTGCGCCATATAATCGCGAATTCCTATCCACTCCAGTTCTTCAGGATCTGTGAGTCGATATAAATCAAAGTGTAAAATTTTACGTTCGCCGATTAAATATTCTTCCACAATGGTGAAAGTTGGGCTTTTCACCGCTCCTGTGTAGCCTGTCGCACGCAACACGCCGCGCACTAAGGTCGTTTTTCCTGCCCCTAAGTCGCCATTTAAAAAAACTAAGCTTTTCGGGGGCAGGATTTCCCATAATTTTGCACCGAGAGCTTCGGTGTCTTCGACTGTTTTTAATTCAAAATTCAATTGACTAACTTCCTAATCATTGGCATTAAATCACTGGCAACTAAACCACGTTCACCTTGTTCCGCCGCAAAATCAGCCGCCGCGCCGTGCAAATAAACCGCCATTTTTGCAGCTTCTATTAAAGAGTAACCCTGTGCTAATAATCCGCCGATGATGCCCGATAACACATCGCCCATCCCGCCCGAAGCCATACCGGGATTGCCTGTGGTGGAGATAAACATTTCTGCGCCATCAAAAATCAAAGTGCCAGCACCTTTTAAAATACAAACACCGCCGTAAGTGGCTTGAATTTTTTTAATCGCCGCAAAACGATCTGCGTTTATTTCCGCGCTGGTGCAATTTAATAAGCGTGCGGCTTCACCCGGATGCGGCGTTAAAATCCAATGGGTTTGATAGCGTGGCGTTTGTGCTAATAAATTTAACGCATCAGCATCAATAATCATAGGTTGCGGTTGTGAAATTGCCGCTGCAAATAATGCACGTCCCCACGCTTGTTGTCCTAAGCCCATGCCGATTGCAATCACACTGGCTTTAGCCAATAACGGCTGAAGTTCTGAAACTTTCTCCACCGGATGACACATTAATTCAAAACGTCCAACATTTAATACATTCGCATGAGCGGCACGGGTTGCCAGGCTGACCAAACCAGCCCCTGTGCGCAAGGCGGCTTCTGCCCCCAAACGCGCTGCACCGGAAAATCCTATTTCACCGCCAATCACTAACACATGCCCATAACTGCCTTTGTGACTATTACGATTGCGGTGCGGCAGCAATGGTTTTTCTACACGTTCTGCACTGTGTGAAACGGTTTGAAAGACTTCTGGTGGAATATCTAAACCCGCAAACACGATTTCACCACAATATTCCGCACCATCTGCGGTGAATAAACCTTGTTTCAGGGCAATAAAAGTGACAGTTACATCGGCTTTTACGGCATAAGCCATGATTTTTCCAGTATCTGCATTTAAACCCGATGGAATATCAACTGAAATGACTGAGCATTTACAATGATTTATCATTTGCACAGCTTGTGCATAATTGCCACTTACCTCTCGCGCTAAGCCTGTGCCGAGTAAAGCATCGACAATTAATGGCGATGTTAATGGAATGTCAGCAGAAAACGGCGTGATTTTGCCGCCGGCTTGTTGATAAATTTGGCAAGCCGTTGCCGCATCGCCATTCAGCTTTTCAATGTCAATCAAACTATAAACGCAAACGTCTAAACCTGCTTGCAAAGCTAATGTGGCAATTAAATAACCATCACCAGCATTATTGCCCGCGCCACAAAACACGCAAACGCTTTTTATTGTCGCCCAGCGTTGTTGAATTTTAGCCCAAACTGCCGCCGCTGCTTTTTGCATTAACACAATTCCAGCAATCCCGTATTGCGAAATAGCAATTCGGTCTAGCTCGCGCACTTGCTGTGCTTGATATAATTTAGTGGGAAAGTTTTGCATGAGATTAGCTAGAATAGCGGACTTATATTGTCGTTGTGATAAACCATGAAAGATTTAAGCTTAAGTATTTTAACCGAGTTACCTTTATTAATAAAACAATGGGGGCAAGAATTAGGTTTTTCGCAAGTAGGAATTAGCGATATTAATTTAAGCGCGGCAGAAAAGCATTTAGAAAATTGGATAGAAAAAGGTTTTCATGGCGAAATGGATTATATGCACAAACATGGCTTAAAACGTTCACGCCCGCCATTATTGCAAGAAGGCACACGCAGCGTGATTTCTGTGCGGATGGATTATTTGCCCGAACCGATGACGCAAAGTGAAGAATTATTAAAAAATCCGCTTGCCGCGTTTATTTCTCGCTATGCGTTAGGGCGTGATTATCACAAAGTATTGCGCAATCGTTTACAAACATTGGCAGAAAAAATCCAAGCCGAAATCGGCGTGTTTGGTTATCGGGCTTTTGTGGATAGTGCGCCGGTTTTGGAAAAAGCGATTGCAGAAAAAGCGGGATTAGGTTGGATTGGTAAACATTCTAATTTAATTAATCGCAAAGCCGGTTCATGGTTTTTTTTAGGCGAAATTTATACGGATTTAGAATTGCCTAGCGATAATGCCAGTGAAGCGCATTGTGGAAAATGCGTGGCGTGTTTGGATATTTGCCCAACGCAAGCGATTGTCGCGCCTTATCAAGTGGACGCGCGGCGGTGTATTTCGTATTTAACCATTGAATTACACGGCGCAATTCCGGTTGAATTTCGTAAAGCTATTGGTAATCGCATTTATGGTTGTGATGATTGCCAATTAATTTGTCCTTGGAATCGTTTTGCGAAAATTTCTAAAGAACACGATTTTAATCCTCGGCATAATTTAAATAGTTTGCAATTAATTGAAGCCTTTTCGTGGGATGAAACAGCGTTTTTGCGCAAAATGGAAGGCTCGGCAATTCGGCGCATTGGGCATGAACGCTGGTTGCGCAATATTGCGGTGGCGTTGGGGAATGCTAAATCTTCTATGCAAGTGCAACAAGCATTGTTGGCGAAACAAAATCACCCCTCAGAATTGGTGCGTGAGCATGTATTATGGGCTTTGGAAAACAACCAAACCTTTCAGGTCTTTAAGACCTGAAAGGTTTTATTCACAACGGAAATTTGATGAATAAAATCATTCTCGATTATTTAGATATTTCAATTGCTAATCAACAACTTTCAGTGATTGAAAATGGCAAAATTATGTGCACTTATCCTATTTCTACCGCGAAAAACGGTGCGGGCGAAGTCATGGGCAGCGGTTGTACGCCAACCGGTTGGCATCGGATTCGGGCAAAAATTGGTGACGGGCAGCCAATCAATAGTGTTTTTATTGGCAGACGCGCGACTGGTGAAGTCTATAGTGTTGAATTAGCTGAACAATTTCCGCAGCGCGATTGGATTTTAAGCCGAATTTTGTGGCTGGGTGGTTTAGAGCCGCATAAAAATCGTTATGGAAATGTCGATACGGCGTGGCGGTATATTTATATTCATGGCAGCCCCGATCATTTGTTGCAAGGTTTGCCAGAGTCGCATGGCTGTGTGCGGATGAAAAATGCGGATGTGATTGAGTTGTTTAATCGTGTGAGTTGCCAAACGCGGGTTTATATTCATTTGTAATCAGGCTACGACTGCCAGTCCTGCGAGGACTGGCAGTCGTGAAACAAGCGTTAGAGTGTTTGTAAACAGTTGGATTGATTCAGTTTTTCTACGGTTTTATCTAAGCTATTAAGTAAATGAATCAAGCTATTTCCTACAGCCCAAGCCAAATTAACAGGAACAGCATTACCAATTTGTTTGTATTGCGCTGACATTGTTCCTTTGAATTCCCAATTATCAGGGAAAGTTTGAATACGAGCATATTCACGCACAGTTAAAGGTCGCGTTTCATCAGGATGACAGCGTTCTGTTTGATTTTGAGCGGGTGCGCACGTCAGTGTTAAGCTTGCCTCATCCCATGATAATCGCCGCGCCATTCCTGTTCTGCCGCCCCCTAAAAAATAACTTTTTTTCATGTACTCGCGTTGTATTGCATCAGGTAAATGTCGCCAGCAACCGCCCGGTGGAACTAAATCTAACACGGCTTTCTTTTTAGCTGGATAAATTTGACCAATAGATTCGGGTACATCGCAATCATACAATTCACCCGCTTTTAAACCATCTCGCAAAGTCATTAAGCGTTCATGCGGCTTAGGAAAAGAAAAATCTGCTTTATCTGCTAAATCATTACGAACACCGACTAAAAACAAACGCTCACGTTTTTGCGGAACGCGATAATACATCGCTTTTAAAACCGATGAACCGACTAGCGTATAACCTAAGTTTGCAATGACTGCTTCAATTGTTGCTAAAGTTCGCCCGCCATCGTGATTTAATAATCCTCTTACATTCTCAGCTAAAAAAACTTTTGGTTGAATTTCAGCAATTGCACGAGCAAATTCAAAAAACAATGTACCGCGTACATCATCAAAACCACGCTGGTTGCCTGCATAAGAAAATGACTGGCAAGGAAAACCGCCTGAAACAAAATCAACTTTATTACGGTACGAAGTGAAGTCGATTTTTTCAATGCCGCCTTCTATAACATTCCAGTTTGGACGATTTTGACGCAAAGTTGCACACGCATGTTTATCGACTTCATTAAGTAACACAGCCTCAAATCCTGCTTTTTCCAAACCTAATGCTAAACCGCCTGCTCCTGCAAATAATTCAATTGAACTAAAACTCATAGTTCAAAATCCTCAAAGCCTTGGTATTTTTTAAAGGCTAATAAATACAAGCTTTTCGATAAATTCGGAGATATTTTTTCAAGCTCTGCAAAAACGGTATTGACGCTATTTTTTTGTGATAAAGAAAAAACGACATCTTCAATCACTGTGGGTAATTTTTCGCATAATTGTTTAAATGCAGTTGAATCACCTGTGACTAATTCATAAAACTTGTCGATTGAAACTCTACGAATATTGTCATGGATAGTGCGCTCACCATCTAAACTTACAACCCATTGAATATTTTGGCTTTTAGTTGCAATCACTTCGACTAGCATACAGATTGCCGTAGGTTCTTTAACAGTCGCTGATAACATTCGCATATAGGTTTTTTGCGAAGATGAAGAATTCATGGTGTTGTGCTTGTTCTTCATTTCAACATAAATTTTCTGCGTGTCATTTACTACATCAAAACCACTATCAGGAACACGCCAACCATTTCCCAGATATTTGAAAATATTTTGGTGAAAATAACCAATGTGATTGGTATTTGATTTATCCAATTGCCGCAAAATCTCTGATTCAACAACAGCTTGGACGCTTTTATCATAAACCTTTGCATCAAAAGTTAGCTTAATTGGGTCAATGATATTTTTATTAAATTCAGCCAAATCAATGGTAAAGCGATATTTTTCGACCGTTTCTTTAACGTGATTGAATAAATCAGCATCGCTGATAAATGATAAGTTGTATTTTTTCATTAAATATTTATTTCTTTGATTTTATTAATATTTTCAGGCGATTAATTCAAGATATTCCGCTTCGGTAACAATTTTAACGCCTTTATCTTGTGCAGCTTGTAATTTTGTTGCACCGACTTTTTCACCAATCACCAATAAATCCGTTTTGCTAGAAACCGCATCACCCACTTTCGCACCAAACGCTTTCGCTTGCCGTTTCATCTCATCACGCGAACCCTGAACCATTGTTCCGGTAAACACAATCAATTTTCCAGCTAACGGATGCGCTGATTGTTCCTCTGTAGAGACGTAAAATTTTACGTCTCTACTGCTTTTCAAATTAAACCCCAACGCATAAATTTCTTGAAATAATGGTTGAATGCGCTGAAAACCTTTCGTCACCACCGCAGCCGTTTTTTCCGCAAAACCTTCAATCGCCACAATATCCGCTTCGGATAAACTAAAAATCGCCTCCAACGGATGATGATTTAATAATCTTTCGCAATTGCCTAAACCCATTCTAAACACACCAAACGCCGCCAAAAACCGCCAATCCTCAATCGCCTCACCACGACTACGCGCCAATTGATTGACTAAATTCGCCGCTTGCTTTGCACCAAATCCCATTGCGATAAAATCTTCCGCCTGCAATGGATAAATCTGCGCAATCGTGCGAATCTCATGCGCATAAAGTTTTGCAATCGTTGCCGCGCCAAAACCATCGTTATTGCCTAACACTTTGAAAAAATGTTCCATCGTATTAGAAACTTGCGCCGGACAATTGATGTTATTAGTACACAGCAGAAAATCACCATCCCAAATTAATTCCTGTGCGCAACTGGGGCAATGTGTGGGAATGTCAGGCGTAACGGCGGTTAAAACTTCTTCAATTTTAGGAATCACTTCGCCACTACGCGCTAAACGAATAATCGCCCCCGCACCAATCCCTTTATCCACCACCATTTGATAATTATGCGCCGTCGCTCGTTGAATTAACGCCCCACTTAAGCGTGTCGGCTCTAATTCTGCAACAGGGGTAATTCGTCCAGAACGCGAAGTTTGCGGCGTGACTGCCAAAATTTTCACTTCCGCACTATTCAAATTTTCTTTATACGCAATCTGCCAACGATGATGATGTCGCGTTGCGCCCATCAAATCTTTTATTTCATTATCAATCACTTCCAGCACCACGCCATCCACATCAAAATCCAACTGATGCCAAATACTTTTGATAATGTTTTCAAAATCAGCAAATAACGCCTGCGCTGTTCCCATCCAACACGGCAACAACGCAAACGGATAAAACACCGCTGCATTATTCTTAATCGCTTGCTCGGCATGAGGGCTGAGGTCTTTTTCTTTGATAATACTGGCTTGAAAATTTCGGCTATTATCAAACTGCGCGGCAAGATGGTTGGCAAAATAACTTTTACTAATCACCACTTCGCCTGCACCTAAACCGCGTGCGCCTTGATTTGCCACTTGCAAACCGCGCTCAAATACACGGCTAATATCCGTGCCTTTCACGCCATCGCCGCGCGTGTAAAGCTTTTCGCCATCATCGTAAGCGGCATAACCGTCTAATTTGGGCGTGACTTTAAAATTCAGCGTGGAAAAATCTTTTCCCAACTCAACAGCCGCTTTTTCAATTCGCGCTGCCCAGCGTTCAATTTCTGTCACGCTGTAAGCTTTATCGGTGGAAAGCATTTTGGTTGGCAATTCCACAGTTTTGCCATAAAAAGCGGGTTCTGGTTCAACTTGATTTAAAAATGGATGCTGCGGATGGCGATTTTTTAATTCTGCCATCAAGATAAAATCGTAAATTTCATCACTGACAATCTGTGAACCGCCGCGATACAAAGCATTGGCAATGGCGAGCAGCTCTTCAAGTTCTGCATCAGTTAATTCTGAAACTAAATCAGGCTGTTGCACGATTTCAATTAATCGCGCGGAGGATAAAACATCCAGAGATAAATTGGCTTGTTGCAAAATGTGCTGCTGGTTTTCGGTGAACATAGTGGTTTTCGGCTGACAAATTCAAAGTGGGCATTATATAACGAACACTGGCAAGCCAAAGGCGTGATTTTTTTGACAATAACCCTTTAAACTTGTATAGTTCTCGCTCTTTTCAAGCCCCACATCTTAATGCCGAAGTGGTGAAATTGGTAGACGCGCTAGCTTCAGGTGCTAGTGAAGGTAACTTCGTGGAGGTTCAAGTCCTCTCTTCGGCACTCACAAAGCTAGACAAATCAAAGCCTACAAAAACTTTTGCCACAATTTTGCCATAATCAAACACGATTACGCGCAGCCCAAGTTTTCACTTCTTCAGGAATCCATCGCATAGACTGAGAAACTTTAACAGGTTTAGGAAAAGTCACATGCGAAATAATCGCAGAATCAAGCGTAGTTAATCCAACACCAAAATAATTCAATAAATCTTGTTTAGTCCAAAGCCTATCTTGATTAACAACTTTTAATTCATTCAAAGTTAGCAAAATTCGATTCAATAACTCTAATATATCAAGCATAAAAAATAATCAATATAAAACTAAGAACAAGATGGAGTAATAGAATAAATAAAATTAGAACGTCCTAAAGTTTTAGAAACAACGGCAAAAGGAAAAACCAATGATTTAAGCTTAAAATCAATTTGTGTATCAGTCCAAGATATAAGACCAGAGGAAGAATCAGAAAAAGAATTAAAAAATTTATTTTTTGAAACACCGAATCCAGAACCATAAACAGAATAAGTAGTATAAGAACCAGAAGAACCAGTAACCACCAAACAAGAAACAACAACAGAAGAAACAGATGGAACAGAAGAAACAATAGAAGATTTAACAGGTTTATCAAGCAAAGAATAAGCCTTAGCTTTATCCAAAGTCAAAGCAGAATCATAAAAAATTTTAAAATCCGTAGGAATAGTTCCAGAATAAAGAGGAAAAGGAACAATAATATAAGGAATATATAAACCAGAAGGCGCAGTAATAGTAAAAGAACCTAAAACGGAATCGTCAATAGAAAAAGCCGGATTAATAACATTAGGCAAAGAAAAATAATAATCTGAACCGAAACAAAAAGACTCTTGAGTCAAAGAATTAAGCAAACAAACACGACCCTTATCCAAAGTAAAATCAGGATTAGTCTTAATCGTAATAGAAGAAGCATTAACAAAACCACTCAAAGAAAGCAGCATAAAAAAACATAAAAAACGCATAAATTTCATAATAAAAACCCTCAAAACAATATAAAAACAAAAGGGCGGGGCAAGCGCGATAAATCTGCGTTCTTGCCCCGCCCCCCTCACTTAGCCTTATCTTTTTCTGCACTTGCCACTAATTCAGGCGTAATAAAAACAACCAGCTGTTTATCTGTTTTATTATCTGTATTAGAAATAAATAACCCACCGATATAAGGCAAATCGGAAAGAAAAGGAACACGATCAGTTATATGATTGTGCAAAACATCAGAAATCCCACCAAGTACAACAGTCTGACCACTTTGCAACCGCACAGAAGTTTTCAGTTGTCGCTTATCAATGGTCAAGCCAGCACTAACCGCCGCCGATGGATTATCTTTAGAGACAAACACATCTAAAATAATTTCTTCACCTGTATAGCGCGGCAAAATATCCATTTTTAAAACAGCATCCTTAAATTCAGTATGGAAAGAACCATTTTGGTCTTGAACTTGAAAAGGAATTTGTGTTCCTTGCTGAATTGTGGATAACTTGTTATTCAAGGTAAAAATGGAAGGCGCGGAAACAATTTCAGCCTTGCCAAGTTCTTCAAGTGCTTGCAACTCAAGTTGCAGCAAAAAATAGCCAGCTTTGGAAATGAAAAAGGAAAACGCCGAGGAAGCAGCAACACCTAAATTCACCAAACCGCTAACATTAGAATCACCAATGGAAGAATTCACTTTTAAGCCAAGATTAGCAATATCGGTAACAGAACTGCTCACTAACTTAGCGGTAATTTTGATTTGTTGCTGGGGCTTGTCCAAAGATTCAATAATGGAGCGGGTACGCTGAATAAATGAAGAATTACCCTGTAACACAATTGAATTTGTTTCTAAATTAGCTTCAACACTGTTTTGATTATTAGAACCGCCAGAAGAACCCGCCGCCGAACCGCCAGAAGCAGAAGCCATAGAGCCAGATGAGCGAATTTGTAACGTTGTAAGCAGAGTAGCCACGTCTAAGTGATGAATAGGAATAACAGCAGTTTTCTTGGACTTATGGCGATTCTCATAATCAGAAAGCCGCATAATAATTAAAACCGTGCCTTTGTGGATAACCTGCAAATCATACATATCAACCAAAACATCAAGAATTTGTTTGGCGGTTAAATTATTGAGCCGCATATCAACAATTTCATCAAGCTTAGAATCAATCACAACATTCTGCTTGGTGTAATCGGCATAAGTATTAAAAGCCTCAGAAAGCGGAATCTGTTTAAAATTGAGCGATATTCTTTCATCAGATAAAACAACGGACGAAAAAATAAAGCCTATTAAAAACAGAAAATTATTTAGTTTTGACATGGCTAGAATCCGAAGAAAAACGATTATCTGTAAGTGTATGGTCGTAGTTAGTGCCATTCGCCAAAATATAAAGACAATAATCAGGAGAGACCGCTAACAATGTACCTTGCTGGGAATAACAACGGCAATTTTTAGATGTACCAATACAAGAAGAAACAATGGGAGCGGATTTAGGTCTCCATGACGATTGATAAGCCTGACTAGATGCAGGAATATTGGGAATAAGCGGTTTAAAACTATCTAACGTCAAAACAGGATTATTAACTAATGAAGAATTATTAGAATTTGAAACAGCAGCAGAAGTGGAGTTAACTTTAGGATCAGAAACCGGAGCAGTTTTTCCATGAGTCAAAGCATTAAAACCAGAATGAGCAAAATAAACAATCAACGGAATCAAAATAAAAAACCAATATACAAGTTTAGGAATTTTAAACTTATGGGTATGAACTTCTGCACTTTTATAAAGCGCAAAAGTAGCGGCAGGATATTTAAAAGTTGATTTATCAGCCTTTTGCAAAGAATGATAATCTTTTGGGTCTTCCATACATTCGTTAGCACGATAACGCACCGAAAAAGGCGCGCCAAAATTGCGCTTAAAATGAACGTGCTCACCAACCAACCGCCGCGCATGAACATCAAGCATAGCCGGATGTTGAGTTGTGAAAAATATATCAATACCGCGATGACGATGACGCTCAATAGCTTTTAAACCATCAGGAACATCTTTAGTAGGACTCCTAACGGGGAAATGCTCCTGAACCTCATCAATAAACACAATCGCACCATCAGGAACTTCCTCATGCCACATTTTAGGATTCTGGAGTTTAGTCCATTTTAAAGTAGGATTATCCTCAGGTAACAACGTTACGCCATAGTAATAAATAGGGCGAAAATCATCACGACCGGGAAATTTAACACCATCTTTCAGCCTATCAATAACTGATAAAGTTTTACCAGAGCCAGGCGCACCGGTATCTAATTCAAACATTTTTATTCGGTAAATTAGGTAAAATCTTAGTATTAGAAATGGAATCGGTGGAGCGACTAAAACCACCCAAAACACGCCGAACAACAACCGCCGAGGAAATCAAAGAGAAAGCAACATCAAGTTTCATAATGCCAACAATTGCCAAAACATCAGCAGGCAAGGAATCAAAGGAGGATAAAAAATTATCCTTTAAGACATCCTGAACAGCTTGGAGACCGTATAAAGTAAAAGTGGTTAAACCTAAAAAGGCTAATATCTTGGATAAAAAAGGAACTAAAAGCGTAGAAAGTAACCCAAAAAAGGCAAAAATAGCCTGAGGAAAAAGAGCGCGTAAAAAATTAACAATGAGAGTAAAAAAAGCAGCCATGATAATTAAACCGAAATAATACGAAGGGAAATAATAGAGGCACAAGCAACAACAAAAACGCCAACAATTTCAGCAAGGTCGCAAAAAATAGAAATATCAACCGAAAAACTACCCAAAGAACCCAATTGATAAGTATTAGGAGCAGGACAAGAGCGGTCTAAACCATAACCGGAATAGTCAAGCATATCGGTTAAATCCTCAGTAACATCATTAGAATGAAAATCAGAGGTTAAACCTTCAGCAAGTGAATCAGAGGTTGAAGAATCAAGCGAAATTGTGGCATCAGGAGCAGCGTCATCAGTAGGAACACAATTAAAACTAGCTTGAGTGGAAAGCAAAGCACAATTAACAGGGTCAGCATCACAGCTAACAACAGCACCGGAAGGCGTACAATCAGCAGAAGCAGCAGCACCGGACTTCTCCAAAGCATCCTTAATAGCCATAGTATTTTCAGCCGTAACAGCCGTATTTTGTGCAATCGCCTCAGAATTATCAGCCGAAATTTTAGAATTATTAGCAGTAGCGGCAGAGTTATCAGCAATGGATTTAGTATTGTTGGCAACAACAGCGGAATTATCAGCAGCCGTTTTAGTATTGGTGGCAACAACAACAGAGTTATCAGCAGCCGTTTTGGTATTAGTTGCAGTAGCGGCAGAATTATCAGCAGAAATAGCGGTGTTAGTCGCAGTTGCAGCAGAATTATCAGAGGCAGAAGCCGAGGAAGGAGGCTTAACACTTGTTTGAGAAGAGGCAGAACTAGAAGCCGAGGAAGCAGCAGCAGCCGAATCAGTAGCGGCAGCACTGGAAGAGTTAGCAGGTGCGGCAGAGGTAGAGTTAGAAGGTGTGGGCGCGGACGTTTGATTATTGGAATTATTAGAAGAACTAGCACATAAAACAGTTACAGGGTCACGAGTGCCACCATTAGGGCACTTACTGGGAAAACAAAGACCAGTTAAGGAAGAGCGAACATCCGAAGGAGTGGGACAAAGTTTATTAACACAAACACCGCTAGAATTTCTTTCCTGCCAATCTAAAGAGCATGGTTCAGGGTTGCAAATATGAGTAACAGGGTCACGAGTTTCCCAAGTGTGGCCACATGGTTTTAAAGAAATGGTAAAAACTGGAAAAGAAGTACCAGAACAAGAAGAACCAGTTTTTTTATAAGCTAAATCAAGCCGACAAACATTAACACCACCAAGAAGATAGCAAGATTCAACATTATCGGAAGGCTGATAAATAGCAGAACAAGACTCATAACAATAATTAGCAGTATTACTAAGAGAATAAGACTGATAAGAAGGAGTATAAGTGCCTGCTAAATGAAGAATATCAACATTAACGGAACACTGAGAAGGAAAGCATAAACCCGTAGTTAAACCAGTAACAGGCGTAGAACCGGAGCAGCCCGTAAAAATATAACGGTTATAAGTTCTGCCTTCAGAAAAATAAGGAAAATGATTAACTGTACCAGAAGCACGAGCACAGCCAGCATCAACAGCAAGACAAGCAGCATAAGCTTCAGCTTCGGTAGAATAAAAAGTATCACCATCCCTAGAAGGAAAATTATCAGCAAAACAAACCGAACTAAAAAGAAAGCCGATTACCACAAAAAATCGAACTAAAAACAAAATTTTCATAGTAACCAGCTTTCCCCAATTCAAGGACGAAACAGAATTGAAAGTGCCATCAACCAGACAACAAAAACAATTCCAGATGTTGAATTAAACAAGTCAATCATTTAACGATTAACCAAAAATAGAAGCTTTTGCCCATTTAAAGGCGATAGCAAGACCAGCTAAAGCGAGAATAGCACCACCAACTGCTTCAATGGCTGTAGTGGCATCACCGGAAATAATATCCGTAGCCGCAGAAACATCAACAGCAGCACCAGCAACAGTAGAAACCGACAAAAGAACACCAGCTGAAATAAGACCTTTTAAAATATTATTATTCATAATAATCACCTGTTCATAATGAACTTAAACAAAAAATTAAACACAAAAGCCAGAGCAAAAAAAGGTAATGTTGACTCCAACAATTGCAAAAACGCCGGATCAGTTACAGAAAGGTAAGTCTGGGTGACATCCGACACATCCACCCATGCAGCAGAATCACAAACTAAAAGAGAGTTGTCATAATGAAAGCTACTGCATTGATATACCAAAGCCATGATTAAGCAGCCTTTTTAGGCAATTCAGAAACTGGAGTCATTGAAATAATGACTTCTTTAAAAGTTCCTTTACCAGCAGCAACGGTAGTAACTTCAACCTCAAAAGGAATGCCTTGAGGTTTAAAGTCAAAACTTAAATATTTATCAGAAACAGCAGGAAGGGCACGAAGCTCAATACCTGCATAACCTTTGTTGGTATCTCTCATATCAAGCATTGCAATCGCATGAACGCGAGAAAAATCAAAAGAATTGCCATCGACAGAGCCTTTAACTTTTTGCACACCGATAATATTCATAACAGCCATAATTTAATCTCCTATCAAAAAGGAACGGGGGTTTTAAAATCGTCATAATTTATAAACGAGTGACCAAAAGCCTCTAAAATTTCAGTAATAGGCTTAAAAACAATTTTAGAATTATCTAAAAAGCTCTGAGGGTCAAAACTCGCATAATTTTCAAGGTCTAAACGTTTGGGTGTTTGCTCCTTCTCATGGGTTAAAATTTGAAAAGCCTGCTCAACACCGAACAAGCTGGAAACAAGATAAATATATCTACCGAATTGATGACGTGTAAGCTCAATAACACGGTCAACAATCAGCTTAAGAGTTTTCTCCTTAGTTTTTAAAACAGTTTGCTCTTTGCAAATATCTTGCAAAGCAGGATAACCACCCGCCAAGTAAGAACCAGGCTTTAACAAAATATCCCAAGAAAGTTCGCGCTGTTCGTTATGCAGTTCAAGCTCAACGCGCACCCAGTTGGGAAACATGGCAGAAAAACCGCCACCAAGTTGCAAACCTTTCTCGTAAATCCGCAAAAGCTTTCCAGATTGACGCTTACCGATATAAAGCGTTCGCCCCTTATCGCTATCATTAACCCAGTCGCCACGCTGCTCGACAGTAGGTCGCCGCCAAGACAAACTAAACAAATCCGCCAAATACATCTGAAAATAGTCGGTTAATGATTTTTTGGAATCAAAGGAATCATGTGCCAAATCAATACGGGTTATCTTTGCATTAGGGATTTTGGTCATAAAATCATAAAGACGTTTTTCCCAACCCGACCGAGCAGCTAACAAGCCTTGAGCCTGAATAGAAACCATCACCGTATCTTGTTGCCCACCGATACCAACTTGACCCCAATTCTTATCAGCAGCCCCTAAATCAAAGCCGCGACTGTAAAAATAAATACCTTTAGCACGTTCAGAAATAACGCCAAAACCAAAAACACCGACTAAAAAACGCGATAAGTCATAAACAATCTGCGAATCAAAATCTAAACCAACATCTTTAAGGTCAGAAACGCCCATAGAAAACACAGAGTTAAAATAATCGGATTTTTTAAAGGTAAAATTTATCCAATCAATAAAGGAAACATTCGCATCAACATCATTCAAACAAGTGGGAAGGCGAATTAAATTAGACCTAGCACCATGACCAACGGCAAAAATTTTAAAATCCTCCACAGGCTGATAATTTTTAGAAGATGAAAAACCCAAAGCCTCAACTTTAGAAAGTGGACAGTATTCAGGAGCTGGAATCCTTACCCCCCTATTAGCTGTGGGGGTAGTAGGATTTTTTTCTAAAGAATCAAAAACAGAATGATAATAAGGGGCAATGCCCAACGTTTTCATTTGCTGAAAAAATGGCGAAAATTTAGGCATAAAATCTTGATTAGAATCCATTTTAGTAAGCTGCATATAATTCAGACATATTTTGCAAAGCAATCGCGGCGGCTTGTCGTTTGGACAATGGCGCGGGTATTGGTAAATCAGGAAACAAACTAAACTGAGGATTGAATTTTTCTTGATAATCCGCAGCGTATTTTTTTAAGGTTTTAAGCAGTTGGTAATTAATAGCCCAATCAGGTAAACGCAGATCAGAATATCGAATGAGATTTAATCTACTTTTGCCACTATTCCAAGCATCAATTAAATAGTCATAAAACCCATAAAACTGATATAAAAATAGGTATTCAGTTGCAAAGGTGCAGCCCGTGCAGCCGATAAAAAAAGCCTCAGCTCTTAGCGTATCTTTGTATTTGGCTGATGTGTTGTTATCCGCTGGATAATATCTTTCATACATCGAAATTAATTTATCTTGTAAAACCGCATCCGCACCGCAAAA
>CAKZJE010000007.1 GCA_936941155.1 uncultured Methylomonas sp. | reverse complement strand
GTGTTGTTATCCGCTGGATAATATCTTTCATACATCGAAATTAATTTATCTTGTAAAACCGCATCCGCACCGCAAAATACGCAAGGATTTAAAGCCGCATTCTGAATAAAAAAATCGTGTGCTTTAACCGAATTAACCGCCGAATATTGCAAGTATTCAAAATAATCAAAATGCAAAAAGGAGTGCTGATTGTCATAAGGGTATAGACAACCAGCACAAGACACAGCAACGAGCGATTCAGTAGTTTTCAAGCAAATAGGGCAAGTTTTTAAAGGCTGGTGAACGGGTTTTAAAATCAAATCTTTGAAGCTAACAATTGACGAAAACGTAATCATATAAGCCCCCACATAAACGAAAATTCACTAATCTGATTAATCAATGAACGGAGTTTAAATTCCAATTCACCCAGCTTAATAACGCGCTTGTTTTTTAACGTTTTGGATAAAATAGAATCAGGATTTTTTAACAGTGCAATTTCTTTCAAGTATTCACGATAAAGCGAATACATCAGCGTTAGACGTTGTTCAGCCCAAGGCTTCAAAATATCGAATAGTGATAATTGAATAAAATCAGGATAAACACGCTTTTTAATGCGTGGACGTTTAACAGGTGTTCTGTCAACGCCCAAGCCATCAAAAAGACCGTCTAACAATTGTTGAATCATGATTACTCACACAAACCATAAGCCGAGGAACACGCCGCCGATTCTTCAAAAACAGA
The DNA here is from genome assembly GCA_936941155.1 of uncultured Methylomonas sp. Classification (GTDB taxonomy): domain Bacteria; phylum Pseudomonadota; class Gammaproteobacteria; order Methylococcales; family Methylomonadaceae; genus CAIQWF01. The sequence continues at coordinate 1,822 of CAKZJE010000007.1, read as the reverse complement.
AAACAAATCCATTTTTTTGCCACCGTGCAGCGTTTTAGACCATTCAACCTTCTGGCGAATGTTGCCACGCTGAAAAGCCGTGTCATTGTCACCACCATCAACAGCGAAAAAAGTAGCGTTTTGCTGCCGTGCAGCGGCAGAAACCATTTTTTCCCATTCATAAATGCGTTCAACGTGTTCAGGAAAGCGTTTAGAAATTTCTAGCAATTCGCCTTTTGCGCAGTTGATGCAAGGCATACAGCCCACGCGATTCATACCGAGTTTATAAAGTGGGTTAGGTTCAACACCGTGTTTTTTGTGAATGGCGAAAACTTGTTCAACATTCCATTTATGAATTGGGCGATAGATCAGATAACCGCCGCCTTTGTTTTCACGTTCTGGGAGTTTGGCGCGGTTTGGTGATTCCTCAGCGCGGACACCTTGCCAGCTTTCAACAATGCCAAATTCATCAACCAATTCGAGAAGATATTCTGTGCAGGGAATGACTTTTAATTCTTGAGTGCAAAATTGCGCCATGCGTGAGGGAAAGCGACCTTTTAAAATGCACAGGTCAAGAAATGGATTGCCAGTTGCGCCCATTTCTAAAACGATTAAAACGGATTCAATAATTTCAGCAGGAACACCTTTTCCCGCCCACTTATCGCGCACATATTCAATGCGATGCTGCCAACGGTCGGAAAAATCCGCTTTAACGTGATGAATTTTTACGCCTGTTTGCTGTTCGAGATAATCAACATATTGATAAGTGCTTTCATGTTCGTTGCCAGTATCTGCAAAAACGCCTTTGATGCTGTCGAATGGCACGGTGTCAAGCGCGTGGAGCAATGTCGCTGTAGAATCTTTACCGCCGGAGATTGAGACTAAATAATTCATTATTCAGCCTCATGCAATTCATTGATAAAACTAAGAATATGCTCAATAGAACCGTAATAATTGCCAAAAAAACGACAATCAAGAAAATCATAAACACGGAAACGCGCCTCAGGAACAATAATGCTTCCTGAATAACGCAAAGAAGTCTTAACCATGTTACAAACAACAAAAACAATACAAAAACGCATGATTAAACCCTCAACCCTTGCCGCCAAGAGGCAACAAACTCAATTTTATCTACAATGTCTGATTGCGAAGGCTTAACCGCTGGTTTAGTTGCCACCGCTTGAGCTTGACGCGCCGCCATTGCTTTACGATACTCAGCTTCGGAAAAGCCCGTGCTAGCATCAAAACTGCCCGCGTGATAACGGCGCACTAACGCCGAAGTAAACGAAATAGGATTTTTTTTAATTTGCCCCGCTTTCATGGCAACCGCCAACACATCCGCAACGCTTTGAGCATCCGCACCAAGCGGTTCAATGATTTGCTTCACTTGCTGGGCTTGTTCAGCGTTCAAAGTTTTGGGTAAAACAAAATCACCATCAGCAAAAACACCACCACCACACGCCGCAGGTTTTTGGGTTGTAGTGGTAGGTTTTTTGATAGGTTTTACTGATATATTCACTAATCCGTTTTCGGTATCAGCAGCAAGTCCGGTTTTGGTATCGGTAGAAACACCCTTTTTAACGTCACTAGCAACACCGTTTTTATTATCAGAGCCACCGTTTTTAACGCCACTTGCGATAAGCAATTGATAGCTGTTTTGTTGTCCTCTGATGCGATGGACAAGCAACAAGCCGAGTTGCTCTAAATGCGTTAACGCAGTGGTGATGGTTTTAGGATTTAAGCCTGTATCAAAAGAAAGCCGAGGCACTGACGGAAACGAAAAGCCGTTATCGTCGGCGCGGTCGGCTAAGGCTAACAGGAGGAGTTTTGATGTAGATTTTTC
>CAKZJE010000006.1 GCA_936941155.1 uncultured Methylomonas sp. | reverse complement strand
GCTGTTCTGATATAGGCTTGGATAGGCTGACCGTCAAAAGATGATCCGGTATTGGCAACATAAACATAACCATCCTCGTCACCAAGTAAAACGATATCTCGCCCACTTGCATCTTCCCCGCTCCATGCGTAACTAATATTTACAGGATAGGTAAATTCAGAGAACTCATGCCCCGTTGTCGTAGCGCCTGTTTGCGTTACACCAGAGGTCATTGTCATAATAATACCTGTGCCATCGCTTGCATAAAAACGAACTTGGTTCTTATTCTTATACGCAGCGGTAGCAACAATCTTTTCTCTAAACCTATCAATAACTGGCTGAATAGCACGACTAATCGTATCGTGTTCAAATCCGCCAAATACATAAGAAGGGACGATGCGTACAATCCCTTTATCATCAAACGAATAGAGTGAGCCAAGATTCATCAAACCATAATGGATAGCGCCAATGTCTGGGGAGATTAAATCTGCTTTGTATAGACTGGTTTGCGAATCAACCGACACTTGCCAGAAACTATCTCGACAAGCAACGGCAAGAACCCCACCGACAATCGCGCTCATCCCTGTAATAGTATCGCCAAATTCTTGAACATCTTGAAAACCAAGACTTGTCGTTCTAAAATCATGTGGATTACCTACGGCAGAAAATACAACTGTGCCAAAGTAAGATAAGACTAATTGACCATTAATCGCTGCGATAGTAGTCGGTGCGTCAATGGTGATTTGTGTTCTGATTGGGATATATACATCGCCATCAAACTCAAATGCACGATTGAGAGAATCGCATCCGTAGAGTTTTTTCTTATCTGCACCAGCTTGAAAGTTATGTTGAACAAACTGGTAATTACCGCCTTGTAGAATGGTTATCTGTGTAACGGGATTTCCACCAGCGTCGTTGTCCACAACTGCTATATCAATAATACCCACTCGAATGGTATCAGCTACATTACTTGTCCATGTACCGGTAACACTTGTGACAATGAACCGACCTGTATCACTTCTTAAATTAATGGGATCAGAATGAAGCGCCCATTGGGTATATGTACCAGAACCGGTTTTAACAGTAATATTAATAACAATTTGATTCGTACTATAAGAAGTAACTGTACCTTCCATATAGTTAGTTGGCGAAGCAGTTGCAGTAATAAGAATTGCTTGACCTGCTATATAGGCTTTACCTGTTTGCGTAGTAAAGGTATGAGTACCTAATCCCATCGTCATAGTAGAATCACTGGTCGCATCTAAATCGTCAAGATTCTGAGATGTTTCAATCACTTGCCGCTTAACTGTAGCTGTTGCACCGGAATTCTTTTGATTGATAATTACACCATCAAGCACATCCACCGTACAGGTTTTAAAAGATAGCGATTTAAATAACGTAATTTGCTGCCAACCAGTAGAAGTAGATTTCCAAATATCTACCGCTGTACCGGCTGAGTTATCACGAAACGCATAAGCAACGCCTTTGTACATACAAACACCGCGAATAACTCCGCTACCGGCTACCGCATGAATATCAGTACGATAATCATCTGCGGTTAAACCAAGTGCTGTAGCATGACCAACACCTGTAGGATGACCGTCTTTAGATGGGAGAATAGTCAAAGCGCCTTTTACAACACCTCCGACTGTAAAATTCTCAACTGCAAATGTACCTGTCGCCCTATCAATAATCAGATAGTTTGATTCAACCTGTAACACTTTACCTGTAGCAGCGCTTGTAGCGCCTGTAATTGTTTGCCCTACTGTGACAGCGCCTACAAACGTACATGGGCAATAGTAGTAGCTCTGAGCGCTTGGAGAAGGTCTACCATCAAATCTTTCGTAACCATCAATGCGACGATAACCGCCAAGTGAATTGCACTCGTAGTTATTGATTGAAATACATTTACCGGCATCAATGGTGAGAGGGGGCGATACCAAATCAAGTCCACCGGCAAAACGTGAGTATTGCGTCTGGGTTTTAACATTAGGTAGCGCGTTCATTCTCATGCGAGTTCTTCCGATGCAGTAGGTACAGGACAATTAAACTGTTCAAGTTTGAATAATAATTTGCGATATTCGATGTTACCAATAGCATAAAGCTCTTGAGCATTAAGCTGCGTGGCAAAATACATCAATGCTCTCCAAACTACAATCATGTGAAACCGTGCTTGGAAAACAGGGGTATCAGTATCGTTCACTAAGGTAAAAGGCGCTTTGTAATATTCACCTTCAACTGTGTAAACATTGTCTGGGATAGGATAAAACGTAAGCGAATTATCCGACGGCTTAATTGTAAAATGTGTTGGGAATCCGGTTTGAATACGCGCATTCCCAAACATGAATAAATCACGAAATTCGTCCCATTCAACAGGAATTAGATACTGTTCACTGACAATACCGTTTGCTGTTAAATAAATACGCATTGTTTCTGGCGACCATTCGCTTAAATCCAGCAAACTGATAGCCGTTTCAGAATAATTATTTACACCGATAATGGTATTAAATGACAAATCTCCTCGTAGGAAATCCCAATTGGCGTGTTGTAATTGAATATCTGCGTATGCAGTATTGATGTAATCAACAGCTTGTTTGTATTCACCCTGCTGATTTGCCGTTGTGATGAGTCCTGCGCCAGAAATATCTGCTTCAGATAATAGGCGATTAGCGAGTTCAAGAAATGTCATGGTTAATTCCAGTACGGTTAATTAAATATTATTGCGACAACACTGTGGTCAACCACTGATAACCCCGTGGATTAGGGTCTTTGATAACACTGAATGGATATTTTTGTGAAGTGTTGCGAGAAATCATATTCACAGGATTTTCATCATTAGTATTAGGCGCAATAGTAATGAAAGTATCTGACTTTGCTCTTGCCAAAACTTCGATATATTTACGAGCAACTTGAATAGATTTCCCCACTTCCAGCCATTCAATTCGCCCATTGACCGCTACGTCGATAAATTTAGGTGAATAACGATCCGCAGAAGGTTCTAAACGGACAGTTAGTTTTTCTTCCATAAATGCAAGTTCATCAAAATAGACCATGTCAAGACCGTTTGATTCAACAATGAGTTCTTCATTATCACGAATATCAGCAACAGTATCTTGTAGATTGATAGTAGGTTTTGCTCTACCGCGAACTTCTTCTGTATGTAATTCTTTTTGGATTGCCATTATTAAACTCCGATAAATTAAAAAATAGCAGTGCGCCTAAAAGACACACTGCCGATAACGCATTAACCAGATACGCGAACTGATAAATTTTTACTAGCTAAAATCATCGCTGTGGTAGCGTTTTGTGATAATTGTACAGTACGGTCACGAACTAAGATTGAGTTAGCGCTAACCAATGTACGAGTACCTGCTGCAACAGTTTTGATACATACGTTGTCGTTAGTAACGGCAACACCTGTACCAGAAGAACCTGTACCAGCAGCGGTAGCTAAGAACTGAACACCAACGGTATTTGAAGGAGCGCCAAGAGCAACCCAGTCAGTTGTACCAACGGTTTTAACAGTGTAGAAAGTATTCACTGCAATAGCTGTCGCAGCTACGTCAACAGTGACACCTTCAAACCATTCAAATTTAGAAAGGTCAGTAAAGTTTTCAACACACACATAACGTGGTTTAGAACCAATATCTAATTCAACATAATCCGTTGCGACAATAGTCGTTGCGTCAAATGACAAACGAACAAAGGTATCGAGTTGCGAATCTTCGTCATTTGATTTATTTGTTAATACATAAGTTGTATTTTCAGCCATTTCATAATCCTCAAAAAGGTGCGCTGAGAATTACCTCAGCGCGGGTATTAATTAAAGTGATTTAACGCCAGCGTAGCCTAAAGCCATCCACTGATTGTTTTCAATCATCACACCTTTCCACCAGATAGAACCGGCATAACCACGTTGACCGTGTGGATCAGATTTTGTTTTTTCACCAGCAGGGATGAAAGTAGGTGACATTGATTCTTTACCGCGCAATGCAATTTGCGAGAACGCATCTTGAGCAAATACGAAGAAAGGATATACGTCAATGTTTGTACCTAAAGTTGATTGACAACCGGTTGAACCAGTAGCCGCTCCTGCGCTCAATTGAGCAGGTAAGTCTGGCGAAGTAATGAAACGGAAACGCTCAACACGACCAATTTCATTTGGCATTGGAGTGCCGCTTGCATAAGCTGAGGTTGGGATAAAGCCGGCAATATCACGCAAATCTGGTTCAAAGTCAGTGTGGCAAATAACCACATAGCCGCTTTCAACAGGTTGTGTTGCAATGTTTGCAGAGGCTTTTAATGTGTTGGTCACAGGGCGAGCATGGTTAGCTTGCATTGCTTTGGTGATTTTACGGATGTTAGCTAATTTCAAAAAGTCATTAACTGTACCGATAGATGTACCTGTACCTGCGTAGAACACGTTAGTACACGCTTTTAAAGCACCAAATAAAATCATTTCATTAACAAGTGCAACACGCTCACCGACTTGTTCAACCATTGCTTTAGGAATATCATCTTCGTACAAATCAGCCACTTTATCAGTGAAGCTGTATAAGCATGAATACTGATTGATTACCGCAGTAATGTCTTGCGCTACGATAGTATCCGCTTGTGGTGTAACACCTTCTTGCGTTAAGTGTGCGTTAGCCATTGCTGCGCCACGATCACCCGCTACGTTTTGGAAGAAGATGTTTGGATTACCAGCAGTTGCATTGTAAGGAACATAGCGACGTGCTACATAAGTTTCACTTTGGTTTTTAGGCAAAGAAATTTGACGACCTTGTTTTGCTAAAACTTCTAGCGCTACAGCGTGTTTTAAAATCTCACCTTTGAATTTGTTAATTCGAGCGGGAGAAGTGTTGTAACTTTGAATAGCCATTTTAAAGCATCCTTACGTCATCACGACGTTAATAAATTAAATAAAGTTAATCTGTGTTAAACCCTGCTTCAAAATCATCCTCATAATTTTCATCAAACCCACCAGTGCTTGTTGGCATTACTGCCGCTTCTAGTCGCTGATTCTTTTTATTAATCTGTTCTTGATGCAAAGCCTTGTCTTTTTTGTACGCACTAATTGCAGCAGAAATAAAACCGGAATCCCATGTTGTATCAAGCCTATCTTGAATATCCGCAGGTAATTGATTTTTCCAACCAGTGAAATCTTGTGATTGTGCAATTGCTTCCCAATCGGGATGCTCTCTTGTCACAAGTTTCATCTCAAAGTTATTCTCGATTTGGGCGACCTTTTGCTGCAAAATGTAATCAATCTGAGTTTGATCAATTCCACTTTGTTGCGATAAAGGTATCTGAGATAAGTCCCTTGCAAGAGCAGCAGCGAAATCTTCGCCAAACTCCTCACGCATATTAGAGAACATCTCTGGAGTAACATTGATAGCTTGAGCTTCTCTTGGTTGCGCGGACGATTGAGCCAGTGCTTCAAGACGCTTTACTTCTCTGTTAATCTCACCAATTTTGCCGAATAACCGTTGGTTGTTTTGTTCAAACAACTCACGAATCTGTTCTTCTGAAAATGAAGGATTTTGCTGGATGATGTCTTGTATTGCTTCTTCTTTGATTTCGTTGGATGGTTCTTCACCGAACTCCTCAAAGCCGTCAGCAAACGCTTCGTCAACTTCTACTTCTAAATCCACATTTTCTTCTTGTACTTGTGATGCTTCCATTTTTACTTCCTATGCTTTCGCATTTTAGTCGCAGGGCAGTTAGCTGTGCGAGTTACTAATTGCAGGGGATGTTACTCGCCTACGGGTTTTTCTATAGACAGGAGATTCTTGATCTCAAGTATCTGCCCTCTAAGTCTATCTGTTGAATCCTGCGATTGAGGATTGTCATTCTTTCTACGCAACTCATCTAACCGCGATAAGTAATATTCTTTAATTGCAATCCAAGCAGGAGAATTCGTATCTACTTTTGGTTTACCTATCATTTCTGATAAGCCTGTCCATTTGGCGCTCTACCCTGTGGCTCTGTGGGAGGAGTAAGCACCTGTTTAGATAATTGGGTTTGTACATTTAATTTCTGCGCTGTTTGAGCCAATTGCGATTTGATTTCAGCCAC
>CAKZJE010000005.1 GCA_936941155.1 uncultured Methylomonas sp. | reverse complement strand
TGATTGCTACTGTTGAGTTGTTCTAAACCGAGCACCAGTCTAATTTCATCCTTCACTGCGCTGTCGCTTTCCACTTTCAAACGCTCGTGCAACATCGCTAAACTGTCAGCATCAATATCTTTCGCAATCGCTTGTACCGCACTGATTCTGGTTTTTACGTTGTCAGAATTCAGTTCTAATTGTCCTAATGTTTTGCGCAAAGAGACTCGCAGGCTGTTATTCAAATTGATTTTTTGTGTCGCATCGCGTTCCACTGTGCCTAAATCTTGTCCGCTTTTTGCATCGTGAATTTTATAGCCCGTATCAATTTCTTCACCGATCACTAATTTATTTTCAGCTTTCAGATTCAGCAATTGTCCTTCTAACAAGGCTTTTAAAATCACAATCGCTTCAGGATTTTTCACCGCTGCCAATTGTTCGATAGCCGCCGCGCGTTCCTGCATACTTTGAGCATTGAGTTTTGCCAGTGCGTCTGTGTAAGCGGTTTGGCTGGGAAGGTCTGCGCTAAAAGTCAGACTGGGGATAAACAGGATGAAAATTGCCGTCAGCAACCATCCCGATTTAAGAAATTTCGGTTTCATATTCTTTCCGTGAAATAGTGATAAAGAATAAAAATGTAGGTTGGGTTAGATTAATTGAGCGATAGCGAGATTAATCGTAACCCAACATTCAGCGATAAAATTCATACTGCTGTTGGGTTACGCTTTTTTGCTGACGCAAAAAATGCTAACCCAACCTTGTATCTCTCCAAACCAACGATATACTGCTTAGCTAGCATTATATCAAAGTGCATGATCAGAGTTTGTACCCATCCTTAGACAAAAGTCTGGTTCGTAGATAAAACCCATGCACTACTTTCTTGACACTGAATGGTATCAAAGTCCTTCCATTGGAATGAGACTGTATGAACAAGGGGAGTTAAAGAAATGAGCACCATAGGTATTGATGTTAGCAAAGCCAAACTCGATTGCGCTTGGCTCAAAGAAGATGAAAAAATCAAAACTAAAGCAGTCGACAACGCAAAAGCCGGCTGGAAAGAACTCATCGAATGGTCGTTAAAAAACACAGGCTTACCGATTGAACAGCTACATTTTGTCATGGAAGCAACTGGAATTTATCATTAGCGACTCGCAACCTATTTGTTCGATGCGGGCGCAAAAGTATCGGTGGTTAATCCGGCACAGGTGAAATTTTATGGGCAAAGTTTAGGTGTCAGAACCAAAAATGATAAAAAAGATAGCGTCGTTTTAGCTCGCTACGGTTTTAAAGAAAACCCTAAGCTCTGGCAGCCAGAAGCCTTGGAAGTTAGGGATTTAAAGGCTTTAGTGACTCGCTTGGATGGCATTGAAAAAGATTTGCAACGTGAGAAAAATCGCCAAGAAAAAGCCTTGTGTGGAGAAACTCCGCAAGCTGTGTTGGATTCGATTAACAATATGATAGAGCTGTTTGAAACCGAACAGAAATCATTAGAGAAGCTGATCAAAAAGCATATTGATAAACACAAAAAACTCAAAGAAGATAAAGTGTTGCTTGAAACCATACCCGGTGTTGGTGATGTCATTTCAACTCGAATGCTGATGGTGATTAACAGCCGTGAATTTACCAAGGCGAGCCAATGTGCCGCGTATTTAGGGTTGGTTCCGGTTCAACATGAATCGGGCAGTAGTGTGAAAGGTCGAGTGCGACTTTCCAAGGCTAGAAATCCTGCGATTCGTGCCAAACTGTATCTGCCGGCTGTTGTGGCAGCGCATTATAACCCTGATGTGAAAGCTCTTTACGAGCGATTACTTAGTCGTGGCAAGAGTAAAATGTCTGCTTTAGGGGCTGCAATGCGAAAACTGGTACAGATTTGTTTTGGTGTGCTTAAACACCAAAAAACCTATCAACCGCAAACTGGATGAATTCCGCTTGCGATTGATTTGGAGAGATGGTATCTACAAATTGCTTACGGTGTAATAAAAGACTAAACAACTTTACTTCTTAAGGGCAAACCTTCCAGGTTTTAAAAGCCTGGAAGGTTTAGGGGACACTATTTATATTTTTGACCAGAACATTTTTTAGTTTTGGTATTGTAGTTACGGCATTTAATCGGCGCAGTCCAATCAGCAACAATCGGTTTGCTTTCAGGTAAAAAGTCAGACCACGCATCGCCAGGAACAACCGTGTTGGTTTGCCAGACAGTCAAGAATTGACCATT
>CAKZJE010000004.1 GCA_936941155.1 uncultured Methylomonas sp. | reverse complement strand
CCCACGCTTGAGCGGGTGCGGGAAGCATTGGGCGGCGGTAGCTTCTCGACAATCAACCCAATTTTGAAAGAATGGAAAGAACAACAAACTACCAATGAACAACCCGCCCTGGAATTGCCACCGGAAGCAGTGCAAGCGGCAAGCCAAGCGGCGGCGTTAATCTGGAAAATTGCCACCGACAAAAGCACCGAGCTAACCAACTCCCTGAAGCACGAATTTGAAGCTTTGCTAAAAGAGGCGGTCACTGAGAAAGAGGAGGCATTGAAAGAAGTTTTAAATCTGGAACAGGCGGCGGCAAACCTGAGCGCAGAAAAGCAAAGCCAAGCGGAACAAATTGGCACGCTAACCGTGCAACTACAAAAGCTGCAATTGATGATTGATGCGGATGTAAAGCAAATCGAAGAACTGAAAACCGAATTAAAACAAGTCCACAATGAAGCCAATACTTTGTCTGCCGAAGTGCAAAAACAAGCTTTGTTGCTGAGTGATGCGGACAGCCAAGCCGCTAAACTTGGCGATCTGCTAGAGCAGAAAAAAACCGAATTCGATAAAGCCAACAACGAGGCGGCAATCAAAGAACAGGAGCTTAACGCGACATTGAAAGAAGCGAATGCGGCAAAAGACAAGGCTTTGCAAGAAACTAAAGAAGCCCGTAAAGAAGCAGATAAGCAAGCCAAGGAACTTAACGCGCTAACTCTGCAAGTGCAAAAGCAACAAATGAGCCTTGATACCTGCACCAAGCAAAATAGCGAATTGAAAGCGGATATAAAAGCGTTTATGGACGAACTGAAAGCAGCCAACAGTGAGGCGGCAATGTTAAGAGGACAATTAACGGTTTATGAAAAGATGGGGCAAAAATAACCCGCTGACGTGACAGCAAAAGGCGGGGCGAAAAGGGAACTCTGCGATAGCGTGACCGTTCGCCGCGCCTTTTGCGAAAACAACCCACCGCTTGAGATTGGCTTATGAACTGCTGCGGCAAAGCTGGGGCGGCTCGCGTGAGTCCGGTCTCGCCCACAAGCCGCGCAGCGGCAGGGCGACCGGACGGCGCGAGACCGCCCACAGCCAAGCCCACAACACAAACGCGCTTTTTACCGCGTGGCAGCAAAAGGTGGGGCGAAAAAGGAACTCTGCGATAGCGTGACCGTTCGCCCCAGCTTTTGCGAGAACTGCACGGCTTCGCCTATTCTTCTTATCAAACCAAACAGCTTTTATTCATTAAAAAACACCTGAAAGCTTGGTATGCTTGAATTGAGCTTTTACTCATTTGAAACTTTACTCAAATACTCATTAAAAAGGCGGCTGGTTAATTCGTTTAAACTGATGCCTTTTTTTGCCGCTTGCGCTTTAATTCTGCGGTGTAACTCTTCGGTCATATCCACATTAAAACGCTTAAGCTTTACCTTGCTTTGTTCGGGCGTGGGTTCGGTCTGTTTCACGGCGGCAATGGCGCGGTCTTTGGCAGTGGTCGGTTTTCCGGCTTTAAGCATTGAGAAACTCCTTCAATTCCTGCGCAATGGCGCGTATTTCTGCCGCTGCATCACCTGAGCTTTCAGCATCTAAAACGGTTAAGCCGGTCGCTGCACTTTTGGGATAAATCACCCGCTGCGAGGTGAAGTTTTTAAACACGGGCAAGCCATAACCCTCTAACGCCTCACCTATTTCTTTGCTGAGTTGGGTGTTTTTAATGACGCGAGAAATAATAAACGCCGCTTTCGGTTTGCCGTTGGTGACTTCTTGGCGGGTTTTGATGATGTCGACCAAGTCTTCACACGCCCACACATCATAAGGCGAGGGCTGCACCGGAATTAAAATCATATCGGCGCATTTGATGGCGGCAACGGCTAATTCTGCAATTTGTGGCGCACCGTCAATAATTAACCAATCTTGGTTATCTTGTATCGCCTGAATGTCTTTGGCTAAAGTCGGGCGGTCTAAGCCCACAACCGGCAACAATTCCCCATTTCCGGCGGCGTTCCAATCTCTCGCGCTGCCTTGCGGGTCGGAATCTATTAATAACACTTTGTCGCCGTCCAATTGCAAGGCACGAGCTAGGTTGGTGGACAGCGTGGTTTTTCCTGCCCCGCCTTTCTGATTCAATACGGCAATAATTTTACTCATTCACTCAAAACCTCATTTGATGATTTACTCTTTTGAAGTTTAGCTCATTTGAGGGTTTTGTTTTGGGCAAAAAAAAGGGCGGTTGTGTTCCGCCCTTTGGTGTTTTTGTGATGGGTTTCACTGCGTTCTACCCATCCTACCGCGCTCTACACTGATTGCTATTTGCTTTACACATATCAAGATAAATTAAACAGTTGGATAAGGTGGAGAATCAGTTTTACAAGAACCTAATGCATTAGGTAGTAAAGTACATTGAGTTACTACACCCGTATAAGGATTGAAAATAATTGCATTTTTATTGACTCCACCAACTATTTCTATATCAAAGGACGATGATGAATTGTAAGGAACAGGAGCAGAACCAATTTTTTTACATTTTGTAGTAGGAGTAACAACACCAAAATTAGAAGTGCATTGAATTATTATCCCAGTTTCTGAATGTACAAATACTATTCCTTGTGGATATATTGCTCGATAAAATATCCCACTCGCCGAACTTAAAGAGCTAAACGCAATAATAAATACAGTGAATATTAATTTAAAAATATTTGCCATTATTTTTCCTTTTTAAATTTTGACTACACACTCAATACTTGCACGAGTACTAAGATTGCCGTTAACTATCTTTAAGTATTTTTATCTTCACTATATTTACGATTGCCAGTAACAGCGTCTAAACATTCAGCATATAAATCAAGATACTTTTTTCTGAAATCGGAGTCTTTTTTATTTGCATATAGATTCTCTGACGATGCAATTGTTTCTGTCAATTTAAGAGCTACATCTTGAATAGATGATGTTTTTAGTTCTATCTTTTCGGTCATTTTGTGTCCTTATTAGTGGTTCAAAAATTTAAACTTAGTAGAATCATTTGCATGTTTGGAATACCCGCTATGCGTGTTCCGCTGGCATTGCCCATCCATTGTTCGCTAATGGATACAACAAAGAAAAAGTAAATAACACGCGGTTAAAACATCACTGGGAGGGAGAGAGGGAGCGTTTCAGGGCATACTCACCCTAAGCCAGCGGTTAAGCCAGCCTAGTGTGAGCCTAACATTAAATATCACCGGTCGGTCGCTTCGGTCGCTTAATATCAGGGTGAATGTCTGTATCGCATCATTCACTGCAACCGTTACGACCGTTTAGCCGCTGTGCCTGTCGATTGCCGCTAAGTCGGATTTGCAAGTCTGGGATGACCCATAAACTAACTTGCATTACACACACCTTAACCACTCATTACAGTCCTGCTTTGCACAATCCCACAGTAACAGGTTATAATTTTCTTACATTGATTGTGCCTGCCGTCTA
>CAKZJE010000003.1 GCA_936941155.1 uncultured Methylomonas sp. | reverse complement strand
TGTATCTACTGGTGAAACATCCGACGACTGGGCAAACTCACCAGCTTGGAAATCGTTTAAAGGGTTTTGGTTTTGTGTTGGGCATTCGCCCACCACTGAATTTTGTGTGTCCATTGGTTTGCCTCAATGAATAAATTTAGTTTATTAGTCGAGTTCGCCACCCTTACAGCCCTAGAAATTGCATTTCATGCACTTAAAGGGTATGTTTAATTCAGCTACGAATAAACAACGAACTCTTAAACAAAAGATTACTTCTCATTTGAGAATTAGTCAAAGCATTTATTCTCAAATGAGCATAGAAATAGGAAAAAGATTATTAGAAGAACGTCTGAAACTTGGTCTAAATAAAGCACAAATGGCTAGAATTGGCGGTGTTGTTGACAGTGCTTACAAGAATTATGAAGAAGGGATAAGAGCGGCAGACACTAACTTTTTATCCGCAATAGCAGCGGCAGGGGCAGACGTGCTTTACATCCTGACAGGCGTAAAAAACACACAAGAGAAAACACAAAAACCGCCCATTAACTACGCGATACTAAACAAAAAAAAGGTAGATAAACTAATGGACGAACTAAACGCAGAACAACAAAACGAAGTGATTAAAATTATGGAAGAAAAAAAACAGCTTAATGAATGTCAAATTGAACTGGAAGAATTTAAGAAACGAGTGGGATAAATGAAATTATTAATACTAATTACAGCTATAGCAATAATAGGGTTATGGGCTTTAAATAAAACTAAAAAAAATAAAGAAAATGAAATAGAAATTTTTCCATTCTATGCAAAAAAATCAGTATTAACGAAAGTAGAACAAATACTATATTTTCGACTAATTAAAGCTCTACCAGAAAAAATAATATTAGCTCAAGTTCAATTATCACAATTACTAGGTGTTAAATCAGGAGAAAATTTCTATAAATGGCATAATCGAATAAACCGGATGAGCTGCGATTTTGTGGTATGCAACCAAGATACAAGTATTATCGCAGTAATAGAGCTAGACGACGCAACACACCAGCGAGAAGACCGAAAAGCCGCAGATGCCAAAAAAGACAAAGCATTAAATTCTGCAAATATCAGAATAATACGATGGCAAGCAAAAGAATTACCAAATGAAGAAACTATAAAAAGCTATTTTAAAAAAGCAGATTAAAAAGAGAGTGCAGTGCGCTATGTCCTATCGGACGCGCAAGAAACGTAATCTAAATATGAACACTGCATTATTCTTTTTTTACCGCAAAAAAAGAATCAAAAAAGGCTCGTGTTTTAATTTTCGCAATCAACGATAGAGCAAAAATCAAACGCATAAGTGGCGAAAATAAAAACACCTAACACGGCAAATAATAAACCTTTCCAGTTTTCATAGAACAAACCACATAAACAGACCAACCACGAAGAAACAGAGAACGAACAAGCATTGAGCATTTACAGCCAAAAATGGGAAGCTAAAGCAACAGCAGCCAAGCGTAGCAAAATCAAGGCTTTTCAAGAGTAATTGAAAAAGTGTTGCATTTTTAACGGCACTAACTGCGGTTAAAATAAAACTTGACTTTTCTGAATGCCAAGCCATACCTGGCTTGCAGGAATATTTTTATGGCATGATAATTGATGTATTGACATTATATTAAATGTATGATTTTTTTTAAATCACGCGTTACACAATATATTTAAAAAACATTGATATATCAGGCTTAACACATTGCTAGCTGTTCTATTTCAGTTAGCCCACATTCAATAGCATCCTAAAGTTTTTAATCTAACTTTAGAGCCAGTTCTTGTGCTGTTTCACGGTAATAAATTTGCAAACTCCGAATATCACGATGCCCAACCATTCGCGCCAATTCCAACACATTCAATTTTTTGGACAACCGAGTTAAGGCAGTTGCACGGGCATCGTGAAAATGGGCATTCTCAATATTGGCATTTAAACACGCCCGCCGGAACAAAGTAGACAAAACATCCTTATCAACAGAAAAAGGCTTTTCAAACGACCTAAGCAAGCCGAGCAAGCAAATTGCACGTTTAGAAAGTGGAACTTGTCGCGCATCACCGTTTTTAGTCAATGGCAACGATAAAAAACAGCGTTTTAAATCAATCCTAGACCATTCAAGCCCCGTTATCTCCTCACGACGCATAGCCGTTTCCAAAGCAAACAAAAAGGCAACCGCTATAATTTGCTGTTTTGTTTCCACTGGATCGGATTCAAGAAAGCCCAATTCAACACAAAGCGCATCACGTTCTAAATCGGTAAAAATTCGTTCTCTATGCTGGGGATTAGTTGGACGCTTTACATCATGCACAGGATTAACTTTTATCCACTGCCATTCGCGCCGGACAGTTTCAAACAAAGCAGACATCAAGTTTAATTCACGGTTCACAGTGCTAGGTTTAACGGTTTTAAGTCTATCATCACGCCAAGCCACCAAAAGCGGTGTATTGATGTCATTAATCTTGTAATAAGCAAAAGATAATTTCAGCCAAACATTAAGACGGATAACTTCCCACCGGACACCGCGCTTAGTAGGTGAAATCTCAGTTTTATATTTTTCAATGGCATCAGCAAAGGTTTTATCAGTTGGTATATCAAACACACCTTTGATAATTTCGGATTCAATCTCAGTAGCCCAGTTAAGAGCTTGAGCTTTAGAAGGAAAAGAGGCGTACTTAGTTACGCCTCTCTTAAGAATTTGAACGTGCCAAGATTTGCCACGCTTTCGGATATTTGCCACAATTTTGCCATAATGAGAACGAGTAAAATTGTGTATTTTTGAGTATTTCTGGGATATAGTAAAGTTTTTAAAGCCTTATTCTGAACGTATTTGAGAGAATTTGAGTATTTTTAAGGATGAGTCCGAGTGCGTCTCTTCGGCACCATCAAGCTATATCCCCGTTATTTTCAAGTTCTGTTTCCCGTCCCAACTTTTTTCCTCATCAAGTATTCACCGCAAAAACTTAGAAACCTTTACAGGTCTTCGCTGCTTTCAATTCATTTCAGATGGAAAAGCTTAAACTCTAAAGTGTTGTTGCTCTAATCCGCGCAAAACTTAAAAAATATGTTAGAGTTTGACTGATAAAAACAACACTATCACGCCGAGCTAACCATCATGCAGTCTAAAGACTGGCTTAAAAAATTTCTTGATGACAGACAACTGAGTAAATCACATGGGCGACCACTGTATCGTTATCGAATGAGTGAGGAGGAGTTTGATACTCTACAACTGACTTTAAAAACCAGTGCATTATTCGGCGTGGATAAGGTAACAAAAATTTCCTGTTGGAATAGGGTATTTGTGATTTACGCAGCAGAATGGTGGCGACGGTGCTATGACGGTGGTAAATGGTCATGGGAGAGAATTTTTAACTCATTTAATGCAAATGCTAGTGAACTTAATCCAGTGCAACGTGGTGGGTGATTGAATCAGGTCTCAGATATTGGCAACGTCCTGTTAGAATTATCAATGAAAGGTCGCGTTATCTTGGCACAATTGCTACTGAAGGCGGTTTGCCACTTAAACAATTGGATCAAAATGACAATTGGTTGAGTCGTTTATTTAAACACGCTATTCCAAAATATCTACGCATTCAAGGCAATGACATCAACAATCTGATAATTAAGAAGGCAACCTTATGAATAAAGGCACAAAAGTTCGCATTAAAGCAGACCCTGCAAGAATAGGTTTTACAACAGGACAATATCGAGAAATTGCCGGACGAGTGCGTTGGGAAGTTGATTTTCTTGATGGCTATTCACAATATTTTTTAGAAAATGCACTCGAACTTGTAGAAAACAAAGCAGATTCATTAACATTATTTGAGCAAGGAAAGTTAGGTAGAGCGGAAAATTTGCGAACCCATATTACATATATTCGCTTAAATGGGCGATTAGCAAATTTAATTTACAGCATGGAAACAACAAATACAGATTTTTACCCGTATCAATTTAAACCAGTATTAGATTTTTTAGAATCTGTTAGTAATGGATTGTTGATAGCTGATGAAGTCGGTTTAGGAAAAACAATTGAGGCAGGTTTAATTTGGACGGAATTACGCAGTCGTTTTGATGTACGGCGATTATTAGTTGTTTGTCCTGCTATGTTACGGCAAAAATGGCAAAGTGAATTAGAATTACGCTTCGGTATGGATGCTGAAATAGCGGATGCAGGCGATGTATTGGAAAAATTACAAAAGCAACAAACGAGTAAAAAACCTTTTGCATTAATCGCTAGTATGCAAGGCTTAAGACCAAAACAAGACTGGGATAGTGAAGAAAATCCTGCTCAAAATAACTCTTCCAAATTAGCACGATTTGCAAAAGAAAATGAAGAGAAAGAACCATTAATTGACTTATTAATTATTGATGAAGCGCATTATTTAAGAAATCCTGATAGCAAGACTTCCCAATTAGGAAAACTATTGCGTCACATTACTGAATATATTTTATTATTATCAGCAACGCCTATCAATTTAAAAAGTAGGGATTTATACCAGTTATTGAATTTAGTTGATGATGATACTTTTTATAATCAATATGTTTTTGAAGATATATTACAAGCAAATGCTCCACTAATTAAAGCTAGAGATAAAATTTTACGCGAAAAAATTACTCAAATAGAATTCAGAGAGTTATTACAACACGCGCAACAACATTATTTGCTAAAGGATAATAATCAACTTAGAAGTTTATTAGAAAATATCCCTACAACTGAACAGTTACATAATTATGATTTTCGTAGTCAATTAGCACAACGCTTAGAAAATATTAATTTATTGAGTAAGGCTATTACACGAACACGAAAAAGAGACGTACAAGAGTGGCGGGTTGTGCGTGATGTTGTACCCGAATATATTGAACCTACTGAGACAGAGTTAGAATTTTATATAGAGGTAACTAATTTTATTCGCCAGTATTGCATAGATAATAAACTTCCTCATGGATTTCTATTGGCAACTCCGCAAAGACAAATATCAAGCTCTATGCCGGCGGCATTAGAAGAATGGCGAAAAAAAGGCAATATTGTAGAAGATGATGCTGAACAACTTTATGAGGATATAGGAGATTATGAGGAATCAAATAAGCATGGCATTGTGGTACAGCAACTCATTAAACTATCACGCCGATTTGATTTGAATGATTTAAAAAAACAGGATTCAAAATATAGACGCTTAAAAGAGAAATTACAGGATTATATAAAATATAATCCAAAAGAAAAAATTATTTTGTTTGCTTATTTTCGTCCAACTCTTGCCTATCTTCAAGAACGCTTGCAACAAGATGGCATAGAATGCAGAAAATTAGTCGGCGGTATGTCAGTTGATAAACAGGAATTTATAGACAATTTTAAAGAAAGTCATGCTAAGGTATTATTATTATCAGAAGTTGCCAGCGAAGGGATAGATTTACAATTTTGTTGGGTATTAATCAATTATGATTTACCTTGGAATCCTATGAAAGTTGAGCAACGTATTGGACGGATTGATAGGCTAGGTCAAAAATCACCTAAAATTAGCATTTGGAACTTGTTTTATAAATATACAATAGATGCGCGGATTTATGAAAGACTATTCGAGAGATTAAATATATTTCAATATGCACTCGGTGACTTGGAAGAAGTATTAGGGCAAGAAATTAAAGAATTAACTAATGAATTGATGATTACCCAATTAACACCAGAGCAAGAAGAAAAACGAATTGAACAAACCAGTCAAGCATTAGCAAACTTAACTTTGCATAATGAAAAATTAGAAGCTGAAGCTATTAATTTAGTTGCACACGGTGATTACATATTAAGTCAAGTCAAAGCAGCCAAAGAATTAAATCGCTATATTAGCAATGATGATGTTTGTATATTTGTAAAAGATTTTTTAAATAAAACTTATCAAGGCTGTGAGTTCAAACAAACAAAGGAACACGAGCTTATTTTTGATATTCGCTTATCAGAAGAAGCCAAAGTAGATTTAGCTACATTCATAAAACAACGCCAGCTAGAAGGTTATACACGATTAAGTTCTAATGATTATAGACCTGTGCGATGTGAGTTTAAAAATAAGGTTGGTGGGAAATTATCGGGTAATAAGCCAGAAATTATTAGCCAGTTTCATCCACTGACTCGTTTTGTAACACATCATATTCAACAAAATATAAAAAACGGCGAAGACTCTTTTTATCCTGTAGTGGCTGTTAAGCTATCTGCACGTCATGTTGAAAATTTACCGCTTGGCATTTATGTTTTTTATAGTCAAGCGTGGACAATAAAAGGTTTAAGGGAAATAGAAAAAATTTATTTTTCAGCTAAGTTATTAACTGAGGATAATTTGCTATCTGAAAATTCAGCAGAACAGCTTATTACGCAAGCGGCTTTATACGGTTATGATTGGTTAGAGGCTAAAAATTTAATTGATTTGAAATTAGCTAGAAAGCAATTAGAATTTTGTATTGAGAAAACAGAAAATGAATATGAAGTTTATACTGAACAATTGAAAAATGAAAACGAAGACCGTGCTAATCTACAAAAAAACTCTGTTATTTCTCATTGTGATAGACAAGTTGAAAGAAAACAAAACCTTCTAAGAGAAAAAGGTTTTGAATGGCGATTGAAGAATGCAACGGAAGCGCAAATTAGTAATATACAAAGTAAATCGGATTATAAATTAGCTGAAATAGAAAATAGAAGACTGTTAAACCATAGTTTCAATGAATTAGCACTTGGAATTCTTCACATTTATTAGATAGTTATCAGGACAAATTCATGAATAGTCTTTTGTTGGTTTGTATTTTGTTATTAGTATTGATTTTTATTACACAGATAGTGTTTTTATTTAAAATAGCAAAAAAGCCTGATTCTTTATATTTTCAAAAGCTATATGAAGACTTGAAGAGAGATTTTAATCAATTAAAACAAGATGTTAAAGAAGAAAATGGCCGTCGCAATAATACATTAGTAGAAGATTTTAAAAAGTTAGAGTCACATATAAAAGATGACTATAAAATTTTGGATAAAAACATACAGCAATTGAATATTGCATCTAACGAAATTAATAGTAGTAATCAAAATCTAACAGAAAAGTTTAATAAGTTTGGGCAAAACTTAATTTCTCAACTAGGTAAATGGATAGAAAATAATCGCATCACAGTTAAAAGCCAAGATGATAATTATAATACTTTGAATATAAAAGTAGATAACATTCAAAATATTATCCAGAAAAATAATAATATTTTCTTAACAGAATTAACCTTAAAATTTCAACAAACAATTCAAAATTTAGAAGTTAAAATTAAGGATGATATACATAAAAATAACACGGCTTTATCCACTGAATTAACCTCACAATTTCAGCAAGTGATTCAAGCTTTAGAAAAGAAATTAGCAAATCAACTCACCACCGTTCAGGATAATACAAAACAAAATAACACGGCTTTATCCACTGAATTAACCGCACAATTTAAAACGACTATTCAAGCATTAGAAACGCAATTAACCGCTGTTCAGAATGATGCCAAACAAAACAATGCGGTTTTGTCCACTGGATTAACTACAGCTATTCAAGACTTAGAAAAGCAACTAGCAAGTCAATTAATCGCAGTTCAGGATAATGCAAAACAGAATAACACAGCTTTATCCACTGAATTAACCGCACAATTTAAAACGACTATTCAAGCATTAGAAAAGCAATTAGCAAGTCAATTAACCGCTGTTGAGCATGAGGCAAAACAAAGCAACACCGCTTTATCAATTGAGTTATCAGGGCAATCACAGCAAGCGATTGAAGAATTAGAAACCAAGCCAAATACTAATCTGGATGATGTAGAGCAAAACAGTACCGATTTATCAATTAATAAAGAAGTATGGGGAAATATTGAAAAATATTTATCATCTTATATCAATGACTCAGTGACACATGAAGCTTTTGAATATGATAAATATGCTCTGAATTTTCATGAAACCCAATTAGATAAAGATTCATTAGAAGAAAGGGAGTTGATTATTGGTTTGGATTTTGGTTCTTCTACCACAAAAGTAGTTATTCGAGATACTAGCACCAAAAAAACTTATGCCATTAAGTTTTATGAGTTTGAAGAAAATGCTTATTTAAAATCAACTTGTATATTTATTGACGATGATGAATTTAATTTTAGTCATGGTGAAAAGCTAGACCACTTAAAAATTAATTTAATAAACAAACAGCATCAGAATTTGGAATATACCATTGCTTATTTGGCTTTAATTTTTCGTTATATTCGCTATTATTTTTTAACGCATAAGGAATATAAAAATATTTATCATAATACTCAATTAGTTTGGAGAATAAATATAGGGCTTCCTGCAAAAAACTGTGATGACATAATTTTAAAAAAATCGTTTAAACTGGCAGCATTGTCTGGTTGGAATGCTTCTGTAAAAAAAGGTGGTATTACTAAACAAATTGTCAATGAGGCTTTACAGTTAAGCAGAGAGCCTTATAACGATGAAAATGATAGATTACATCCAGAGGCTGTAGAGGTTTTACCCGAAGTTATCGCAGAAATTGTAGGCTACGCTAAGTCATCATTAGGTCAAGAGGGTTTACATTTGTTAATTGATATTGGGGCAATGACAACTGATGTGGCAACTTTTTATTTAGATAAAAATAAATATAAATACTCAATATATTCAACTGAGGTTAAGCACCTAGGTGTTTATGAATTACAAAAAAATATATTAATTCAGGCTGGGGAGAAAATAATAGATGATTCTGTCTTTATAGAAAACGATAAAGAAAAAATACAACAAGAATTGAAAAAATATGTAGAAGAAATTAATATAAATAGTTTTGAGGATTTTAATTCTATTGTTGGAAATTTAACAGACGATATTTTAATTGGTCAATTTAAGCAACAAATCGTAAATGTTTTTAATGACACATGGCAACATCGTATATCGCACTGGGATCAAGATGATTTAAGAAAAACAAAACCTTTTTTGTTGTTTGTTTGTGGTGGTGGGTCGAAAATAGCTATTTATAGAAACGCTGTTAATGATTGCTCAAAAAACTTACAAAAAAATTTACGCTTATGTGGATTTCTTGATAAATCGCTACCAGAACCGAAAGGCTTTGAAGCACCTGATTTACCACCCAATAGTTTTCATCGTATGGCTGTGGCTTATGGTTTAAGTTTTCCGGCGGAGGAAATTGGTAACATTATTCCACAATCAGAAATACCTGATATTGAAAAGTCGCAAATAAGTAGAAGGGAAAATTATGGTGATAATTATGAAAAATGAGTTTGCAGGTAATGCAATGACAATATGGCTATTATTCGCGCCAAGCCTAGCCGTGATTTGTCAATAGCAATTCGGGAATATGCACCGAGTAACGATATTGTATTGAACGGTTTAGTCTATCGTTGTGCAGGTTTAACTTTAAATTG
>CAKZJE010000002.1 GCA_936941155.1 uncultured Methylomonas sp. | reverse complement strand
ACAAAATTGTAATCTTTGCAGAAAATTCCAGTTTTTGCAGAAAAATTGCAGTAAAAAACAGAGTTAAAAAATAGATAGGTTATTAAAAAAAAAGATTTTTTTCTTAGCTTTCGCAGCCCTCGCTACGAACTTTTTTAATTTTTTTTCATAAAAATGAAATTAAAACAGGGCTAAAAAATGATTATCTATTTGATTTTAAAATGGAATAAGAAAAAAAGCAGTTTTCACAGTTTATGCACAGTTTGAAAATAGATTTATAAACTTTAGATTCACTTTGCTTCACACATAAAGCAGAAAAACAACTAAAAAACACTCTGTTATTTTTTATATAAAATGCTTATAAATAATTGATTTATAAAAAAAATATAGTTGTTAATTAGGTTAAAAATATAACCATCAATCTACATTAAAAACCACTCCTCCTCCCTTCCCGCGCTGCTTGATAAAAAACGGTTGTGAAATGACAAAAAACAGCGTTTTAGCGGCTTGTAGCGCGGTTTAAAATCCACTTTGTGCAGAAAAGTGAAGTAAAAATTTATTCGCTCATGGTTAAATGTTGGATAGATTTAGCGCGTTTACCACATCCACCACAAACAAGATAAACGGTAAAAATATGCTCCTTTTCATTTTTAATTGCCATATTTGCAGGTCTGGAAAGAACAATCATTTTTTCACCACAAAAACAGCAATTAAAACGCATACAATTCACCACTAACTAAATGATTTAAAAGAAAAACATAGGACATTTTTTCAAAAAATATAAAAATACATCGCAGAGAGGGAGTGCTTTTAGTGGGTAAATTACGCTTTTTTATTTAAAGACGTTAGTTAAAGGGCTATTAAAACGCACAACAACTAATTTTAGGGTTATATATACACAGTTAGTTAATGTGAGGCTTAATAGATCTTCAGTTAATCTCGCACAAAATCATAATCTGTTTGCGTGTCTGTTATTGCGCTATCCCTTAGCTTTTGCCTATTTTGAGCATATTCAGCGATTAAAGCATGAGGTTTTAACGTGTATATTCGTAGCCTTTCGCCCCCGCCCTGCTGCCCTGTTTGATCTAATTCGTAGCCTATTTTTTCCAGAAAATTAGTTATTGTGCGTTGATTTGTTGAGCTGGTTTTAAAGTTACCAAGCTTGTTAATAGCGCAAAGTTGGTGGTTTTTGTGTAAGAAGTCTAAGCAGGTTTGAATCTCTTTTTTAGTGACCGCCTTATCTTTCAAGGTGTTTACAATGAATGAAAAAATATAACTTTTTATCAAGTCACTTGATAGGCTTTGCTTAGTGTTTAGCTTTTCTAACTCATGTTCTAACAGGTCAGTTTTTTGAGTGGCGTATTCTGCTTTATCAGTTTTGGCTAATTCAAAATTTTTCACTTTTGATAATCCTTTATCATGCAAGAAAAAATCCATATCCTCTAAAGTTAAATCATTAAACGGTTTACCTGTCATTTTTACCGCTCGGTAACGGTCAAGCGCGTTAGTTTCTTGTTGGGTGGGGTTGGTTTTGTTTTCAATGGTCATTGCTTCACGGTCGCTTATTGGCTGTTCTGCCAGCTTTTCAGCCGTGATAATGGCTTTTATATCGCCGGTGCTAATGTCTAGTTTTTCATCGTTAGATTCTTCTTTAATGACTAGCCAGCCTTTTAATTGAGCAAGGATAAGCGAATATTGATAAAAATTATTAGATGCCTTATTGCTTGCTGCTATGTGTTTTAAACGTAACTGGTCAAATTCTGAAAATTCATAATTACCGTTATCAGGATTGATTTTTAAAGCTTGCTGTTTAAAGCCTTCAAAAAAATCAGTTAAATCGCTCGGTTTATCGCTGCTATTTTCACAACTAAAGCCTATAAAAACCTCTTTAGCGGTTCTCACTCTACCGGTAGTTTGTAGCACCTCATTAGGCTGTATAACGCCGGTAAAAACCGCGCCCACAAAATCAAAGATTTTAGTAATACTGACACCTGAACTAATCACAGGACTATGGATAATTGCTTGATACTTTAAACATTCATTATCAGGATCGGCTAAAAAATCCGCTTGCTTTTGGTCGCCCTTATTTTCGCCGGTGACCAACATGATTTTTTCAGCGGGTAAGTGTTTTAAAATCACCTCATAAATTTTTCTCGCTTGTGTAACGCTATCACTAGCAAGCCATAATTTAGCGTTTTGATTGGCTTGTAATGTTTCTACTGCTTTTGCAATCACCGCATCAATAGAGCTTAAAACCCGCCATTTTTTGCCGTGCTTAGTTTCGTTACGATTTACCAAGTGATAAACCTTTTTACCCGCTGCTGTTGCAATGCTGGTGTAATAATCAAACGCGGCTTGATTAAAATCAGCATCCGCTAAATAGACTAAATCAGAGGTTTTTATCCATTCTGCTTGTTTGTCAAAAACTTTCAGGCGGTCGGTAACACTGCCCACTAAAATGTGTTCTAAATTTTGCCGCGCTTCGTCAATGGCTAAAAAAGCTGGTGCTATCGTTTCAAATTTCTGGTTAATAATGGAATTAACACAGCTTGCCAGTGATTTAGGTTTATAGCCGCAAGTTTCGTAATATTCCAAGCCTAAGCGATTCGCCCCGCTTGCTGTTAAGCCTTGCCGGTGGCAAATATAAGCCGGTAGATAATTAACCGGCTGTAATTTGCGCCATTCTCTGACGGCTTTATCATTCAAACGACACCAGATCGCATAATCAGCCGCGTTATTAAGTAGTTTTTGCCAGTCGTTAGCGTTCACCGCCCCGCCTGATAAAAAATATTCTTTACGCTCAAAATCGGATAATTTGCGGTTACTGGTTACTGTTTCGGCTGTCTGTTGGTTTTGCCGTTCTTTGAAAATAGCGGCAATGTGTTTCATAGTTTCGGTTTTATTGCCGCCCATGCCGCGATTGTCAATAATCAAGCCTTTTAAACCCGCTGTTTTTGCCGCGATTTGTTCAGGGCTTAAACCGGTGATGTCTATTTTTTCGGCTATGTTTTCATGGTCAAAAAAGAAGTTATCTTTTTGAATGTCTTTTAATAAAAAGCTTAAGCCGTTGTGATAAATGCCGGTAGCTGCTTTAAATTCAGTAAAACCGCGTGTATTAAATAACTTTTGTAATTGCCGCGCGTGTTGTCTAAATTCAGCTTGTGAAGTGATTTTTTTAGCGGATTGAAAACATAAATCCTTAGCCGCTTGTTTCAACTGGTTAGCCGGTGCGTATTTAAACAAAAGGGCTTGATAGTTTTCGTGGGTAAATTTCAGTTCGTTAGGGTTATCGCGTGGGCTTAATTGTTTTTTTACATCATCCAAACTTAAGCCGTGAACACTGACTAGATCGTTAAAATCTACCTTGATGCTGTTATCTTTAAATACCGGAACAAATACCCGCGCATTGTATTTTTTAGCGGCTTGTAAGGCTGAAAAAATGCCCACGTTGCCGCCTTTTGCATTAAGGTCATTATCAGCGGCTATATATTTTTTGCTGTAATCTGCAAACTGTTTTAAAACGTGTTCAAGGTTGCCAGCATCTAAGCAAACAATTGTAGTTTTGCCGGTGGCAATAAAACCAGTTAAGCCGGTGGCTAGCCCTTCTTTAAAATAAAGCCCCTTATCTGCATTATCTAAACTACCCAACACGGCAAAACTGCCATTTTTCTTGGTTTTGCTGGTATCTTTTACAGGCTCAAAACAAAAATCTTTGTCGCGTGGTTCGCCATCGTAGCCTATGAATTTTTTATCATAAATGGATTGATAGCCGGTTGTTTCGCCTTGAATGTTTTGTAGTGGAAAAATTATAAAATTGCCGCGTGTGTCGTTACCTTGTCGAACGTCAAGCCCCGCCGCTTTTATGTCATCAAGGCTGTTTTGTTTGCGGTCTAAGTATTCGCTAGTTTGTACCGGTGGCAAGCTGTTAAACAGGGCTTTTGTATTTGCATAGCGTTTTAGTTTTGATTCATAACCAAAACAATCAGAACACTCGTTAAAATGCGCTTTTGTTGGTGTGAATTGATTACCACACGATAGGCAATTTTTAACCGGTGTTAGCGGTTTTGCCGGTGCTGTTGGTGCTGATCGCGTGGCGTGTGATTCTTTTTTATCAAGATAGCCGCTGTCTTTTAAGAACTGGTAAGAAGTCCATTTTTTAGCCGCGCCGCCGTGTTTTAGGGTGTTAAAGGTAACTGCTACAGACTCATAGCCGTTTTTTTCTGCAAACTCTACCCAGACCTTTACCGCGTTTTTATGGTTTTTATCAATGGCTATATGGTTTTTATAAACCCGTTGCCTGCGATTAATCAGCGGGTAAAGTTTTGACCAATCCACGCCATAATCAGCCGCTAAAATGGCTAAGTCATTGTTTGCTAGGTTTAGGATTTGTTCAGCGGTTAATTTTTCTCGTTCAGGATAGATTTTTTTAATGTAAGCCGGTGGCGTGGTGGCTTTTGTGGCGTGGGCGTGTGGTTTTTGTGGTGGCGTGGGCGTGTCAATAATGACGGGTTCAAAATGATTTGAATCATCAAAACCGCCGCCGATTTGCTCATAATAAGTCGCGTCTGGTTCTGGAATATCGTCCAAATAGGACGGGTATTCGTTATATTTATTATCTAAATTTGTCATATCAAAATAGCCTTAAATCTATTTATGACATAACCGATATTTGTTGTTATAATGACAACAGATTTAAGAGATAAAGCTACATAAACGCTAATAAACGCTAATAAACGCTAATAAACGCTAATAAACGCTAATAAACGGCAGTGACTGTCACAAGCAGAGCAAAAAACAACAATAATTAGTCAGCGTTATTTATTAATTTTTATTATTTTTTCAATGGGTTATGGTTAAATTATATCTCAATTTAGTTATACCTAACCTTTGGAGACAATCAATACTTGCCTAATATTTACATGACCCGCTAGAATAAAAAAAGCGGGTGCGAGACGCACCCACTAATAGCTCATTAGGTTTATCTCTTAAATCAATCGGTTATGATGTTAAAAAGTTGCAATTCTTTCGCACCGCCAAGATTGAGAAGAATTGCGATAAAATAAAAGTTTTGAACATTAAAAGCCCGTGTCGGTTATCTGATACGGGCTTTTTATTGCCCTAAATTTTTTTGCGGATTATACATAAAAAGCAAAACTAAAAAATGTAAATACACTTTTGAAAGTGTATTTACACTTTTGGCAAGTCAAAGCTATTAATCTCATCCACAATTTTTAGGATAGTTTTATATCCTACAGATAAGCTGCTATCTGTTAATTCTTCTAGCCTTTTGGCTGCTCCACGTTCGTTTAAATCAATCTTGTTTACTTTGCATAACGCAGCAATCAATAGTAAATAAGATCGTTTTTCTTTTTGGTTAATATCGCTATTTTTCGTTAAACTTTCCGGCAATGGTTGCTGAATAGTTGAATCTTCAAGCATTAAGTTATGGGTTTCCAGAAAGTAGCTTTTTAAGCTGTCGGTATAAATTAAAGTTTTTGGCTTTACATCATCTATAGAGTTTCCAACAAAGATAGATAAACAATGTTCATTGCTGCTAACACTGCCAGTCGAAAAACGTTCAACTGATTTTATTTTTTGATTGAGTACCGCCGCTTTAATTTCTCCTAAAAAATTCTGATTAGTTTTTTCTTTTAGAATGCTACACGCTTCTTCTATAGATATTATTTTAGGAAAAATCACATTTCACCTTGTCTAGTGTCGTTTGTCATAAAAAAAATAAACCAAGTCAGGTAGTGACAATGCTACTTTTCACCCCGTCGGGTTAGGCTTGGTTTAAACCTGTTAAAAATCTATTTGAGCTTACACAGTGCGCACCGTGTAAAGCTCTGTGCTGTTCTTTTCCTTTTAAGCCCCAAACATAACAGCAAAAAAAGGCTGTATGTTTTTCTTAACTTGCTGCTGTTTTCTTAAGCTTAAATTTTTTACCTGTCCTTAGTTCATACGCTGCTATCCTGCAATCCTCAGTGCAATACTTTTGCCATGCGGTTATGCGTTCAAACTCTTTTGAACAGTGTAAGCAATTGCCTATTTTCCAACTACCTACACCACCCACGCATTGCGTGTCTGGTTGCGTGTCTGGTTTATCCAAGCTTGTTTTTTTTGTTCCCACGCATTGCGTGTCATCCTGATTTTTCCCCACGCTACCGGCTTTGTCATCCATAACAAAGCCTGTTAATGGTGGCGTGTTTACCACTTTAAATTTTTAAAATTGTAACTTGGTAGCGGTTGCGCTTGCCTTTGTTGTGGCGGTTGCTGTACTTGTGGCGGCTGTTCAATTGGTTGCTGTTGCGCTGGTGCTGGGTGCTGCACATGAAAATAATTTCTGCTTTGTAGATCGCTATTTATGCGCTTGGTTGCGGTGTATTGGCTAATCAGGATTAAACCCAATAAATCCAAAATAACAGCGCGAGCTATTGCAAAATCAATCTGTAAACTATTTGCATCTGTGCCTAAATAACCCGCCGCTTTATTCCAGAATTGTTGATTTGCTCTAGCATCAATTAAGCTGTCAGATTGTTTTAAAATCGCGTTCAATTCGCCTTGCAGTGCATTAACTTGGTCATTCAATGGCTTGATACACTTTGAAATATAAGAAGGATTGCACGCATTTAAAAGCGATTGTTTAGCGGCTAATTGGTTTTGTAGTGTGTTTATTTTGCTATCTGACTGCGTAACAAGTGTTTCATTTTTCGCAGGTGAAATAGTCAAAACAAAAACCGCTGAACTAATGGAAAGGGCGAATAAAATAGCGACAATAACGCCAGCAAATAACGCTTTTGAGCCTTGCCCCGTTTCAAAGTAATAGCCAAAATCACCACAAAACGCCACTTTAGCAAACTCTGTAATTAAGCAGAAAATAATAGCACTGATAACCGCCGCGCCCGTTGCACCTTGACTAACAAATTGAATGGCGAAAACAAGGCTTAAAATAATAGCCATAATGCCTAAAACTAAACGAACAGTAGGCAATGATAACGCTTGGTTGTTTAAATGATTCATTTTAACCCCCAAACGGCGCGTAATTGCGTTCTATTGCTTCATTGTTTTTTAGTTTTGCTTCGTGCGGTTGCTCATAGTCGAAAGCATCAAAGTAAAACGCCGCCAGTGCAATTACGCCAATAATTGCCACTGTGATAAACAGCGAAAAAAAGAATTTCACAAAGCAAAACAGCCCGAACAAGGCAAGCAGGATAAACACTAACAGCGCAATATCTGCAATGATGTTGTTATTGTGGATTTTGACCTGAAAGTTATCGAAAAAATACGAAAGCAAATAGATAAAGCCTTCAACGATCATGCCTTTGTTGACAGCATAAGCAAGGAATATGGCAAGCGAAAATAACAGGATAAAACCTATTCCGCTGTTTTGGTTTTGGATGTTTTGCGCGTGTGGTGCGCTTTGTGGGTAATCGGTTTGCATTTTGTTTATGTCCTCATAGTGATATGAGGCTAAACAAAAACAGGCTGTAAGGCTTGATTCTGCTAGATTTTCACTGCTTTTTAGTGCATAAAATGGTATCATTTTAGATAGCCTCAAAGTTAAGTAAGCGTTAATTTTGGGTTAGCGGTGGCGGCTGAATATTTCAAGTTCTTCATTCGCTACCGCGCTAATTGTTTCTCTTTCAAAAAAACATTCCCACATAAGCAATTTTTAGTACCATTGCAGGTAAAGTTATTGCTTGCTGTTATTTTGCAACTAAACAACCAAAAAAGCAAATTTTATAAGGAGAATACCATGACAACAGGTCAACGATTAAAGGAGCTAAGAAAAAAAAGAGGGTTAAATCAAACAGAGGTAGGTGAAATATTGGGCTTAAGCTACAGCGCAATATCAGCGATAGAACAAGATAGAAGCGAAATGACAAGCGGGGCTTTAAAAAAAATTAGCGAGTATTTTGGAGTTTCTGCCGATTATTTGTTGTCTGGCAAAGAAGGAACTAGCGATATAAGCGCAGAAGAAAGGGAAATTTTAAGCGTTATTCGAGATGATAAAGCGATGCGTAGCGCAATGATGGAAATTGCTAGAGTCAAAAAAAAAGCGATTAGTTACTTAGGCAGTTACAAACAAGCTGAACACCAAGCGGCGGTATAAAAAAATGAATACTTTAACAGCAAGCAAAATCTCTTTTAACGCTTTAAATCTCTTTTTTCATAAAGTCTATAATGATTTATCGAATAAAATCATTGTTTTTAAAATAAAGCATTTTTCAGAAAAAACAGATTTTACTTATGATTTAGAAGCTATGAATAAAGCTCTTAATTCGCCTAGAAGAAAAGTGCCTAAATCAGCCCTTGAAAGTGATGAAAGTTTTGATAAATGGCTAAATGATTAAGCTATGGATTATGAATTAGAAACAACCGCTATTTTTGATAGCAAAGCAAAGAATTTTGCGATTGCAGAAAAAAGAAAAATAAAGCGATTTATGATTGAGTTCTCAAAAGGCGGTTTTCAATCTATTGATAACTATAAAATTCATGGCTACAAAGTCAGAAATAAAAACTCGGATAATGTAGATAAAAACGATAGTGATTTTATTAAAAAAGTTAATCATGCTTTATCGCTTAAGTTATGGCATTATCACGCTGGTTTTTATAATCTTAATAATGAATATCCGATTGATAACGGCTATAAATTATCAGATAAAAATGATTTAGTTTCACAATGGCTTATTCATTATCAAAAAATTTCAGATTCTCATATTGTCCTAGTGGATATAATGCCACATCCGCCGCTAAATATTTTAGCCATAAATCCTAAATAATCATTAAAAGATGACATTTCAAGAAATAAATCTGCTATTTGATATATTAACGGGCTGTTATGCGTTGCTGCTAATACTCGATAAAACACGCTTTAAAGCAAATATAATTGTTATTTCACTATTGCTAATTAATGCAATTTTAGGATTATTAGTTTATTTATAGATAGGTGATTTTATTATCTATCATCTTGATAAAGTTGAGATTTTGTAATTCTAAAATTATTTTTTCTATTTCATTTTCTTCTATTCCATCTTCAAACATTGTTTTAATTGCATTGATTAACGCCGCTTTTTTAGCAGGTTTGCTTTTAAAAATTCGTTTAGCAACATAGTCAGTTTTATCAAAATATTTAAACGGCTTAATATTGCCTTGCTGTTTTTTAATATCCTGATTTAATAAATCAACTAAATTTAATTTATCGTTTAATGTTAATCTTTCATAAATTAACTGACTAAAATCTTCAACTGTAGAAATAACTCTAATATCATCATCATTATTTAACATCCTTTCTTTTTTCAGATCTTCTTTTAATAATTCAATTTCTTTTCTTAATTCTGCAATTTTCTTTTTATCTTGAAAACTAGAATTGTAATTAAAAGCGGTTTTTTCAAAAACGGATAAATCGGAGCTTTTCATTTTTTAAATTTTATAAATAATCGTTTATATTTTTACCGCGTTTTTTTAATGCCAGTTCTAAGCCTTCAAGCAATAGCGCGGTGATATTACTATCCTCATTCAATGCGATTTGCTTAAGCTCTTTATGCAATTTTTTGTTAATGTTCAGGTGAAAACTAATCTTATCCTGTGCTGATTTTTTGCCCGTGCTTTGTAGTGTTTCGTTGTCTTTTGGCTGTTCAATGCTTGCCTGTAATTCTGCTAATAACGCCCCTGTTTGCTTGAAATCTTCTATTTTTTCGTTTAGTTTTTCTTCACGCTGTTTTTTATTAATAGCCATTTTTTAGCCTTGCTGTAATTGATCTAAAAGAGGGTTTTTTTTAAGTTTTATTTCAAGCCATTCAAATAATTTTGTTATTTCAGCCGCCGCCTTTCCATTAGGCTCTAATTCGATAACGCTCGAATTAAAAACCGCCGCATCTTTATAGGCTTTTAAAAACGTGGTTTTGTGTTCTGAAATTGGCAACCCTAAGCCGTGCAAAATAGCCCGCGTTTCTGCCAGTTCTTGCCCGCGCGTTGTCGCTTTGGTGATAACAAAAGCCCCTTGTTTTTTTAACTGCAATAACGCCGCCGCCGTTGTCCGTTGCGCTCCCACGTCAAAACCGCCCGCACTGCATGGCAATAGGGAAAAGTCAGCCTTTAACATGGCAAAATTAACCAGTTCAGCCGCCGCGCCTTGTGTATCAATAAAAATTCGCTCTATGCCTTTCTGCTCTGCAAGGTTTAACAAGTTTTGTAGTTTTTCCTGATTTTCAGCCGCGATAACAAGCGGGTTTTCTTGGTTATCGCGTTTATTAAACCAATCAAGCGCGGTTTTTTGGCTGTCAGCATCAATGATTAATGTTAAATGCCCCGCTTTTGCGCTTGCTGTTGCAAGGTTTGTGGCTAGGGTTGTTTTTCCCGCGCCGCCTTTCTGTGTGGCTATCGTGATTATTTTCATTAAATTTAAGGTTTAATTTTTTTTGCGTTTTTACATTATAGCAATTAACGGCTTATCAGCCGGACGGTTTAACGTTCAGAAAGTGTAATCTGTAATTACAGTAATACAGTATTACTGTAATTACAGATTACACTTTATTATCCGGCAATAAATCCCTTTCAGTTGTGACCACTGGCAACGGTTCAGGCGGTTTTA
>CAKZJE010000001.1 GCA_936941155.1 uncultured Methylomonas sp. | reverse complement strand
ATGGCTTTGGTCGCCTCGGTGATCGCCACGAACGCCAGCGCGGAAAAAAGCTCAAAGCCTGTTGTGCCAACGCTGAGAAATTTGAAGGAATAATAGAAACTG
This sequence comes from uncultured Methylomonas sp., assembly GCA_936941155.1. GTDB lineage: Bacteria > Pseudomonadota > Gammaproteobacteria > Methylococcales > Methylomonadaceae > CAIQWF01. The sequence continues at coordinate 2,380 of CAKZJE010000001.1, read as the reverse complement.
ATGGCTAAAGCCAAAAGTCCTAAAACTAAGCGCAATGCGGGTAACGACACGCCACTATAAGCGTGGTTTGTGGGTTGTGATAACATGATATGAGACCTCGTTAAACTGCGTTTTAAAGGGGTTTAGCTCTGCTGGGGTGTTCCCGCACTCCATCAGGGCGACTTGTTGGTTAAATCGAATTTAAGTTTTTTTGATAGCCTCCTGTAAATTTTTCACATTCGCCGCCTTTGCTTTTTTGATGCGCTCGGCGGCAGCTTCGTAAGTTTCGCCGGGTCTGGCTTTTGCCTCAATTTCCGATTTCACTACGCCGTTAATCAGCTTGCCTTTGACTTTTGGGCTGGCAGGTTTTGCTTCAGGTTGCGGTTGAGGCTGTTTTTCGGCAAAAGTAAATTTTAAATGCGTCACCCTGCGCCCTGTTTTGCGCTGCGTCCACGCCACCTGATAGTTTGAATGGGTGTTGATGTCTTTCACGGCGGGGTCTATTACATATTTTTTTAAGTCAAACATCCGTTCGTAGCCATTTTCAATTTCAAACTGCTTTTTTAACCAGTCAATTTCAATTTCCCGCGTTCCCGTGGTTTTCCATTGCATCAGCAACTCATACAACCGAATCGCATAAATGGAAGTCATGCCACTAATATTTTCCAGCAAATAAAAGGTAAATTGCCCTTGTAATTCGCTTAAGTAAGGAATCATAAACGCGGCAAAAATCAGGCTCACCTTTCCGGCATCTGAATGGTAGTTGATGGCACTAATCCAGCGCGTTTTAGTGTATTTAATGCTTTTATCGCTGGGGTCGGGGTTGTCAATAATCACATACCGTTCAAAAAGCTGCTCTGAAACTTCTTTCAAGGTTTGATAGCTCTTGTCCAGGCTAATCCCAAACTGGGCAGAAAATTCTTTTGCGGTCACTTCAAAGCGTTCTGTGGCTGACAAAGGTTTGCTAGATTTAACTTTAGCGATACAGGACAAAATAAGCCGCTGCTCATTCAAACTTAGTTTGTAACCTGCCTCAATAACCTTGTTTGATTTATAGACCGTTAAATTATTGTTATTAGCCATAAAATGGAAGTGTGAATAAAAGTATAAAACGAGACTAACACTATAACTCGTTTAATACAACCGTTTTCTCGTTTTATGAACAACCGATTTCTCGTTTAATACAACCGATTTCTCACCTAATACAACCTATTTCTCGTTTAATGCCCTTGTAACAAATTGATTTTAAAGTAAAAAACAGAGCCGAAAATATATTAAAACTATTTAAAATATACATAAAAGAAAACTGTCTATTTTTTGCTGTGGATAACTCTTAAAAAGCTCTTTTCTAACCCTCTTTTTTACCGCTCTCTTTGGCTTTTTGTTTGGTTAGCTCAAGATACGATTTCACAAAGGCTATGCACTCCGCAGGAATCCATAATCGTTCGCCTTTTGCCTCTTTCTTGGGTCTGCCCATTTTTTTAGGCTTAACTTCATAATTTGCTGGTTGTTCTGTCATTCAAATAACTCCGAAATGGCGCGATCTATGGCGCGGGTGTCAAAAGATAAATAACTCATGGTGCTGGTGATGGCTTTATGCCCTAAAGCTATCTGTACCAGTTCAATCTTGCCAGTGGCTTGATAAATCCCTGCGGCAAAGGTTTTTCTCAAACTGTGGGTGCTGACGTTGCCATATTCGCCAATCGCGGCAAATTGCCGCTTGATGATGTTATGCGCCTGTTGCCTGGAAATCGCTTTGGCTTTGCCGTTGGCAGATTTGCGGCTTAAAAATAGCGGCGTGTCGCTGGGTAAGTGCTTCATGCTTTCGACCAACTCACTCAAAGCTACCCGCGCGGTATTGTTTAAAAACACGCTGCGTCCGGTTTTGGTTTTGGTGTTTCGGGCTTTGATGGTGATGTGACTATGTAACAGCCCATCGGTGACAACATCGCCCAGCGTTAAACTCAAAATCTCGCTGATTCTGTAACCTGTGCAAAATCCCAAGGTGAATAAAGCTTTTTCGCGTAGCGTTTCTGTAGTATTTAAAACTGCTTGTGCTCGTTCTTTGGTTAAAGGTCTTGCTCCGCGCATTTTCACCCCTGCTACTTTTTAAGCCATGAAAAGTGATTATAACCTAGCTCACTTTTAATGGCAGAGAAAGTAAAAATCGAATTTAACAAATCAACAAAACGTAAAATTCGCTTGTAGTATTTTGTAGTAAAATGTATAATACAAATACTACATAAAACTACAGTTTAAAAGGTGTCGAAATGAAAAACAAAATATTTGCAGTTTGTGAAGAGTTACAAAAAAGCGGCGTTAAGCCCACGCTTGAGCGGGTGCGGGAAGCATTGGGCGGCGGTAGCTTCTCGACAATCAACCCAATTTTGAAAGAATGGAA